>NZ_JBYSVW010000007.1:0-285699 GCF_058986625.1 Pseudomonas sp. GW821-FHT07G06
ACGATAACGCGGGTGAACGGGATGAACGCGGCGCACTGGAGTCCATCGCCAGCAAGCTGGCTCCTACAGTAGTTTCAGCGTGGGCATGGCCCCCTGTGGGAGCTGGCTTGCCAGAGATGGTCGTTAACGATAATGCGTGGGAACTGGATGAACGCGGCGCACTGGAGTCCATCGCCAGCAGGCTGGCTCCTACAGTAGTTTCAGCGTGGGCATGGCCCCCTGTGGGAGCTGGTTTGCCAGCGATGGTCGTTAACGATAACGCGGGTGAACGGGATGAACGCGGCGCACTGGAGTCCATCGCCAGCAGGCTGGCTCCTACAGTTTCAGCGTTGGCATGGCCCCCTGTGGGAGCTGGCTTGCCAGCAATGGTCGGTAACGATAACGCGTGTGCACAGGATAAACGCCGCCGATCAAGGCAAGACATCGTAGCCACGCTGCTGCAGGCAGCTGCTATAGACGGAGTTGTTGGCGGTGACGCTTTGCTCGCTCGCAGCATCATTTTGCCGGCGCGCCTGGCGTTGCCTGGAAGCCCCCACCACGGCGCCGGCCGCCGCGGCACTGCGCGCGTGGTTCTGGCGATAGTCTTGCCGGGTGTCGTCGTCGATCTGGTCATAGACGTTTTCATGTTGGCGGCCCCGGACCTCGGCCGCGGTCGCCCCGGCTACGGCGGCGGTTGCGGCGCCCTTTGCCCGACCACCGGATGGCACGGGGCTTTGTACCGGATGTTGTGCGTTGGCCTGGGATTGGCAGGCACTGGTGTCCTGTTGGATGGCCTGGGAAGTCTGTCCTTTGAGGGGGATCACCGTCACTGCCAGGGCGCGGGTGCTCACCAACAGCATCAGCACCGCCAGGGTATGGGCCAGTATTTTCATGATGGGGTCTCACGTCAGGCGTCGGCACGGCTGACGGTTTGTCAGGGAACAAGCGCGGTTGAAACCCCATGCCCGTCTGCGTGCGATGGGGTTTATCCGGGCATCAGTGCTTGAGGAGCAGGGCCTGCATATCGTCTGTCATGCTTTTGAGCGCGACCTTGAAGTCACTGGCAAGCACCGGCTGTTGGGCATTGTCGAGTGTCGCGCCAAACACCTTGCGAACCATTTTCGCGACCGGCAAACCGGTCTTGGCATCGATCAGGTTGGCTTCGATGTACATCTCGGCAGTCTGATCCCGATGCCCGGTGGCTGCTTGTGTTGCCCCGACAATGGCGCCGATCGGAACGGCCTCATACCAGTGCATGCCTTCGTTGTTGGCGCTGACGTGAGTGATCGCCGCTTGCAGGATCAGCGAGCGCGAATCGGTCGGTGCCAGTTGTGGATAAGGGACGATCGCATAGCGGCGGGAAAAGGCTTGCTTGACGCTGTTGCTGGCCATCAATTGCAGGTCTTGCAGGGTCTTCAGGCTGACGCGCGCGGTCGGCTTCGGCGCCGGATACAGCTCCATCTGCCTGAACACTACAGTGGAGTAGGCGCGAGGATCGAACCCCGGCGATACCCAGCGCAGGACCTTCTGTTCACTCGGCGTCGTTTGCTCCTCCAGGCCCTGGTAATTGCCCAGGAAGCCCGAGTATTGCTCCTGTTGCGCCACTTTCGAGACACAACCGACCTGAAATACACAGCTCAAAGCAATACCCGCAATCCATTTATTCGACATGCCCATGTGTTCGGTTCTCACGTGATGAAAGTTGTCATTCGGGTACAGGTGTTTGCACGCCGGTCAATGCGGGCCGAATGCTGCCTGCAGCAGCGGGATAATCCGAATCAAAAACTCTCAAAAACCGTTAAACACACGGCCAGCGAGGGGCCGGGCCGGGTTGCACATCGATCACAGTTGCCTACGCTAACCCTTTGCAACGCCGGTTTTTGACAACGACAGGTGAGTGAGATGGATTTGAAAGAAGGGTGGATGAGTAGCGCGTCGACACTCGTCGTTGCGGTGGGCTTCATCCCGATGGCTCAGGCTGAGGATTCGGCAGAGTTGGCGAAAAAAGCCCTCAACCCGGTCGCCGCGATGTACAGCCTGCCGGTGCAGTACAACTGGGACCAGAAAATGGGGCCGACCGGGGAGGGCATGCACAGCGTGACCAATATCCAGCCGGTGCTGCCGTTTGCCTTGAACGAAGACTGGAACCTTATCTCTCGCACCATTCTGCCTATCATCGACCAGCACGGCCTGGCCCCCAATGGCGCGGCGGACAAATCCGGCACCGGCGATATCACCCAGAGTTTTTTCTTTTCGCCGACCAAGCCGACGGCAAGTGGCTGGATACTCGGTGCCGGCCCGGCGTTGCTGATACCGACCGGCAGTGACGAGTTGCTCGGCAGCGAGCAATGGGGCCTGGGCCCGACGGGGGTGGCGTTGAAACAGTCCAATGGCTGGACCCGCGGCATTCTGGCCAACCATATCTGGGGCCTGGACGACAGCCCGCCGGACGACAAGGAAAAGGTCAACCAGACGTTCCTGCAACCCTTCCTCTCGTACACCACCCATACGCTCACGACCTACGGGGTCAACACCGAGTCAACCTACAACTGGCAATCGCGGGAATGGTCCGTACCGGTCAACCTCACGGTCACCCAATTGTTGAAGATCGGCGGTCAACCGCTGACGGTGCAGGCCGGTCCGCGCTACTGGCTCGACAGCCCGGAAGACGGCCCGCAAGGTTGGGGCTTTCGCGCCGCCGTGACGTTCCTGTTTCCACGCTGATACGCCGTTTCGGACGGCCTGGAGGAGACACCCCATGGACCGATTCACCGGTGGTTGTTTGTGCGGCAAGGTGCGCCTTGTCGCATCGGGGCGCCCGTTCCGGGTTGGCGTTTGTCACTGTCTCGACTGTCGCAAGCATCACGGAGCGCTGTTTCACGCGTCCGCGATATTTCATCAGGATGCGGTGACGATCGAAGGCGAAACACGTGACTACGCCGGACGGCATTTCTGTCCGCACTGTGGTTCGTCCGTGTTCGCGCGCAGTGCTGACGAAGTCGAAGTGAACCTCGGATCCCTGGATGCGCCGGACCAACTGACGCCGACCTATGAGAGCTGGGTCGTGCGTCGTGAGGCCTGGCTGCCGGCCTTTGCGCTAACACGACGCTACGAGCGCGATCGGGATTCCACCGGGCGTTTCGAGGACTAGCGGGCACGCATTGCGGTACGCCAGGTCTTGAGGCTCCGGGTGTCCGGTTCAACGATCAGTGAGTTTTCAGCACCGCACAGAAAGATCGATGCAGCGAATCTCCCGCCGCTACTCAAGCAACTGATCGATCAGCACCGCGTTGGTATAAATCAGGCTGCCATCGCTCGCACGATGCCCGACCAGATGAAACTGACCGCGTTCGTGGTGCAGATAGACACGCATCTGACAGTCGGACAAGGGCGCGAATCCCTCGGGCATTTTCAAATCCATCGAGTCCATATCGACATCGACCATGGCTTCACGCTCGTGGGTTTTCTGCAGGCGCTCTTCGGCCTCTTCCAGGCGGAGATGGAGAGGTCCGTCGACGTAGAAATGGACTTCCCCCATCGGGGTGGACTTTTGGTCGCTGCCGGTTTTGCACCAGCCTTCGATCGTCAGGGCACTCATGACGAAACCTCCCATGTGGATTGCTGGACCGTGTGGCTCTCGTCCCTGCTCAATGTCACCACATTTGTTTGACGACTCTGCAAGGGCAGGGTTCGAACTTTGCGGCCGCAAGCAGGCGAACTCTGCCATCCGTCATCAGCAATCAAGTATAGCTGGCAACCGGAATTCCCTTGCCAACCTCACGGTACAAGCCGATGGCTCTATACTCCTTACTGACTTTACCGCCCGGACGGGTGGTAGTTGTCTGCCCTGCTTGGACGTCAGTGGCGATGCTTTTTGCATAACCAATGAGCAACAGGAATAGGATGAAGAGCAAATGGCAATAGCAATTGTTCTGATACTCATCGTTATTGCATCCGTGCTATTCCACATACTCGCGCCCTGGCATGCGACACCGGCCGCTTCCAACTGGGGATCCATAGACACCACCCTGTTCATCACCCTGATCATCAGCGGGATATTTTTCATTGCCATCACGGGATTCATGGCGATAGCGGTGATTCGGTATCGTCACAAGGCGGGTTCCAGGGCGGCCTACCAGCCGGAAAACAAAAAACTGGAATCATGGTTGATCATCGTTACCTCGGCAGGTATCGCCGGGATGTTGGCGCCAGGCCTGGTTGTCTACAACGATTTCATCCGGGTACCGAAAGATGCCTACGAACTTGAAGTGGTCGGCCAGCAGTGGCAGTGGGCCTTTCGTTTTGCCGGGCAAGACGCAAAGCTGGGCAAGTCGGATATCAAGTTTGTCGACTCCAACAATCCCCTCGGCCTTGATCCCAAGGATCCTGCCGGGCAGGACGATGTGCTTGTCATGAATAATGAAGTTCGCCTTCCGCTCGATCGGCCGGTGAAAGTTTTATTGCGCTCTAAAGATGTGCTGCACGATTTCTATGTACCGCAAATTCGCAGCAAGATGGATATGGTGCCAGGGATGGTGTCGTACTTCTGGTTTACGCCGACTAAAACCGGAAAATACGAAGTCCTTTGCGCTGAGTTTTGTGGCGTAGGTCATTACAACATGCGTGGCCATATGATCGTGGAAGAGCAGGGCGCCTTCGATCAATGGCTAAAAGGCCAACCGACTTTTGCGCAGACATTGACCACAGCTGCCAAACCCGGTCGAGACAGCGTGCTGGAAAAAGGCCGGCAGTTGGTCGAACAGCTAGGCTGCAAGGCCTGCCATAGCCAGGATGGCAGTGCCAGTCTCGGCCCGGGGTGGAAGGGGCTGTACGGCCGCACGGAACAGCTTGCCGATGGCACCGGTGTGCTGGTCGACGACGCCTACCTGAAAGAGTCGATTCTCGATCCGAAGGACCGCCTGGTACAGGGCTACCCACCGGTCATGGTGGCCTATACTCTCAAGGACGACGAACTGGGTGCTGTCATCGCCCTGATCAAATCACTGGGTGCTGATCAACCTTCGACCGGCGAAGCGTCGAGCCCGGGTGAAGACCTGGTGACACAAGGGCAGCGACTGGCCGGGTCGCTTGGCTGTCTGGCCTGCCACAGTGTCGATGGCAACAAGGGTGTCGGCCCCAGCTGGCAGGGCTTGTATGGCAAGACGGAAACCCTTGCCGACGATACGAGCGTAAAGGTCGATGAGGGTTATTTGAAAGAGTCGGTTCTTCATCCCAATGCCAAAATCGTCAAGGGCTATGCAGCCGTCATGCCGACCCTGGCTCCGAGTGACGAGGAACTGAATGCACTGATCGCTTTTATCAAATCCAAAGCGAATGCTGACGCTGATGCGACCAAGGCGGAGCCAGGGAAGTAGCCGTAAAGCAGCCAGAAACACACTGAAACTTCGAAACGAGGATGACGTGATGGCCTATGCGGAGCAAGCCGAAACAGAAGCACTGCACGAGCCCAAAAGCTTCCTGACCAAATACATCTGGAGTCAGGACCACAAGGTCATAGCCATTCAATATTCCTTGACGGCTCTGTTCGTGGGGCTTGTCGCCCTGGTGCTGTCCGGCTTGATGCGCATGCAGATAGGCTTCCCCGGCAGCTTGGCGTTCATGGATGCCAATACTTATTATCAGGCGATGACCATGCACGGCATGATCATGGTCATCTACTTGCTGACGGCCTTGTTTCTGGGGGGCTTCGGCAACTATCTGATCCCGCTGATGGTGGGCGCCCGCGACATGGTCTTCCCCTATGTCAACATGCTCAGTTTCTGGTTTTACCTGCTGGCGGTAGTGGTGTTGCTCAGCAGTTTCTTTGTCCCGGGCGGCCCCACGGGTGCCGGTTGGACGCTCTATCCGCCACAGTCCATCGCTCAGGGTACACCGGGGGTCGAGTGGGGCATTGTCCTGATGCTCGTCTCACTGGCGATTTTCATTGTCGCCGCCACCATGGGCGGGTTGAACTACGTCACCACGGTGTTGCAGGCGCGCACGCACGGCATGACATTGTTTCGCATGCCGCTCTCGGTGTGGGGCATCTTCATGGCCTCGATCATGGCCTTGCTGGCCTTCCCGGCATTGTTCGTCAGCGCGGTCATGATGTTGTTTGACAAGCTGTTGGGCACCAGCTTCTTCATGCCGGCGATGGTCTCGCTGGGGCAGCAGCTCGATCACCAGGGTGGCAGTCCGATATTGTTCCAGCACTTGTTCTGGTTTTTCGGCCACCCGGAAGTCTACATCGTCGCTCTCCCTGCATTTGGCCTGGTCTCCGACCTGATCAGCACCCATGCCCGTAAAAACATCTTTGGCTACCGAATGATGGTGTGGGCCATTGTTGCGATCGGGGTGCTGAGTTTTGTGGTCTGGGCGCACCATATGTATGTCAGCGGAATGAACCCGTACTTTGGCTTTTTTTTCGCCGTCAGCACCTTGATCATTGCGGTACCGACCGCGCTGAAAGTCTATAACTGGGTACTGACCCTGTGGCGCGGCGACATCCATCTGACCGTGCCGATGCTGTTTGCCCTGGCCTTTATCGTCACCTTCCTGGTCGGCGGTCTGACCGGGTTGTTTCTCGGCAATGTGATCGTGGATATTCCGCTCTCGGACACCTATTTCGTCGTCGCCCATTTTCATATGGTCATGGGGGTCGCACCGGTACTGGTGGTGTTCGGTGGTATTTATCACTGGTTCCCGAAAGTCACCGGGCGCATGTTCAACGACACCCTGGGCAAGCTGCATTTCTGGATTACCTTCCTGGGCACCTACGCCATCTTCTTCCCCATGCACTACCTGGGTTTCCAGGGTATGCCACGCCGCTACTACGCCTATGAAAACTACGCGTTCATCCCGCAGTCGGCGCAAGAGCTGAATGCCTTCATTACGGTGATCGCATTGACTGTCGGCGTTTCCCAGTTGCTGTTCGTGTTCAACATGGCCTGGAGTGCATTCAAGGGCAAGCCCGCAGGCAGCAATCCCTGGGGCGGGGCCAGCCTGGAATGGCAAACGCTGCACACCCCGCCGAAACACGGTAACTGGGGAGAGAAATTGCCGGTCGTGCATCGCTGGGCCTATGACTACAGCGTGCCGGGGATAGAACAGGATTTCGTGCCGCAAACGGTCTCCGCCGAGGAGCTGGAGCAGATGCGGCAACTCGGTGCCGGGACTAAAATAGCGGACGTCAAGACATGAACAGACTGCTATTGAGAAACGCCGACGGCGCTGACCCCGGCGGCAGTTGGAATCGCGACCCTGAGGGTGTTCAGGCCACCGAGGGTGCCAATGGAAGTCAAATCGCAAGAGTAGGCTTGCGCTTGTTTCTGGTGGTGGTGAGTTCGTTATTCTTCCTCTTCCTGATTGCCTTTGTCGCCCGTTCACAAATGGTCGACTGGCTACCCCTGACTGAGCCATTGGCGCCGTTAGGCGATCTGCGGCCGCTATGGCTGAATTCGGCTTTTCTGCTATTGAGTTGCATCGCACTGCAGTGGTCGCGTGTGGCTGCCCGAAAGGCTCGGCCGGGCGCGACCGTCATTGGTTTCGCATTGGGGGGCGTCTTTGCAATTGCCTTTCTGGCGGGGCAACTCTGGGTCTGGCAGCAGTTTGTCGCCTTGGGCTACTTTGTCGCCAGCAATCCGGCCAACAGTTTCTTCTATCTGTTGACCGGGCTGCATGGGTTCCACCTGCTGGGCGGGCTGATCGCCTGGTGCTGGATCGTCGCCAAATTTCTGCGTCATGTGCCATTGGCGCAACTGAGCGCCAGCGTAGAGCTCTGTGCCATCTATTGGCATTACTTGCTGGGTCTCTGGTTCGTGCTGTTCGCTCTGCTGGCCAGCACGCCGCAAACCTATGAAGCCATCGCCAGATTCTGCGGCCTGAGGTGAAAAGCCATGGCATCGCACCCGCAAGTCCAAGTCCAAGCCGAGACCAGCTCATCCAATCCACCAGGCTCGCCACCCGCGCCAGGATGGCAAGGCATCGCCAGCGACTGGTCCTCGGACAAAGACGCCTTCAAGCAGGTGCCCTGGGGCAAGGCGATGATGTGGATATTCCTGCTCAGCGATACGTTTATATTCACCTGTTTCTTGACCGGCTACATGTCAGTACGCATGACCATCACTACGGCCTGGCCGAACCCGAGTGAAGTGTTTGCCTTGACGATCGCAGGAAGGGAAATCCCGCTTATTCTGATCGCCATCATGACCTTTGTGCTGATCAGTAGCAGCGGCACCATGGCCATGGCCGTCAACTTCGCCTATCGCCGTGATCGTACGAAAACGACGGCCCTGATGCTGGCGACCGCTGCCTTGGGCGTGACGTTCGTCGGCATGCAGGCATTTGAATGGAGCAAGCTCATCGCAGAAGGGGTGCGTCCGTGGGGGAACCCCATGGGGGCGGCGCAATTTGGTGCCAGCTTCTTCATGATTACCGGTTTTCACGGGCTGCATGTGTCGATCGGCGCCATCTACCTCAGCATTGTGGCGTTGAAGGTTTTGCGAGGAGATTATGAACGCTCCGGAAACTATCAGAATGTCGAAATAGCCGGGCTTTACTGGCACTTCGTGGATTTGGTGTGGGTGTTTATTTTTGCTTTCTTCTATTTATGGTAGAGGAGCACGGGTGATGGAACATGCTCAGGGTCAGCAACATCCTATCAGTCTGTACCTTAAAATCTGGGGGCTGTTATTCGTCCTCAGCACGCTGTCGTACCTGGTCGATTATTTCCACTTCCATGGCTACCTTCGGTGGTCCCTGATCATCATTTTCATGCTGTTGAAGGCAGGTTTAATTGTCTCCATCTTCATGCATATGGCCTGGGAGCGGCTGGCCATGGTCTATGCCATATTGGTGCCGCCTTTGTGTTTGCTGGTGCTCGTCGGGCTAATGGCCACCGAGGCTGACTACATTTTCCTCAGCCGGGTCATTTTCTTTGGCCAGTAAGCCGTTTTCGGACGGCCTTGAATCTCCAGGCGCTAACCCGATATCACTCGCTTGAACTGATGCCATTTGTGCTGCCAGGCCACTGTCCAATGGGGGGCTGCCGCTCCAGTGCCGGCGATCGTCAGCTTTGGATGTTGTTTGATGACCTGATCCAGTACCGATTCCTGGTTCGGCTCAACATCGACGAAGAAGATATGTTTGCCCTCGGTTACCACCTGCTTGAAATTGCGGAAGTGAGTGTTCGGCACCTGGAACCCGAAAAAACCGCCTTCCCAGATACAAAAGCCCAAAATGACAATGGAAAGGAAGATAAAAGGCATCCAGCCTGCGGCGGATTCGGTCCAGCCCATCCAATAGGCGCCACCGAGAACCAGTGCCGCCAGTGGCAAACCGATCACCGCGCCAATCTCGCCCGAGTGAACAGCATCCTGTTCCATTAACGAGTTAACTTCGTGCAGGTGATGTTGTTCGACATCGGCAACGTTTTCACTGAGCACATGAATCTGTTCGGAATTGATGCCGCTGGCTTCCAGTTCATATTCAACGGATTCAAGATCGTTGAGATTGTCACTGATGTAATAGTGCCGATTCATGCCACACCTCCCGACTCGAGTTTGCTGTAGACCTCCTTTGTCCGGCAGCGGTCAACCTGGATTTGCAGTGGGTGTGTGTACCGTGGGGAACGTTGCACACTTCATGCAATCTGAAAAAAAGTATAGCACTCACCACCCTGCGAACCGGTCGCTAGTTGATCTGTACAATGACCGGACCTTCCGTCACGATCGGCGGGTTCGCGTGGATATGCGAGGTGTTTTTCTGAATCCACTCACGCGCAACTTTCAGGCTCGCATCACTGCCGGCCTTGTCCTTGCAAACAGTGATCGAAGTACCACCATCACCCGTATTCAACAGTGTGTAGCTTACGAGGCCAGGTACTGTGCGCAGGGTCGCTTCGATGTCGACGTTACGCTCTTCCATCACCTCGAATAGCTGCTTGGCCCCAGCACCCAGGTAGGTTCTTATCACCGCATACATGGTCGTCTCCTTTGAGCTTACCGTCTTGAGATGCCAATACAGATCCGTTGATGTTCCTAAACCCCCGGGTTTCAGGTCGCCCTGATTCAATAAGCTTAGCCAAACGCCGACGACAATCGACATGCAACGACCACCGGCCACAGGCGGCCGATTTCTGCCTGTCCGATCGAAGGCTAAACATAAGTTATATCGAGCATTTCGATATGTTTAAGCAAGATTTCACTGTTTTTTCGATAACGCCATGTCGCGATAATTCGCGCCTTCAAAAGTGACGGGAAGGACAGCGTGATGGCGAAGGAAGGAAGTTATACCGGTACGGCCAAGTGGCTGCATTGGGGCATGGCCCTGATCTGGCTGGGTGCCTGGGTCCTCGGAATTGTAGCGACGCATTGGCGCGACGAATTCAATGCTCACCATGAACTCACCTACGTGCACAAGGCGATGGCCAGCACGCTGCTGTTTCTCATCGTCGTGCGTATCGCCTGGCGATTGAGTCACCCGGCACCGGCGCTGCCCGATTCGATGAGCACGACGATGAAGCGTGGTGCGCTGGTCGGGCATGTGCTGCTGTACGCCGTGGCCTTGATCGGGCTGCCGTTGTCCGGCTGGTACTGGAGCTCGGTCGCCGACAAACCCGTCATGGTGGCGGCGCTGTTCGTGCTCCCGCCGATCGTTGACCCCGATCAGAGCCTGTACGATCTGGCAAAGTCGGTTCATACCTACATGTCGTGGTTGTGTGGCGCCCTGGTAGGAGGCCATCTGCTGGTTGCGCTCAAGCATCACTTCGTTGAAAAGGATGATGTGCTCAAGGGCATGCTGCCCGCACGCAACCGTTGATTATTCTGTCGTTTCATTTTTGACGCAATTGCACCGGACTCACGCCGAGGCGTTGCCTGAAGGTGGTTGCCATGTGCGCCTGGGAATTGAAACCGCAGGCGTAGGCGATTTCAGCCAGCGTGGCGGTCGAATCGCGCATCAGGGCTCGAGCCCTGGCGAGGCGTCGGTCGATCAGGTAAGCATGGGGGCTTTTGCCGGTGGCGTTTTTGAAGGCCCGCATGAAATAGCCTTCGGACAATCCAAGCAGGCCCGCCATCGCCGGTACGCTCAACGGACCATCGAGGCCCGCGTCAATGAACTCATCGAGCAAGCGCATCCGGCTGCCGGTTATCGAGCCATGGGGCAGTGTCGACACGGCTTCGCTGGCCGTCGCGCGCTCGGACAATGCCATTGCCCAGGCCTCCCAATCGTCCTCCACGCGAGCGTGCAACAGTGCGGCGCGCATGCGCCATGCGAGGGCAGTGGCTTGCCGGTCGATGCGATTGTTGAAGGCGCGATCCCCCTCCAGCGCCATACCGTCGGTGCGCATCACCCGCAGATATTCACCGCCCTTGGGTGAGTCGGACAACACGTCACATCCGACCGGAACGAACGCCAGGCCGTTGGGCAGGGCATCAAAGGGTTGTACCCGGTCGCTGCCGATCGCGTGCAGGCCTCGCTGGCTGTCGAAGGCAAAGCCGATGCCTGCCTGGGTCGCTACGTATCGGGTCGCGTAGGCGCAGCCGGGGAGCAGTTCGATCGCCCAGGGGCCGGCCTCGATGCGGCGGACCGGTTCGGACAGCAGGGGTGGATGCAGACGGTTTCGATGGCTCATGAGCACCATAGTAGTGAAGAGGGGACACAAAAGTCAGGTCGGTTTTTTGAAAGCCTGCGTACTGCGCCCCTGTTCAGACTGGGCAAAATCCCGGGGAGACAACTCATGCACACACTGACTCGCGACGACATCGAACAGGCCGCACGCCACGTGTACCAAGTCATGCCCGCCACCGCCCAGTACCCTTGGCCCTTGCTGGCCAGGCGGTTGGGTTGCACGGTGTGGGTCAAGCACGAAAATCACACGCCTACCGGTGCTTTCAAAGTGCGCGGGGGCATCACGTTCATGCACTGGCTCAAACGCGAGCATCCGGGCGTGAAGGGCATTGTCAGCGCGACCCGCGGCAACCATGGCCAGAGCCTTGCACTGGCCGCTGGCGCACTGGGATTGCGGGCGCTGATCGTAGTGCCGCAAGGCAACTCGGTGGAAAAGAACAACGCCATGCGCGGCTTTGGCGCTGAAGTGGTCGAGTTTGGCCGCGATTTCGATGATGCCCGTGAAGAGGCGGCACGCCTTGCGCAGGAGCATGGCCTGTTCCTGGTGCCGCCGTTTCACACCGAACTGGTCAAGGGCGTCGCCACCTATGCGCTGGAGCTGTTCAACGCTGCACCGGATCTGGATACCGTCTATGTACCGATTGGCTGTGGATCGGGGATATGTGGCGTGATCGCCGCCCGCGATGCACTGGGCCTGGACACCCGGGTGGTTGGCGTGGTTTCCACCGAAGCGGCGGCCGCACAGCTATCGTTCGACACCGGCACCCTGTGCGAAACGGCCTCGGCGACCACCTTTGCCGACGGTCTGGCCGTACGCAAGCCAATACCTGAAGCCTTTGCCGTCTATGCCGCAGGTGCGGCGCGGATCGTTGCGGTCAGTGATGCGCAGATAGCCGAGGCCATGCGTGTGTATTACACCGATACCCACAACCTGGCGGAAGGGGCCGGTGCAGCGGCGCTGGCGGCGCTCATTGCCGAGCGTGAAGCCATGTCGGGAAAAAGGGTGGGGGTGATTCTGTCCGGTGGAAACGTCGACAGATCGGTGTATGCGGGCGTGATCGCGTAAGAGGGGACTGTAACCTGATCGCATAAATTTGAAATGCATGGCATTGCCCGACACAATCGCGCCCCGATCCGGCCAAAGGCGCCGGACGTTCGTGGTGAGAAGGGGCCGCAGTTGAACGAACAGACATTGTCCATGCGCCTGGAGCGCGTGGCGGCGCATGTGCCGGCCGGTGCGCGCCTGGCCGATATCGGCTCGGATCACGGCTACCTGCCGGTGGCGTTGATGCGCCGTGGCGCCATCACGGCGGCGGTGGCCGGGGAGGTGGCGTTGACGCCGTTCCGCGCGGCCGAACGCACCGTGCACGACAACGATCTGGAGCAACGGATCAGCGTGCGCCTGGCCAACGGCCTGGCGGCAATCTTGCCTGGGGACGGGATCACGGCGATCAGCCTCTGCGGCATGGGCGGCGAAACGATCCGCGACATCCTCGACAGCGGCAAGGCGTACCTGAGCGGGCAGGAGCGCCTGATCCTGCAACCCAACGGCGGCGAACAGCCACTGCGTCTTTGGCTGATGGAAAATGGCTATCGCATCCTCTGCGAGGAAGTGCTGCGGGAAAATCGTTTCGACTACGAAATCATCGTCGCCGAGCGCGCCGGGCCGGTGATCTACACCGACGAAGAGTTGTACTTCGGCCCGGTGCAGATGCAGACCCGCAGCCCGGCGTTCCTGATCAAGTGGCAGCGCAAGCTGCGCCAGAAGCAGAAGACCCTGAGCCAATTTGCCGGGGCGCAGCGGGCCGTGCCCGAGGAAAAGGTGCAGGACATCGCGCGCCAGGTCCGGTGGATCAACCAGTTGCTGGCCTGATTCTGTTCAGCAAGCATCCAAGCGGTCATGCCAGACGTCCAGCGGGCCTCTTTTCGAGCATTTACGCAGGCCTTCACGGTCAGTAAAAACGATTTTTTACGCCAATCCCCGTGCCTGCGTACGAGGCAAAACTCGTTATTCGCAGGGTCAAATGGCGTGAGTTCCGCGCAAAATCCGCTTTTTTTTTCGGCACGAAACAAGAAACGATTCAGCCGCTTGGCAACGGTGGTTTCAGCCAATGAAACCGGCCTCCCGAGGCATTATTGGCAGTACCGTTTGTCGTGGTTTTTGTTCGAAAAATGAACGATTGGGGTATTCTGGGTTCTGATCTTCCAGCAGGCGGATCCCTTGAGCTCCGCACTGCACTCCCTAGTAAAATGGACGTATACCTCATCTGCATTGAATGGAATGCACATGGGGATTTTTTTTACCTGAGACCTGGAGTGATAGTATGCCGTCATCACTGACTCGCTGGGCGAGTCGCTCTCTCTTGTAATACCCAAACAATTTTATTTGCTTCAATCAATGTGAACTTTGATTGTGCAGGCGTGGAATATTAATTCGCGTGCCTGGGGCATGGTCACTTCACACTGCCGCAATAAGTGGAGATGTAAGCGTGGATATTAATACAATGATCGGCCTGCTTGGCCAGAAAGAATCCATGGAGTTTATGCGTTTAGGAGTTGTTTACGTACACCTGTTGGCTTGCTGCGTAGCCATTGGCCTGGTGTTTGCCAGCGATGTCGCAATGGTCAAGGATTTATTGAAAGGCCGTGTTTCGTCCGGGCACGATAATGATCATATGGCCAGTCTCCAGAAGTCTGTTTCCAATGCGTTGCTATTCTTGTGGATCACCGGTGCGGCGATTATAGGCATTGATTATCTTGATAAAGGAATGACCTATTTTGCCAACCCGAAACTTCAAGCCAAAGTCATTATTGTCTTGTTGCTGACATTCAACGGCATGCTGTTGCACCGCTATGTATTGCCGGCAATGTTGAAGGCCGGGTCCTTGCTTGACCTGCCGATCAATGTGCGAATGTTTGCCCTGTTCTCTGGCGCACTGTCGGGCGTTTCCTGGCTGTATGCCGCAATGCTCGGTGTCGGTCGACCG
The DNA here is from genome assembly GCF_058986625.1 of Pseudomonas sp. GW821-FHT07G06. Classification (NCBI taxonomy): domain Bacteria; kingdom Pseudomonadati; phylum Pseudomonadota; class Gammaproteobacteria; order Pseudomonadales; family Pseudomonadaceae; genus Pseudomonas; species Pseudomonas sp. GW821-FHT07G06. The sequence goes on from NZ_JBYSVW010000007.1 coordinate 14,595, forward strand.
CTGGCCTGGAAATACTCGCTGACCGAGTTGCTGATGGCCTATCCGGTATTGATCGTGCTCGGCTTTGCGACGATGGTGGCGCTGACCCAGTGGGCGCGCAATCGCAACGCGGCAGCACCGGCTGAAGAGACTACCTGGCTGTTCGCTGGAATTCCTGCGCGATGAGCTGACGAAAGTCCAGGTGAAGACGGGTGAAACCGTTAGAACCTTGCACACACCAGACCCCCTCCCTGTGAGGGGGTTTTTTTTTGGTTGTTCACGCAGTTCCGGGGAACACCGATAACTGTAGGAGCGAGCTTGCTCGCGATGGAGGTCAACGATGATGCGGGGAGCCTGACACCCCGCGGTGCTCTCCGGTTTTTCGTCGGAACGCCGCCCGGAGCAAGCTCGCTCCTACAGAGCCCGCCGCGATCGGCCTCGTTGTTTGGTGGGGTGGTGTACGTGTTCCCCTGTAGGAGCTGCCGGAGGCTGCGATCTTTTGATCTTGATCTTCAGCAATCTCCAGATCGCAAAAGCAAAATCAAAAGATCGCAGCCTTCGGCAGCTCCTACAGATATTTCGCTATCTGTGTTCCCCCCGGGTTCTCCGCTCATCCCTTGGTTCGACGAGGGGAGGGCAGTACGGTCGGCCGCGAACCTGCCGCTCGTCGCCAAGGCATAAAATAAACTTTGACATCATTTGGGCTTTGGTTGAATATTCATCCATCGCATGCGATCTAGTCGAATGCGATAGCAAATAAAGACAACCCATGCCGTTTGGAGATTCAGCCATGAATACCGGAAGCCGCCGCCCCCTGTTGATCGCTACCGCTCAAGCTTCCCATGGCCACAACGGCAACAACTGGATCGTTGCACACGCCAATTGACCAACGTTGTCTTTTTGAATGTTACATAAATCGCACACGATAAGATCGTACAAACTTTAAACCCTGAGGAAATCCCCATGAGCAAAATCGAAAAAGTACTGGCTACCGGCAAAACCCACACCACCCGCAGCAATGTCGGCGGTAACAACGGCAATCTCGATATCGTCCTGTCGTCACCGGGTTCCTCCCAGCCGGCCCACGTCTTTGCCGCCACACAGCCGCATCCGAAAGCCGAGCAACTGTTCGCCGGGGCCTGGTCGGCCTGCTACACCGCAGCAGTGGGGCTGGTGGCGCAGGAACGCAATATCGTATTGCCGGCGGACATGGCCGTCGACATTGAAGTGGACCTGGGCCAGACTGGTCCGGCCTACTTCCTTCAGGCCCGACTGACCCTGCGCGTGCCAGGGCTGGCACAGGATGTCGCGACCGAACTGGCGCACATCGCCGACTCCATCTGCCCTTACTCTAAAGCGACACGCGGCAATATCGATGTTGCCCTGAACGTGATCACGGCGTGACGCGCAGACGCATCACTAATATCGCACGCGATACAAGCGCATACGAATATAACCGATAGTAATCCTGAGGGAATCATCATGAGCAAGATCGAAAAAGTACTGGCCAGCGGCAAAACCCACACCACCCATAACAGTGCAGGCAATACGTCGCGCGGTCATAACGGCAACCTCGACATCGTGCTGTCGTCCCCCGGCAGCGACACACCGGCACACGTGCTGACCGCCGTCCAGCCGCACCCGAAAGCCGAGCAACTGTTCGCCGGCGCGTGGTCGGCCTGCTACATCGCAGCTGTGGGGCTGGCGGCCCAACAAATGAAGGTGACACTGCCGACCGACACTGCCGTCGACATTGAAGTCGATCTGGGCCAGACCGGCGCGGCTTATTTCCTCCAGGCCCGACTGACGTTGCGCGTGCCGGGGCTGGATCATGGGGTGGCGACTGAACTGGCCCACAACGCCGATGCAATCTGCCCGTACTCCAAGGCCACACGCGGCAACATTGATGTCGACATCAATGTATTGACGGCCTGACCCGCTGCACGGCCGGCTCAACGGGGACTTTCCCGGTGAGTCGGCCGTCGGCGTTTATACGCACTTCCGATACCATCGCGTACGACGTATAGTTTCAGTCTCGCAAGACTGACCCTCTGAGAACGCCCATGAAAAACACCGACAAGACATCCGCCCTGGATCTCAAACTCTCCGACTTCCTGTGTTTTGCCGTCTATTCCACCAACCTGGCCTTCGGCAAGGCCTACAAGCCGATGCTTGAACGGCTCGGCCTGACCTACACGCAATACATCACCCTGGTCGCGCTGTGGGAAGAAGACAATCAGACCGTCGGCAGCCTTGGCGAAAAGCTGTTTCTGGAATCCAACACCCTCACGCCGATCCTGAAGAAGCTCGAAGCGATGGGCTATTTGCTGCGCCAGCGCGACCCGGAAGACGAACGCCAGGTGCGGATCAATCTCACTAAAGAGGGGCGAACACTGCGTGAAGGCCTGCGCGAAGACGGCTTCCCGCAAACCGGCCTCGATCCCGACGACTTCGTGCAAATGCAGAAGGCCATCGTCAAGTTACGGGGTAATCTCATCCGGACGACGAAAGACAGGGAGTAAGGGGGATCGACTCAAGACGGTGAGTGGTCCCCGATTTCGGTGTAAGCGTCCCCACAAACGGGGCGCTATTCCCCAGCAGTATTCACGCCAGCATCAGCACGGCATTTCAACTTTCGACGAATGTTTGCAGGGACATTCCGGTCCTCGCTCATATTTTGTTACAGCAATGGCAGGGTAATTGCTGTGTGAGCGTGTCCCGTTCACGAAAGGTGCAGCGTCGGCAAGCTGTGGAGCTGTAAGTACCCCATTGAGTGATTGCACGTAACCATCGGTTTGCATCACGAAATACCCCTGGCGACTCAATAGAAGTACTGCAGTCATCCTCTGCGAACCGTCCAGAGGAAATGCCATGAGCCACACCAGACCAACGTGTGCACAGTTAGCGCTGCATGGGCTATCGGCCTTGATTGTTCTTTGGACGATCAGCGCCGGGTCTTACATGGCAATGTTCAACGTACCGCCAGGCGTGAAGCTGGCTATTGTCGACTTGAACATTTCCCTGGCGTCTTTGTTCATACCGTTGTTCCTGGCGCTCAAACCTCTGGCTCGCCGTTTTTTGTTCTTTCTGGCCTGCCTGTTGACAGTGACGCTGGTGGCGGCCGACGAACCGCAGAGCAGTAACAATCAGGGCAATGACAATCAGAACAATGACAAGTGGCTGGAGCCGGCACGCTCCAGGCTCATGCATGTGACTGGCGGGATGCCGTTCTTCCCGCACCGGGCCAATACCACCGGTAACCTGGTCTTGAATGTGAAGGACTTCGACAATGCCCAGGTCTGTGGCGCTTGTCATACGGAGATCTACAGGCAGTGGCGTTCGTCGATGATGTCCCAGGCCTGGGATGAACCCATCTATCGGGCCTTGCTCAAGCGTGCGAGTGCGGCCACCGAGGGCAAGGTCGATAACTTCTGCACCGGCTGCCATACGCCGATCGGTCTCACGACCGGGCAGATCACTTCGCAAGTCAACCGCTCCTCGGTTGAAGACAGCGCGAAGAACACTCCGATGCCCGGGGTCGATTGCGAAACCTGCCACAACATCAGTGCCCGCACGGGCCTGGACAACGGCGCCTATGTTCTGAGCCCGCGGGCAAATGGTAAACCGACCAAGTTCGGCCCGCGTAAAGATGCCGTTTCGCCTTATCACGACACGGTGTACTCGGCTTTGCACACCCGCTCGGACTTTTGCGGCACCTGCCACAACGTCACGCACCCGTTCAGCAGCGTGGCGGTGGAGCGCACCTATGACGAATGGCAGGAGAGCACCTACAGCCTTAACGACATCACCTGCCAGAGCTGCCACATGCCGGGTTTCAAGGGTAAGGCCGCGATCATGGGGCCGGATCGCGAGGAGGTCGCCTCGCATTGGTTCAGCGGGGCCAACGCGATGATGCTCAACCATCTCGGTCAGGAAGAGGGCGCGCAACGGGCTCGCAACATGCTCGCGCGCGCGGGGGAAATAACCTTCGAGCAATTGCCGGCAGCGATCGTTGCCGGGCAATACACCTCGGTCGCCGTCAAGGTTTCCAATGTCGGCGCAGGGCACAAGCTGCCGACCGGCTTTCCGGAGGGACGAGAGATGTGGATCGATTTCCGGGTGAAGGATGCCACGGGTCGCGAGATCTACCGACTGGGGTCGATCAAGGACGGCAAGACCGAAGTCAACACGCGAAATTTCAAAGTGCACATAGGCGACAAGGACGGCAACCCGCTGGACGTCGAGGTCTGGAATGCCACGCAAATTCTCTCGGACAACCGCATTCTGCCCAAGGGCTACGATACCGGAGAGTTCTCCTTCCTGGTGCCGGCCGACGCCGTCGGGCCGCTGACCCTGACGGCCGACCTGAACTACTGGCCGTTTTCGCAGAAGCTGGCCGACTACCTGCTCGGCAAGGACAAGGTGCAGGTGGAGATCACCCGTATGGCCAACGTCACGCAGAGCGTACCCCTGTCGACCAGCCTGCCGGTTGCCGGGGCGAATACGGTGCACTTTTAACGGCGCAGTGTCGGCGTCCAGGCGCATCCCGATCGCTCAGTGCAAGGGCCGCGGATTCAATCTGCCAGGCAGACTGAACCTCGCCTCGAGGTTCAGTCCATTGCCATGCAGAAATTTCAACCTTGAAGCGCCTCCATCAGCACTTGTACCAACTGCCCGCCTTCTGGAGTCGCCCAACTTCCAGCCAGTTCGGCAATCAACTGGTTGGTGGTGGTCAATGTCACACCTCCCTTGTCCATCCGGCGAAGGGCAATGTCATCGGCCATGACGCTGGGTGAACCGCCGCCATCAGCGACGACCTGAACGTCGAAGCCATCACGTACCAGGCTAAGGGCCGGGTATACGGTGCAGACGTCATTGGTGACCCCGGCAATGATCAGCTTTTTGCGACCGGTCGCCTTCACGGCTGCGGCGAAGTTTTCATCGTCCATGGCATTGACGATACCCAGTCGTTTGACTCGCGCAGCGAACTCGCCAGGCAGGATCTGCTCCAGTTCGCTGAGCAGTGGGCCTTGTGCGTACTCTTCCATGCTTGAGGTCAGCACGACCGGCAGCGTCAGGATGCTGGCGGTCTTGGCGAGCATCAGGGCATTGCGCTTCATCTCTTCGAACGGAATGGACTTGACCCATCCCATTGTCCCCACCTGGTGATCAATCAACAGCAGGGCGGCATTGTCGGCACTGAATTTTTCGTAGCTCATGATGATTCTCCTGACAGCAAGTTGGGCATGCGCCCCGGGTTGGGGAGGACTGGCTAGCGAGGTTGCAGGGTTGCGAACGCACCGCGCTGGTAGCCGTTTACGGCTTCGGCTCTCGACGACGCACAGCCCTGGCAGGTATCCGATGACCATGAGGGACCGCGGTGCTCCTCAGCAGTGATGTGGTTATGATTGATCAATCCGGATTCGGGATAAATCCACTAAAAATGAAATGACTAATCCACTGATGGGATAATGCTTTGGAATATCTCAACGATATGGCGTTGTTTGTCGAGGTGGTGAAGGCGCGCAGCTTCAGTCGTGCGGCAGAAACCCTGGGGATCCCCAACTCGACCCTGTCCCGGCGTATAAGCGAACTGGAGAAAGGCATCGGCTTGCGGCTGTTACACCGCACCACACGCAAGATCGAACCGACCGAGGCTGGCCAGTTGTACTTTGAGCGCTGCAAGCGGATCGTCGATGAAGCCCGTCTGGCTCATGAGCAGCTAGGGGAGATGCTGGCCCGGCCCAGCGGGCTGCTCCGTGCTTCGCTGCCGGTGGACTTCGCCACGGTTTACCTGGCGCCATTGATCGCGGAATTTGCCCGGCTCTATCCCGGTATCAGCTTTGAGTTCGATCTCAGTCCGCGCCAGGCGGATCTGATCAGTGATCCGGTGGATGTGGTGATTCGTATGGGAGAACCGCCAGACTCAAGTCTGATTGCCCGCAAACTCGCCAGTTTGCGGCGCGGCCTGTATGCCTCGCCCAGGTATCTGGACATGTTCGGTGTCCCTGGGCAACCTTCGGATTTGAGCCGTCACGAGTGTCTGCGCTTGCGCGGTCCGGGTGCAGACCGCTGGACGTTGTCCGGCGATGGCGTGAGCGTCGAGGTCGATGTGGGCGGGCGTTTCGAACTCAACAGTGTCGGCATGCTCAGACGCCTGGCAGCACTGGACCTGGGTATCGTCTTATTGCCCGAGGGCATTGCTGAACAAGACCTGATCAACGGCGTACTGCACAAGGTCTTGCCTGAGTGGCACGTCTCGCCCGTTTCAGTGTATGCGTTGACCGAAACGCGTCTGGTACCGGCGAAAACCCAGCGGTTCATCGAGTTTTTACGCGATCGACTTGAAGGCGCATAACGAGTCAACTGGCGGTTTACGGGTGCCCGGGATGAGCCGGTTGCCTGTACCCAAGCGCAGGAGAGCGACTGCTGGTCGGATGAAAGACGGATCCGGGTTTTATGAGGGTTTCTGTTTTTTGATGGACTTAATCTCATAAAAACAAATGGTTGGATTATCAAGATAAAGTGTTCTGTGAGCTTTGATGCTTGTTCAGGTTCTGATTGCATCCGACCTAAGTCTGATATTCGAACGCCTGGAGCCCGGGACATACGACTGATGACCGGCGCCTTCCCGGGTTCCCTGCTATTAATCAATGTGTATCCGAATGCTTATCCTTGCGGGAGCGTCTCATGAGTCCATTCATTCGCATCGGCATTGCCGACGATCATCCGATGTTGCGTGAGGGCGTTGCCAATACGTTGAAAAAACGGGCGGATCTTCAGGTCGTGGAGCAGGGCGCCAACGCGCAGGATGCCATGGATATCGCGCAGAGGGCGCGTCCGGACGTGATGTTGATGGACGTCAACATGCCGGGCGATGTTTTCGCCGCGGTGCGGTTCATTTCCACGCAGCTGTCGGATGTGAAGGTGCTGATGCTGACGGTTTCGGAATCCGAGGATGACGCCTTCCTGGCACTGGAGGCCGGCGCACGCGGGTATGTGTTGAAGGGTGTCAGCGGGCCGGAGCTGGTCCTGGCGATCAGGACGGTTGCCCGGGGTGAGTCGTATATCACCCCCGAGTTTGCCAACAAACTGCTGAGCAACATCAAGAAGCACGAAGCGGAAACCCGCAAGTTCGATCTGACCCATCGCGAGGAAGAGGTCATTCGTGAAGTGTCCAAGGGGCTGACCAACAGGGAGGTGGCGGCAAGGCTGCTGATCAGCGAAAAAACCGTCAAGCATCACATGGGTTGTGTGATGCAGAAGCTCAACGCGCGAAATCGAGTCGAAGCGGTCACGGCTCTGCGCCACTACCGGGAGCGCGAAGCTATCGGGCACCTTCACATCGGCGCGGCGAAAGCGCCAATGGATGCCGAAGCGGCGCCTGACTAGAGTTTGAACTGTGCATTGACCGACGTACCCGTGTCGCAGGAGTCGATGCTGAACAACCCGCCCAGGGATTCGACGCGATAACGCAAACCGGCGAGGCCCAATCGGGTTCTACCGGATTTCTCGAGCTGCATCGCGTCCGCCGCCATGCCTGGACCACTGTCTCTGACGCTGATGTTCAATACGCCATCAATGTACTTCGCCTGGATGACCTGACCCTCGCCGTTGGCATGCCGGTAAGCGTTGTTGAGGGTTTCCTGCACAAACCGGTACAGACAGAGTTTGAGCGGCAATGGCGCGGCCTTCGGTAGCTGCCCCAAGGTCAATGTGACCTTGGTGCCCGTGCGTTGCTCGTGCCGTTGCGCCACCAGTTGCAACTCTTCCACCAGGCTCACGTCGTTGATTTCCGGAAGTGCCAGGCCGCGTGATAAATCGCGGACCTCACGCAATGCGTCGGTGGCGGCGCCACGGATGGTTTCCAGCGACTCCTGATCGACCGCCGTGCAGTTTTCGGCCAGGTCGTCGAGCCGGATCAGAATCAAGGTCAATAGCTGCGCCGGCCCATCGTGCAGGTCTGCGCCAATGCGCCTCAAGGTGAGTTCGTTGACTCGGGAAAACTCCTGGGTAGCCGTTGCCATCTTGTGCTGGAGTTCAGCATTGCTGATGTGCAAACGGGTTTGCTCTATCAGCCGCAAGTGCAGTGCCACCTGCTGTTGCTGGATAATCCTGTCACCGCGTCGCACGATGAAGAACAGCAGGGTCAGCATGGCCAGTGTCGCGGCGCCGACGACCCCCCATACTTCCTCCCGGACCCGATTGATCTCGCGCCTGAGGCTATCGGCCTTTTCATAAAATTCGCCGACCGCGATGATTTTCCCGGAGCCTGAATCCCGCAGGGGCGCGTAGATTTCATAGAGAGGCACATTGAGCGTGCGCTCGAACGCGTTCTCATCCTGGGTCAATTCCTGAAGATCGGTGACCACTTTGCCCTTGAGTGCCTCAGTGATCTCATCCAGCGGGAACTGAACGTTGGTGATGTCTTTGTTCGTGCTGTAGACCACCGTGCCATCTGCTCGCCAGATCTTGATCGAGACAATGTGCTGTTTCAGCGAACGACTTTCCGTGAGGCGGTCCAGGGACTGGACACTTGCTGCCGAGAGGGTGTTGTCCCGGCTCAACTCCTGCACAAAGGGCTCCAGAAACGTATCCATGTACTGAGCACCTGCTTCTGCTGCGCTATGAACCGCGGCACTTTCAATGCGTACGCTCACCAGATTGCCGACGAAAAACATGGTCAGCCCCAGGATCACCGCAGCGGCAATGACAAACTGGGTCGAGTGACTCAGCCTGCGCGCCCGGACCCTCATCCATGCACGCCAGAGGCCATTGCGACTTGCATCGCAAACAGGGGCTGGTTCGTCCAGCGCCCCGGCCTCCTGCGCGGGAAAAGTCTGGTTTTCCGATTCGACTTTTGCATCTTTTGCCATAGGTCCGGCTCCCTGATCATCGAGACAGGTCGGCTGGAAACCCGGCAGTTCAACGCAAATACCAGGCCCATGACTGACAGTAGTTCACTGCATGGCGAGCCGACAGTTTTACGGGTGGATTACCCGCCACATCTGATGCTGGCGTCCATGCGGCGGTAACCGGGTAGCACCGGTTACCGCCGCATGGCGTTGCGTTGCAATACGTATAAAGCTGGCTCCTACAGTTTGAGCGTGGGCATGGCCGACCCTGAAAAGCAGCATCTGATTGAGGTGTAGGAGCTGCCGAAGGCTGCGATCTTTTGATCTTGTTGCTGAAAATCAACGTCAAAAGATCGCAGCCTGCGGCAGCTCCTACAGGGGGTAGCCATTTCATCGCATCAGCGATATTCGATGTCGTGGGAGCTGGCCTGCCAGCGATGGTCGTTAACGATAACGCGTGTGAACAGGATAAACGCGGCGCACTTGAGTCCATCGCCAGCAAGCTGGCTCCTACAGTTTCAGCGTGGGCAGGGTCCCTTGTAGGAGCTGGCTTGCCAGCGATGGTCGTTAACGATAACGCGTATGAACCGGGTAAACCCGGCCTATGTTCAGGCTTGCGCGGCGCTGACCTTGCCAGTGACCGCGGCGTTCTTGCGGACCGCTTGATACAGCAGGCTCGATACCATGAACCCGACAATGGCCAGCAGGCTCATCAACGAGAAGACGTAGTTGTAGCCTTGTTGACCCGGGAAGTGGTCGAGTATCGCGCCATAGATGACGTAGGCAAACATGCCCGGCGCATAGCCGATCAGGCACCCAATGCCAAAGGCCGAGCCCGTGATGTGCTGGGGAATGCCGACTTCACCCATCGGTGCCCAGAACACACCGCGCATGGAAAACACAATCAGCGCGAAGGAGAGGGTGGCCGCCATGCCTGCGTAGATGAAACCCGGGTTTTTCGGGATGAGCATGATGACGCCCATCAGCGGCAACAGGGCCAGGAATGCCCACTTCAGATAACGGCTGGAACTCTTGAATTGCTTGTCGGCAATGAAGCCGCCAGCGGGGCCGCCGAGGATCTTGAGGAAGTACTGGTTGATGATGCCGTAGGCGCCCACCAGGGCCACGGGCAGTTCGTACATTTCCTTGAGGTAGGGAATGAAATAGGTCAGGCCGCAGTACACGATGTAGACCATGAACACGTTGAGGCTGACCAGCCAGATGCCCGGCACCTTGATCGCCTCGAGCAGGTTCGACAGTCCGTTCTTCGGCTTGACGGTCGACTGAGTTTTGCCGCTCTTGAGCAACAGCCAGGTCAGGGTGCCGGCAAGAATGTCGATGACCGAGTAGAACAGGATCGCCGACTTCAAACCGTTTTCACCGGAGCCCATGGCGACAAAGACGCCCAGCGCAGAGAACGCGACCAGGGTATCAATGACGCCACGCCCGCCTTCGAGCAGGCCGAACAGGCGCCCCTGTTCCTTGTCGTCGCCCAGGTTGCGGATGGCTTTGAGCAGAGAAGGCCAAAAGAGGCAGTCGGCACACACGGCCAGCAGGCAGAACACCACCAGCAGGTTGCTGAAGGGCGGAAAGGTCGCCAGGTAAAGCCCCAGGCCGCCGGTACCGATCAGGCCGAGGGGGATCAACTTACGCGTGTCGTACCGGTCGGCGAGCATGCCGCCCACCACGAACAACGCGGTGGCGATGATGGCGTTGGCGCTCAGCAGCACGCCGATTTCAGTGTGGGACAGCCCCATGAATTCTTGCATGGGGATGTAGAAGGCATCTTTGAGGTTTGCCAGCTTGTAGATGGTGCCGCCACCGAGGATGAGAATCAGGAATCTGAGCCATTTGGCCTTGTCATGGGATGTCATTATTGTTCTCCAGGCGTATTGGGGTAGGCAGTGCCGCTCGGCACGTCAGGTTCAGGCGTCAGCGCAATGCGCCAGGGTCAACTCGGCCAGGGTTCGGAGCTCGGCCAGCAGACCTCGTACGTAGGCGACCTGGTTGTTGGCCCAACGGTGTTCATCGGCCAGCATTCGCTCCAGCGAGTAGCCTTGCGGCAGTGCCGTTTCACTCATTTCCCGGTACGCGATGAACGGGTCGGCGGCTTCGTCGAGCTGGCGGAACGCCGGGGCCACGTAGTGGTTTTCCTGCTCGAGAATGAAGGCGATCACTTGCGGGGTTGATTCGCCGAGCATCAGCAGTTCGAACAGCATGCGAGCGCTGGGCAGGTCGTCTTCGTCACTGCCTTGCAGCACGCCGTAATGCCCGAAGCCGTTTTGCTCAGGCACGATGCGCACACCCTTGAGGTGGGTCTGGCGTATGTGCGGGGCCAGGGCGCGCAGTGCCGCAAGGGGCTGTTCGCAGGCATTGATCATGTTGCCGAAGTCGAACAGGGCGTGCAGGCGAGGGTGATTCAGGCGGCTCAGCAGTTGCGCGATCTCGCCGCTCTTGAGTTCCTCGTGCTGCTCGAAGTCGAAGAACAGGTCGTGCTCGTCTGCCTGTTGCGCAAGGTAGTGCAGGTCCGACTCGATCACGTCCATGACCCGGGACAGCGCACCTTCGTAGCGTGAGTAGACTCGGATGTTGCGGGTGCCCAGCGCCCTGGCAATGGCGATCACTTGATCGACATCTTTTTTCAGGGTGCTGCTGATTTCCAGATGCACGTCCAGCCCGAGGGCATTGGCCTTGCCCGCGAACGCCTGAAGCTGCGCGGCGTTCATTTGGCTCAGGCTGTTTTCCTCACCGTCGAGCAGGTGCAGGCTCAGGCCCTGCAGTTCGTGGCGATAGGCGAAGTCCAGCAGGTCGCCAGGGGTGACACGGCCGTGGGTCAGGTTGGTCAGCAAGGGATAGGCATGGGCAAACAGGCGCAGTTGCCCAAGTCGGTCGAGCAACTGGCGGGCCAGTGCCTCGGTCAGTAGCGGGGGAGCCTCGGCCTCGACAGCCTTATGGCTGAGCAAGGCGTTGAATCGTTCCTGGATCTTATTGTTCATTCGAGTCGTTCCTGGTTCAGACACCGGGTCTACCGGCGCAGCCTTTATCGCGCCAGTCAGGAACTCTCGATAGATCCATTATCAGTTAAATCATAAGACCACTTGCCCGGCGTCAAGTGGCCGCTTGCAGGTGGCCCATTGTGTCCAGGGCCTGGGCCAGCGCTTCGACCCGCGCCTGGGCCTGGTCCTCGGGGGTGCTGGCAAAGCCGATCAGCAGCGCCGGCGGCAAGACGTGCTCCAGGCAATAGTCACTCAGGGGATAGGTGTGAATACCATGTTGGCCGAGTTCCCTGGCCAGGGCGTCGTCATCGAGATGCGCGGGTAACCAGGCGATCAGGTGCATGCCGGCTTCCACCGGGGTGATCCTGAAGAAAGTCCCCAGCTGTTTCTGCAGCTGTTCGACCAGTGCCTGCTGGCGAGCCTGATACAGGGCGCGCATCCGGCGAATATGGCCGAGGAAGTGGCCTTCGCGCATGAAGTCCGCCGTGGCGGCCTGAAGCAGGGTGGGCGGGCTGCGATCCATGACCGCCCGCAGGGTGCAGAAGGGTTCGACCAGGGCGTTCGGCAGTATCACGTACCCCAGTCGCAGCGAGGGGAAGAGCACCTTGCTGAAGGTCCCGGCGTAGATGACCCGGGCCCACTGGTCCATGGCATAGAGTGCTGGCAGCGGGCGGCCGTTGTAGCGAAACTCACTGTCGCAATCGTCCTCGATGATCCAGCTTTGATTCTGCGCGGCCCAGTCGATGAGTTCCTGGCGGCGCCCATAACTCATGGTGACGCCCAGGGGATGCTGGCGAGAAGGCGTGGTAAACACCAGGCGGGCGTCAGGACACAACGTCAGGCCTTGCCGGACATCGATCCCCTGTTCGTCGATACGCAACGGCACGACCTGGCCACCCTGGGCCTGGAGCGCAATGCGCGCCGCGATATGCCCCGGATCTTCCATCCAGAAGCTGTCCTGCGGATTGAGCAACAGCATGCCCAGCAAGTTGAAGGCTTGCTGGGCGCCGGACACGATGACCACCTGCTCGGCACTGCAATCAATGCCGCGGGCATCGAAGACGTACTCGGCAATCGCCTCGCGCAGGGCCAGCAACCCCTGCAGTTCGCCATAGCCGAGCATGGCCTTGGTCGGCTTGTGCAGGTGGCGGTTCAACAGGCGCTTCCAGACCGATTGCGGGAACGCATCGTAGGCGCTGTGACTGGGCAGGAACGAGGTCGGGCTGCCGGTCGCCCAGTCAGCATAGGAAACACCGCGAAAATGATCGCTGCGCAGCGACAGCATCGACTGGCTCAGGTCGGACAGGCGAGGCGGCTGGCGCTTGTGCTCATCGTCTTCAATACCGCGGCCTTCCCATTCATGGCCGACGTAAGTCCCGGCCCCGGTCCGCGACGTCAGGAAACCTTCGGCAATCAGCTGATCGAACGCATTGAGAATGCTGATTCGCGACAGCTGCAGTTCCTTGCTCAGGGTCCGGGTGGACGGCAGGCGCACGCCGCCCTGAATCCTGCCACTTAGAATCTGTTTGCGAATCTGCAAGTAGAGTTGGCGGTACAAGGGGATGGAACTGGCACGGTCCAGTTCGATACCCGACAACAGCAAACCTGCGGAGGATTTCATTATTCGTTCGTCTGGATGGAATGTGGTCTGGCCTGAATCGCTGTCAGGCACCCGGGTGCGAAAGGGTAGCGAGGGGCGCTGGATAAGTCATCCACCCCGGCGTCACTTGAGAATCATGGACGAGTTTTCGCAGGCAAGCGTTCAAACCTTGCCCCGACCCCCTGTAGGAGCTGCCGAAGGCTGCGATCTTTTGATCTTCACAAATCAAAAATCAACATCAAAAGATCGTCCGAACGCGGCCCGAGCCTACGGCAGCTCCTACAGGTCGATATGCTCAAATAAAAAGGTCTCGCCAATTCTTCCGCCGGAGCCTTCTCACCGTGAGCCAGGTTGGGTGCCCCCCCATAGGTTGGATGCAACCTATGGGGGCATTCAAGGAAAAGAAGGGCGTCTGACCGCCATGCGCCATGCGCCATGCCCAAAAGGCCCAGGAAAAAATCAGCAGGAAGTAACAGATTGTAAATTTGAACTATACCCAATAGGGCAATCGCTCCTGGCCCCGGGACATGATGCCTCCCCAGATATTCATCCCAGGAACTTCAACGTCGGGCAGACCGAGAAACTCTGGTGATGAACGCTTTGAACATCGCTGCCAGCGATGCGGTGCGTTTACAGGCCCAAGGTCTGATCAAGCATTAGCCCCTGTCCGGCCGCGTGCTGCACGTCGCCAGGCCCAGGTTCAAAACTCTGAACAAGGCAAGGAGTTTGCGATGGCTGATTCAAGCAAGAAAATGGGCCTGATGGGGCTCACGACGCTGGTAACGGTCAACATGATGGGTTCGGGCATCATCATGTTGCCCACCAACATGGCTCAACTGGGTGCCGTCTCGCTGCTGTCATGGATCTTCACCGCGATCGGCTCGATGGCCATCGCTTACTGCTTTGCCCAATGCGGAGTCTTCTGTTCGCGTTCCGGCGGTTTGTCCGCCTATACCGAAGAGGCCCATTCGAAGTCGGGTTTTTTCCTCTGCTCGTACCTGTACTTCCTGTCCCTGGCCATCGCCAACGTGGCCGTGGCCATTTCGGCGGTGGGCTACATGACCGCCTTCGTGCCCTGGCTGGGCACGGGTGCCATTCCACTGTGCATCGGCACGATCTCGCTGATCTGGCTGACTACTTTCGCCAACTTCGGTGGCCCTGGTATCACTGGCAAGATCGGCGCGTTCACGGTGTGGGGCGTGATCATTCCGGTGGCGGGCCTGAGCATCATCGGCTGGTTCTGGTTCAAGCCCGATGTGCTGGCCGCCGCCTGGAACCCCAACAGCCTGCCGATTTCCGAGGCCATCAGCAAAGCCATCCCCCTGACCCTGTGGGCCTTCCTGGGCATGGAGTCGGCGGCCCAGGCCACCGATGCCGTGGAAAACCCCAAGCGCAATGTGCCACTGGCCTGCCTGTTCGGCACCCTCGGTGCCGCCGTGGTCTATGTGCTGTCGACCACCGTCATCCAGGGCATCATTCCCAACGCCGAACTGGCCAAGTCCTCGGCGCCCTTTGCGCTGGTCTATGCCACGATATTCAGTCCGATGGTGGGCAATATCGTCATGGCCCTGGCGGTCATGGCCTGCGTCGGCTCGCTGTTGGGCTGGCAATTCACCCTGGCGCAAACGGCGAAGATGACGGCTGACCAGAACCTGTTCCTCAAGCTGTTCAGCAAGGTCAACTCGATGAATGCGCCCGTCGTCGGCATGATCGTCTGCGGTGTACTGCAAACCCTGATGGCCCTGTCGACCATCTCCCCCGACGCCGCCGCGCAGTTCAGCAAGCTGGTGAGCCTGGCCGCGGTCACCAATCTGATTCCCTATATCACTGCGCTGACCGGCCTGCTGGTGATCATGCACAAGGCCGGGGTCTCATCAGCGATTCGCACGCGTAACGTGGTGGTCTTGCTGATTGCCGTCACGTACTCCCTGTACGCCCTGTATGCCTGCGGCAAGGACGCGGTGATGGGCGGCACCCTGGTGCTCGCTGTCGGCTACCTGCTCTACGGATTCCTCGCCAAGCGCTTCACCGAAGTGCCAGCGGCCAGCCAGGCCAGGCCTGCAAACCCTCAGGCGTAGCCATCAGGACTGCACAGACATCTGCATACGGGGAAACCGGACATGAACGTACCATTTGCCACAACCACCAGACTGCTGCTTGCCTTCGCACTCTTGACGCTGCCACTGATGGCCGGCGCCAACACCCTTGAACGCGTGCGCAGCAGCCACACCTTTAACCTGGGTTACTTGCCGGACCTGGCGCCCTTCAGCAAGCAGGACGGCGACAAGGCCAGCGGTTATGCCATCGACCTGTGCCTGAAAGTCGCCGACAAGCTCAAGAGCGAACTGGGCCTGCCCGACCTGCAAGTGCACTACCTGCCGGTCACGGTTGCGGACCAGGTCAGTGCTGTCAGCCAGGGCAAGGTGGACATCCTCTGCACGCCGACCGCGCCTACTCTGGAACGGCGCAAGATGATCAGCTACTCCATCCCGGTCTACACCGCCGGCCTCTCGGTCGTGGTGCGCAACGATGCGGCCGAACCCTTGCTCAATGTGCTCAATGGCAAGGTCGCCAATAGCGGTCCGACCTGGCGTGCCAGCATCAACAATGGCCTGGCCAACCAGACTTACGCGACCCTCGAGGGCGGGGTGACCGAAGACTGGATTCGCGAGCGCATGCGCCTGCTCAACGTGATCGCCTCGTTGGTGACCGTGGCCAACAATGACGAGGGCGTCAAGCTGGTCGCCGAGGGCAAGGCCGATGCCTTCTTCTCCGAACGCATGCTGCTGCGCAACGAAATCGCCAAGGGAGGTGCGGCGCAGAACCTGATGATCCTGGACCGCATCTTCGAGTACTCGCCGGTGGCGATGATGGTCGATCGCAACGACGAAGACTTCCGCCTGCTGGTCGATACGGCCCTGAGTGAAGCCTATTACTCGGGTTTTGTGGAAAAGGCCTACGACCAGTATCTGGGTGGGAGCAACCTTACCGTGAAGAGACTGTTCAGGGTGTATGCGTTGCCGTAGCTGTGGCGAGGGAGCTTGTCGGATCGCCGCACCGTCCCGCTGGGGTGCGTAGCGCCCCCAAAAAGAGGGACTGCTGCGCAGTCCAGCGGGAGCAAGCTCCCTCGCCACAGGTGATGCCATTGGTTCGGAGCCGCATCAATGGGCGAGGACCTTGGCGAAGCAGGAATCGCCCTGTCGCTACTATCGGTTGAAACGTTCGGCCAGGCTGTGCAGGTAGTCGGCCATGACTTCAAGATCCTGGCTGATCGCGGCACCTTGTTTGGCCTGCCCGGCGCTGTGATCACAGAGCTGGGCAATACGCGTGATCTGCTGATTGATGTCTTCAGCCACATGACTTTGCTCTTCAGACGCCGAGGCCATCTGCTGGCTCATCCCGGTAATCCGGGTGACGGCCTGACTGATACCGACCAGCGCCGACTGCACCGCCTCGACACGCTGCATGCTTTCGCGGGAAATCTGCTCGCCACGGCTGGCCGTTGATACGGCGCGATCGGCACCGTCGTACAGAGACGCAATGATGCCGTGAATCTGTTCGGTGGAGGTGCGAGTGCGTTGTGCCAGGGAGCGCACTTCATCGGCAACCACGGCAAAACCGCGACCTTGCTCACCGGCCCGGGCCGCCTCGATCGCCGCATTGAGCGCCAGCAGGTTGGTCTGTTCAGCAATGGACGTGATGACATCCACGACACTGCCGATCGATTGCGTTTCACTGGCCAATGCGTTGACCGCCTTGCCGATCTCGTTGACCGCCTCATGCATGGTCTCCATGGCGCTCAGGCTTTGCCGGGCCAGCTCACTGCCCTCACGCGTCAACTGGTCAGCCTCCGATGCGGCATGCGCGGTGCTGATGACGTTCTGGGTGACTTCCTGGATGGTGGCGGCCATCTGCGAGATGGCGGCGGCTGACTGATCGGTTTCACTGCGCTGACGATCCAGCGACTGCGCCTGCGAACCGGAGAGTTCGGATGACTGCGCGGCCTTGGCCTTGACATTGACCCCGGCATCGACGAGTCGGCTCAGGGCGGTCTGCAAGCGCGCTTCCTCACTGACCATGGCCATGTCCAGGCGCCCCTGGGGACCATGGTTGTCGCTGTAGGTGAGCGCGACCAATGGATCGGAAAAGGCTTTCGGATGCTCGGCCAGGGTACGCTCGATGGCCCTGCGATGCCGGGAATCGATCAGGTACCAGGCAAGGCACAGGCTCGCCACCATCAGTCCCTGTGCCGCCGAGTTGGGCAGCCACTGCTCGGCGAGCAATGAAACTGCGCCAGTGATCAGCAACGGCCAGCCGTGTTGCAGCGGCCGGGAAATCCGCGTGCTCAGGGAAACGATGGGCTTGCCGGCCCGCATCCGTGCATAGAGTGCTGCTGCCCGACGAACCTGGTCGCGGCTGGGCAGCGAACGGACCGACTCGTAACCACTCAGGCGCCCGTTTTCATGGATGGGCGTGACGTAGGCACTGACCCAATAAAAATCACCATTTTTCGCGCGGTTTTTCACAATGCCCATCCAGGGTTTGCCTTGCTTGATGGTGTGCCACATGTGAATGAACACCCCGGGAGGCATGTCGGGGTGTCGAACCAGGTTATGGGGCTGGCCCACCAATTCGTCGTAGGTGAAACCGCTGATGGCAACAAAGGCCTCATTGCAGTAGGTGATCCGGCTATCGAGATCGGTCGTGGAGATCAATCGTTGTTCGGCGGGAAATACTCTTTCATGTTCGGTTACGGGTAAATTCACGCGCATACGATGCGGCCCCTCGGATTATTATTATGATGTTGAGCCTGTAAACCAGAACGGGCCCGCCGTCAGATCGCGGGATTCAACGCGCGCGGGCCCGAAGAGGAATTTATGGAGGGGGGAGGCTGACGGAGATTCATTCGACGACAATTTCTTTTCATTTCATGACAAGCCCACGATGTCGCTATGGAATCATGGGTGACGTCGAATCGAGTCGGGGTTGGGGCGCGAGGCATGGCCTCCGGTGACGGATGTCGTCGCCTCTCTATTCAAGGCAGGTTTCAGACATGGCGGGCAAGCCATGGAGAAAGGCGGCAATCTGCCGGCGATTGCGCAAATGCACCACGGGAATCCGCGGGCCGATGGCCAGGCGCACCGCTTCGATACCCGGGCGGTAGCCTCGATCGAAATTCCACACGAACTCAAGGAACGTCAGGAACGCCCGGTCGAGCTTCTCTGCGCAGCCGGCTGCAAGGTCAGGGCGAGGACGGTTCATGACGCTGCGCAGGATCACCCGGGCGAAGCAGGTGAGGCGCGGCGTATCGAGCCAGATGATCA
Source organism: Pseudomonas sp. GW821-FHT07G06 (assembly GCF_058986625.1). Classification (NCBI taxonomy): domain Bacteria; kingdom Pseudomonadati; phylum Pseudomonadota; class Gammaproteobacteria; order Pseudomonadales; family Pseudomonadaceae; genus Pseudomonas; species Pseudomonas sp. GW821-FHT07G06. The sequence continues at coordinate 33,349 of NZ_JBYSVW010000007.1, forward strand.
GGTCGGCCCGGGGCAGGCGAAGGTCGAAGGTGCGCCGGGCATAGTTGCCTTCACAAATCCAGGTGTCCGCTGCGACCGCTGCGCTAACCCGCGCGCGGAACTGCTCAGCGTCGGGTTCGATCCAGCCGGGCTCCCAGAACAAGGTATCGAGGTGCACAACGGGCAGCCCCAGATGCTTGCCGAGGGCGCGGGCGAGGGTGGATTTGCCGCTGCCGGCATTGCCCAGAATAACAATCCGTTGCACGAGTGACGTCCTGTCGAAAAAAAGATTCTTTAAGCATTCCCGGGGAACTGTAGGAGCCAGCCTGCTGGCGATGGACTCAAGCGCGCCGCGTTCATTCAGATCACCCGCGTTATCGTTAACGACCATCGCTGGCAAGCCAGCTCCCACAAGGGGCCATGCCTACGCTGAAACTACTGTAGGAGCCAGCTTGCTGGCGATGGACTCAAGAGCGCCGCGCTCATCCAGTTCACACGCGTAATCGTTTACGACCATCGCAGGCAAGCCGGCTCCAAGGTATCGGATGTGCCTGTAGGAGCTGCCGCAGGCTGCGATCCTTTGATCTCAAGCCATTCCGAAACCGCCAAAAGATCGCAGGCTGCGCCAGCTCCTACATGAGGCCGCGTCTGAGTCGAAATCGAAGCGGCCTCCAAACCAGTGAAAGCCTCAAAAACAGCCGGCGATTGTGCAGGGTTTTGCTCGCCAGTCAAAGGCCGCTGAGGGAAACCTCGCTGATGACACCTGCCGGCCCGTTTCGTGTGTCAGGCGGATGCACCCACGCCTTCGGCTTTCTCCTGCGCCGCCACGTCATGCAGGGAAATCCTCGAGGTCTCCGGCAATGCCAGTCCACCCGCCAGCGCGAGCAGTGCGATCGCGATCAGATAGAACGCCGGCGACAGGTTGCTGCCGGTGGTGCTGATCAGCCACGTCGCCACCAGCGGCGCAGTGCCGCCGAACAGGGTGTATGCCATGTTGTAGGTAATCGCCGAGGCGGTGTATCGAGTGCGGGTCGGGAAGGTTTCCGAGAGCAAGGCCGCCGTCACCACGCCACACAACACCGCGCCAATCGCCAGGAGCATGACGCCGACGACGGACGCTGCGAACGAGCCGGAGCTGGCCATCAGGAATGAGGGATACACGACAACGATCAACAGCGCGCAGGCCGTCATCACCGTCATGCGACGCCCGACCCGATCCGAATACAGTCCGGCCAGCGGGCAGATCGCCGCGGCGAACAGCAATGCAATCAGTGACACCAGCAACGCAGTGGCGCGACTCAGGCCTCCGGCGACCTGCAGGTAAGTCGCGAAATAGGTGGTGAACATATAAAACGACAGTGCTGTGAGTGACACGAAGGCACCCAGACAACAGATCGCCGCCCCATGGTTGCGCAAAGTGTCCTTGAGCGGCGAGTGGGCGACCGCATGTTCCTGGCTCACCGCCTGGAATGCCGGCGTCTCGTCGAGCTTCCAGCGCAAGTAAAGCCCCACCAGGCCCAGCGGCGCAGCAATCAGGAACGGCAGGCGCCAACCCCAACTGCCCATGGCTTCGGCCGACAATGACGCCTCGAGCGCGTAGGCCACCACGGCGGCCGCGGCGAAGGCGGAAAATGTCGACACCGGGATGAAGCTGCCGTACCAGGCGCGTTTGTCACTCGGTGCATGCTCCATCAGGTAGGCACAGGCACCCGCGTATTCGCCCCCGGCGGAAAAGCCCTGGGCGCAACGGATCAGCGACAGCAGAATCGGCGCCGTGACCCCGATCGCCGCATAAGTGGGCAGCAGACCGATCAGGGTCGTCGCACCTGCCATCAGCAGAATGGTCATGGCCAGGGTTCGCTTGCGGCCGATCCGGTCGCCCAGCATGCCGAAGAAAATCCCGCCAAGGGGCCGAAACGCGAAGGCCACGGCGAACACGGCGAAGGTCTTGAGCAGCGCGGCACTGGCATCGCCGCTGGGGAAAAATTGCTGGGCGATGGTGGTGGCCAGAAAGCCATAGACGGCGAAGTCGAACCACTCGACAAAGTTGCCGATGCCGGCGGCGACAATCACTCTTCTCAGTGTTTGCGGGCTGACTTGTTCCGTATTTGCGCTCGTCATGCTTGACCTCGACAGTTCGTCAGTAAGCTATCGATTATCGGGGCAGGCACGGCGGCGGCTCACTTCAAAAGTGTCATCCACGTAGTCAGTACCGACGAGATAACGCTGAATGACACCTGATTGGCCGGATAAGGGAACGGGCAGTGTTTTTCGTGAACTTGTAAAGCACCGGGGGTATTGTCGGTCGCCAGGATCAGATCGATAGGGAAGGGATGAAGATGACATTGACTGCCGAAAGCCTGGTCAGGATCGCAATGACCAATCCGGTGAACGCAGAAATTTACACACGCTTGCCCGAGCTCGGCTTGAACCAATGCATGCTCACGGCCGGTTGCCTGTTCCAGGCCGTCTGGAATCATCAGTCGCAGCGACCGCCAGAATGGGGAGTGAAGGACTACGACGTCTTTTACTTCGATGATGATCTGTCCTGGGAGGCAGAGAATGAGGTCATCCAGTCAGCCCGGCAGCTGTTCAACGACCTCGACGTGAACGTTGAGGTCAAGAATCAGGCTCGCGTTCACCTGTGGTACAGCCAGCGGTTCGGCGGGGATTATCCCAGGCTTCAGTCGGCCAGGGACGGGGTCGATCGCTATCTGGTTGCCGGTACCTGCATAGGTTGGGATGTCGCCACCGGCGAGGTCTATGCCCCCAACGGCCTGGCCGACACAGAGCACGGGCTGCTTCGAATCAATCCAGGCAATCCCAGGCCGGACTTGTTCGATCAGAAGGCCAGAAGTTATCAGGCTCGCTGGCCATGGCTCAGGATCATCGCGCCACAAAGTTGAACGGGACCAACCGAACTGACCGATTCGGGCCTCAGATCCATTGAGGCCCTCGTCGCTAAAGCCAGGTTGAAACTCAGTTCTTCACGACCGGCACCGTCACGGTTTTGCCGAACGCCGACTTGATGGTCGCCGTCGGGGCAGCCGCCGGGCCACTGCCGACGGTTGTCACCGCTATATTCCAGCGCGCGCCTGTAGGCGTTGTGGTCAGGGTGGCGGTGCCAAGGTTCACCGTGCCGGTCGTGGTCGTGGCAGTCGCCGTGATGGTATTGCCCGGGCCACGCGAGGTGGTGCCGGACAGCACCCAATACCAGCGGCTGCTGCTGCGGGCGGTGACGGTGGCGCTGGTGACGATCAGGTTCTCGACGACCCCTGCCGAGACCGCCACGGACACCGTCGCCGGTGCCGACTCCGCGTTCTTGGCATCGCTGGCCCTATAGGTAAAGGTCGCGGTGAACGGCGCGGGGATCGTGGCCGGTGGTGTGTAGATCACACGCAGACCGTCGGTGCTGACCGAGCCCTTGCCGGAGTCCGGTTGCTCCAGCCCCACCACTTTAAGCGGCACGTTACCGTCAGGGTCGGTGTCGTTGGCCAGCACGTTGATGGTCACCGGTTGGCCGGTGTTGCTGATGGCACTGTCGGGGTTGGCGATCGGTTTTTGGTTGTCGGGGTCCTCGACACGTTCATCGCCAGTGCGGAAAGTCGGCAGCGCGGCGGAATTGACGTAGGTGACGCCGTCCCAGCCAGGCAGTGGCGTTGGCATCAACTGGAACTGGCCGGGGTGCTCGACATCCCAACGCATCAGCATGGACGTGTCCTCGTGCTGGGTGTTGTGGCAGTGCTCCAGGTAGGTCCCGGCGAACTCGCGGAAGCGGATCGCAATGTCAACGTCCACCGAACTGTCGATGCCTTGGCCGATGAGGTAGACGTCTTTGCGCGCCCATTTTTCCCATTCCGGCGGCGCCTTGCCGTCGCGGTTGAGGACGATGCCTTCTTCGAAATGCACGTGCACCGGGTGGCTCCAGCCGTTGCCGCCGTTCCTGATTTTCCACACTTCCAGGGTGCCATCGCCGGAGAACCCGGCAGGGGTCGGACCCGTGGCCAGTTGCGGCGCGGCGCTGATGATCCGAGGATCCATTTGGTAGCCGAAACCACCATCGGTCTTGATCGTCCAGGGTTCTTCGTCGGTGCCGTCGGAGCGACCGAAGATGAACTCGCGATGGCGCGCAGCCTTGAGCTTGGCCTGCACCACCGGATCATCGCGGTTAAGGGTCAGCGGGATCATGCTTTTACCCACCGGCTTGCCCGGCTTGGCGGGTTCGTAGTCGGCGGGGTTCATGCTCACGTCCTGGCCGGAATATGGCTGGACCACCATCTGCATGAACTTGCCCACCACCGGGTCCCCATCCTCCCATCGCAAGCCGTTACTACTGAGCTTGAGCACGGCCTTGTACTTGCCGGACAGGACATCGGCCAGGCTCAGCGGAATACTCTCCGGACCCTTGCCGTCGTGGTGCTCCATCAGGTTGACGAAGTACAGCTTGTCGCCGGTCCTGATCCCGTATTTCGAGAAGTTGACGATGATGTCGAAGCGCTCGGCAATGCCCTGGGCGGGCAGGATGGCGTTGTGGTCCTGCACATCGCCGTCGGCGTCCAGGTCCATGCTGCCGTCGAACGGCACGGCGTGCTCCATGAGGTTGCCGTCATTGGCGATCAAGTGGAACGGCACGCGGGTATAGGACAGGCCGGAGCCTGTCGGGCCGGGGAATTCGCCACCGGTACCGACGACTTCACGCACCAGCGCGATCCTGAAGAAGCGTGACACCGAGCCATTGAGGATGCGGAAGCGATAGCTGCGCGCCCGCACGTTCAGGCGTGGTTGGTACTGCCAGTTGACCAGCATCTGATCACCGAGGAAGCCGTCGGTGTTGAACGGGTTGAACCATAGCTGGCCATTGGTATCCCAGGCCTTGTCGGCCAGCATCAGGTTGACGTCATAGTCGCGGTTGCCCCAGGGCAATGCCGAACCGCTGGGCAGGCGCAGGTTGACGCCGTCTTCCAAGGCTTCGTTACCGCGGTCCATGGCGCTGTAGTAGTTCATCATCGACGCGCTGCCCTTGTAGACGTTCTGCGCGGTGAAATCGAGCATGTGGTCGTGGAACCAGTGGGTGCTCATGGTTTCGCGCCAGTCGCCACGGATCTTGATGCTGCCGTTGTTGCAGGTCTTCAGGCCCGGCGTGGCATCGTTGACATACAGGGTTTCGCCCGGGGCGCAGGGGAACGCCGCGCGCGGATCCTGAGCACTGGTGTTGATGCTGTCGTAACCGGCCAACTGGATCGGCCAGCGATAGTCGAAGTACTGCCCCGGAAAGAAAAACGCATTGGCATAGCCGTCGCTTTCGGCCGGGTTGTGGCCGTTGTGTTCGTGGGTGCTGAGGGTGTGCAGGCCAAAACCCATGTTGGCCGCCGGGTCGATCGGCAGGGCGTTGTAGTGCCGCATCAGCACGCCCTGGCCGTAGCGCACCATCAACAGTTTTGGCGGAAAGGTGCCGTCGAAGGTCCAGAGCGCCTTGTGGTTCTGAATCGGCATGTTGGGGTGGAAACGCGTGTCGATGCCTTTTGTGGTGCCCGCGATGATCGGGTTGTCCGAGGTCTGGTTGTAGAGCCCGCCCGGCCCGAACTCACCGACGGCGTAGTTGTGCAATTGCCGACGGTCGCGCATGCCGCCGTTGAGCTTGGCGCCCGCTTGGGCGGTCTTGAAGGCGACCTGTGGGTAGAACTCGTTCCAGCGCTGGTGCGACCAGCCTTTTCCTGGCGGACGACCTTCGGCCGGCGAGCCGACCGGATGGCGGTTGAGGAAGGCTTCTACCTGCGCTTTCCACGGGTTACGGTCCAGCACGTTGGAATACTGCGACGGAAACGGGTACAGCCCGGGCTGGCGCATGAAGGCTTCGAGCGCCGCAGCCGAAGGGCCGCTGCGGGCGATGCTGTTCGGGTCCTGGGTGGGCGCCGGGCCGACAATCGGAGGCGGGAAGGTCAGGGGCGGTGGTGGCAGTGTCGGGTCGAGTTTTTCCGTGCCGAATTCTTCGAACAACAGCAGTTGCTGAGTGTAGGGCTGCGCCCCGAACAACGGGCTGGGCTTGCCGTTGGTGGGGATCTTGAAGGATGTCTGCAGGTTTGGCGGCAGCACGTTGTCGGTCGTTGGCGTGGTGCGGGTGCCAATAACGCCATTGGGCAGGGCGAAGGCACCCTGATTGGTGGGTGGCATGGCCACTATGGCATCCAGCGCGGCCTGGGGGTCTGCCGGCGGGTTGGTAAACGCCGAGGGGTCCGTCGGTGGTGGCGGGCCGAAATCATCCAGTGGCGCGGCGTCTGCCGTGGCCAGGGAAAGGAGCATCGCACAAGGCAGGCTTGATTTACGCAGCCGGTCGAAGGAGTTGCATGGTGGTGTCGCGCTTTTCATTTTGTTTACCCCTCGGCTGATGTCCCGTCGTCTCCATGTCCGGGACGACTGCTGTTGTGGGCACAAGTGGGGGGCGTGCAACTAATGAGCCATCACCCGGGTAAAGAAAAAAACCAGGTAAATGAACAGGTTGTTGACTGGGGCATAGGCGACAGAAGCGGGGGATATTCCTCCAATATGGTGGTGATTACCCGGAAGGGTGGGTGAAGGACCCCAGTTATGGGGGATATGGCAGCCCGGCCTGAATGTTTAAGCTGATATCATTCAAGAAATACCGGTTGAGCAGAACAGCATGAATCGTCGCAAGAAAATAAATCAGTTGTTAAAGGCTAACGCCAAAAAGGCCAGTGCCAAACTGGCACCGAAAAGCAAGGATAAGTACATCAGCAAGGCTGACCGATTGAAGCTGGCCGCCGAAGCGGCTCAAGACCCGGTTGTTGCCAGCGAGAGCTGATCCGCGCAGCTCACGCCCCCTTTTTCCAATAAGGGGGCTCTGCCACCACGAACTCAGCGAATACCGGCGCCCGCCATGGACTCTGGCACCCACTGCGCCGTCGATAGCGGCTCGATGTAGCGGATGCCGCCATGAGGGCCCACCACGCCATTGATGTTATAGGTGCCTTTGGACAGGTCGTACGTCATGAAGGGCGTGGCATCCGGGACTTGCTGGTCATAGCTCTGGCTGAAGAACGCGAAGGAGCCACGATACAGCTGGCCACGGGTGTCGTACTGATCGGAGGCCACTGCGGCCCAGGTGTCTTCATCCAGGTAAAAGCGGCGCTTCTGGTAGATGTGCTTGGCACCGGGCTTGAGGTTGCCCTCCACGACGTAGACCCGGTGTTTTTCCCAGCGAACGAAATCCGGGGCAATGAAATCGGGCGTGGTCAGGGATTTGGCGTTGCGAGCGTAGGTGAGCTTGTAGGTGTTGTAGGGCACGATCATTTCTTGCTTGCCGACCAGCGTCCAGTCATACAGCTCGAGCGCACGGGCAGTACCGGGGTTGGGGGTGTCGTAGGCCAGGATCGAAATCTGCTTGACCCGGCGCTGGGCCGGCATGTACTGCCAGGCGCGACCGGGAAATTCCGTTGGATTGGTGGCGTTCTTGAGCATGATCGACTCGCCGGCTCGGCGCGCAGGCCCGGTATAGGACAATTTCAACTGATAATAAATGTCCGAGCTGTTGAACGGCTTGGACATGTTCTCGTAGATCGGGAAGGAGACGAATGCCTCGCCGGTGACTGCCAGGCTCGGTACGCCGGCCGTGTCGACCGTCCAGGAGTCGTACTTGGAGTGGATGTTGACGCCCTGGTAGCGCAGCAGGAAGTTCCACATCGCCTCGGCACCCGATTGCGGGATCGGGAACGGCACCCCGGGCATCACATTGTCGATGGCGATCCCGCCGTTGAGGGACCTGGCATTGGTGGCATTGCGGCGGCTGTTGTCCAGTACCGCCTGGGGCAGCGATGCCGTGCGGTGGGTCGGGTACACGTCGATGCGAAAGTCGGGGTAGCGCCTGGCCAATGCCACGGTGGTGGCGGTGAGCATGCCTTTGTACGAATCGACGTTCTTGCCGTTGATCACCAGCAGCGGTTTTTCACCCGCAAAGGGGTCCGGGCGCATGCTGTCGCCGGACTTGTAGCCGGGCGGGGCAGTGGTCAGGCCACCGTTGTAGGGCGGAATGGAGCCATCGGCATTACCGGCCTTTTCGGCGCCCACCCACGTCAGGCTGCTGCCCAGTCGGGCGGCTTCCTGGCTCGATACATAGGCGTGGGCATCGATGGCCAGCGCCATGAGGGGGACGGCAGCCAGAAGAGTTTTCACGAATTTCATATTGTTGTTCTCCTGCCTGGTGTTCCAGGCAACTCGTGACTCAGGCGCAACGTCGCTTACGTCGACTCGTCGCCAGAGACCTTTTCAGTACTGCCATTAGATAACCCTCGTGTCAGGGGCGCTTTTCATTCGACGACAGCTCCTTGGCTTTTGATGACAGGCCCGGTCGGTCTTGATGGCGTGGTCGCTGAGAGTGACCGTCACTTGTTTGTAATCCCCAACGGAATCATTGAGTTACAGAATGGTCATAAGCCTGTCTGAGCACTGCCCGGATGAACGTTTCGAGCAGCCGTGACCCTTCCATAATTCCGACATTCAGGACGTTTTCATGAATCGTGCAGTAATCTTGATCTTGGCCATTTCCAGCGCCGTGATGTTGGGAGGCTGCGGCCCGCATTGGGATGACGGAGAACGGTACGGGCGATATCACGATCATGACCATCGACGTGGTGGCGACTGGAGAGGGGACGATGATCGAGGTTATGACCGTGACGATGATCGTCGTGGCTATGATCGAAGCGACTATGATCGCGATCACCGTCGCTACCGTGATCGCGATGACAATGACGACTGACAGGTCGCATTGAAATGCAGGGAGCTACTGGGGAGCTGCGGTGAAACCTGGCCCGCCGCAGAGCTTGTGCCTGAGGCTGGAGAACAGAAAATCGAACATCTCTTTCTTGCAGGCATCCAGCGGAATCGCTTCGAGTGACAGAAGCCAGAGATCCGATCCTTGCCCTGTCCCCGTCATGAATCCTGGAAGCTGAACAAGCCCGGGGTCGGACTCGGCAAAGGCCTGCCACATCAGCGCGACATTTTGACCCGCTTGAGTGGCCGCCTTGAGCGCGGCCCAGGAGTCTACCCAGCTACCGGTGCGGGCGTCCTCCTTGAGATGGCGGGTCATCCAGCTTGCCAGCATGCAGCCGTTCATGTCTTCAGACCACCCAACCCAGGTTGAGTGCTCCGGGTCCACACGGGGGCGAGGGGGACTCGCGGCGCCATAAACCGCGAGTGACAATCTACCCAGGCAAAGCCCTGTCAAATACTCAGGCCTTGCCCTCAAAACGCCCAGGGCGATGTCGGCTTTGCGTTGGGTCAGAGCGATTCCCGGGTCGCGTACGCTTGAGACTTCAACGGTCACTTCGGCATGGGTCTGTTGAAAACGCATGATGTCGGGGAGCAGGTCGCTGCCCAGTTCCGCTGCGACGGCAACGCGAACATGCCCCTCCAGTGCGCCTTGTTGTTTGACGAGTGTGGTTGACAACTGCGCGACATGCTTTTCGAGTTGCTTAGCACACTTCAAGACTTTGATGCCTACTTCAGTTGGATGATATCCGGACGCCGATTGTTTGAAGAGTGGACTGCCGATGCGTTTTTCCAGTGCTTCGACACGACGGCCTACAGTTGTTCGATTAACCCCCAACGCTTTTGCGCCGCCCAAATAGGAACCCGCTTCAACGGCGGCGAGGAAATAACGTAGATCGTCCCAGTCCAGCATTCTCGATGTTCCTTTTTGTTCTAATGGCGTTGGATCGTGCAATCCGGTTATTCCCCTCAAACATTGGTTGTACTTGTGCTGGATCAGTACCGAGTTGAGGGGCGGGCTGTGCATAAAAGCACGTAGAGTTGCAGCGATCAACCATCTGGTAAACCCGGAACTCAAGGCGGCCTCATGGCGTGTACGGTGTACGCCTCGATTAAGGCAACTTGGCTGTAGAGTGCGAAAAAGCACTGCTGCGTGCAAATTTGAGCCTTTACACAGAGCTCTTGCACTACTAGTTTTCTTCACATTCATCTGTAGGCAGTTGGCCCTGAAAGTTAACTTCAATAGAAGAGGGAAGATGGTTTACTTCGCACGGATAATCTCGAAGTTGCCTGATCACTATGTATGTGGTCGGCATTGTTTTGGATCGGGGCTAAGCTCGAATGAATAATGTTGACTGGTAACGCACCCATTAATCGATCGCTTCATGATGAACTTCGAAATGAAAATGAGGGCGCTGGAGTATTTGTTTCTTGCGAAAGAGAGGTGTTGCTGTCTGGTTCTGACGCTTAGGGTGACGCGCAAAAAAACAATAAAAGCCTGGAGATACAACCGTGAAAAAAGACTTTTTTTCTGAACGATTCCCCAAGGGATGGTTTGGTGTGTTCTTTTCAAGTGAGCTGGCCGCAGGGGAAATAAAATCGTTCAAGTACTTCAATCGGGATTACGTGGCTTTTCGGGGTGAAAACCAGGAAGTGGCGATACTCGATGCGCATTGCCCTCACCTTGGCGCTCACCTTGGCGGCGGCAGTTGCGTAGGAAATACTATTCGCTGCCCCTTCCATGGATGGCAGTTCGATCAAGAGGGAAAGTGCACCGCCATACCGTACTCGGAGCGTATTCCACCCAAGGCGAAGGAAGGCGCTCTGAAATGGCACCACGTACGCGAACTCAACCAGATGATTCATCTCTGGTTCGATCCTGAAGGTGGCGAGCCCGAATGGGAGGTTCCGCGGTCAGCCGAAATGAGCGGGGAGGAGGGCTGGACGCGTTGGTACTTCAAGCGCTGGAGGATCAAGACCCAGGGCAAGGAAATCATAGAAAACCTGGTGGATACCCCGCACTTTGCCATCGTTCACCAGTCGCCCATCGATAAGATCACCGTTGAGTACGACAGGCACATCGCGCGGCAGATCTCCTTGATCGGCCAGCACCCCACACTGGGCAGTCAACTGGAGACGGTGGCCACCTACTTCGGACCCGGCGTCATGCACGTTGAAATGCAGGGTACCCACGAAAGCCGTCAGGTCAACTTCCATACGCCGGTCGATCACGAGAGTCTGGACCTTTGCTACGGATTGAAGCTGCGCCATGATCATGCGATTGCGGATATTGACGCCATTGCCGAGGAATACGCCGGGTTTGCCCATAAGGCGTTCTACGAGGACGTCGAAATCTGGGAGAACAAGGTGTATCGCGAGTCTCCGCTGTTGTGCCAGGCGGACGGTCAGCTGTTCGAATTGAGAAAGTGGTATCGACAGTTTTTTGTTGATGCGCCACCTCAGGCCAACATTGCCTGATCAATAGTCCCCTCCAGAGACAGCACTACAGGAACGCCACTCGCTAGAGTGGCGTTTCTTTGTCTGGGCCGGTTGATGGAACGCATCACCGTAGAGACGCTGGCCCGGGCAATACGCAGCGAATAATTTGCAGCCCGTCTCATACCTGGCACTAAAGTGAACAAACCATTGAAAAAAACGCTATAAGCTATAAATAAGATGATAGATGGCATATTGCTAGCAATCAGTCAGTGCGTTTCGGCAGTTTTTGGTTCAGGGAGCCCTGATGAGTTTTCGTACATTGACCGACTCCCGGCGGCATTCGAGCCATTGCGAAGTGGCCGCACTCCAGCCCACCGTGAATCCGGATACGGTCGGCATGGCTTACGCTGGCAACGACGACTCGATCGAACACGTGCTGGACTCAGCGCGCAACTGGGCCCACAGCACTGGCTGGGTGTTCTACCGCGCCGGCGAACAAATGCATTGGGTCGGGCAAGGCGACCCGCGGGCGCAATGGCCTTCGAGCATTGCCAATGAGGCGTTTGAAGCTTTTTGCCTGACGTCGAACCTGCATCGTTGGCCGACCGGCAGAGGCGAAAGTGAGCTGGGTTGGCTGCTCGCACCCGTCAATCAAGCTACTGAACCCGCGTTTGCGGACTTTGCCCGGCGCCTGGGCATCGAGCTACAGACCAATACCCTGGCCCGTGCGCAGATCACCCAGCGTGTGCTGTATGAAATTACCTATCTGGCCAGTTCGACCCGTGACCGTTCAGTGTTCCTGGTGGGGGTTCACCGGCTGCTGGCCAGTCTGATCGACGCCGAGAACTTCTATCTCGCGCTGTATAACCCGCACACTGGCAAGATCGATTACCCGTATTACGTCGACATCATCGACGTCGATGCCCTGGAATCGGAAAACTATGAATACCTTGACCCATCGCGCCTGTCGTTGACCGGGCAGGTGTTGACCAGTGGCCAGCCATTGCTGATCGATTCCGCCGGCATTCTCGCGGCCCAGGCACAAAACCGTTTCCACTGCGTGGGTGATCGTCCCGAGTTCTGGATGGGCGCACCGTTGAAAAATGCCTCGGATGACGTGTTTGGCATGCTGGCGATGCAGGTCTACGACGTTTCGCGTGTCTACAGCGCTGAAGACCGCGCGTTGTTTCTGGTGGTCGCCCGTCACGTGGCCATGGCGCTGGACCGCATTCTGCACCGGGAGGACCTGGAAGAAACGGTGATGCGTCGCACCCTGGAACTGTCCGAACTCAACGATGCATTGCGCCAGGAAGTGGCAGAGCGGGAACGCGCCGAACATCTGCAGAGCGCGCTGTTCCAGATTGCCGAACTGTCCAGCCAGCCCGGTGACATGGCCGAGCTGTTCAAGACCCTGCATGGCATTGTCGGTGATCTGCTGTTCGCGCAGAACTTCTATATTGCGCTGTTCGACGACGCCACCGGCGAAGTGACCTTTCCCTATTACGTGGATGAGCGGCAGACGACCTGCCCGCCGGCACGGCGAGGGCGCAGGGGCCTGACCGAATATGTGATCCGTCAGCGCCGACCTTGCCTGATTGACGTCGCCGAGGCCGAACGCTTGTCCGCGCAGGGTGAAATCGAACTTGCCCATGAGTCTGTACGCTCTTACTCCTGGCTGGGCATTCCCTTGTTCGAAGACGACGCGGTGCGCGGCGTGCTGGCGGTGCAAAGCTATACCTCACAGGTGCGCTATACCCAGCGTGACCAGGAACTGCTGACATTCGTGTCGCGGCACATCGACACGGCGCTGTCGCGACGCACCGCCGCTGAAGCGATCCATGCCGCCAACCTCCAGCTCGAAGCCAGGGTGCAGAGCCGCACCCGCGAACTCGATCACGCCAACGCCAAGTTGCAGCACGAAAACGCCCACGATGCACTGACCGGGCTACCCAATCGCACCTACCTGCAACAGCGCCTCAATCTGGCCTGGTCGCGGTTCGGCCGCGAAGGCGGGCACCTGGCGGTGATGTTCATCGATCTGGACCGCTTCAAGATGGTCAACGACAGCCTCGGCCACCACTTTGGCGACCTGCTGTTGATGCAGGCGGCCCAGCGTTTGCGCGGTTGTCTGCGCGAGACCGACATGCTGGCACGCCTGGGGGGCGATGAGTTTTCGGTACTGGCGCCCGAGGCCCCGCTGGACGTGATGATCGAGATCGCCGAACGGATCCTGGTGGCGTTCGACCTGCCGTTTTTCATCAACGGCTATGAGGTATTTTCGTCCTGCAGCATCGGTATCGTCAGCGCCGACAGTCAGTTCCATCACGAGCCCGCCGACTTGCTGCGCGATGCCGATGCGGCGATGTACCGGGTCAAGAGTGCCGGGCGCGACAGCTACGCGGTATTCAACCAGGAAGTGCGCCGTGAAGTCTCGGACCAGGTCGAGCGGGAAGGGGCCTTGCGCAACGCGCTCAAGCGTACTGACGAACTGCTGCCGTATTTCCAGCCGATCGTCAGCGTCGAAACCGGCGAGCTGCTGGCCCTGGAAGCGCTGATCCGTTGGCATCAGCCGGGCGGCCGGGTGATCGCGCCGGGCGAGTTCCTGCCGGATGTCGAAGGCTTGCGCCTGATCGGTCGACTGGACCTGTACATGCTGACCAGCATTGCCGCGATCCTCGCGCAGCCCGAGCACGCCAATTGGCCTGCGGTGCACGTCAACTGTTCCAGCTACAGCATGACGCGCCCCGACTTCGCCAGTGAGGTGCTGGAACTGTTGGCGCAGCACGGGGTATCGCCGTCGCGGATCTGCCTGGAACTGACCGAAGGGGCGCTGGTCGCCGAGCCGGCGATTGCCCGACAGACCATGCAGCAACTGGCCGACAACGGCATGTCGGTGGTGCTCGATGACTTCGGCGCAGGCTTTTCTTCCCTGAGCTATGTGCATCAGTACCGTTTCAGCGGTTTGAAAATCGACAAGTCGTTCATCCTCGAACTGACCACCAGTTCGCGCAGTCGCGCGATTGTCCGGGCAATCGTGCGGATGGCCGAGTCGCTGGACCTGAGTGTGGTGGCCGAAGGTGTCGAGGATAAAGCGACACTGGAGCTGCTGCGTGAAATGGGCGCAGGGCAGGCCCAGGGTTATCACTTTGCCAAGCCGATGGCGTTGAAAGCGCTGTTGGCGAGTGGACTGCTCGGTCGCTAGGGATCAAGCGGATATCATGGCGCAAGCCAATACGGATGAACATTTTTCAAGGAGGGACTCATGGCATCAGGGCAATGTCTTTGCGGGGCTGTACGCTTTTCCCTGGCGGTAGAGCCACGATTTTTCTATCGCTGTCATTGCACGCTGTGCCGCAAGCAAACCGGGGTCGGCCATAATCTCGCCACACTGGTCAATGCTCGCGACTTTCGATGGGAAGATGGGCAAGAGGCGATCACCGGTTGGCGCAAATCCAGCGGGTACAGAAATGACTTTTGCTCGCGATGTGGCTCGACCGTGCCTAATGTTCTTCGCGAAACACCTTATTTCTGGATTCCGCTCGGACTGCTCGACGCCGAGCTGAGCATGGAATGCATTGGAGATTTCTGCACCGATGACGCGATGCCCTGGGATGAACAACGCTCGGAAAAAAGTCATTGCGCAGCCCCGGAATCATTGGGTTTTCTTCTGCATGAACTCCAGGTCAATGCCTGACCCGGAATCGGTTCACCACTGTCCGCTGCCCGGAGTGCCGAATGCCGCCCATCATCACACCCCTGGTGGCGCTGTTTGTTCTTTGCCTGGCGCTTGAAGTGCCGGCCCAGACCAGCGACTGCCCGGCTGGCGAGAGACAGGTGTGCCTGGACGGCTGCATCTGCCTGCCGGACGTGGTGCCCGAAGACGTTTACCAGATCGCGACGCCGGCCCTGGCGCTGTGGCTGACCCAGGCCCGCGATGAAGCAGCCATTGCCGGTACCCAACCCATTCCTGCGCACATCCGTGAGCAACTGCTGCCCTGGTACGTCCCCGGCGTCCTCGATGCCGCGCGCTACAAGATCAGCGACAACGGCCAATTCAGCGCCGCCACAGCCATGTTGCAAAACCCCGATGTCGGTGCCGTGACACTGATCGACATCATTCTCTTCCGCGACGCCCAAGCCGCAGAACAGGACGTCGCGCTCTGGGCTCACGAACTCAAACATGTGCAGCAATATCAGGAATGGGGTGTGCAGGGATTTGCCCAGCGCTATACCCATGACTTCAATGCCGTGGAGGCACCGGCTTATGCCATACAGGCCGAGGTCAGGCGGGCGGTGCGCAAAGGGGCTGACTGAAGCCGTCCCGAATCAGCCCCGGTTGGCGCAGACGATAAGTTTTATCACCGGGAAATTCACGCCGCCCATGGCCGTAATCGAAGTGGCGACCAACAGGTGCCGGGTTTTCATGCGAATCTTCCTTGATCGGTCGTTGTGGAATGAGAGCTGATCAACCACAGCACCAGGGCTGTCGCACTGATCGAGGCACCCAGCAGGCTGACGGCTGTCCAGCCCCATTGCGCATACACCTGGGTCGCGGCCGCGGCCCCCAGTGCGCTGCCCACCGAGTAAAAGCACATGTAGGCGCCCACCATGCGGCTTTGGGCGTCGGGGCGTGCGGCAAAAATGAGGCTCTGGTTGGTGACGTGTACGGCTTGTACCGCGAAGTCGAGCAGGACCACTGCGCACACCAGCGCGATCAGTGACGTCTGCGCAAACGCGATGGGCAACCAGGACAGCGTCAGGATCACCAGCGAAAGGCCGGTCACGCGTTGCCCCAGCCCCTGGTCGGCCCAACGACCGGCTCTTCTGGCAGCAAGGGCACCGGCAACGCCGGCCAGACCGAACAGGCCGATGGCTGTGTGCGACAGCGACAGCGGAGGCGCGCTCAATGGCAGCACCATGGATGTCCACAACACGGAAAACGCGGCAAAGATCAGCAAGGCCAGCAGGCCACGGATGCGCAAGACCGGTTCGGTCATATACAGCCTGAACATCGAACGGATGAGTGCCGGGTAGGTGTTTCGGTTGCGTGGAGACTCGGTGGCAGGAAGCACTTTCCAGAACACCGCTGCGAGGGCCAGCATCAATCCCGAAGAAACGAAATACACCGCGCGCCAGCCCGCCAGATCGGCGATCAGCCCAGAGGTGAACCGCGCCAGGAGAATGCCCAGGACAATGCCGCTGGTGACGGTGCCCACGGCCTGGCCCCGTTGTGACGGCGTTGCCAGCACGGCGGCATAGGCCACCAGCACTTGAACCATCACCGCGAGCAAACCGACGATGACCATGGCGCCCAACAGGGCCAGCCATTGCTGCGCTGCGCCGACCCCCGCCAGCGCAACCGCAGACAGCAGCACTTGCGTGAGGATCAATCCCTTGCGGTTGAGCAAGTCGCCCAGCGGGACGATGAACAGCAACCCCAGCGCGTAACCGACCTGGGTAGCCGTCACCACGACCCCGATCACCGATGAGGCCACCCCCAGGCTCTGAGCCATTGAATCGAGCAGGGGTTGAGCGAAATACACGTTGGCGACTGCCAGCGCGCAGGTGACGGAAAACAGCAACGTGAGTGACGGCGAAAGCCCGGCAGACCCCTCTGCGCGGGCGCTTTGCTCATTATTATCCGTATCGGGCCGGCCTGAAGCCTGCGGGTCGAAAGGGCAGGTGGCTGAATCGGCATCTGCTGTCACATGAGCCTCCGTGGCGCTAAACTGGTTTCAATTAAAAACTTGATTGAATTGTTACCGAATCAGGTTTTAAATTGCAACCACTTTGCTCGGGGCTGCACGGCAGGCCCGGCAATCCTTATCCGGAAGGTCAATACGATGGTTGAAGACACTTCACCGCACAGCAGCGAATGCCCGGTAGCCAGAACACTGGAGGCCATTGGGGATCGATGGTCGCTGATGATCATCCGCGACGCATTCGACGGTATTCGCCGATTCAGCGAATTTCAAAAAAGCCTCGGCGTGGCCAAGAACATTCTGGCATCGCGCTTGAAAACCCTGGTTGAGGTCGGTGTGTTCGACGTTCAACCGGCGTCAGACGGCAGTGCCTACAAGGAGTACGTCCTTACGGACAAAGGGCGGGAGATCTTTCCGGTGGTGGTCGGCATGCGGCAGTGGGGTGAGCGTTACCTGTTCAAGCGCGAAGAGACGCGTTCTGTCCTGCTGGACAACGAGCGCGGCCAGACCCTGATGCCGATTGAAGTTCGCTCCTCCAGTGGTCAGAAGCTTGGGCCGTCCGACTGCCACAGGGTCAGAGTGGTTGCCGACGAGTCGTGAATCGATGGCCCATGCGTTCGAGGGGGCAGTCATTGTTCGATGTTTCAGTTTTTCGGCTTGGCGCTGTATGACCAGTGCGCAGGTGCCTGGCAGATGAATCAGTCGAGCAGTGACACCAGCCGAGGTTCGATTGACTGTGCAGACATCTCCAGCAGCGCCAGGGTGACCGGCAACTTGAAGCGTCGACGCCCGGCGCTGCCCGGATTCAGGAACAGTCGTTCGCCGCGCCATTCGATGCCTGGTTTATGGGAGTGGCCGCAGATCACCAGGTCGATACGCTCATCTGGATGGATTGCAACGTCGGCGATGTCATGCACCAGCAGAACCTTCCAGCCGTTGAGGTCCAGGCGCAGACAATCGGGCAGCTCGCGCGCCCAGGGCGCGTCCAGGTCGTTGTTGCCACGCACCCCGTGCAACGGTGCAATGGCCGCCAATTGGTCGAGGATGTGCGCGCTGCCGATGTCGCCGGCGTGAATGATGCAATCGCAGCCCAGCAGGGCCGCGATGGCTTCGGGGCGGAGCAGGCCGTGGGTGTCGGAGATGACACCGACTTTCATTGCTGGCGGTTCGAGCGGCATTCTGACGGGCCTGTCTGCTTCGCGATTGTTGCCGCCACTAACTTTGCGGCACTAACTTTGCGGCACTACCCGCGCTTCGTTTCCGGTGCCCTCGACATAAACGTTCAGGCCTTTTGTCAGCGCCGGATTGATTGGCTGGGTCACCTGAACCAGTACGCCGCTTTGGGTCCGAACGATGATCTGCTGAGCTTCCACGGGCTGATCATACTTTTTCTTTTCGACGTAATTGCCGCCTACCCCGCCGGCGAGGGCACCGGCAACCATCGCGACATCCCGACCGGTACCCTTGCCGACCAGGCTTCCCAAGGCTAAACCGCCAATACCGCCCAATATGGCGCCGACGCCGCTATCGTGATTGGTCTGCATCTGGGTGAGTGTAATCTGCTCGATTTTCCCCGAACGAATCGCCGTCTCGCCAGCGCCTCCGCTCCCGGCGCCGACGGCGGCACAGCCGCCGAGCACCAGCCCAAGAAACGTAACCGACAGCCAGGAAGCGATAGTGTTCATCGTCGAACTCCATTTTCAGGGGAATAGATCATGCAAACGCTTCAATTCACGTTAGACGAAAAAGCCGGGGGCATTCGGTTCTTTTACCGGGCAAGGTCGGTAGCGGAGCTTGGCAGCGTCCGTCAGGTTCAGGGGCTTGCACGAGGCAGAGTGGCCAGCTTCAACAGACGTCACTTGGCCTGATTCGAGGGATAAAGACCGGCGAACCGCGCTATCACTACACCCACGTAAAAAACGCCTGAAAATTCTTCGACCATCACCAGTGAGCGGGCATGGTTGGTCATCGGGATAAAATCACCGTAACCGGTGGTTGTGAGTGTCGTGAAGCTGAAATAAATCAGTTTGAAGAACGTGCCGGGCTGTACGAAGTCGAGGTGGCCGGGGCCGAATGATCCAGCGCTGGATATTTCGACCAGGGCATAAACGAAGGACCAGACGAAGGCCAGCATGATGTAACCCGCAAGCGCGCCATGCAGCTTGTCGGCAGAAACTGGCCCGCGATTGAGAATATAGCGAAGCACGCCGCTGAACGAGACGGCAAGAGACGCCGTATAAGCTATCCCGGCAAGGTTGAGAATCGCGATACTCTCAGCCCACAACGCCGTCCATTGAAGGCCGACCCCAAGCAACGCCAGGCCCAGCTTGAGGATGAACCCCCGCCGAGTCTGCCTGGTAGCGAAAGCCCCCACGAGCAGCACGATTGAAAACAGAATGCCAAGCAACGTACGAGCAAACAGACCTTCCTCAAGAAAGGGAAATACCAGGATCAATCCCAGCAAGAGCAGCAATAGATAGGTGCAGGGACCTTTCCCCATAAGCATCTGAGCTAAACCCTCGTCGGATTCGGGTTTATCTTGCGGATTTGTCATATCGGTTTCCCAGAGACCTGAGTAAAACTTCAGGCCAGACGTCGCGCGGTTGAAATCAGACTTGGCTTCAGAATAGTCGGCAGTACGATTCAAGTCGTGAATGGGTGTGGAATGCTCTAGTCCGCGCCTTCAGGCAACCCCTGTCGTGAAACTGAAATATTCCAGTCATAGAATTGACATGACCGCTTACATTTACTACAGATGGCCCTTGGCCTTTTCATGGATGAGCAAGCCTCATGCGTCGTGTCGTATTCAATCAAAAAGGCGGCGTTGGAAAATCCAGCATCGCCTGCAATCTTGCCGCTGTGAGTGCTGCCGAAGGGTACCGGACGCTGCTGGTTGATCTCGATCCCCAGGCCAACTCGACTCACTACCTCACGGGGCTGAGCAACGAGCATATTCCTGCCGGCATCGCCGATTTCTTCAGACAGACGTTGTCCGGCGGCTTCGAAGGCAGGCGGAATCGGGTTTCCATCACCGAGACCCATTACAACAACCTCCACCTGGTGACGGCGAGTCCCGATCTGGCAGACCTGCAGTCAAGACTCGAGAGCAAGTTCAAGATCAACAAACTGCGCAAGTTGCTGGTTGAATTGTCCGAGGATTATGAGCGCATCTATATCGATACGCCGCCTTCACTGAACTTCTACACCTTCAGTGCTTTGGTGGCGGCAGACCGGTTGCTGATTCCATTCGATTGCGACAGCTTTTCTCGCCAGGCGATGTACCGGGTCATCGCTCAAGTGGAAGAACTGCGCCTCGATCACAATGAGTCACTTGAAGTGGAAGGGGTGGTGGTGAACCAGTTCACCGGGCACACCGGGTTACACCAGACTCTCGTCAATGAGCTGCTGGCCGAAGGCTTGCCAGTGCTGCCGGTTTACCTGAGCAGTTCCGTCAAGATGCGCGAGTCTCACGAAGTATCTGTTCCCATCGTGCATCTGGCCCCGCGCCACAGGCTCTCGCTGGAGTACGCCGGCTTGCTGGATGCCCTGGAGCGGGCCGCCTGACAGCGAGTCAGTGTCCGCCCGTGACTTGCAGGAGCTGGCTTGCCAGCGATGGTCGTCAACGATAACGCGTGTGAACCGGATAAATGCGGTCCCCTGTAGGAGCTGGCCTGCCAGCGATGGTCGTTAACGATAACGCGGGGTGAACTTGATGAACGCGGCGCACTGAAGTCCATCGCCAGCAGGCTGGCTCCTACAGATGTGGTCTTTTGTGGGAGCTGGCCTGCCAGCGATGGTCGTTAACGATAACGCGGGGTGAACTGGATGAACGCGCCGCGCTGGAGTCCATCGCCAGCAGGCTGGCTCCTACAGTTTCGGCGTGGGCATGGCCCCCAGTGGGAGCTGGCTTGCCAGCGATGGTCGTTAACGATAACGCGGGTGACCTGGATCAACGCGGCGCACTGGAGTCCATCGCCAGCAAGCTGGCTCCTACAGTTTCAGCGTGGACGCGGTCCCCTGTAGGAGCTGGCCTGCCAGCGATGGTCGTTAACGATAACGCGGGGTGAACTGGATGAACGCGGCGCACCTGAGTTCATCGCCAGCAGGCTGGCTCCTACAGTTTCCCGGGGATGCGTGAAGAACCTCATTCCATGAAACACGGGGTGATTCACTGCTCAGGAAACCAGCGCTGGTGAAGCTTCTTGAGCACCCCATTGGCCTCGATACGTCGATAGCCCTCGTCATACATTTCCAGTGCGCGCAATCCGTCTGGATGGGACAGGCTAAAACCTATCGTCGAGTTCACCAGACCGCAATTGAAGGCGAAGCGCACGGTGTCTTCTGTCCCTGACTGCTGAGCCTTTCGGTTTCTGACCTCGAGGTCGTTGCTCATGATCACGGCCGCCTGAAAGCGCCGAGCAGCGAGTTTCTGGAGGCTGGTCAAGTCTGAGAGGGAGTTCTCGAACACGACCCCTGAGGTCTGGAGTGCCATGACCTGGGCAGAGTATTCGTAATCTCTGGTGATGCCGACAACGGTGCCGGGCGGCAAAATACATTGACCGTCCGGGGGCTTCGGCAAGGGCGCCTTGATGGATTCAAAAACATCGTTACTGACGTCGAATATCGGTCGCGCCGCCAGTTTGATCTTGCCCTGGAATTCGGGTTGCCAGCTCATGTTGAAGCACGCGGCGACCTGGCCGCTGAGCACCATGTACTTGCAGCGTGAATAGGGCACTACTTTCAACCTGGCTTCCACGGCCATCTCTTTGAAGGCGGCCATGACCACGTCGTTGGCGTACCCTGTACCGTCGCTGTTTGACCAGGGTGCGGCGGCATCTTCTACCATGATCGTCAGCGTTTCATGCGTCTGCTGTGCAGCGTTGGTGCTCGCTGCCAGCAGTTGGAGGACGCACGTCAGAAGGGGCGGAGCAAGATATGGCCACATTCTGCGATAAGTCCTTTTTTAACCCTGGACGCTTCATCGAGTGCTTCATTCCAGCGCTGGCGGTCAGGTATTCAATCGTCGGGTTTCTGTTGGTTCTTGCTGATTATAACAAGCCCTTTGTGGTCGACCCGACGGATGATCTGCGAAACTCGTAAAGCTCTGCTCGCTGACGGAGTAACCGGCCTATGCCGTTGTTTGACGACTGCCCGGATCAAAAAGGACTGCACATGACCCAGTATCTTGCCTTGTTTCTTGTTGGCGCCACGGGATTTGCCCAGGCGCAAACCCTATGCTCCGACGCATGGTACCAAGCGATCGACAAGAGACTGCAAACTGCCGATGCGCAAGGGCACGGGCCGGATATTGGCTCCGACGAATGGAAATCGGTGATCGAATTCAAAGCAGGAGTTCGCGGTGGGGCAAACGTGCCTGAACGCAGCTCCGAAAAGTGGTGCTTGTACATTGATCAGCAGACCAAGGCGATGCAGGCGACCGGGAGCGACACCGGAAAACCCTGACGGTCAATGTGATCAGTCCGAGATGACAATCACGTGGGGATACGGTGCGCTCGAGTCCCATTGCAAAAGTCTTCGAACGCATCGTCGCGGATTGCCGGCAGGCGATCGCTCGTGGCGCCATGCTGGCTAACCCTGTGCTTTCCTGAGCCCTTTCAAACGCACATTCGCCCGTTGCACAGCGGCCATTTTTTCAGGCCGCTTCATGCGTTTCCACTTTCGGATGTCTTCCTTGCTACGCCCGCAACTGACACACAGGTCACCACTGAGTTGGCAAACTGCAATGCAGGGGTTTTCGATTTCCTTAGCCATTGTCAGTCACCTTTGGCCACCCGTGATTAAGCCAGGCGACTTTTCCAGTCACCAGCGTGAGTACGTTGGCACTCTTGCTCAGAGTCGAAGCGGACATTGCGGTCCGAAGGGGTCAGGTCGATGTCGGCCTCATTCAACGCGATGGCCGTCAGCTCAAGGATGCGCGCCTTCGCGTCAACCTGGGCGAGCTGCCTGTCAGCCAGGGTTTCGAACACCCAGATGACCTTCAGGGTTTCAGTCAACGCATTCAGGTCAGCGGTGTGGGTGAGCCAGGTAAAGCCTTTGATTTCACCTTTTGCGGTTTCGCATGCTTCGGTGAGCGTGGTGATCAACCGGCGCTCGATCCGCGCCAGTTCACGTTTCCCTGGTGGCATTAGGGGTTCCTTTGGAGACAAGAGTGGATCAGGCCGGTCGAAACTCGACCGTCAGGTGGCTGACTTCGTGCACCGGCATGAGACGTTCACGAATGCTGTCGGCGCTCACCGTGGCTTCGCCAAGGACGCTGACGATGGCCGCATGGGCTTGCGGTCCGACTCGCCAGACGTGCAAGTCCGTGATGGTGGCATCCCCCGGTTTCTCGACCCGTTCGCGGATTTCCTCGGCAACGTGCGCATCGGTCTGATCGAGCAGCACACCTGCGGTGGTCCCCATCAAAGTCCAGGCCCAACGCGCGATGACGATGGCGCCGACGATGCCCATCACCGGGTCCAGCCATACCCAGCCCAGATACCGGCCGGCGAGCAGTGCAACAATGGCCAGAACCGAAGTCAGCGCGTCTGCGATGACGTGGACGTAGGCGGATTTCAGGTTGTTGTCGTTGCTGTGATGGGCATGGGCATGGCCGTGATCATGATCGTGCCCATGACTGTGCCCATGACCGTGATCGTAGCCCAGCAGCAGGGCACTGACGACGTTGACGATCAGACCGGCAATCGCGATGAGCGTGGCGGTGCCGAACTGAACCTCCGTGGGCTGCAAGAGGCGCATGACAGACTCAACGCCAATACCCAGGGCGACCATGCCGAGGATCAGCGCCGAGGCGAACCCGCCCAGGTCGCCAACCTTTCCGGTACCGAAACTGTAGCGCTGGCTGTAGGCATGGCGTTTTGCGTATCCGTAAGCGGCCGCTGCGATGCCCAATGCGCCAGCATGGGTTGCCATGTGAAAACCATCGGCCAGTAGCGCCATCGAGCCCGTGATGTACCCGGCGGTGATCTCGCCAACCATCATCACAACGGTCAATGCCACAACCCAAAGCGTACGCCTGGCATTTTCGTCGTGCGCCGGGCCAAGGAACACGTGGTCGTGCCTGTAGTTGATGGAGGGGCTGCTCATGATGTCTACCTGGATGCGTTCACTTGGAGTAACGGCGAATGGCTTCAAGCAACTCTTCGACGCCCTTGTTGCGCTCTGCTTCGCTCAGGGCAGGGTTCGCGACATGCTCGCGCGCGTGGTCCTCGATGATTTCTTCCATCAAACCGTTGATGGCGCCGCGAGTGGCGGCCACAAGATGCAGTGTCCTGGCGCAATCGAGATCCGATTCCAATGCGCGCTCAACGGCCTGGATTTGTCCGGCGATACGTTTTACGCGCTTGAGAAGATCGTCTTTGTTTGCTGCGATATGGCCCATTGGATGGATACCCCCCCTACCTATGCTTTGCGCATGATAGGCATACCCCCTATACCTATGCAAACAATAAGCAACCTGTGGCGAGGGAGCTTGCTCCCGCTGGACTGCGCAGCAGTCCCTTGCTCTTTAGGGAATGGGGGGGCGCTTCGCGCCCCAGCGGGAGCAAGCTCCCTCGCCACAGATACGCCGCTTTACGGCTGTAGACTTGACTTTGGCGACCCGGCAGGCGTCAGGCTGCCATATGGGTTGCAGCCCATTCCTTTTTGCAACTGGCTTTCATCGCTTCCATTTGCTCGCCGAGGTCGTCGAGCCTGGATTTTCCCAATAGTTTTTTCGCCTGAGGAAACATTTCGGTTTCCTCCTCTTCAATGTGGTGCTCCAGCAGCTCTTTGACGACCTTCACCCGCCCGGCAAATTCCGGTGTGCCCGGATCAGTCTGTTTCAGATCCGGTAATACCAGCGAGTCGACGGTGCGATGTTCTTCCTTCGCTTCGAAGTACAAGACGTCCTGCTCTTTGGTCCCTGCCTCCTTGAAGGCTGGGTAGAGGATTTCTTCTTCCAGTTTTGTATGGATGGAAATCTCCATCTCCAGCTTGTCCAGGAGGTCGGTGCGTTTCTTGATTGCTTTATCAGTCGACTCGCTCAGTTGAGCAAGAATGGCTTTCACGGTTTGATGATCGGCTTTCAGAAGGTCAATCGCGTTCATGTTGGCTGCCTCAGCTAGCGTGGAATTGAGCCTCAACGGGGTGTGGCATTGAGGCGTCCCGGTAGCTATCGCATTTCCTGTGCCAAGGGCATCGGCCAGTCAATACGCCGGTAAACAAGGACTTGCGGTCCGTGCTCATCAGCTGGGGCGTGCAGTCTGCAAGAAAGGGCGATTTGAGCATTGCAGATAGCAGAGGCGATTCAGGGTCCTACCCGGCAACCGAAGAGGCCGCCGGGTGAACGCTTTGAAGTGTCGAGCGGTATCAAGCCCGAAGCCTTTCATCGGCGGTTGCTGAAGGTTGCAGCAGCGAAAACAGGTTCTTGGGATCCTGCAGCTCTGGTACCAGCTGAATATCGCTGCCAATGTTGAGCGTTTTTGCAACATCCAGCACATAGCGCAAGGCGGAGTAGTCCTCAATGGCGAAGCCGACCGAGTCGAACAGGGTGACTTGCTCGGCATGCTGGCGACCTTGAGTCTGACCATCGATGACCTTCCAGAACTCGATGACCGGAGAGTCGGCGGGCATCTGCTGAATTTCCCCTTCAATGCGGCTTTGCGGTTCGTACTCAACCATGACCCGCGCACGCTCCACGATGTCCCGGTGCAGTTCAGTCTTGCCGGGGCAGTCGCCGCCCACGGCGTTGAGGTGCATCCCGGGCTCGATCATCTCAGGCGTTAATATGGTTGCGTAGGCCTTGTCGGCCGTGACCGTGGTCACGATATCGGCACCACGCACCGCTTCTGCGACGGTTTTGGCAATGCTCACCTGAATGGCAGGGTAGGCCCGCAGGTTGGCGACCAGCTTCGCCGTTGCCGCTGGATCGATGTCGTAGAGACTGATTTCAGTAATGCCGAGCAATGTATGGAACGCCAGGGCCTGGAATTCACTCTGTGAGCCGTTGCCGATCAGCGCCATTCGGCGACTGTCCGGTCGGGC
This sequence comes from Pseudomonas sp. GW821-FHT07G06, assembly GCF_058986625.1. Taxonomy (NCBI): domain Bacteria; kingdom Pseudomonadati; phylum Pseudomonadota; class Gammaproteobacteria; order Pseudomonadales; family Pseudomonadaceae; genus Pseudomonas; species Pseudomonas sp. GW821-FHT07G06. The sequence goes on from NZ_JBYSVW010000007.1 coordinate 59,295, forward strand.
GAGGTAGCGGGCCGCGAGCGCAGAAGTGGCAGCGGTGCGAATAGCGGTCGTCAGCGTCATTTCACTCAGTAACACAGGCTTGCCGGTGTCGACGTCTCCCAGTGCACCGAACGCCATGACCGTCAGCATGCCATTGTGGGTGTTCTTCGGGTGTCCGTTGACATACTTGAAGGCGTAGAGCGCCGCATCAGACACGGGCATCAGCTCGATGACGCCCTCGGGTGAGTGGTTTGCCAGGCGCGCACACTTTTCGAAATCCGGCCAGCGTACGTAGTCTTGACGGATGTATTCGGCCATTTCGATCAGGCAGCGAGGCAAGCCTTTTTCCTGGACGAGACGGCTCAGATCATTGACGTCAATGTAACGGGTCATATTGGGTTCCTTTGGGCGTTTTTTTTGTGTGCCGGTCTGGACTACCTGTGGGTGGTCCATGTAGTTGCAACGGACTTATTGTCGAGGCAATGGCGAGAAGATTTCGGCCAATACCGACCCTGGATACAGCCAGAGAAGTCGAAAAACAGCGCGCGCACAGCGGAATCGGTCAGGCACCCTTTACGACTCATCGTTATGCAGATGAAGCCCGCCTCAAAGGCAATCGCATTGACTGTGGCGCTCCCATCAAGCGGAGAAACAGTCACTGGCAGCAGACGACAGAATCGGCTGTGAAACCCCTTCGTTCAGCACAGGCACGCTGTTTGAACAGGGGGTTACGACACCAGCACCCTCCCGGCAATTGGCATTCTGGCGGTCCGTTTCAAGCACTTGTCGTTCACCGCTTGAGATGGCGTGCAACTCCGACGACTGGCTGCTTCCAGTCGATAACAACAACAAAAACGGCTGCGGTGAAGACCGCATCGACTCTCTGCCCCTGTCAAAAAGTGTGGTCCGACGCAGGCGCCGGATCGCGATAAATCCAAATAATCCGGGACTCAAGAACATGAACATCAAATGGCTGACTTTGCCGGCACTCGCGTTGCTGTGCTGCACCACGGGCGCCAGTGCCAAGGAATGGAAGGAGCTGCGATTTGGCGTCAACCCAAGCTACCCACCCTTTGAATCCACCACGGCCGATGGCGGTGTACAGGGATTCGGCGTGGATCTGGGCAATGCAATCTGTACCGAGCTGAAGCTCACCTGCGTGTGGGTCAGCAATGATTTCGACGGGCTGATTCCGGGGCTCAAGGCCGGCAAGTTCGATGCCATCGAATCTTCGATGACCGTGACCGACGCACGCAAAAAACAGATCGACTTTACCGATCGCCTGTACGCCGGACCGACCGCCATCGTTACCCGCAAGGATTCCGGGCTGCTGCCGACCGCCGAGTCGCTGCGCGGCAAAACCATCGGCTACATGCAGGGCACGATTCAGGAAACCTACGCCAAGGCCAAACTCGCGCCGGGTGGGGTGAAACTGCGGGCCTATCAGAATCAGGATCAGGTCTATGCCGACCTGGTATTTGGCCGTCTCGATGCGTCGATCCAGGACAAGCTGCAAGCGCAGATGAGTTTCCTGACTTCGCCACAAGGGGCGGACTTCCACAACAGTGAAGGCATCAGCGACCCGTTGGTACCGTCGGAAATCGCCATTGGTGTGCGCAAGGACAACGAAGAGCTCAAAGGCATGCTCAATGCCGCCATCAAGGCCCTGCACGACAAGGGCATCTACGCGCAGATCCAGCAGAAACACTTCGGTGACCTGGACCTCTACAACAACTGATCCTCGCGCCCCGGTCGCTGTGTTGCAGCGACCGGGGCGCATCAAGACAGGTGAATGGCGTGAATTCCTTCCTGAATATTCCGGGGCTCGATCTTTCGGCCCTGCAAGGCTATGGCCCTTTGTTGCTGCACGGCACCTGGGTCACCCTCAAACTGTCGGCGCTCGCACTTGTGGTGAGCATGGCGCTGGGACTGCTCGGCGCGGCGGCCAAGCTGTCGCCGCTGAAGCTGTTGAATCTGCCGGCGACCTTTTACACGACACTGATCCGTGGCGTGCCCGACCTGGTATTGATGCTGCTGATTTTCTACAGCCTGCAAGGCTGGCTCAGCGCCCTGACCGAAGCCATGGACTGGCCCTACATGGAAATCGACCCCTTCGTGGCTGGCATCATCACCCTGGGTTTTATCTATGGGGCGTACTTCACCGAGACCTTTCGCGGGGCAATTCTCAGTGTGCCGCGTGGGCAGCAGGAAGCCGCCGCGTGCTTTGGCCTGAACCGTTGGCAGCGTTTTCGTTTCGTGGTGTTCCCGCAAATGATGCGTTTCGCCTTGCCGAGCCTTGGCAACAACTGGCTGGTGCTGCTCAAGGCCACGGCGCTGGTATCGATCATCGGTTTGTCGGACCTGGTCAAAGTCGCGCAGGAAGCCGGCAAAAGTACGTTCAACATGCTTGATTTTCTGCTGTTGGCCGCCGCGCTTTACCTGCTGATCACCAGCGCTTCGAACTACGTATTGCGCGTGCTGGAACGGCGCTACAACCAGGGTGTACGGGGGATCGCGCGATGATCGAGTTGATTGCCGAATACTGGAAACCCTTTCTGTTCAGCGACGGCGAAACCCTCACCGGGTTGGCCATGACCCTGTGGCTGCTGGTGGCGAGTATCGCCATGGGCTTTTTCCTGTCGTTGCCCCTGGCGATCTTGCGCGTCTCGCGCTGGGGCGTCTTGCGTTGGCCGGTTCAGCTGTTTACCTACATTTTTCGCGGCACGCCGTTGTATATCCAGTTGCTGATTTGCTACAGCGGCATCTACGGCATCGCCGTGGTCCGTTCGCAGCCATTGCTCGAAGCGTTTTTCCGCGATGCCATGAACTGCACCTTGCTGGCGTTCACCCTCAACACCTGCGCCTACACCGTGGAAATTTTCGCCGGAGCGATCCGCAGCATTCCCTACGGTGAAATCGAAGCGGCACACGCCTATGGCCTCAGTGGCTGGCGCCTGTATCTGCAGCTGATCCTGCCTTCGGCGCTGCGCCGCGCGCTGCCGTACTACAGCAACGAAGTGATCCTGATGTTGCACGCGACTTCGGTGGCGTTCACCGCGACGATTCCGGACATCCTGAAAATCGCCCGGGACGCCAACGCCGCGACATTCATGACCTTTCAGGCCTTCGGTATCGCCGGTCTGTTGTACCTCGTGCTGTCGTTCGGGCTGGTCGGTGCGTTCCGCCTGGCTGAGAAACGCTGGCTGAGCTTCCTCGGTCCGGCCCACTGACTTCCATTCTTTATCCAGAGCGGCGCCGACAGGTGTGCCGCTCCAGGAGTATTCGCATGTACAAACTCACGGTTGAAAATCTGTATAAACGTTTTGGTGACAACGAAGTACTCAAGGGCGTCTCGTTGAACGCAAGGGCAGGGGACGTGGTGAGCATGATCGGCGCCAGCGGCTCGGGTAAAAGCACCATGCTGCGCTGCATCAACTTTCTGGAACGGGCGGACGAAGGTGCCATTGCACTGGATGGCGAGCGAGTCCTCACCCGCCAGGGTGTCAGTGGCATGCGTGTCGCCAATCCAAAACAGTTGCAGCGTTTGCGCACGCGACTGGCGATGGTGTTCCAGCATTTCAACCTGTGGAGTCACCTGACCGTGCTGGAGAACATCGTGCTGGCGCCGTGTCGCGTCCTGGGCATGAGTCGCAAGGCCGCGGAGGAGAGCGCTCGGGCGTATCTGGACAAGGTCGGCCTGCCGCAACGGGTGGCCGATCAGTACCCGGCGTTTCTGTCGGGCGGGCAGCAACAACGGGTGGCGATCGCCCGGGCCCTGGCGGTGGAACCGGAAATCCTGTTGTTCGACGAGCCAACCTCGGCGCTCGATCCGGAACTGGTGGGTGAAGTGTTGAAGGTGATTCAGGCGCTGGCCGAAGAGGGCCGGACCATGTTGATGGTGACCCACGAAATGGGCTTTGCCCGGCAGGTATCGAGCCAGGTGTTGTTCTTGCATCAGGGGCGGGTCGAGGAGCAGGGGGATGCTACGATACTCGACCGGCCAAACAGTGAACGTTTGCAGCAATTTCTATCGGGTCGTTTGAAGTGAGGCAAGGCGTACATGGCGGATATCCGCGATCTGTCGATCGTGCTTGATCGTATCGATCAGGCAATCATTGAAGTGTTGCGTCACGAAGGGCGCATCACCTATCAAAAGCTGTCCGAGCGCGTGCACCTGACCCCCAGGCCATGTCTGGAACGAGTGCGCAAGCTGGAGCAGCTTGGGGTCATTCGCGGCTATGGTGCGATTCTCGATGAGAAGAAACTGACGCCGGGCTTGTCGCTGCTGGTGCTGGTGGCGTTGTCGAACCAGAGCGGACGCGCGGCGCAAAAGGCCTTCGAAGCCAAAGTCCGCGCCTGCCCGCAGGTGCTGGAGTGTCGCCTGATCAGCGGCGCGTTCGACTACAGCCTGCGCATGCGCTGCCGGGACATGGAACATTACCGGGTGTTGACCGAAGTCTGGTTCGACGACCCGGATTTGCACATCGACAAACTGGTCAGCCACCCGGAGCTGGCGATGGTCAAGACCACCATGGAATAAGATCAAAAGATCGCAGCCTTCGGCAGCTCCTACAGAACGGCGGTGAACACGGTCCATGTAGGAGCTGCCGAAGGCTGCGATCTTTTGCTTTCCGGTCCTCACCAAATCCGCTGAAAAGGGCAGATTCTTCAAAAGCCGTAATCAACCGGTTTTCCCCCCGCTTTTACACATCGACAAACGGGTCAGGCAGATCAAAAGATCGCAGCCTTCGGCAGCTCCTACAGAACGTTCACCGGTAAAACGGCGCTGAACACGACCCATGTAGGAGCTGCCGCAGGCTGCGATCTTTTGCTTTTCGGCCCTCACCAAATCGGCTGAAGAGGGCGTTTTCTTCAGCCGTTTCCATCAGCGCAACAGCCGTAATCAACCGGGTTTTTCCCGCTTTGAAACAGACAATGAGCCTCTCTCGTCCCTCATTGAGCCTGTGCCCATGCAAACCACCAATACGGTTTTAATGATTCGTCCGACACGTTTCTCCTTCAATCACGACACGGCGGCGAACAACCGCTTCCAGCGTCCGGCAACCGTTGCTGAAGACGTACAACTCAAGGCCCTTGCCGAGTTCGACGGCTATGTCGACACGTTGCGCCAGCACGGCGTCGAAGTCCTGGTGCACAACGATCGCGAAGCGCCGCATACCCCGGACTCGATCTTCCCCAACAACTGGTGGAGCAGCCACCCGGATGGCACCTTGGTCCTGTATCCGATGCAGGGCCACAACCGGCGTCTGGAGCGGGACAAGGGTGTACTCGACGGCTTGCTGGGCGAATACCGGGTCGAGCAAGTGCTGGACCTGTCCAGCCTTGAAGAGCAGGAGATTTTCCTGGAAGGCACCGGCAGCATGGTCCTGGATCGGCAACAGCGGATCTGCTACGCCGGGTATTCCACACGCACCCACGCCCGGGCGCTGGATCAGTTGGTCACCCAATTGGGTTATGAACTCTGCGCGTTCAACGCGGTGGACCGCCAAGGCGTGGCGATTTATCACACCAATGTGATGATGAGTGTCGGCACTCGTCTGGCGGTGGTTTGCCTGGAGTCCGTACCCCATCAGGGCGAACGCGAGGCGCTGCGTAACCGACTCGAAACCAGCGGCAAACAGGTCATCGCCTTGAACTTGGCGCAGCTGGAGTCCTTTGCCGGCAACATGCTGGAGGTACACAGCGCAGCAGGCGAGCCACTGCTGGTGATGTCGCGCACCGCCTGGCAATCCCTGGACGCCGATCAGCGTCGCTTGATCGAAACTCACACCACGCCGTTACCGGTGAACATCGACACCATCGAGCGCATCGGTGGCGGCAGCGCGCGCTGCATGCTGGCCGAGGTGTTCCTGCCAAGGCAAATGTCCACCCGGCAACAGCTGCGATGATCGTCCGCCCGGCGACGACCGCCGGGCGAGAGGGGAAGGCGCGTTAGCCGGGGAACTGATCGCCAAACATGGGGTGGCCGCCGGCGGAACCTTCGCGCGTCGCCTCGTCCTGGATCACATCCCAGTGTTCGACCATCACTCCGTCCTCGAGGCGCAGGATATCGACAACGACCCAGTTCGCCGGTTGACCGAGTCCGGTGAAGCGACCGTGCAACATGACGAAGTCGCCTTCAGCGACTGCCAGCTGGCATTCATAACGCATATCGGGCGATCCTGCGGCGACCAGCTCGAACAACCCCTCGCGACCCGGAGGCACATGGGCACTGTGCTGGATATAGGAGGGTGACCAGAAGCGCTCGGCTGCTGCCAGATCCTTGCGATTGAACAGGGTTGCGAAGCCTTCGAGGACGATGGCCCTGTTCTCGGCGGGGGTACGTGAAGTCATGGTCTGATCCTGCTTGCAATGTGAAAGGTCGGCGGCCGCAGGGCCGCCCAATATCGCCTTGTGGTCTCAACCGAAGGCCGGTCCGTTTGCGATCATGTCGTTGAAGCCGTTGACCCAGGCATGCTCGTTCGGGCCAGGATTGGCGCGCATGGCATCGGCCGGAGCGACGAGGATTTCGTCCGCAGCGCTTTCGAACTGTTTCATCGCTTCGGTAATGAACTGGTCGAGGGGAATGGCGCGTTCCTCCTCGCTGCTGTTGAGCAACTCGGTGCGCACCCACGGTGGCGCGATCTCGACCAGTTGGACGCCGTGTTCGCGCAGCAGGTAGCGCTGTGACAAGGTGTAGGAGTGCAACGCTGCCTTGGTTGCCGAATAGACTGCCGTCACGGCCATTGGCACGAAGCCGAGCACCGAGGAGACGTTGACGATCACCGCATCCGGTTTGGCCTTCAGATGCTCGACCAGCGCCGAGGTCATGCGGATCGGCCCCAGCAGGTTTGTGGTGACGGTCAAGCGCGCAAGCTCATCGTCCACCGGACCTTCGGCATGATCGAACAGCATGATGCCGGCATTGTTGATCAACACGTTGAGCTCAGGGTAATGGGCGATGAGGTGCTGCGCGGCTGCCTGGATGCTGGCCGTGTCGTTGATGTCGAGCTCGATGGCTGCCATGCCGGGGTTGGCGTCGAGCGTCTGCTGCAGTCGCTCCTTGCGCCGTCCGGAGATGATCACTTTATTGCCGAGCTTGTGGAAGGCTTCGGCCAGGCCTTGACCGATGCCGGAGCCGCCGCCAGTGATGAAGATCGTGTTGCCAGTCATGCGCATGAGGGATTTCCTTGAACGAAAAAGTCAGGGCGTCCGCCACGCTGCCAGGCCGATCAGCTCGACCGCTGCGTCGCGGGGTATGGCGCTAAACTGGCAGCTTCGGCGGGATCGGAGTAGACGCTGTGGCTGGCTATCTTCTATGCGTCGGGTGCATAAGCACCGCCGGCATCTTCAAGCAGGTTGGCGACAAGATGTTCGATCAGGGCGCGGCCGGCCCTGCGGGTACGCGAGCCGTGGGGGAAGTAGGCATGCACCGGTACGGATTCGGTTTCCCAATCGGTGAGCAGGGTGACCAGTTCACCGCTTTCAAGCTCCCGCCGACAGGCCCAGGCCGTTGTCGATGTAATCCCTAAACCAGCGGTTGCCGCCGCGACAGCACCTTCGTTTTCATCGGTCGAGAAGTGCGCCTCGAGCTGAATCGTCCTGGTCTCGCCGTCGCGTTTGAACATCCACCCGCTGGGAACCGTCGAGGCTGGACCGGCGATGATTCGATGGGATTGCAGGTCCTCAGGCGTAGTCGGCGCCCCCCGGCGGCGCGCAAGTAGGACGGTGAGGCGAGAATGAATCTGGAGATCGTCATGATCTGACGGCTCGTAGCAGTGGAATCCACCAGCCGTCCCAACCTGATTGCTACATCGATATTTTCGCGCACCAGATCCTGCCAATGATCGGCGAGCAGCACCTGGATATGCAGGTTGGGGTGTATCGCTGCGAACGGCGCTATACGCGGAATGATTTCCCGTACGCCGATGCTTGTTGGCATGCTGATCCGCACCACGCCACGCAGCTCCTGGCCGCCGCGAACGCTTTGCTCTGCTTCTTCCACCGCGACGAGGATGGGTTCCAGGCGCGAGAGAAAATCCGCCCCGGCCTCAGTCGGTACGACGGCACGTGTCGATCTCGCCAGCAGCAGGGTGCCAAGATCGGCTTCGAGCTCGGCCACAATCCTGGAGACCTGGGATTGAGAAAGGCCCACTTCGCGTGCCGCGGCCGAAAAGCTGCCCAGTCGCGCCACCCTTGTGAAAAGCCTGTAGGAGAAAAGGTCCTTCATGCGTTGGCACCTTCCATCAGCCAGCATGCACCTTGAGTCCGCTGGAAGAAGCTACGCTGAAACGGGGCAGTCAGCTGGAGCATCGCTGCTGGGGTGATTGATTTTTTTTCGGGGAGGTAGCCGGGGCATGGTGACCCCGGTTACCCGTGGCGAAAATGATCACGCAACTTCAGTGTGGAAAGGATAGTCCGTGTAACCCGCTTCCGTGCCACCGAAGAACGACTCGCGGTCGTACGGGTTCAGTGGCCAGCCGTTGCGCAGGCGCTCCGGCAAGTCAGGGTTGGCGATGAAGTGGCGGCCGAACGCGACCAGGTCTGCATCGCCGGCCTCGAGGATCGCGTTGGCCGACTCACCGGAGAAGCCGCCCGCCGCGATCAGGGTGCCCTTGTAGTGCTGGCGGATGAGTTGGGACGCCACCGGATTCTGGTCGCGGCGCTCATCTTCGACGAGACCCAGGATGCGTGGCTCGATCAGGTGTAGATAGGCGAGGTCGAGCTTGTTCAGTTCGCGCGCGACATAGGTGAACAGACCAATGGGGTCGCTGTCGGACATATCGCCGAAATTGCCGCTCGGCCCCAGACGCACCGCCACCCGATTACTGCCCCAGACGGAGATCACCGCTTCTACCGCTTCCAGCAGGAACCGGCTGCGGTTCTCGAAAGAGCCACCGTAGATATCCGTACGTTTGTTGCTGCCGTCCTGGAGGAATTGATCAAACAGGTAGCCGTTGGCCGAGTGAATCTCCACGCCGTCGAATCCGGCTGCGATACCGCGTTCGGCCGCGGCGCGGAAGCTGTCCACCAGCCCGTGGATGTCAGCGATGGTCAGTTCGCGCGCCGGGCTGGCGGGGGTCCAGCCAGTCTCGGTGAAGGCGAGGCCGCCGTGGTCAACGACGGAGGGGGCCACTGGCTGGCCGCCGTCCGGCTGCAAGAGGCTATTGGACTGGCGCCCCGCATGATAGAGCTGCAGAAAGATTGTACCGCCCTTGGCATGCACGGCGTCAGTCACGAGCTTCCAGCCTGCGATTTGGCTATCGTCATACAAACCGGGAGCACCAAGGTAGCCATTACCATTGGCGGCGGCGATAGTGGCTTCGCCGATCAGCAGGCCACCGGCGGTGGTACGTTGGGCGTAGTACTCGGCCATCAGCGGGCCAGGGATGTCGCCCGGCTCGGCACGCATACGGGTCAGTGGCGCCAGAACGACGCGATGGGAAATCTGGTGTGGGCCTATCTGGATGCTGGTGTGCAGTTTGGACATGACGTCGTTACCTGTCAGTGGTGGGATGGGCGCAATGTAGGCGTAAAATTCGCGGAGAAAAATATCCCGCGAGGCCGAACATTTCGGATGTTTTTTCCGTAATCCCGCCCTGTGGGTGGGGTTCTACCGGAGCAGGCAGGAAAGGTGATGGAAAGTCTGAATGGCATCTCGACGTTCGTGCTGGTTGCCGAAACGCGCAGCTTTACCGAGTCCGCCCGGCAGTTGGGGGTGTCCTCCTCGACCGTGGGCAAAACCATCGCCCGGATGGAGGAGCGCTTGCATGTGCGGCTGTTTCATCGCAGTACACGCAGCATCACGCTGACGGCCGAGGGCACGCTGTTCCTTGAGCGCTGCCGCCGCATCCTCAGTGAGGTCACCGCTGCCGAGTCCGAGCTGTCAGGCCTGGCTGGCAGTCCACGTGGACGGCTTCGGGTGGGCACGCCTCTACTCGGCGACCTGATGATGCCGGCCTTTGACGGGTTCATGGAGCGGTATCCGGAAGTCGAACTGGATATCGATTTTTGCGACCGCATGGTCGATGTGATCGAGGAGGGGTTCGACGCGGTGATTCGCACCGGCGAGCAAACCGATTCTCGCTTGACCTCGCGCCGCCTGGGTTCCTGCGCACATGTGCTGGTGGCGTCGCCGACGTATCTCAAGCAGCATGGCGTACCCACTTATCCGCGTGAACTGGAACGCCATTCATGCCTGCAGCACAAATTCCCCGCAACCGGAAAGCTGGAACGTTGGCCGCTGCGGCTCGAACCCTCCGAGGCTGAACTGGTGCTGCCCGCCACGATGACGTCGAACACCATCGAGCCTCTTGCTTACGCCGCCATTCAGGGCAGGGGGGTTGCCTTTCTGCCGACGTTCCTGGTGCGCGAAGCGCTGGAAAGCGGCCAGCTGGTCACTGTGCTGGACGATTACATCGACCGCGAGGTCGTCTTCTGGATGCTGTGGCCAGCCAGCCGTTATGCCTCGCCCAAGTTGCGCGTGTTCATTGACTACATGAGCGCGCACTTGCGCATCTGATCGCTTACGCCAGCAGTTTCAGGCGCACGCCATCGCGGTTGGAGATTTCGATGGCATCGATCAATTCGTGCATGCGCAGGGCATCCGCCATGGTCGGTGCAACGTGGGTACCGTCGCGAACATCCCTGGCGTAGGCGGCATACAAATTGGCCAGTTCCTGCTGGCTGCCGCCCAGGTCATTCTCCGGCAGCCAGTTGTAGCTCGACGGCACAGTGAGCGTGTGCATGGGTTGCGAGTCGCCCTGGGCCGCTTCAATGGTATTGAAGTGGTCGCCAAAACTGGTGGTGTTCCAGATCTTGAGATCGCCTTGGGTGCCGGTCAGGTCCAGCTGCATGCCATAGTTGTTGCGTTTCCCTGCTTCGATATGGACCGTCAGCACAGCTCCGTTGGAGAAGGTACCGTTGACCAGAATCTGATCGGCCGTTGTGTGTTTCAGTACTTCACCTGTCTCGATCAGCGTCACTTCGGGGAACTGGTTGACGGTCAGTGCGCTGATGCATTCCGGATGGCCCAGCATGCTGAACACTGCATCGAAATAGTGACCGCCATAAATGGAAAGCAGGCTGGAAAAGTTCTCCGGCGGGATGGTGAAGTGCAGGGCGGCCATGCGTTGGCGCTGGAAGTATTCGACGCTGACATGCAGCCGTACTGAACGAAGTTCCCCGATGTAGCCATCCTTTAACAGGTCGCGTACGTAGCGATAGTCCGGATTCAGTCGTCGCTGCAATCCGACGATGTGCCGAACGCCAGCCTTCTCGGCAAGCGCCATCAGTTCCTGCGACACGGCCTTGCTGGGAGTCAGCGGCCATTCGCAGTACACATCTTTGCCAGCTGCGATGGCTGCCCGTACGGTGGCCTCGTGCTGTGGAGCCGTGTTAAGCACGATCACCAGATCCACTTCCGGATGGTTGACCAGTGCCTCCACGGAATCGAGTGCAAAGCGGATGCCGTGGCGATCGGCCAACTCGGCGGCTTTATCCGGATTGCGACTGTGGACTGCCGTCAGCTCATAGTCGGGAAGCAACTGGAGGGCAGGCAAGTGACCGTACTCGGCCCAATTACCGACGCCAATGAGACCCACTCGAATTTTGGATGACATGGTCATGGAAGCTCCTGAAACTGGCTTGAAGGGAAAGGTTGCGGCGGCCGACCGCCCCGGGTTGTTTGTCGGGCGGGATAAAAAGCCCGGTCACGGAGTGTAGGAAGAGATGCAGTCGGGAAAAATGCGCTGGAGATCCGAACACTTCTGACGCTGGTGTCCGGAATACTCTGCATCAGGGCGACTGTGCGCTTCACCCGCGAATCGCTCTTTCGACTCGAGACGGGTTTCAACTACGGACAGGCTGCGCCGTACCTTTCCAACGTTTTTCACCGGGCGGTGACTCGTGAGTTCGTCAAACTGTCCCACCATCAACAGCAATCGATAATGCCCCGAAATTTTCGGCACCTGGCTCGGGTGGGGCATTCATCGCAAGCGGCAAAAACAACTCCAACATGGCCATACAACATGCACCCGTTACGACAAAGCCTGCACAACGAACTGCACGCGCGCCCGTCACTGTATTTCGATGAGCCGGCCCATGTGTTTCATCTGGCCTTCCTCGGCAGCGATCAGGCGTGCAATGCATTCCTTGAACAATGCTGCCCTGGCACCCTCGACCTGAATGCCGCCCAAGGCATTACCCAACTCGATGGCCATGCACTGAAATGGGAGCGCCATGCCGAGTTTTTCACCCTGACACTGGTGGTCACGTCATCCGGTGATGACCTGTCCTGGACAACACTGCCCGAGGTGCTGGCGTCAAAGGTCGAAGTGCATTTGCCGGCCCTGATCAACTCAGTGCAGATTGTCGTGCGTGGTGAAACCGGCCTGGACCTGTCCCGGTACGGCTTCAAGGATCCGAGCGGTTCGTGCGTGGGCGGTGGCGATGCCATGGTCTGGAGTGATTTTCGCCTGAGCGAGGAGGGCAACAACCACATGTTGTTCGTCAACCGGCGCCTGAATGCCTACCGCCAGGGCCGGATGATACGCCGCCTACTGGAAATCGAGACCTACAGGATGATGGCCTCGTTATCCTTGACCATGGCCAAAGACTTGAGCGCGCAGCTCGATGTTTTCGACAAGACCCTGGTCACCCTTTCCGAACGCAACGCCGACCCGCACGGCAGCAATGCGAAAGCCCTGCTGGCGGATATTTCCAACCTGTCTGCGCAAGTGGTGAGCAGCGCTGCGAAAACCCGGCACCGCTTCAGTGCCACGCAAGCCTATGCGCAATTGGTGTTCGAACGTCTGGGTGAGCTGCGAGAAACTCACGTCGGTGATTGCCAACGCCTGGGCGTATTTATCGAGCGCCGCTTCAAACCTACCGTCAGGTACTGCACCGCCACCGAACAGCGCCTGGAGCACCTGGCCGAAAGCGTGGCCAACCTGGGCGATCTGTTACAAGCACGGGTTCAGGTCGAAATGGAGGAACAGAACTCGGAAATCCTGAAAAGCCTGAATGCCCGCGCCGATGCCCAGATCAAGATCCAGCGCGCAGTGGAGGGGCTGTCGATTATTGCCATTACCTACTACCTGCTCAGCTTGCTCAAGCTGGGTTACTCAGGGGTGCACCTGCTTGGCGTTGAGGTCTCCCCGCGAGAGGCCATGCTGGTCATGGCGCCGCTCGCGATCGGTATTCTTGCGTTGATTGTGCTGCGTATCAGGAAGGTTAAAGAGCATTGAGGTGGTGGCCTGCAATGTCCATGAACCGTTGGTCTTGCTCAAGCAACTCGATCAGCCCTTTCGAGCACACGGCCTTGCCGGTGGTGCAATCCAGCCCCTTCGAATCTCTCGACCATCCGAGTGCCTCGATCCACCGCTGGTGCACATCTACGTCAAAGACGGAGTGAGGTACAAGAAGGGCTGCAACAAGCTCGAGGCCGAAGCCATCGTTGAAGAAATCCAGGCACTTATCAAGGACGACAAGCATGCGAGTCGCTCGATTGGTGTGGTGACGCTGCTAGGGGGCATGGAACAAGCAAAATTCATCTTTCGTAGATGACCTGGAGCACGATACGTCCTGCCGGGCATTGAGCGAATCCGTCATCGGAGTCGGTAAAGAGCTTCCTTGCAGGTAGTGGCTGAAGGCATTGAGTACGTCATTCAGCGTAACACTCTCAAGGACCAAGGATACGAGGTTGGACAAGGCAACTTCTTCTCGCCTCCGCTAACGAGCGAAGCGTTCATCCAAGTCTTTGATCAGTCTAATGAAACAAGGTAAGCCCGGCATCGTCTTCTGCCCCGTGACGATACTTTGAGTGAATTGCGGTCCGCATAATCAAGAAGTTTTGCTCAGATGGGGTTAGGAGCATGGCATGCAGCAAACGCCGGAAGGACTCATGTAGAAACACTCGCTTCAAACGGCGAGCGTGAAGTTATGGATATACGTGAAATTTTTCCGACTCCGGATGGGCAGCGCTTTAGGTCATCCTGTTGTGTGTCCACTCCTGGCCGTTCGGTGCTTGCCAGGATGGCCTGCAATCGACGCTTTGCAGACGATTTGAGATATCCAGTATGACGGTTCATGAACGTCAATCGCTTGGCTGCGATTAGTCCTAAAATTTTTAGTGTTCAAGCGCCCGTTCGCCTGAATGTTTTCGAAGTCAATGTGCTAAATCGATGCATTGCATTTTTGTGTGCGGCATCTAATCTGATGGTTGCATTTTGACATCGCCTAGAAAAGGAGCTTCTAATGAGATGGTTTCCTCTGCTTCTAATGATCTTGGCCCTGAGCCCTGGCATGGTTCATGCGGATGATGGTGTGATTACGGACGTGGATGTCGAGCGCGGGGAAAGAGGTTCCGTATTGGTTGTAATGTTGCATGGTTATACTTTGAATAGGGAAAGCTTACGCTCGGTGCAGAGTACAATAAAATCGGCAGAAGGATTTCAAAGGGCCGACTTTTTAATACCAAATCTCCCATTTGATACATTTTCGATGGCGTCCCCGACAAGTATAGTTTCAGAGGTCGTACTTGCAATCGATAAAGCCTGGAACGATCGAGCAAAGGGTGGAAACCCATATAGTCGAATTGTTTTGGTCGGTCATAGTATCGGAGGGCTGTATGCCAGGCTGGTTTATGTCGCGGCATCTGGAGAGAATGCGGGTGCGCCATTCAATAGTGACCTGAGGGGAAAGTTGGGAGCGCAAGAGCGTCCATGGGTGCGTCAGGTGGAACGCATAGTACTCTTGGCCGGAATAAACCGGGGTTGGACGATCTCCCACCACATGTCTGTCTCTCGAGCTGTTTTTATGAAAGTGGGGTCGGGTATAGGTCATGTGCTGGGTTGGGCGTATGGCCGGCCACCGGTTATTTTCACGATACGACGAGGCTCTTCATTAATAACAGATTTAAGATTGCAATGGCTTGAAATGAGAGCTCAAGCGCGAGTAAAAAAAACGGGAGGGGCTACAGTTGTCCAGCTTTTAGGTACTGTGGATGATCTGGTATCGCCGGAAGATAACTTGGATCTTGAGGTCGGCAAGGACTTTGTTTATATAGAGGTGCCGCGATCAGGGCATCGCTCGGTAATAGCGATGGATCAAAAAAACGATGAAGATGGAGGGGCTGTTTTTCGGCAGCGCGCGCTGCTCGAAGCTCTAGGGAACCTTTCCGGGCGAGCGCGAGCAGTGTCCCCTGTAGAGACATCCATGCAAGAGCGAGATGAGGTTACAGATGTAGTTTTCATCATTCATGGAATCCGCGATGAGGGGTATTGGGCAGAAAAGATCGCATATAGAGTAAAGTTGGCAGGGCAGTCTCGAGGGCAGGTTGTAGCTGCAGTAACTTCGAATTACGGATACTTCCCCATGTTGTCTTTTTTGACTCCTGGGGCGCGACAGGAAAAGGTAGAGTGGTTAATGGATCGTTATACCGAGGCTCGCGCAAGATATCCGAATGCTAAAAGGTTTCATTATATTGGGCACAGTCATGGAACTTATCTTCTTGCGAAAGCCTTGCAGGACTATCCTTCAGTACGTTTTGATAACGTCGTATTTGCCGGCAGTGTCGTGCGCCAAGAATATGAATGGAACAAATTGGTTCCGGAGCGCGTAAAATCGGTACACAATTTTGTTGCTACAAGTGACTGGGTAGTTGCATTCTTCCCCAAGGCATTACAGAGCCTTGATATCCAGGATCTTGGAAGTGCGGGGCATGATGGTTTCACAACGGCAACGGAACTAGGCCCAATCCAGGAATTACCAGGAGCCTACATTATTGGAGGGCACAGTGCTGCCCTTCAAGAGGCGCTTTGGGACGGCATGGCAGTTTACACAATGACAGGTAAATTCCAACTGCCGCAAGGGGCTGAAATAGTGGAAAAAGAGCAGTCGTGGTGGGTCGTCTGGCCTGGTAAAGTAGCACCAGTACTATGGTTGATAATTGCGTCTGTTGTCTTGCTGGGATTCAGAGTTATTCTCAAAATGCGGATTAGGGAATGGAAAAAAACGCTGGTCATAGTTGTGTATTTTATGGTGTTGTGGACTATTCTTACAGAAGTTTGATGCGGGTAATTTTAAGTCTAAGGAATATTTATGGCGAGGAGCATGTATGGCGGCTTAACTATGGTCTACTCTTGACCGGGTACTGCCTGTCACGAGGGGGTGACCCAAAGCTGGAGCTGGCGACAAGCAGAAATCGTCCAGAAGCCGACAAGACGAATATCCTTTCGTGTCCTCTTTGACATGGCCAGTCGGCGTCTAAATGGTAGTGCAACACTAAACGGAAGTAACATTCATCATGGCGTCATTAACGCTAACCAATCAATTTACCGCGCGCCACTGGGCTACCCATCCGCCGTGACAGCCTCCATCTTGAGCCTCCCATTTATCGCGAGTCTGCTCCATGCCGTATCCGAGAGCTCACATGCGACGGATAGATTATGACACGGTGAATGATCATGAAGATCCTGCTAATTCTTGGCGTCTGCCTGCTGACCGCCTGTACTGGCAACACCCCGATTCGCGACGACAAAGTGACGACCTGCAAAATTATCGAATCTTGCAGTAACAGCTACTACGAGCAACATCCTAATTACGAGATTGGCTTCGTCGAGTACAGCGAGCGGGGCAACGATTTTGCCCCTGCGAGAACACAACAGCTGCTCGATCGTCTGAGGCAGTATTCCTCCAGTGGCAAACTCGCCATGGTGGTCTTTATCCACGGCTGGAAGCACAACGCCGAGCAGGATGATCCAAACGTCAAGAGTTTCACCAAAGCGCTCGCCAACTTATCCGAATCTGGAGTACTGGGTGATCGCAAGTTGGTCGGCCTCTATGTTGGCTGGCGTGGCTTGTCCCTGCACGGACTCGGGAGCGAGAACATTACCTATTGGGACCGAAAGTCGGTGGCGGAGGAAGTCGGCCGCGGTGGCGTCACCGAATTGCTCACGCAGTTGGAGCAAGTCGACCGTAACCAGGAAGCGAATTATCTAGTAATCGTCGGCCACAGCTTCGGTGGCGCAATCACGTTGAGTGCTCTGCATGATCAGTTACTCGAACGACTCCAAAACCAACAGGCTGGACATCCGGTAAAGGCATTCGGCGACGCTGTGATCATGCTAAATCCAGCGATTGAAGCGAACATGGGGCTGCTACTGAAGGAGAACAGCCTAAAGGTTGGCAGCTCTGGGGTGCGTGCACAGCCACTGCTATACGTCATCAGTTCGGAGGGAGACGAAGCCACCCATTTCGCTTTTCCGGCAGGGCAATGGTTGGGGGTCAATTTGACCTGGAGCCAGGTCGACCTCAAGAGAATCTATAACGGCAAGGCATTTTCGATCAGGGAAGAACAGATGGACACTACAGCCATCGGCAACTACTCCCTGTTTCATACCGCACGGATCAAAGATCCTGATCTCAAGGTGGCACATACCCAACCAACTGGCCTGGACTCCTCGACGGTCGTCAACAAGGTGATGTCCTCCCCCAAGGTACTGGAGGACACGAAGTTCGGCGATTGGGAGCTGGTAAGCTACTGCGCGCCTGATGGCAGCAATGGCGACCCCGAAGTACCGCTCATGCCCTGCTATAGCAATGAACCGGTTAACTTTATCTATACAGCAGACTCTTTCATCGATAACCACAACGACATCTTCAACCCTGCGGTGATCGCGTTCATGTCCACGGCAGTAAGTAAGGCCATTTACGAGCGCACGAACGGAAGGTCTCGCTTCGATGAATGCCTGGATGAATCCAGGGCCCACTTCAGCTTTAGCCTTTGTTACAACCACCACTACATGAAGGCAAAGAGGGCAGAGCAAAAATTGAAGGAACAGATAGAGGCTGACTCCAGCGCGACGCTTCCAACCGCGAGAAAGGAGACTTGACGCCAGCGTGCCGGTTGGGACGGATGACTGACACCAACCGGTGTACTCCCATTAAATAACCGATTGCGGAAAAATACCCATGCCCATCATCAACCTCATCGAAGGCCGTACCGACGAACAGAAGGCGCGACTGATCCACGAAGACGCCGATGTCTGCCACCGGGCCATCGATGTTCGGGAAACCGTGAAGAACATTCTCAGCGATATACGCAAATAGCATTATGGCGTTGCCGGCGTTTCCAAACTCAAATCGGAAAGCTAATAGATGCACCCAACAATGCCTCCGGCCAGTATGGTCATGACAAATTGACCCAAAGGTGGCATCAGGAATACTAAAGACGTGTGGAGATTGTCTGTGCAGTGCGGGGGCTCGATCCGCTGAGCGAGTACTCCTTAAAAAGGCGTGGCACTTCCGTGGGTTGAATGGCTGCTTCTAGCTTAGAGTGTGTGAAAAATGCAGCTTTATGAGTGTTTGACGCTGTCTGCACACTCCCTGTGACCTACTTTGGATCAGTCCAATATGCACCGGCTTGTTGGGACACTTCGGATGCAGAGGGCTTGGCAGCATCTAGGTCTTGTGGGCAACTTAACTCCTGCTTGACAAGCTCTTGCGGTTCATCCGACGTTGCAAACTGGACTATGCTCGAGGAAAACTGGACCTTCTTTTCGGCATCGCAGGTTTTGCACGCATTGAATGCTCTTCGCCAGTCTCCTCTGGCGATGTGGTACATGGCTTCGGCGCGTGCAATGGTGACGATCTCCGGTGAGATGTCTCGCTCGACTGGTGTGATAGCCTCTGCACCATTTGCCAAAACTACCGCGTCGTCCGACTTCCCGGCGAGTTGCAAACAGGTAGCAATTTCGAAGTAGGTTGTTCTTGCAACAAGCTGACCCATGCTATATGACGCGAACAGCTTGCGGACGTCTGCAGCATATCCGTGGCGAAGAAGCCAAAACAAACGCCGCTCCATTCCCATCGGGAAATGACCTTGTTCAAGTCGAGGGAGAACGGTCTCCTTGGCCAACCTGGGGTCGAATCGAGCTACCCAGTCGGCCATGGTCAATGTGAACCATGTTGCAGGTACATTGACGCCTGCACTACCCAAGTCGGATTGGCCATTCCCGCACAAATCCTTGTCGCCGTTAATGATGGAAGTCCATTCGTCAAGGGCAGGTCTGGCCAACGCTTCTTTAGGTGCGAGTTGAAAGACTCTCGAAAGCCGAACTTCGTCGTTGATGTCTGGGCTTCCACGATCGTTCATGGGAAGGCAGAGGTGACTTCTCAACGCCGAAAGGGCAATCTCAAACTCTGTCGACGAGATCGGAGCTGATACGGCAACCGGAGATAGAACAGACAGCGTTCCACCATGTCCCCAGAATCGATTGGCAGCTTTGGCTCGTTCCGCCCTGTTGGCGGGAGGAGAGGAGTTGCAGTCTCCGATGCCGAGATTGTCGCGGCACGATGAGTGACGGAAAACGGACGGCAGATCCTCCGGTAGTGGCAAAAGGTACGCCGGTAAGGAATTTCCGCGCTGCGACAGTTCGCGAGCAACTTGGTTTGCAATGACCCAGGCGCAGGGCGCGCTTTCGCCGCAAGCAGCCTGTAGCGCAGCGTATGAATCCTCGTTAAGCGCTCCCTCGATCACAAGGCCACGTGTCGCTTCGATCAGCGGTGCCAGCGAGGTGATCTGATCATTGTGCCTGATAACGAATTGCGCTTTGTAGTTCCTCAACAGCCACACGATTTGTTTTCCGTTGGCGACGCGTAGGAGAGGCACCAGGCCGTTGCTCTGAAAGATCTGAGCGAGCTGCAGTGGTGATTCTTCCATTGCAATGCGCATCAATAGCGGGATTTGGTCCGCTTGAGCGATGCTTCGCAGATAAGCTAGGCTCGTTGGTGATGCCTCGTCGGGATCTGTTCCCACCAAAGCGTGGAGGATGTTCACGGTGTTGACGGCCGCGCGCAACTGATGGGCTGGCGTGGTCGGCTCGAGCGCTATCGTGTGTATTGATTTCAGCGACAAGGTTGCCAGCGACATCAGACAGATCATCACGGCGGAGCTAAGCGCGATGGCATGGCCCACCTTATTACTGGGCATGACAGGTATGCTTTCGCTAGCAACTTGAACGGAATCATCCGTGAATCTCGACGAGTACCATTCCATGAAAGTTGCCTTGTTCGCATGCCCTGAGGATTCGGCGGGGCGGTACTTTGAAGCGTTTTGAACGTGGTGTTTGATCAGCTCGACGCAGCTCTTACTCTGAAAATAGCTAGTGTGCACCAGCTCCTTGAATGTGAACGCCCCTGCAGCTGCACACTGGAGGTCTTCGAAGCCAGTGACAGGATCGCGTCCTGCAAGCAGCAGTTCGCGTACACGCTTCCCAAGTGAAGCCGCCGCGCAATCGGCGTTGGAAATGATTTCGTTGTCGGCTTCTGCGTGGAGAGGCTTGTGGGCAAGCGCCAGGTTTGGGCAGTTAAGGACGGTCCGCAACTCGAGGTGATTCAGGCTGCTACCTTGTACCTTTCTCGACAGAATGTTGTTCACTAACTGATTGATCGCCGTCGCGATCGGTCTCCTGTGAGATTTGCCACGACTTGAATGATCGACGGCGTTGTTGCTCAAAAACTGGATCGCGAATGATCCACTTGCAGTCAGGCCGATGATGGCTTCGTCTTGTCTGGACCAGATACCAAGATACTTCGCGGCTTCAGTCGCTTCCATCATGCTCGTCGGATCGCTCGTTTGGGTCACGGCGAACCGAATGAAAGGCACGAGCGCTCGAATCGACCAGATGGAAAGAAGGGCGGGGATACTAACGACGAAAAACCACCCGAGAAGGTAAAACGGTTCATCGCGAAAAGCGTAACGAAGGTTGACGCCGTTAAGCGAAGCGATCGCGAAGGCTAAGGCTCCCACAGACGAGATGGCAGAGACCGTCGCGAAGTACAGCGATGTACGTCGCGGGCTGTACTGCATGAAGGGGGAGCCTACCGACACCCAAGAACGAAGCGCGCGCCTTGCTGCTCTCTGGTCTAGGATGGCCAGTTGCATTAGTGCGTGCCAGATGACCGAACCACCGTGGCTATGCCCTATCAGATGGAATCCAGTTCCTGCCTTGTCCAGCTGGCACAATCGGCGGCACAAGGCCTGTCCGGCGGTTCGTCGCGCGGCTTCGTCATTCGCGCCGGACCAAATGAATGCTTCTACGTCGTAGCCAGCACCCTCAGCCCACTTCCAAAGTTCTCCGAGGTTCTGCCACCACGCCGCCCCCTCTGCGGATGGAGCTGTCGCTCCCGTTCCATGCACAAGAATCACCCGTTCCTTCGCCATGGTCACCTCGGTTTCTTTTCGCAAACATCGCTTGTGCAATATAGGCTGTCAGCGCGATGGCTGTGAGCAGTCGCGACCATTGGGGCGGCGCCCGTGAAGCTTGGAGGCCCCCCAGCGACTAGGCAGCATAGAGGGTTAGAAAGCGCGCACCGGCGGCGCTAGACGCCTGTGTTGGCTCTGTTGGGCGGCGCCTCGACTCAAGTCCGAAGCAGCCGCTTGAAACGTCGATATCTCAACGAAGGTAAATGGCCGCAATTGGCCGATCTTTGCTTGTTGCGAGGGGCCGTAAATAGACGTACTGGTCGAGTGCGGTCCTGGACCGATCCTTCTTTTACTCTGAGCCATCAATCTATCGGGATACCCTTCGGACTCAGACCTCGCGCGGAGCTCCATGCTGGTGAGGGGCCACGGGTTTTGCATGCGCGCATGGTGACACCTTGACTTTTCTTTGTCTTGCCCACTGTTTCGTCCTGTCACAGATGCAGCACGCCAATGTTGCCATCGAGCACCCTGCTTACACAGGGTGGGAGGTTCCAAAAGGACAATGCTCTTACCACTGGACACTGTCGGTAAAGCAGGTGAACCAAGCTAGGTGCGCAGTGCGTTTTTGTCAGCTCGGGAACCCCATGCGTTCGGAGCATGGGTGCAAGCCGTGAGCATCAGCAAAACGAGTAATAGGGGCCTGCGCACGTTTAGAATTCCCCGATGTCGCCGTATTGGCGCGCCCGACGTTGGTTCATCTGAAAAATGGCCTCGAGAACAGGTCGAGGGTCTGGGTCAAATGGGTATCGTCACGCAGTGTGGGAGTAGTCTCAGGTACGAACCAGTTGGCCAGACTGAACGATCTGAGCATGTCGATGTAGCGGGTTACTGCATCCAGCTCCAAGGGGTAGTTGCTGAGCAGTGCATCTTCCTGGAACGCTCTAGCTAAAAGGCGCTGGCGGTCATGGGGCAAATTGAGTGCGGTCATCACCTTGGAAGCAATATCGGCATAGCCGAAACCGCTTGGGTGCATGCCGTCCACGCTCAGGTAACCGCCTGCCTTCAGTCGGGACCGCTGGGGTGAAGAAAAGTCCAGCTTGCCATCCAGGTAACGGTTGTCGACGAATTGCTCGGAGTTCGCCTGTATGCGTAGGTTCGAATCCAGGTAATTCTTGTAGTCGATCTGGTCCAGCTGCTTGTAGCTGTCGATAAAGTGCAGTCGGTCTTTGGTGTTAGTAGCGGCCGCCGCCTCGAGGAAGATCTGCTGGATGCGCTGGTTAACCTCCGCGACCTTCCGGTCGGCGCTGGCTACCAGTGTGCCGGCAAGCCTGGCGGAGCCGGGCAGCAACCGGGGAAAATAAGCCTCGGCATAACCCTCTTTGCGGTCGCTGGACATCGGTAGCAGGGCCGCGACTCCACTGACTTTCGGCAGTAGCATGACCACAATCTGACGTGTCGCCGCGGGTAATTTCGCGATGCGCTGCGCCACTACTTTCCATTGTTCGAAGTAATCGCGTCCTTCTCGGTCCTCCCCTTGAGTGATGTCAAGTCCGGGGTTTCCTTTGAAGCCGAACTCGAACAGTCCGTGATTGTGACCTGATTGAATCAGGAGAATTTCCGGTTTCCGGGCCTCGACCCATTTCAGTGGGGAAAAATCATTGAATTCGGGGTGGTTTTGCGGGTTCAGGACGTACTTGCCGTTGATGGCGACGTGCAGATCGGAAATGTTGTCGAGGTGCTCCAGAATATTGCCGCCGGCGCGCTCACTGATGTCGATTTCATAGAGACTGGCGGTACAACTATACAAGTCGTGAACCTCGCTACCGGCAATGGCAAGGTTGTCAAAGGACTGGCTTCTTGATTGCGGCGCTTGCGTGCGCCACTGGTTGAGGTTGTTTTTCAGTCGCGCGGGCAGGCCGGCTGCCAGAGCCAGCGTCTTGGGAGATAGCAGAACGGGATCCAGGCGCCTGAGTTCTTCCTCAAGGTCGAACAATACCGGTCGTGGGTGATCGGGGGATACGAAGTTCCAGCCCTGTTCGGCAGCGATTCTGGCTGGCCAGGATTGCGCACAGTACTCTGCCTTCACGGTCAGGCTTCTGCAGCCTTGGGGAAGCGAGTCGCCGATCGCCATCAGTTTCGGATTGAGTCTGAATATCGTCATGGTGCCAGCCTCGGATGGGGAGATGAGGCACATCCCCACACGGGAAATGCCCGGTCGCTACACAACTTAAGCCATCATTGAACCTGCCTCAGACTTTCCCTTGAGCGCAGGTTTGATCGAACCCTCCGTTGTCCTGAAGATGTTGAATTTCGATGGGCTTTCCGCTGGCGACAGTGATGCTCATGACGTTCGAGTGTGCGCCATAGAAAGTATTTTTCCTGATCGTGGACTTGTACTGAAGTCCCTTCCCGGTCACTGTCTTGGGCGACTCGTAGTAGAACTCCAGAGGAAGACTGGGTGTGAATTGGTTGATAGGGCTGGACATCAGTTCGTGGATTACGGTCTTGTTTCCTGCGCTATCAGATATTTCCATGTCGGCGCAGTATGAGGAGTGTATGTCGCCAGTCAGGAACACAACATCGCTAATGCCATTCTTCAGAATGTGTTCCAGGATTTTTTCTCGTTGAGCCTGAAAGGCCGGATCACACCATTTGTCCTGCTCCGGGTTCTTCACCGCTCCCACGAAGTGCACTCTGGTAACAATGAACTTGGTGTTGTTCTTGTACTGATTCATCCAGGCGAGCAGGCTTTTAAGTTGCTTGTCGTCGATCATCTGCTGCAGCCCGGATATACGCGAAGTGCGTGTATCCAGCGCGAAGAACTGAACGATGCCATAGCTGACAGCGTAGTAGTACTGATCGGGGGTGCCCAGTGTGACCGGGTTGTGCGAATGTTGGAATTCCCAATAGGCTTTAAGCGCTATGCTCGGTAAGGTACTCCCGACTCCCCCGTAACCATTTTCGTAATTATTAATGATCTCGTGGTCATCCAAAATCATGTAATGCGGCAACTCGGTCAGTACTTTCTTGGCCGGGATACAGTCATCCCAAGCGTCCAAATATTTGTCCCGGTAGTGTTCCAGACTGGCCTCAGGCTTGAGTGGAATATCGGCATATATCTGGTCGCCGGCGTGGATCATGAAGCGCGCGCCTGGTTTTTTGCCGCGACTCTGGAGATAGTTGTCCAAGACTGGTCTGGTCGCTCCAGGATGCCGAGTGGGTGCAGGTTGCCGGAACCGAGCAAAAAGGTGAGCGGCTGGTTGTTGGTTTTCGGGAACGTATTGAATCTGCCTGTGGTATAGGCTTCCCTCACATGCGCATCCGCCGGGTCTTGGCGTTTTTTTCCAAAGGAAACCTTGACCGTGTAATCAGTGTCGGTAGCCAATGCTTTGAACTCACGAACAGCGGTAAAGAACTTGGACTCTTGGGTGATTAGAGGGAGTTCAGCCAAGCTCTTGTTGTTGGCAGGATTGATTAACTGAACGAAAGCCACCGGCCATCGAGCTGACGCTCTGATCCACATCTTGGCGGAAGTGTCCGTTGTGTACCCCAGAATAGGTCTTGGCATTCGAATTTACCTTTTGTAGGCGGTCCCTAGGCTTGCCAAGTCGCTACCGTCTAGCCTGATAGGCGCTGAGGATGCTACGAATCGAACAGCTTGTTCTGGTGAGCAAATGGTTTCGTTACATTGTCAAAAGCGCGCGTGAGTGGATTGTAGATTCCCAATTGGACTGTGCCAGTTTTCAACGAAATGTCCTGATTAATGTCCACTGTTGGCCGCTGGGGGCATGTAACGATAGCAGCGAGCACCTTGCCTTTCCGTTCGACGCGTGTGGGGTGTTCATATATCCGATTCTCTAGAACCGATGCTTGATTACGGCAAACCAGTAATGAAACGGATCTACTATGTGGCCATTTTCATCCAGTGACAGTGTCTTCATTGTTACCGAGTCCAAGACATTCGCCCCAATGACGTCTATCTCACCGTCCCGCTTGGCAACCACTAGGTCTGAATGGCTCGAGTAGGAAGACGTTCTGTCGTAGTAGGTTGCAGCTTT
The DNA here is from genome assembly GCF_058986625.1 of Pseudomonas sp. GW821-FHT07G06. Taxonomy (NCBI): domain Bacteria; kingdom Pseudomonadati; phylum Pseudomonadota; class Gammaproteobacteria; order Pseudomonadales; family Pseudomonadaceae; genus Pseudomonas; species Pseudomonas sp. GW821-FHT07G06. The sequence goes on from NZ_JBYSVW010000007.1 coordinate 84,540, forward strand.
TTTTGCCGTTATTCCTTCGCCTCTCGCATAGGCGACCAGATCACCCACTTCGGGGGAAAAGCCTTTCTCTCCAGCGCGGTAGCCCCAAAATGGAGAGGCGCTGTCATTTTCTTTACGCGCGGCGACGAACTTTCGAATGAAGGTGGAGTGGCTTTGCGAGAAGGGAAACTGGTCCTTCTTAAATCCTCCCATTGACATGAAAGCGCACATTCCGACGGCCGACCAAAAGTAGTCGTCATTCTGGATAGCCCAATGAGTCGGATTGCCGCCACCAATGGAGCAATAGCTGTCAATTACATACTGAGCGAAATCGTATTCATCATCCGTGTGTCCAATTTTCTTTTGGCCTTGAGAGACATTCCAGGTTGAGTTTCCCCAGTGATCCCACTCCTTTATCGCAGCAGCGACAATAGATTGGACGGTGACAGACATGGCGTTGCCCTCTAATTGAGCGAAGGATTAGTCAGGAGGCTTACTGGCAGCAATGACACCACTGCGCTGCTCAGTAGCTACAACGGTAGTCCAGAATTCAGATAAAGCAGCGAGGTGCCTACGCACTAGGTGCTTAGGTTGAATCCAAACAAGTTTTTGTTTAACTCCAGTGACTGAGTACGACCCGGTCAGTACAGGCAAAAACCAGCCAGGAGCAACAGCTTATTTGTGAGGTTAAAAAACTGGCAAATAGCCAGCCTTGGATCTACTTTGAATGATGGGTGGCTCTGAAACTTTAGGAAAACCAATCCTCCTAGAGAGCAAATCCTTCGCTTTGGAAGATACTCTGGGTATCAAAGTCATCTCACTCGGGATCTGTTCAGCAGTCGCTAGCCAATCTCGCCTGGTCTGCAACCTCAGGAGATCTGCCGTCACAACTGGCGATTAACTTTAAGCAGCGGCGCACGCCAGCTCCGGTGTCGAGACACCAGTCCTTCGACAATCTCGCCATCGTAGCAGCTGAAATCAGCCTCTGGTTTCCAACTAGCAAAGGGTGCGGTTTCGTAGTGATGGCCTCGTTGCAGGGGCTAGGCTCGCAACTGTTTTATGGACTCTCTGGTGAACGGGCATACGATGGAAAACGATTGCGTTGATGGTGCTCAGAGCGGGAGCGCGAAAAACGATGCGTTAGCGGAGAATCAGTATCAGGCAGAGCGAGATCGCATTCTCTTTCGCAGGCAACAATTAAAGATCGATCTGGGTATAGCGGAAGCTCGCGATACACCAAGCTCGATATGGGGGCTTGCCTTGTCTGGCGGTGGCATCCGCAGCGCTACCTTTGGCCTGGGCGTTCTGCAGGCTATGGCCAGAGCGAAGGTGCCCGAAATTCGTACAAAAAAAGCGGGTGAAGGCACCGCTGAATATCTGCTTCCGCATTTTGACTACCTCTCTACGGTCAGTGGCGGAGGGTACATCGGTGCCTTCTATTGCAGCCTGTTTCAAGGTGGGCGGTTACGGCCGTATCTTGGTCCCCCAGGTCATACCAACGACTCTATCCAGAAACCCAGCGCAAAACCCTCTGAAACGGTAGTTCAGGCTGCTGCGGTGAATGCATTCGAGGTCTTGCGGTTCGAGCCGCCAGGAAGAATCCATAGCAGTGTGCGGTATGACCATACGGGCGGCCGAGATGTAGGCGATGCCCCAACTGCTTGGTTACGTGAGAACGGACGTTATCTAACCCCATCGGGATCGGGCGACCTGTTCTATGGAATCGCATTGGCAGTACGCAACTGGCTGTCTGTTCACTTCGTTATTGGCATGCCAATTCTATTCGTACTGGCCGTGTTGAATGTTTTGCTGATGGCTATCAGAATCTATCTGCCTGAAACAATCGGAGGTTTGCAATTACCCGAACTAGTAATGACGCTTTGGCTGCTGCCTGTGTTGATGCTCCTGTTATGGGTGATGCCCTTGGGGCTTGCCTTCTGGTTGTTTTACTCGACGAAAAGCGTGGAAACGGATTTGTGCCGAGTTGCCAATTGGGCTTTCGGTATTTGTGCGTTTGTAGTGCTTATTTTAGGTGTCGTGGTATGGGGACTTCGCGATTCCTTACCCCCCAATCTATTGCGGACATTCGTCCTGGCAATACCCGTAATGATAGTGGCCATGATGTTTGGTTCGAGGGTGTCTCAGCGGCCCGCCATTGGGCGCAGGACCGTGCGCGCTTTTAGGATCAATGTCACAAAAAGTCTGGCTACATCAATTAACTGGATGTTAGGTGTAGGCTTTCTGGTAGCCGCATTTGAGTCTTCGCGTGCGCTTTACCAATGGTTTGTTTCCACGTCACCCTGGCTATCATTGACTCCTACTGCTGTTTTGGCTGGCATTGTCTGGCTCACTCGGACGGTTCCCCGATTGTTCGGTGAGCGCTCGGAAAGAACGTCGTTGTTAAATCTTCCTCTGCCCTATCTGGCGATGTTTCTCGGTACAGCGATGCTTGGCTTGACCGTCTTGTCTTGGGGTATTCTGTTGCACTGGATGCTGGCAGTCGAATGCTGTTGGATATGCTCTGCAGCTGATCTAAGGGGGGCCTTGATTCTGCTTGGTGCGGTGGCACCACTTGTCGTCCTCACCGGTGTTTTCATCGGCTTCCTCAATCTTTCCTCCTTACAGGCTTTGTATTCAGCACGTCTCACTCGCGCTTACCTGGGAGCCTCCAATGGTTTCCGTTTCGAGTGGTCAGAGAACTTGAAAGAGCGCGAAGAAAAACTAAGCGTCAGCGAAGCTTTACCGGGAGATGACTTGTCGCTGGAGGACTATTTCGGCCGTGATTCTTTGGCACCGCTGCACTTGATCAATGTCACAGTGAATCTCACCGCCGACATGACTGGGCAACTCGTTCAACGCGACCGCAAAGGGTTGCCGTTGTGTATTGCCCCCGGTTCCTACAGTCAAGCCGCGCCAGACGCTAAAAATTCGTTCTCCTACAGTTTCATCATGGACGGAGTTCCCCGTAGTCGTGAAAAGAAAACCGGGAAGTTCAGTGAAGTCGACCAACCTTTGACGCTCGGCCACTGGATCGCCACATCGGGAGCGGCATTCTCTACCGGACTAGGGCGGACAACATCGCTGGGCACCTCCCTAGTATGTGGTCTCGCCAACGTCAGGCTTGGAACCTGGTGGCCAGCCAACTTTATGGATGGTGACAAGCCTGAAGATCAAAAAAATACCCCGAGGGACCCCTTGCTCGCGAGGTATTTACCTACCCCGTACTACCTGTTCAAAGAGTTTACTGCAAAATTTCATGGCCTCCGTGGCGACTATCAGTATCTTTCTGACGGCGGACACTTTGAGAACACGGGTGTTTATGAGCTACTTCGACCAGGGAGGTGCCTGGATCTGATAGTGCTCTGCGATTGCGGGGCTGACCCTGAGTATCGCTTCGAAGACCTGGCTAATCTGATCAGGTTAGCTCGACTGGACCTCAAGCTCGAAATTGAAGCTGACACAGGCTATCTTCAAGAAGACAGCCCGTTCCGATCGTTAAAAAATGTTCTCGGTGTTTATGAGGAATTTCTTACTGGTACCGTAAATGAACAAGTGAGAAAAGGCTCAAAATTGGCAGATGACCAGTGCGGCCTGCTTTTCAACGTATTCAATCGCGATGTGGATTCCGGCCCACGGAGACTGGTCAGTGTATTGTTGGTTATCAAACCAAACATGATCACCCGTTTGAGTGACGATGTTCAGTTTTATTCCGTCACTCACCCTTCGTTTCCGAATGAGCCAACAATTGATCAGTTTTTCAATGAGTCTCAGTTTGAAAGCTATCGACAACTGGGGCTGAACACTGGGCAGCTTCTTTTCGGTTCGGGACGTCCGCAAATAAGAGGAAGCGATGATGAGATGCAGGAAAGTTATGATGCGACTCTTTGGGCTTATCTTGACGAACGGTTTAAAAAAATTGGCAAGAACATCAATCACTAATTCAGAGAGGCATGCTGCTTTTATTGTTCGATTGCCGGTTAGGGATGAAGTTCTCATGAGGGGTCGTTCCGACACGTCATACCGGGAGTTGTGGCGCTGTGAACGAACGGTACCGAACTGTTTGGAGGGCGATATGAAGTAATAGACGTCCGGGCTTTCGCAGGACTGGAACACGCCGACCTTGGGGCCAATGTAATGGGGGGCATCGGAAGAGAACGTGTGGTTTCGCTTGACCTCTACGCACGAGTGCGACCCCCGTGCCACGCGTTACATAGATGGCGTTGTATTTCCACTCGAACAGATTGTTCGCCTCGAGTGCTGTCCGCGTCCAATCACAGCCTTACTCAGCGATCGCCATTGCCGCAATGGCAGCGGCGGGTACCACGTGCTTGTGCTCGGCTTCAATCGCGAGTGCGGATATCAACTTGATGTATTGAGTTTTCTCTGCTGCGGTGGGGTATCTTGGCTGAGGGTCAAAATAGTCTCAAGGTAGGGCAGAGGCGGTACCAGCAACTAGGCCCAGCACGAGAACAAAATAGTTGGCTGCAGGCGTCTGAACATACAGAGTTCAGGCAAATTGCTATCAGGGAAAAGGAATTGCAGTCGTCCAGAGCTGGGCATCAATCCATCGCCGGTGCTATACCCAATGCACCGTCTTCTGCTTACCGTTCATAGAACCTCATCAACGTGGCGCGCACGTAGCTGGAGGGCTCAGAGATGCCTATTACTCGACGTGGAGCACTCATTGGCAGTATGGATATTCCATTGTCCGGTGCTGTGGTTCAGAAACTCCTGAAAGGGGGGAAGTGGAGCGAAACAGCGGATGACAATCTTGTTGGGGAAGTGATCTCGGCAGACGTGGTCAAAGAGTTGGTGCACGCATACCGCGATAACCCTAACGACCGGACAGCACAGGTGGGGTTGGGCCTGCTCGCGTTAACTCTGGGGGTTGCGGAGTGGGGCGTGAGCAAGGGGGAGGACGAGCTCCCGGAGGATCCTGCTGGCACAAAATGGAAAAGCGACACAGGCCCGGACTCCGGAAAGCACCTGATGAGTTACGGCATTGGCGGCGTGGGTGTGTGCCACGCCGATGTCGGCGATCTGTTCGACTTTATTCGATTTACTGCAAAATTGGATATCGTACCCTCAGAGCATAAAGAGGCCCTGCTTCGCCTGGCCGACCCCACAATCTATAAAAAAACAGGTACTTACGACCAGCTACGCGCAGCGGGATTGAGTCGGCACAAGGCAGCTGGACGGGCACGACATTGCCGGACCGCATAGCTGCCGTGGTCCAACGCCTTGCAGATAAACACTTTCCGCTCGATCAAGACCAGTCGTTAGGCTTGCTACGCATACTCGACGCGCTGATTGATCTTGGCGACCGGAGAAGTGCTGCTTTGGAGCAAAGCGAAGCGTTTAGGGAGGTTCGCAAAGTGTGCTGACTCGCGACGTTTCTCAGCTGTCTTTTACCAAGCCGGGTGGCGTCGCAATGTGATAAAAGCGTGTTCGCAGAGCACGCGTTTCGGAACATCAGGGCCTTGTATAGATCTGCTCTAAAATCCGGAAACGCGCGAGCCCGTTTTTGGCGCTCGAGAATGGCCGGAACATTGATGATCAGATGAAACTCTCCTGCCTAGTACCCGAATTACTGTTTCGGGTTCCGTCGTTTTAAAGAATCCAGTGATACCACAACCTTAATCAGCCTCTGGGAAAGGCGGGATTTGCTGGCCCTGCGGATCGGCCGCGGCGTCCCAGCTCCACCATCCTGTGGGAGTGTACTTGGCATCGTACTGCACCGTTTTCGTGGCCTTACTCTGAAGATATTCGAAGGTGCTCATGCCGAAAACTTCCAACGGAAAGTCGTTTTTTTGGTCAAGCAACCAAAAATCAGGCTTGGAAACGAATTCATCGGCGTCGAAGCGTAGTGGCTTTTCAAACTCACGGCCTTGTTCGCTCAGCATTGTTTCAATGGTCGCTTCGTAGCTGGAATCCAACGGAATCCAGCGCTCACTGACGTGCATCAGCCCCAGCTCTAAAACATCTGCTTGGGACACATGATCGCCTGCCCGAACATTCAACTGAGCAACGGCTATGACCCTTCCACCCGCTCGCCAGACGGAGAGTTCGCGCGCAAAACTCTTTGCCACGTACTCTTGGCGGTTTTGCGAGAGGTACATTATCGGCATGCCGAAGGGTGCAGAGAGCGGCAGTCTGGATAGCTGCTGGTGCTTGGCTTCGTCATAGTGCGCTAATGGTGCCACCACGACTAAACGGTAACCCAGCTTGATTGCCCTGTTGACCTTCTCAGTATTGCTGTGCTCGGCGGGGGAGCCCTTGATGGCGGATGTCAGTAAGACCTGATTGAGGCGTATCCGGTTACTGGTGATACGGCTAGCTGTGACCTGGATACGCCAAGCTACTCTTGCAGCATCGCGCCGGTTTTCAAACCAGGGGAACCAGGTATTCAGACCCGACTCGGTCCAGAGTAGATGCAGCAAGCCCAATATTTTGATAGCCGGTTGTTTATCCCCCGGCGCTCTGGGAGGCACTGGGGATGCAGACGTCGTTTCTTTTGTTTCTTGTTGAACGCGCAAGCCTCGAGCCAACTTGATTCGTAGATCATCCCCATCAACCTCAACGACCACGCCAGACTCGTAACACTGTCTCCCAGAACGTTCAGGGGATTGTGCGTGAAAGCGGCAAGTGTGGCGGTGCTGCGGACCAGTATTGCCGTAGCGGGCGAGATGAAACTGATCGGCCCTCGCCTTAATTGCGAGCTTCCGTTCTCCATCGGTACCGCATAGGCAGACCGCGTGTTCCTTTCCATAAACGGACTCAAGTACAGAGCGCCATCCTTCACCTTTCTGGAATTCGGCAGAGTACTCACGCCCTTTGATCCTGAGGCTGTAAATTTCATCCATCACACGGGCCCTTAATCAGTCAGCAGATTTATGGCGACGATAAAATGGATGCCGGGAATATTCGAGTTTATTTTTCAGTCTGTTGGACGCCTGCGAACGCGGATGAGCGCCGGTCAAGGGAAGCTCTTGTGCCGTTAAACGAAAAATAGCCAGACCAGCGCTGACTGGTTGGCGCAATCTCAAAAAATGTGATTAGCAGAAAATTCAATCGCAAGGAGCAGAATTTTTTAGTTTGCCATGCGTTTAAGGATGCCATTGGACGTCGGCGCGGATTCAGAGCCCCCTGGCAACGGGGGCAACGGGGGCAACGGGGGCAACGGGGATCGTCAGTTTTTTCGCTCCATCAGCGCAAGGCCCGAGAGCGCCAGACCATCATTTTTTCGACCTGCATATCCTTCATGGTATGAGGAATGCCACCCACCCCATACCCGGACAGGCTCGCCCCAGCGAACGGCATCCAGTCGACGCGGAAGGTGGTGCTTTCGTTGATCATCACCGCCGTGGCGTTCAGCTCCTGATAGCACTGCATGGCGGTGTCCAGGTCCTGGGTAAAGACGGCGGCCTGGAAGGCGTAGGGCAGGGCATTGGCAAGCTGGATTCTGATGCATCGGTACAACTGGATTCGACCGCACCAGTTCAACGATGGGCTGCCCCCGGCTCAGGCCGAGAAAAAACTTAACGTCGTGTCCGGGATTAGTTGACCACTACAGTTCTGACCTTTTCGAGTCCGTGTTCGGAGAAAAGCATGCGCTGTCTGTGGTCGGTGTGGGCAGCTTGCCCTTTGGAATCACCCTCGAAATCGAAGCAATATTCGAGATTGCGTGAACTCCCATGCTCAAGCCCCGAGCACAAGCTTTAGGCCTAGCCAGGCTTGGGATGCAGCCTCCAATAACTACGCAAGTCTGGGCGACAACAACTCAACTTTGAGAAATGGTTAGCCCCAGAGCCAGATGGGCGCTTAAAAAGCCCTCGCTGTTCAGTGTAAACCTGGAGATGTCGTCTACATAGGAAGCTTTCACGAAAATTCGCTGACGATTTGCCATTCCAATCGTGATGATTTTGCTCGCGACGCCAATTGAGTCATTCGCAGTAGAGTTACTCGAAGGTATGAAAGATCTCCGTGTACCTGTTTTATGGGGTTGGTAGGGCATGCATACCTACCCTTTGTGTAATAGTGGTATCGACAGCAGCCGGTCATTTCAAGGAAGTCACAATGAGCAAAACAACCAATGAGTTACCTCCGTTAGAAGGCTTTGATCCTCGCGTAATCTATGGAAATGGGGTTGGAATCGAATCGGCAGAATTATTTGTCGGGGTGAGCCCGGATACTGTTGTGGGAAGAGTCGCTGCCTGTGCGTTTATCGCATTCAGGAAACAATCCGGAGAGCTTACCTTCCAAGGTGTGACTGTGGTTGCTCCGCCGAAAAATTCGGGCTTGTGGAACAAAACAGATGACGAGATTCTTGCACTCGTTACAGAAGGCATCAGAGCGCTTTCGGGTGTTGAACTAGAAGCGTCTGAGGTTGAGTTAGTTAGGCAGCGCCTAATTATCTTCCGCAGCGACAGCTTGAATGCTGCGGAGGTTATCCAGGAGATGGGTAGACAAGAGAAGCGTCTGATCATCGTCCCGCACGCTGACGTGTACCGTGATACGGAGGCTGTTGAACCACGATATGAAGGTAAGGGGTCTGCGAAACTTCCCGCAGATCAGTGGGTCCCTCATTTGGTCACCTGGGCTGACAGGTACCTGCAGACAATCAAGGATACTGGGAACTACCTTCTCCTAGTCACTGAGCAGTCGTCCATCATAGGCAAGCGACATCAGGACGACTTGGCAGCTGTAGATGGCCTATATCCGGTTTACTTCGGTCAATCGCGGACGGACCTAGAAGCGGTCTTTACGCAAAGCATACCCAAATGGGTAGCATTGGCTGCCGCGAACCGGGCTGACGAAGCGCTCCGTGAAATCGAGAATCTGGATATAGATGATCCAGGATTCAAGCATCAAATGAAAATTCAGACGCTCGCCAGAACCTCTCGTCATGATGAAACCTTGGCTGCTTTACGTCTCTATGCTGAAAGCGGCTTGGAGATTCCAAGAAAAATTTCAGCCAGTTTTGGACGCATCGCTGCGCGCTCAGGAGACAGGGAATTAGCGCGTGATCTCATCAACAGTGGTCTCGATGTGGTAGTGGATCAAACACTGCTGGAGGTGCTACTAATCGAGGTTGGCAAACTCGGTGACGACGACTTGGAATCGAGGGTCTATCAGAGACTGAAAGCGCTGTTTCCGGAGTCGCTTTCCTTGATTTCATATCGAGAGCATTTACTGATTCGTCTAAGCACATCCCCGGACGACCCTACAGTTCTCGCGTCACTTGCATGCGTGGAACTCTCTGAGTTTGAATCAGAAATCTTGCGTCTACTAAGCGCAGAATCAGTTCATGATCTCGACGCTTTTATCTCCTCTATCGCCGATCAGTCGGCTAGAGACCGTGATTTGGCTTTTCTTTGCTGCGCAGCGTACGCGTCCAAGTGGCTCACTGCATGGGACGCAATCAATTTTGCGATTCGCGTTTCCAATCCGGGCCCACTGGACGAGCGAGCTTGTTGGTTGGTAATCGGCTCAATTAGGCAGATTCTCCTGCGCAAGAATCCGCAGGAGCGCGTCAATGACCTTGAAGAGCCGCTGTCTTATGTTCGGCGATTTATCGCGAAGCACCCGGCGCAGCCAGGCATTCGGGAAGCGTTTGTGCATCTGTTCTCTGTAGATTCGAGCGCGAGCCTTGGTTTGCCATTGGTTATTGCGCAAGCATTGACGTTGATTCAGAAGACTCTTCCGCTTGAGCTTGGGGATACACCAGTTCCTCTGGCAACGGTAGACGCGTTGGATGAATTTCTGGCACGTGCCGATGTCTGGCTTGTGGAAAGGGGGTCATTGGACGTTAGCCATACCTTGATTCCGGCAGAGGTCGTATCGGGAAATGCAGAAGAGCTGTTGAACAGCTTGGCACTCAGTGTCGAGAGGATGTCGAACATAGCCGACACTGACGTCCTAGAAGACGCAGAACATCTATCGTTCATTGCTTGTGCCTTGGCGCGTCATGTTCCGGAGACCGAAGCCGACATTGACGCCTTGCGAACGGTTTCCTCATGCTTTGCCTCTTCTGGACAGACACAACGTGCCCGGGATCGAGCCGAGCAGATACTGGAACTCGCGGGGGCTTCCGAATCCAGGCAACGTGCTGCTTGGGTTGCCTTTTCAGACATCTACCAACGTTCGCACAACTCGGTGGTTGCTCTGGTGGGGATTGCTCTTGCATTCGAGTTTCCAGTGAAGCGGACCCCCGAGCAGTTATGGTGGGAGATCTACGTACTCTTCAGAGCGCTAAGGGATGCAGGAATGTACCCAGTCGCATTGAGCCTGCTCGACAACCTGAGAGCGCTGGCTCCGCTACTGAGCGAGCCGGATGGAAATCTTGAAAGAATTAAGACCATGGAGCTCAATCTGCGAGTCATGTATCGCCGCCCCTATGATCGAGAGACACTTATCCAGTTAGTTTCAGAGGCAGAGGAACATTGCCGATCCATGCTGCAGGATAACCTCCAAACGGAGGTCGTACCCGCGATAGCCGCGTTAGCGCAGTCGATCTCTTTACTGGAGCATCACGGTGGAACTCCAAGCGTTGAGGCGTGCCTGCTTTTGAAAGATGCATTGGCGGGGTTGGATTCGCAGCGATCGCAATACATTGCGGCACTGACAACAAGTAAGCCGTCCATTGGCGAGACTTTGCTTCTTAACAGAAATGCAGCCTCAACGCGCAATGCTGACGATATCCCTCGCGACTTAAAGGCCGCTGAGCTTTCGGTCAGGCGTCTATTGAGGGAGGCAAATGGGGAGTTACCGTCGGACATGGCGGCTGTCGCTATCGAAATGTTGGCCGATCACGGGTTGGATTCATTGGAAGGTGCTCGTGACCTAGATAGTGAATGGCCGCTGGAGTATGCGCAGCAGATTGTCCCCGATGATGGTGCAGTGCTGATGTTGGCACTTGATACTGATGGGATGCTGGCGGCGCTCACGGTCGACAAAGACGGTGCGGTTTTGTCTCGACAGGGGGCTATTGAGACTCCTTTCAAAGAGGCGCTGGATAAGTGGAGTGAGCAATACCCTCAGAAATACGGGTACATCGATCGAGATCACGGAAGCAATGAGTTTTACCTCACCATGGGCGACCTGCCCGTACCGCTGCCTGACTGCCGACGGCTCGTTGTAATTGCTGAGCCGGCGCTACAGCAGGTTCCGATGAATTTGGCGCTGATCAACAATGAGTTTGCTGGTCGTAGCTGTGCTATTGGCTATGTTCCGTCGTTGACGTGGCTTGAGGCCGTTCAGAGACAGCCAAAGAACAACGATCCGCGACGAGTCACCTGGATTTCCGGAGCAACGGGACAAGGGAAAGAGGTACTTGGGCAAATCTTCACTCGGACTGAGGAAACGCTTCAAGCGCACGGGTTCGAGATCGATAGATCGCATAGCCTGCCTGCGAGCCTCAAAGGCGCGAAAATGGCTGTAGTTGCCGCGCATGGTGATGTTTCCTCTGATGGAAAGTATTTCCATAGAGTTTCGGATGAGGGAACGTTGATTATTTCCCCGACGAAGTTAGCTCGTGCCCTAGAAGGTACGGAGCTGGCAATTGTTTTCATCTGTAATGGAGGACGAACTGATAGGCATCCGCTGGACAACACGGCGGTAGGACTACCTAAGTATCTGTTGTCTGCCGGATGTCGGACAGTGATCGCCTCTCCTTGGCCCCTGTCTGCGCTTCCAACCGGACCGTGGCTGGAGTCATTTTTGCGAGGCTGGGATGCTGGTCTTTCGGCGATGGATGCCACCTTCGAAGCAAACCATGCGGTTGACCGAATCTACGGATCAGTACCCCAGTACTCATGGGCTATGACCGTTCATGGAGATGTCTCGTTGAAGAAGGAGTGATCTTGATCATGGTTCTCACCCTTTGAGAAGGTGACATGCCCCCTCCGCTTATTTAGGAGGGGGCTGGTTCAAGCATTGGCTAATGGTTCACCGAAACGTCGGAATCCTGTTTTCTGCGGGCATGCCAATGCCGATGGACAACTAGACCTGCGTTGCATTCCTAATGCGTCTGCAAAAACTTCTGGCGTGGCGGCCATATCCCCCTGGCTAACAGCACACCGCGCATTTCAGAAATTAGCCCTAGCGGACAGCTCCCGATATTTTGATCTCTCTCGGTTACAGCGCTTCTTGTTCAACCGTAAAACCTGCTTTGAGCAAGGTAGTTCCCAAAGCCTCCCATCCAGCCGAATCGGCAAAATGTTTCATTCGGTTCAGGGTCTTCGAGTTAGCGGGCTGCCTTCGATCCAAGGGGACATCACTGGGACTCATCAAGTAGGGCCTTATGGTATGACCAGTCGCGGTCGAAACCTTGGCCAACGTCGCGGCAATCCGAAACCCGCCTTCGTCGACATCTCCCCAGTGAAAGATGGGGGTACCCGGAGCAATACCTGACAAGATTTTTTGGTACATGACTCGCCATGCAGGGGAGGGCATACCAGCGGTGTAGATCAGCAGTTTAGGGTGATCCGCCGAGCTGATCAGGGGCATTTCGACCGCGCGGCCATTGAGGTTGCTTACGATTCCGCCCGAGGGTTGCTGGAGCTTATCGGTGATATTCTGGATGTGGTGTGTATAGAATCCGGACATGTAAGCCTGACTCCAAAGCGGGCCAATTTGCGAGAGCTGGTGGAGTCGGTCGCTCGCGTCTTTGATGGATTGGCAAGGCAAAAGAGTTTGTCGCTGTTGCTAGACATCGATTCCAACGTTAATTGTGACGTATTCGTTGACCCGATGCGCTTTAAACAGGTTCTATCCAATGTTATCGGTAACGCAATCAAGTTTACTGACACTGGGCAAGTGAGAGTATTTGTCCGTGGAAAGCCAGTAGATGATGATCGGTTGCACGTACTCATTGCTGTCGAGGATACCGGGATAGGTATCACAAGCGAAGAGCAGGAGCAGTATCTCGGCAATCAGGCTACGCAATGTTTCGCCCGCACTTGAGGTCCGCCACCAACTCCAAAGGGAGCGCAGGTGAACGATCAAGTCTTTATTCAAATCTCCAGTGTCCGGCTGTGTCACGAAGGTCAGGGCGGTACGTTCATAAACATCCCTGAGCAAAGCGCTCTTGTTTTTCCACCACCGGTAGATCGTAGGCTTGCTCGAACCGGCCCGTTCCACCAACGCATCCTGTTCTCAATTCAGATGAAATCGCTCTCATTTTTAATGAACAGTGAGGATCCTGACATATGAACATCTCTGACATAACCTATGATTTAACATAATATACATTATGCGTACTCACAGGTATTCCACACAGAGCCTCTCCCAGGTACATTTCAACCCCCAGCCACATCCCTCGACCACATCTGTGAGGATCATCTAAAAATTATAAAAACGCATTTAAAAACTATAATCCTCAGCAAATCAACAAGATGGGCTACACCATATTCAGGGTTCGTTAATTTTCCCGGCGGTAGCTTAGCGCCCACTGATTCAGAGCTTCCATCGATTTCATTTGTTGTTTACCACTGGACGCGTCTAAATCAACTGTCTTCGATCCAACGGCAGACAATTGAGCGCCAACATTTAAAAATTAGACAGAGTCGCCAGTCGACATTTAAAAATTATAGTGGACTACAGGTCGCATAACGGCTCTAGCACGGCAGTTTCAGCGGTCACCCATCCACGCGGCGGCCTACGTAAATCCTGGACTTTCACCAAGGCTAGGAAGGCGCAGATTTTTACGTAGCACTAGACCTTAGTAGAAAAAAAAGTTCAGCGGATAGCCGAGGTTTCACTTGCTGGTGAACTACTAATCGCCGAATGGCAAAGGCCTTCTGGAGTACGTGGTCAGGGCAATAAGGCAGATGTGGATATCGAGATTGAGGAGCGTCTGCGCGATCCCCTACTGCAATTGCTCAAATGTGATTTTTGGGGGGGAGGAAACGGGGCATGTATTAACCGGGCACCCGTGGTGCTGGGTAATCGATCCAAACGACGGCACAAGCGATTTTTTAAAAGGCGTCAAAGGCTCATCAATTTCTGTCGGCCTACTACGACATTCGATCCCAGTTCTAGGTGTGGTTTACGCGCCGATAACAGAAGACCGTGGTAAGGACTGCCTCGCTTGGGCTGAGGGTATGCCTTACCTATTGCGTAATGGCCAGCCGGTGGACGTAGATCTTAGCCAAAGAGATTTAGAGGTTGGAGCTTTGGAGGGGCACCAATCGCCTGTATGAAGTTATTTCATCGAAATTGGTCAGAGCTATCAAATTGTTGGCAAGAACTTTGAGTGTGGTTCTTGGGGGCGATGGTCAGCTAAATGCGGTCTGTTTGTAGAGTTTAGTTAAGATCATGACCATAACTCAACTAAACGTCTATTTAGTTGAGCTAAGTTTGGATAGATTTTAATCGCATTGAAGCATTGTGCAACAGCGAAAACCGCCCTCGCCCTTCTTATTCATTACTGAAATACCAAACGCCCGATGCGGTGCATCAGGCGTTTGGTTGTATCGGTGTAACTCTAAACAATTAGCGCAGTGGCAGGTCCTTGGTTTCTGGCATGCGCAAATAGACCACGGCACTGATGGCGCTGATCACCGTCAGGTAGATCCAGAACAAGTGCCCATAGCCCCATCCGGCCATCGCGGCCATAAGATACGGTGCGGTTCCGCCACACAGTGTCACTGATAATGCGTACGGCACGGCTATACCGGGGTGCTCTCGCTAAAAAATTGTCGGCATTGCGTAACCCTTGTAGCTATTCATCCTGATCACGCTCTCGTAAGAGCCAGCAGACGATGCCGAGCACCAGGGTGGCAAATCCTAGTGCGGCAATGGTGAGCGCAGGAGTAGCGGCAGAATCGAGAATAACGAACTTCCGGCTGAGCGCCAGCAAGGCGATCAACAGCACTGTGCGAACCTGAACGATGCTGTTGCGTCGTAGGGCCGGGCGTACAATCGAATGCTTAAACTCCAGGGCTATCAGCACGGTGAAGATTGAACCAAAGAGGGCCTGGAAAACATCGTGATCTAGAGGGTCAATCGCACCACCGATCACCAACGGCACAACCCTGCGACAGAGCTGCAGTAGCGCCATCATGATCACAGACGCGATGATGAGACTGAGCGCAAGAACAACCAATTGTTCGAAACGTTCGTACGCATTCATCAGCGCCCACTGAAGTCTGAAATTTTTCAGCGTCGAGTTGCACTCACGCCCTTCAGAATCAGGCTTTGGCACGATAATCCTCCACACTTGCGTCTTCAGTCTGCCGGGCTCATCCAGGCATTTGAGGATCCAGTAGATCATTGCACGTCGTGATCAACAGGCCCGCTCCCAGGTTACGTGAGTGTGTTGAGGCTAAGTCCCAGTCTCCGCAACAGGTGCCAGATCATCTGGCTGGTCTGGAGGACTACCCTTTTCGGCGGTCTTTGGCGCATCCACCTCCACCTTATTGAAGACCACTTCGCTACGCTCCTTGTCGTAACCCAACTCAACGCTGTCGCCGGCTTGCAGCTTGTCAGCGAGCATTTCCTTCGCAAGCCGCGTTTCGACGGCCTGGCGAATCTGACGTTTCAACTCACGCGCGCCAAACTCAGGCTGATAACCAACATCCGCCAGATGATCAATGAGTGAGTCAGCAATTTTCACTGTGATGTTCTGTGCAGATGCGGTTCGAATGACCCGATCAAGCTGAATACTCACAATCGATCGGATGTTGTCACGGGTAAGGGCATGGAACACGATGATGTCATCAATACGGTTCAGGAATTCGGGACGAAAATGCCCTTTCAGGACTCCCATCAATTCATCACGTAACGCTTTATCCGTAAGGCGTTCATCTTCTGGGCGCTCAAGATTCTCCATGATCACGGGAGAGCCCAGGTTGCTGGTGGCAATGATGATCGTATTGCTGAAATCCACGACACGTCCCTTGCCGTCCGTGAGACGCCCATCGTCGAATACCTGCAGCAATACGTTGTTCACGTCGGGATGCGCCTTCTCGATCTCGTCGAGCAGAATCACACTGTAGGGCTTGCGGCGGACACGCTCTGTCAACTGCCCGCCTTCGTCGTATCCCACGTAACCGGGTGGCGCACCGATCAACCGGGCAACCGCATGACGCTCCATGTACTCCGACATATCAATACGAATGATCGATTGCTCGTCACCGAACACCGTTTCTGCCAACGCTTTGGCAAGTTCGGTTTTGCCGACGCCCGTAGGGCCAAGAAAGAGAAACGTGGCAATCGGTCTGTTGGCCTGGCCAAGGCCGGCTCGAGACAAACGAACGGCATCGCTGACCGCGCGAACAGCATCTTCCTGCCCGACCAGCCGATCACGCAGCGTGTCTTCCATATTCATCAGCTTTTGACGCTCCTCCTGCGTAAGCTCGGTCACAGGAATACCGGTGAGACGGGACAGCACCTCGGCAATCGACTCGAGGGTCACCTCAAGGGTTTCGGAACCTGTCTTGCGCTCCCAGGCTTCTGTTTCCTCTCCCAGTTGCGCTTGTTTTTGACCAATGCGCTCTTCGAAGCCTTTGGATTCATCAAAACGTTTACGGGAGGATGCATAGTCCTGTTCACGTTTGAGTTGGGTGATTTCGGCTTCCAGCTCCTGAATGCCAGCCGGCCTCGAGGAGGAACTGATTCGAACGCGGGCCGCTGCCTGATCGATGAGGTCAATGGCCTTATCCGGCAGATAGCGCGAGGTGATGTAACGATCCGACAGCTCTGCTGCCGCCACAAATGCTTCATCGGCGAATGTGACCTGATGGTGAGCCTCAAGTTTGTCGCGCAGCCCACGCAGGATAATGATGGTCTGTTCGACGGTGGGCTCGGCTATCAGCACAGGCTGAAAACGTCGTTCAAGCGCTGCGTCTTTTTCGATGTGCTTTTGATACTCATTGAGTGTCGTCGCACCGATCAAACTGAGCTCCCCGCGCGCCAATGCGGGTTTCAGCACGTTGGCAATGTCCAGGCCGCCCTCCTCACCACCCTGCCCCGCACCGACGATCGTATGTAACTCATCGATGAACAGAATAAGCTCCGAGCTTTTTGCGGCGACTTCATCAAGCAATTGCTTGGCTCGCTCCTCAAATTCACCACGATATTTGGAGCCTGCAACCATTGAGTTCAGATTGACTTCAACAAGCCGTCTGCCACGCAAGATCTCAGGGACATCGCCCTTCACTATTCGTTGTGCAAGCCCTTCGACGATGGCGGTTTTACCGACGCCAGGTTCGCCGATAAGAACTGGATTGTTCTTTCTGCGCCGCGCCAGCACCTCAATGGTATTTTCGATTTCCTGCGCGCGCCCCAGTACGGGATCGAGTTTGCCCTCACGAGCCAGTGACGTCAGGTCGCGACCGAACTTGTCGAGTGTCGGTGTTCCCGTCGGGGTATCGACTCGCCCATCCTCAGCGCCCTTACCCACTACCTTGACCACCTTCTGCCGCAAGGCTTCAGGCGTTACGCCGTATTTTTTAAGCAATGTCCCGGCAATACTGTCTGGTACAGAGGCAAGCCCGATCAACAGATGCTCCGGGCCAACGTACGAATGTCCTAAATCACGAGACGCCTGGAACGCAGAATTGAACACTTTCTTCAACCGGGGCGAAATGCTCATCCGGTCCACCGGTGACTGGTCCTGCGCCGTGCCTTTCTGAGCATGTTGATCGATGTAGCCTTTGATCTCGTCCGCAGAAAGCTTCAGCTCCTTGAGCAACGCCGTACCCACATCGGTATCCGCCAGCACATACAACAAGTGCTCGGTATCGAGCTCGCTACGGTTGAGCTCATGGGCTTTCTCACCCGCGCGTTGCAGGATTTCCAGCGTCTGGGAACTGAATGCATCGGTTGCATCGACAGATTCACGAGGCACTTGCGCAGAGAGCCTGAGGTCATCGCCCCCCTGATCCTTTGCTCCGCCCATGCTGTCGAAAAAGCGAGACACTCCCCCGCCCAGCAGAGAATCGAATGGATTCAACATGCTTTGATGGCGTAAGAGTTGACGGTAATCGTGGTCGCAAATCGACATTGTCCTGGCTTGGCCATTTTGCGATACGGTCACTCGCGCGACCGCTGGTCTCGCATTACATATTTCACAGAGAGTAGCCATGATGAGTTGTCTCCAAAGGTGGATAACACGAACTCATTCAGATGGATCTACTTCCCTGTAAACGATGCACAAGAAGCTGGGACATGAGATCCGCATTACGCTGAGCTTGATCAGGAAGACGATTATGTTGCGGGGAATGGCAGTCACGACAGACGATGCCATCCAATCAAGATAGTCGGATCTCATCAAAACACGCTATGGGCGACCCAGGATACCGACGAACGACGTCTGATAAATTCGTGCTCAAAAATACCGCCAGTCGTAAACCACCAACTCATCAGCAATTGAGGCTAGGGAATCACCAGTGATCGAGCAACGCTTTGATGTCGGGATTCGCGGGGGCGAATCGATCAGCAATGAGAGGATCGGGCGATTACGGTGAAGGCGGATGGGCAACAGAATTAGCGCGAGGCCTTGCTGTGGAAACCGAAAATGCGTTCAGCGACTACGGCAAGCGACAACAGCGACTATAGTCATTGGTGAGCCAGAGCGAATCCTGCCGTTGCGCTACCCACATGGCCCTCAATCCAAATACCGCGAAAGCACGGCGAACGTCGTCGTGCTTCTTGACGCGGATCGTGAACGTTTCGCTGCCGAAAACACTCAGGCTCAGGCTGAGATCGAGGCATCGTTGCCTTTATAAATCCCTTGATGGTGGATGGAGTTATCCCGCCGGGAAAGTCGTATCCCCCCTGAGTAGATCCCACCCACCTATCTATCAGGGCTCAAGCAATGAACACTTCAGAATTGGATGTTGCAAAAGAAACGAATGACGACCTGGTTCAGGGGCCGCTGTCAGCCGGCACTGTCGCGCCCGGCTTCTCGCTGTACGCGACCCCTGATCAGCAGTTGTCGCTACGCGAGCTAAAGGGAAATCCCGTGATACTGGCGTTTTATCCCGCAGACTGGACTTCTGTTTGTGGCGACCAACTGACCTTATACAACCAGTTGCTACCCACATTCAGAGAATACGGTGCGACGCTACTGGGTATCTCGGTTGACAGCGCTTGGTGTCATCAGGCCTTTTCCAAAGATCGGAATTTTCACTTCAGCCTGCTCGCCGATTTTGAGCCCAAAGGGGCTGTGGCTCGACAGTATGGAGCGTACGACTCCCACCTGGGAGTTTGTAAGCGGGCGCTGTTCGTGATTGACAAGGAGGGAGTGATCGCCTGGAGCTACATCTCACCGATGGCAATCAACCCTGGGGCGGACGGCATTCTGGATGCGCTGGATGCTCTGGCGAGTTCGCCCCAAAGCGCGCCAACCAAAAATTAGCAGGTGATCACATGGCCACTCTCAAAGTCCCGGTAAGTGCCAACGACCATCGCCAAGGAAGTGGGCATGCCAAAGTCACCTTGGTGGAATTTGGCGACTATGAATGTCCCTACTGCGGTTTAGCGTATTGGGTCGTCAAAAAGCTACAGCAGCATTTTCGCGATGATCTGCAGTTTGTGTTCCGTAACTTTCCACTGACCACCGCTCACCCGCATGCGATGGGTGCAGCCGTCACCGCTGAGTATGCCGGGAGTCGAGGATTCTTCTGGGAGGCTCACGACGAATTGTATGAAAATCAAGATCGATTGGGCCTGCCGCTGTTTGGGGCCATCGTTCTAAAACACGGCCTCTCCAGCGAAGAACTCTATGTTGCTATGCAGGACGGCACTTACATACCCAAAATAAAATCCGATTTTAATGGCGGCGTACGGAGCGGCGTGAATGGCACCCCAGCGTTTTACATTGACGGGCTTCGCTATGACGGGGCTCCAGAGTTCACCGAGATGAGTCGGATGATTGAGCTTTCGTTAGTGAGTTGACTAAATCGCTAGATAGTGAAATCGCTTGGCATTACCCACACCGTAGCCGAGGGCGAACGTGCCCCATTGCGCAGCGCACCAGGTGTGCATTCGACAATATTTCAATACGGGAGATTGAAGAATCCACGGTGCTGCCAACGATAAGCATCGCTCATAAAGCAGCGGCACGAAAATATCAGCCCAGCGAACCGAGGACATAAAAAATGGCGATGTTAATTTTTGACAGCTCGGAAGATTCCATAGTCGAGGCGCGTGTCCTGGTCGAGGCGCTGAATGAATGGTTGGCGGAACAGCAGCCCAGTTGCCCGCTAAGGTCCGCCCGTGCGCAATGTTGCTATCGGCCCGATGGCACGCTCGATTCTGTATTGACCGTACTAATAGACGTGGTGGTGGACTAGGTAAGGTGTTGCACTCAGTTTTTGCGACCGCCCCCAAGGTTGACGCCTATACCCGTCCACCCGTTCGCTTATCCGTTAGTTTCCTTCTACATTAAAGAGGTGCACACGGAGCCAGCAGCGAATGAAATCTTTGAAGTATTATGAAAAAAATCGACACGCCACATGGTTAGAGTTGTTTTTTGACCTGATTTTTGTTGTAGCAATTGGCAAGGTTACTCATACTCTCGGACATCTTCATCACGGCCACTTTGAACAGGAGCAATTATGGACATTTTTACTGCTTTTTGTTCCATTATGGTGGATCTGGTCCAGCCACACGATTTACTCAAATAGGTTTGATACAGACAGTAGCCTTCACCGCTTGGCAACATTATTTTTAATGTTGCTGCTCATTGTGCTGTCTGCACGGATTGGGGAAGAATTGGAAGTAAACTATGCGCTTGTTATTGCCTGCTATTTTGGTATACGTGCCATCATCAGCATTATGTATATTTCGTCCATAAATAAATTTGATCACCGTAGCGAATTCTCCTCCAGGCTTGGCTTCGCCCTGTTAGTTAGCGCAGTGATTAGTCTTTCATCCATTCTTTTTGACCCACCTATGCGTTACCTTGTCGCTTACATTGGGATTTTTCTCGACATTCTGCTCCCTTTATTTTCTTGGGGTAAGCTAAAGCCATTACCCGCACATACAGAACACTTGGTTGAACGACTAGGTTTACTCACCCTTATCTTATTGGGCGAGTCGGTAATTAGCCTTTCTGGAGGGTTATCTGACATTCAATGGGATCGTTATAATGTGATGGCGGCAATCACCGGATTTATCATGATTTGCAGTATCTGGTGGATCTATTTTGATAGCTTTTACCTACTGAGCAAAAATGAAAGTAGTATGAGTGGACACTCATTAATCTACTCGCACCTTTTTCTATTTATGGGGCTAGCACTTCTCGCAAATTTGATCAGGCATGCGATCCTGAATGACATTGCGATGCGCGATTTCCAGATTACGTCAATCATCGGCATGGCCTTATTTTTCTTAGGCAAGCAATATGGCTACTTCATAGCGGTACCTAAAATAAGGAAATACATACTACAAAACACCTTGATCGTGTTTTCTCTAGGTGGTTTGGTTATATTCCTACCCCGCGTCGAGTACATATTGGTCGGCCTGACAGTAACCATGATCTGTTATGTTGTATTAAACTTCAGGTATCGTTGAATCTTTAAAGTTGGGCCATATCACGGGTGGATCAGCTATCCGCGCGCACCAAAGACTCAGCAGCTGATTGTCGAGGACTGACGCACTGCGGATCGTGCTGAATGTGGTTAGCTGTTCAAACCCTTCGCCCAGTCGCTATACATCCCTACCAACGAGAAGCGGGTGGTCGCCTGGTAAAGCACGGGGGGAAACACCGCGCGGCGGGAGGCCCGCGCCAAGCGGCAAAAACCTAATCAAAGAAGGCCAGGGTGCGAACTTCGATACTCTCGCGCGGCGGGGCTCCCGGCGGCGTATTGGGGTCTTTGAAGGCGGTATGGGGCGTGAAGCGGGCACGGCCGTCGTGACGTGAGTCATACCCCTTGATCAGCAAGACTTCGTCACGGCGCATGTCCGGAAAATAGTACCAGCGCTGTTGCGGATTGTAGGCCAGGTGGTAGATCTCACCGATACGATCCGGATAGACCAAGTCGGTGGCCAGCAGGTCATTGGAGTTGAGTGTCGAGGCGTCCAGCACGGCCAGCGGTGAGCGCTTGACGGGCCCGCTCATCGGGCGCCAGAGGTTAATCTGGGCCACCGACACCAGTGCGGCGGCTTGATCCTGACCCAGCACGTCGCGAATACGCTCAGGCCCCGAGCGGTCGGTGTAGTCATTATGCACACGGCTGGCTGGACCGCGAATATCCCGCCGCTCGGCGTCGCTGCGCCTTGTGTGGTCGAAGATGACGACCCGGCTCGCGCCCGTCAACTCCTTGATCAAGGCCTTGACCTCGTCATAGTAGATGCTTTCCACTGAGGTATCGTCGTAGAGATCCTCGACCACCGTATCCCGCCGATGGAGTTCAAACCCCTGCTTGTCCAGAGACAGGCTGTCTGCCAACGGACGACCGTTGTGTATCGTGACCTCGCGCTCCTCCTGCTCAGCAAAATATTGCGGTTCACTGTTACCGGTCAGAGCCTCGGTATGCACATAGGGCTTCGCATCGTGCTTGACCAGGTAGGTAAGTGTCGTGATGACGCTAGCGGGCGTATCAGTTGTGTGCTTCAAGTAACACCTCCCAGTCTGCTGACCGCTTCAGGCGTGGTGTCACCGTGGCGGAGCTGTAACTTTTACGTAGGCACCTTCCCGCTCAATCGTATGCCTTCGAATGGACACTATCAAATTTAGCCCGAGGTGCATGGCTCCCGACTGGTAAAAAAGGCCCACTGTTACCTCGGCATCGACGAACAGCTTGACCATGACTGGCGCGTCGCACTCCGGGTCTGCGCCGATCATGAGCATCCGATATCCCGGCCCGCCCTTTACATTCGTTTGTCTGCCATGACGGGTTCGGACGTTGGTTGAATCAAACTTCCCGCACCACTATCTAGAAAAGCGGAATGCTATAACTCACAAAAACACGATTCTGATCTACGTTACGAGATGCTTCGCTGTTGGACTTGCCGTTACGCCAGCCGAACCCTACGCCTTTGAGCGCTCCGGATTGAAGGACGTAGTCCAGACTAATGTCTCTTTCCCATTCCTTTTGGTTGTTGCCTGACGTAGTTTTAATATTATCACCGGAGAGGTACATGACAGAGCCTTTCAGGCCAGGGACACCCAGAGCGGCGAAGTCGTAAGCATACTGACCGAAAGCTGTGCGCTCCCCTGCGCGGGTGAAAGTTTGGATAAGGCGGTCTGTATACAAGTACAGGCTTGCTCCACCGGCGCCCTTGTCTACCAGGCTACCCTGGCTGAGTTGAGTGAAGTTGCTGCCATCCGACACACTTTGGTACCCCGCAGTAATCGCGTGGCCACCCAGTGTATAAATCAACGCGGCACTCCAGGTGCGGTTGTCGATCTCTCCACTACCGTCTTTGGTGTAGCCACTCATTCTGTAGCCTGACGTACCGGAGCTATTTGCCCCTGACGAGTCAGTTTTGAAATAGCGCAGGTCGGTTTTTAGGGACTGATTGTCCGAGAGGGCAAGGGTGTGAATTAATCCCATAAAATGCTGCGTATAGTAGTTGTCGAGGCTGGCGTAGTAGTACTGAGCTGTCAGAGCCTTGGTGATGTTCCAATCGCCCCCGGCGAAGTCAAACTGATTGCTTTCCCGCGTACCACCGGCAACGGCCAACCCCGTCTGATCGCTCGAACCACGTCCTGTTGCATGTTCGATACGACCTCCAGTCAAGGTCAGCCCTTTGAACTCGCTCGAGGTGATTTGACCGCCCTCGAAGGTTTGTGGAAGTACGCGCCCATCGTTGGCGACCAGAATTGGGAGTTTCGGAATCAAAGTGCCGTAGCGAAGTTCAGTTTTCGACATTTTGCCTTTTACGGTCAGCCCCAGCCGGCTCCACTCTTCGACGGCACGGTTGTCACCGTCAGAAGGCATCATGCTGCTACCGACATGCCGTCCTTTGCCACTGTCCAAGGTAACTCCCAGCAACCCCAGGCCATCGACACCAAAGCCAACAATTCCATCGGTATAGCCCGATTTGAAGTCCAGCATGAAACCCTGCGCCCATTCTTCGGTTTTGGAAGGTGCGGCAACGCCATCGCGGTTGTCGTTATTGAAGTAGAAGTTTCTCATTCCCAAGGTGGCTTTGCTGTCACTCAGGAAGTCCGCATGCACCTGGGCACTCAGGGTAATACTAAGAAACACCGAACTTGCAGTTATTGTTTTTCCACTCATTTATATAGCGCTCCATTTGTTATTTTAAAGTAATAGAAGCAACGCAAGATTTTCAGGTGCGCGTTTTTTATTATTCTTAATATCCTGCTGAAAACGAGAAATCGACGATGCCTCGCCCCTCCTGCATCAAGTTAATATTGTTAATGCAAGTTCCAAAGTCGCTCATCGCACCTGTTTCTGTTATGCAGCGCGATAGCGTTAGAGCGGATTGTGTGAGAAAGGCGCAGGGAGTGCCTTGCCTGGGGAAATGGAGTTCTGCGTTGCGGTCTGAAAATTTATCTTATCGTCTGAATTTCAGGACTGGGGCCGGACACAATTGTCGGTCGAGTATCCAAAGGCTCAGCGGGCTGACCTGACGACTGTCCTCTCTAGCAACCCGCGGCGCGGCGATCACGACGTCCAAGGCCCAGACTGCGGTGTAATCATCTGCAACAGGTACCGAGACGGACGACGAACATGGCGGTTCCCCGCAATGCCGCCTACGCTTGTTGGATGGTCCCCATGCTTTTGCTCAGGCGATGTATCGGGCCGGAACGATCTAATTTATTTTGACCGTCCGTTCATCGCCAATCCGGGCCTGCCCGCGCGTTTTGCCAGCAACTGTCCCTCACCCGGTCGACCCGATCAGCATGTACGGCGCAACGGGCAAAGATTGCACCCACTACCCCACCTGTCGTTCCCAAGCGACCGATGCCGCAGCACCTCTGGAAACAGGGGCGCTGTTCACGTTCTCCCCATTGAGGAAGATGAGTATGTATCGGCCGAGCACGACTCCTTATCAGGAGCATCGAGGGTTCAGCCGAACCTTCACTCCGGGTCATTTGAGCCTGGGATTGTTCTTTCCTTTGGAGGCCTTCGATGGGGACACTCCGAGTATGCTCAACCAGGTCGCATTGGCCAAACGAGCAGAGGCGCTGGGCTTCTGCGCGCTCTGGTTTCGCGATGTGCCTCTTCGGGACCCTAATTTCGGTGATGTCGGCCAAGTCTTCGACCCCTGGGTATACCTGGGCTATATGGCCGCTCATACGTCGGAGATAGCGCTTGGCACCGCATCCATTGCCATCCCGTTACACCATCCTCTGCACACGGCCAAGGCATCAGCCAGCGTCGATCAGTTGAGCGCAGGTCGCTTGATTCTGGGTGTAGCTTCCGGCGATCGCCCTGTGGAGTTTTCGGCTTTTGGCGTTGATCCCGAAAGGCGCGCAGAAATCTTTCGGGAGCATTACGAGGTGATTCGCAAAGCCCACAGCACCAGCTTCGAGCCCATTCGCTGGAGCGATGGTGAGATGCAGGGCGCAGACCTCATTCCGAAACCCACGACCCAAGTTATTCCAATGCTCGTGACCGGGAATAGTCGCCAGTCACTGGATTGGATCGCGCGCGAAAGCACCGGATGGATCAACTATCCACGCCAACCGAAAATGCAGCGACTGATCGTGGAAGATTGGCGGCTGGAGGTCATGAAGCAATGTGGTTCAGTCTATAAGCCCTTCACTCAGTCGCTTTACATCGACCTCGATGAGAACCCGTCCACGCCGCCCACTCGCATTCATTTGGGGTTCAAACTTGGACACTACCATCTCCGGTTTTTGCTGGAGTCGCTTGAGGAAATCGGAGTGGACCACGTTATCCTGAATCTCAAATACGGAAAGCGCCCTGCTGCGCAAGTCATTGAGGAGCTGGGCACTCACATCGTTCCGCAATTCGGAGTACAGCCGCGTCCTGAAGCGAATTGATCCGCCGGCCGCCTCCACGCCGGCCGAGGTGGTGCGGTTCAACTGGTTGAATCATCAGGCCGATACCTGCTCAAGGAATATCAGTTGCAACGGCTCTTCGAGCAGGTCATCTGCCGTGGCGGCAAAGCGCTGAAAGTAAGGCATCGAAAAATGCGCATCCAGCGCCGTCTGATCCCTGAAAGCCTCGCGCATGTAGAACGTGTCCTGCTCGTCGCGCAGCTTGAACAACACATAATCGAGATTGCCCGGCTCTGCTCGGGTCGGCTCTACCAACGCCAGCAGTTCTTGTTTCAATGCCAGCTCTTTGCCTGCCTTGGCCTTTAGCACGGCAATCGATACCAACACGTTACTGGACGAATTCATCGTCAACGCTCCAACATTAAAAAATGGCAAGTGATGCCGCAGGCGGTTCAGCGGGCCCGCAAGCGACCCGCCTTAAGTGAAATCAGAAACCTTCGAGAACGATCTTGCCCCGGGCCTTGCCGCTCTCGACTAGCGCATGGGCACGACGCATGTTTGCCGCATTGATTGCACCGAAGTGCTCGCCCACAGTGGTTTGCAGAACACCTTGGTCAATCAGAGCGCTGACCCGATTGAGCAGGTGATGCTGGTTGATCATGTCCGGGGTTTCGTACAGCGAGCGGGTGAACATCAGCTCCCAATGCAACGACAGCGACTTGCGCTTGAGCGGCATCACGTCGAGGCTGTCGGGATCGTCAATCACACCCAGACGCCCTTGCGGCTTGAGAACGTCGATCAGTTGTGCAAAGTGCTGTTCGGTGTGAGTCAGGCTGGCGACATAGTCGATCTCCGGCACGCCGAGCGCTTGCAACTGTGCGAGCAGTGGCTGGCTATGATCAATCACGTGATGCGCGCCCAACTGCCGCACCCAATCAGCGGTTTCCTGGCGTGAGGCAGTTCCGATGACGGTAAGGCGGGTCAGCTGTCGTGCCAGTTGCACCAGCATCGAACCGACGCCCCCAGCCGCTCCGGTGATCAACAGGTACTTGCCCTCCCCCGAAGCCTCGACGACACCGAGCCGGTCAAACAACAATTCCCAGGCAGTGATCGAGGTCAACGGCAACGCTGCCGCATCGGCGGCACTCAATGACCGAGGCTTGTGCCCGACGATCCGCTCATCGACCAGATGGAATTCGCTGTAGCTGCCGGTGCGGGCAATCGAGCCGGCATAGAACACTTCATCGCCCGGCTGAAACAACGTCACTTCAGAGCCGATCTCGCGGACAATGCCTGTGGCATCCCAGCCGAGGATTTTCGGTTCTTTTGTGAAAGTTCCGGCGCGCACCTTGGTATCGACCGGATTCACTGACACCGCGCGAACTTCGACCAGCAGATCCCGTGGACCAGGCGTGGGCACCGGGAGGCTGATGTCGATCAATGCGTGTGGATTGTCGATGGGCAAAGCGTGTTCGGTAAAGGTGATGGCTTTCATAAACACTCGCTGTCTGAAGGGTGATGCACTCGTTTGCAGCCATCTTCGACTTCCCAAGTACAAAGAAAAACAAGCAGAATGCGCCAACACTTTCACTGCAGGAGTGAAAATGATCCGCATCGATGATCTCGGTTTATTCATCCGCAGCGCCGCGCTGGGCAGTTTCACCGCAGCGGCGCTGGAGGCTGATCTATTGCCTGGTCAGGTCGCCGCCGCCATCAAACGTCTGGAGCGCGAGCTGGACGTACGCCTGTTCGCCCGCACCACTCGCAGCCTGCGATTGACTGCCGAAGGCGAGCAATATCTGCCCACCGCCCACTCAGTGCTTGAGACCCTGCAGCAAGGCAAGGAAAATTTGCGTGGTAAGAACGCCACGCTGCGGGGCGTCCTGCAGGTGACAGCACCCTCCGATCTGGGGCGCAACATACTGCTGCCGTGGCTGACGCTGTTCCGCCGTCAGCATCCAGAATTGACGTTGCGTTTTTTCCTGTCAGACCAGATGGCCAATCTGTTTCGCGACCCGGTGGACGTGGCGATTCGATACGGCCCGAATGAAGACGCCAACTACGTGGCACTGCCGCTTGCACCGTGGAACCAGCGGGTGCTCGTTGCCTCGCCAGAGTATGTGCAACGCTGCGGTTCTCCCCAAACGCCGGATGACTTGAGCAAGCATCACTGCCTGCTCTATCTGCAAAATGGCCGGGTCTACGACAAGTGGAACCTGGGCGGGCAAACCGTGCAGGTTTCAGGGCCACTGTTCAGCGATGACGCCGATGTCGTGCGACGCTGGTCGTTGGACGGTGAAGGTATCGCCTACAAATCCTGGCTGGATGTCAGTGCCGATATCGCCACTGGGCGCCTGATTGTGCTGCTGCCGGATTTTCCTGGCGAAGCTTCGCCGTTGAGTCTGGTGTGCCCGCATCGCAAGCAGATCAGCCCTGCGGTTTCCCAGCTTTATACGTGGTTGAGTGGTCAGTTTTCTGCGCTGAAGCGCAGTTGAACCGAATGACGACAATTGATGTAGCGCTGGGCACCGGCATCGTTTGAAAGGGTGACAAAAAATTCAATAGCTTCTCCCTGTCCGTACCGTAAAGGGCCGGCTAACAGTCCTTTCCTTTATAGCAAGTGCATAGGTATGACCTAAATCTTTGGCCAGTTACTTCGGCCACAAAATTTACCTTAAATACAAGTGTTTTAATAGGCCAGCATAACAACCCATCTGATACTATTTTTTTTCGCTCACCTGAGCCTTTTTCGTCAACCAGCATTCTATAAAGTGCAAGCCCGATGTTCTTTAAAACAACAAAAAAGAAGCCAACTTATTTTGGCGCTTGGGCACACTGACGCGCTCAAGAATCCAGACCATCCCAGGATAAACAATAGAACCATGCTTTATCAGAAAGAAATGGGATAAATAACTATTCATTTGATTTGGAGATGGTGCCGTGCGAAAGCTTGGCTTGGGTTTCCTGGTAACGGGCGTTGTAGGGCAACTATCAGCATTATTATGGACGTACACATCCATAGGACCACTTTGTGAAAACAATGTCGACAATTCATACATCCAGAAAAACGTGACAAAGCTAAAACAGCTCATCGATGACACCGCTAATGAAGTTGTAACAAACCTCACTACGAAATATTCCGACGGGCTCACGCCCCTTGCGGAAAACGAATCCCCCATACCCGACTCAACGGAGGCTCACGCCGCACAGTTTTTGATCGAAAATCCAGACGAATCGCCAGTTTTTTCGCTGCCTTCACTGCCCACACAAGCACGCAATTGGACAATTATCCTTAGCGGCCTGATTGCTTCTACCGGCCTGCTTCTGGTGCTCTTCGCCCGCAAAAAAACCTCTGATCCGCAATGGCACGTCTTTCGCTCCGTGCCTGGGTCGCTAATCACGCTGGAAAGCCCGTGCTTAACGTGTGGTAGCTATATTCTCCACGCTAAAAAAGAAGCTTCAATCACGCCTTCATCCGGCTTGTGGGTGATCGAAATAGCGTTGAACACACCCAGCCGTCATCGCGCCACAAATGCCATTAAGCAACTGGAATTACCGGTAGCGCGTAAAGAAAACAACTTTGTCGTCATCGGCCCGTATAGACAAAAACAAGACGCAGCTCGAGTCGTGAAAGAGTTGAGTGAAAGTCATGGCGTTCGAGGATGGATGATGGCAGGAAATTGACATAGTCCGATTTAGCGCTGGGCCGACCTCGTACAACCCGCCACATTTTTCATGCCACAAGAGAATATTCATGATCGCAAAAGAATTCAGAGCCGAACTCGCCCTGAAGAAATTCCTGGACGCCAACTTATGGCTCCAGCTTGAACTCAGCGAGTTGAACTACAGCCTCGCTGAAAGTTGCGGGCTGTCGCCCAAAGAATATCGCCATAAATTCCTGCAAGAAGCATTTGAAACAGAAGCAGACGCTCATGACTGTGATTGTTGGGACTTCACTCTCCAATGGGTAGCCAACACTAATGAAGAGCTTGAGTTGATGCGTGAAGAACGCATGAAAGAGATTTATGAGTTTCTGGACGATTAGTCCACCCTATAACTTTCGTAGCCTATACACGCCTCCAATGCTGTAGATAAACGACTAACTTCACCGACGGGAGTATTGCCCAATACCCCCGCCCTTCTCTCGATTCAAACCGTCGGATAACAATCCACTACACGCCGATACTGGCTGGGTGAAGCTCCGATGTGCTGACGGAAAAACCGTGTGAAATGACCTTGCTCGGAGAACCCGAGGTTCTCCGACAACAGGCCCAATGTTCCACTGCGCTCACGCTCAAGCCAGGCAAAAGCCCGGCGCATGCGCGCGTCGTTAAGCAGCAGGGTCGGCGTCATGCCGGTATCTTTCTTGAACAGCGCAAAAAAGTGCGCCCGCGACAGACCACAAGCCCGTGCGGCGTTGTCGATCGGGTTCGGATCATCGAGGTGCTCAAGCAACCAGGCGGTGCCACGGCGCACGCGTGCGTCCCGGAACTCACCTGAGTTCGGCGCACCCAGTAGCGACAAATGCCGCCAGCTGGAAAAGTCCTCGATCAGCTCGATCAGGAAATCAAACAGCATGAATTCCATGCGCTCTTTCGGAACAATCCCGCAGCCATGCGCTTCGGCGACCAAGATGTCAGCCAAGGTGCGATTACGACTCGACAGCTCGATGCACGACTGGGCAAAAAAGTCCGGCCGACCGCTGAGCGCCAGCGACTGCTGGGCAGTGGCCAGCCAGGCGGGCTCGATGTAGAGCGCCAGGATCAGGGTGGCACCGGCATCCGGCTGCGGATCGTAGAAATGCGGCTCCCAGGCGTTGACCAGCACCGCCGTGCGATCGCTGAGCGGTACCCGCCGACCGTTAACGTTGAAGTAAGTGTCTTCGCCAGACACTTTGACCAGCACATGGCATTCGGAATGGGTGTGGGTGACCAGCGAACGATCCATATTCAGCAAGGCGACCCGTCCAAACCTGCCGTGGAAAACCCGTTGGGCAATGGACATCAGATTTCTCCGCTCGCATGAAGCGATATCGTTATCGACCTCAATGCATATCATCGGGGCGTCTATCTATTTCTCAACACCGGCGATCGCTCTATGGTTCAGCAAACCACTATCGCGCGCGAATGACCGAGCGTCTACCTCGACTTTCGCAGCCCCCACACTCGTCGGAAAAACCGTCTTACAAGGCATGACGCTCTTTCCCGTGATACACGCGCAGGATATCGGCCACCACCGCCAGGGCGATTTCCGCCGGGGCTTTGCTGCCCAGGTCGAGGCCGATGGGCATGTGCAAACGGGCAATCTGTTCATCCGTGAGACCACCGATGCGCTTGAGCCGCTCGGCGCGTTTGTCCGAGGTTGCCAGGGACCCCATGGCGCCGATGTAAAACGCCGGCGTGTGCACCGCTTCCATCAGTGCCAGATCGTCGATTCGCGGATCGTGAGTCAGCGCCACTACCGCGGTCGCCGCGTGGCAACCTCCGGCGGCAATGAACATTGAGGGCAGCACACGTTGCATCTCCACGCCTTCAAGATGTACATGCAGCATCTCTTCCCGGGGGTCGCAGGCGATAACTTCGCAGCCGATGGCTCGGGCGAAACTGGCGCAAACTTCAGCGACCGGCGAGAGCCCTGCCAGAATCAGGCGTAATGCCGGGCCAACGCTGATGCGCACCCTTTCGTAGTCGACTTGTACCCGTTCGCTGCCGTGGCCCGCGTCCGGATCCAGGCGCAAGGCACCGTTGCTCAGCTCGATATGGCGCTGCAGACGTCGCTGACCGAGTAACGCCGCTTGCAGACTCTCCAGGTGTGCGATCCATTCAAGGCTGGCAGCGCGGTGTTCGACCAGCACTATCAGCACGCCACCACAGGGCAACCTCAGGCGGTGGCGTTGCTCGACGCTGTCGCCATAACTGACGATCTGTGCCGGTTCGCGTAATTCACCGCGCGCCAGACTTTCGAGAAACTCCTCTTCGACGCAGCCACCCGACAGCGAGCCGACGTGTTCGCCCGAGCCGTTGGTCACCAGCATCGCACCCGGCGCACGCGGCGCCGAGCCATAGGTGGAGAGCACCGTGCACAACCACTGTGCCTGCCCGGCGCGAGCCCATTGCAGTGCCTGGTCGATCACCTGAACATCGAGATGACGCATGTTTTCTGTACCTCAAGCAAAGCGTGGTGCTGCATGCAGGGTTACGTTTACGGTAACCTGCGAGCAACCTTGTTCAATCGTTGATTCAACATGTCGCCACAACAATTTTTGCAACTTGGGTCGCTGCGCCTGGAATATCGCCAAATCCCTGCGGCTGACCCATCGCGACCGACGCTTGTGCTGCTGCACGAAGGCCTCGGAAGCGCCGATCAATGGAAAGACTTTCCCCAGCGCCTGGCCCAGGCCAGCGGTTACGGTGTAGTCACTTACAGCCGTCAGGGTTATGGGCAATCGAGCCCGGTAACCCTGCCGCGTCCGCTGAACTACCTGAGCAGCGACGGGCCTCGTGAACTGCGGCAACTGCTCGATGCCTTGCAACTGCCGCAAGTGGTCTTGCTCGGTCACAGTGACGGCGCATCCATCGTCCTGGCCTATGCCGCCGCCAACGATCCGCGCGTGTTGGGCAGCATTGCATTGGCGCCTCACGTGATTGTCGAGACCGAGAGCCTCGTTGGCATTCGCCATACCACTGAGGCTTGGCATCAGGGCGAACTGCGCGAACGCCTGGCGCGCCACCATGGGAGCAATGTCGACGGTGCTTTTCACGGCTGGAGCGACAGTTGGTTGCACGCGGACTTTTCCCTGGACGATCTCGAAACGCAGTTGGCTTATATCGAAAAACCGCTGCTGGTCATCCAGGGTCGCGAAGACCACTACGCGACGCCCGAGCAACTGGCAGTCATCCAGCGACAGGTGCCTGGACCGTGCCGCTGTGTGTTGCTGGATAACTGTCGGCACTTTCCCCAGACCGAAGCGCCCGAGCAGACCTTGCAGCTGATCTGCGAATTCCTGGAGCACCTCCCCGCGTTTATTTGAAATTGCCTTGGGTTTCTGGAATTACCACACTGCCAATCAGGTAGATCACAGACAGACCGACGGCAAAAAACGCCAGTACCATGGGGATCTGCGCGGGGCTGCTGCTGACCAGAGACACAAAGGTCGGCATGGTTCCGCCGAGGGCGAAACCGATGTTCCAGGATAATCCGGTGCCGCTGGCTCGCAGCTCGGTGGCAAAGCGTTCGTTGAGGAAGATCAGGATAGGCGCGATGATCGCTCCGCCCATGAAGCCTATGCCCATGCAATACAGCGCAGTGCGGGTCAGCGAACCCGGCTCGGCGACCCCATGGAACATCATGGGCAGGCCCACCAGGTTGATCACACCCAGCAGCATGAAGGTCTTCTTGCGACCGATCAGGTCACTCAGGTAACCGAAGGCCAGTGCGCCGACAATGGTTGCCACCGACCCATACATGAGCAGCTGCGAAGTCTGCGTATGAGGCACTTTGGCGACCACGTTGAGCAATGTCGGCAGATAACCGCAGGCCAGGTAATAGGTGGCACCGCCGCCGAAGGTAATCAGCAGATTGACCAGCATCACGGCGCGGTACTCACGACCGAACAGACGCTTGAGTGGCGACACGACCACGACCGTCGGCCCCTTGGTTTTGCGGGCCTGTTGCAGTTGCCGCCAGACCGGGCTTTCATCCAGGTAACGGAACATCACCAGACCGAAAAATGTGCTGAGCAGGCCGCAGAAGAACATGAAGCGCCAGCCCCAGACGTCGAATTCGCCCCCCGGAAAGATCTCCGACAACACCAGATAAGTGAATGACGCCAACAGCGCGCCCATGCCGGCACCGGCGCCACCGATCAACCCGGACATCAAGCCGCGATAGCGCGGCGAGATGGATTCGGTGCCGATGGTGTGAGTGGAAGCGACGATGCCGCCAACGAAAATGCCCTGAATCACCCGCAATACCAAAAACAGTATCGGGGCCAACACCCCGACCTGGTGAATGGTTGGCAACACGCCAAACAGTGCCGTGGAAATACCGACGCCGACCATCGATACCATCAGCGCACGCTTGCGACCGTGTTTGTCGGCATACGCGCCAAAGATCGCCGAGCCCAGCGGACGTACCAGCAAGGCCACGGCGAACGAGGCGTACACGGCGGCCAGCGACAGTGTCGGGGTGTCCGAGGGGAAGAACAGGCGGCCGATGATCGGCGCCACATAGAGCAGAATGAACAGGTCGAACAAATCCAGCGCCCAGCCGAATGTCGAGGCAAATGCCGCGAGCAAAGCCTTGCCCGGTGGAATCTGCGGCGTATCGATAGCGGCGCTGGTGGGTGATGCAGTTATTGTTGTTGTCGTAGTCATGGTTGCCTCACACAAGCGGTGAATCAAAAGGAGCGGCAGGCCCTGCTCCGTAAGGCGTACGCCGTTACCAACATACTCCCGGGCCTGTTCGCCGGTACGATCTACTCGCCGATAAATACGGCCTCACGCTTGCTGTGAAACGCTTCGACGCCTTCCTTGAAGTCCTTGGAACTGCGCAGACGGCTGTAGCAGTGACCTTCCATTTCGATCGCGACGGTCAGCGGCGCGTCTTCGTTGTCGTTGATCAGTTTTTTCGCCGTGCGCTGAGCCAGCGGCGAGAAGCGCCGCAGTTCATCGACCAACGCATCGACGGTGCTTTCCAGTTCGGTATCCGGCACGACCTCGGTCGCGATACCCCAGGCGTAGGCCTGGTCGCCGGTAATGCGTTTGGCGCGCATCACCATGTGCTTGGTGCGGGTGATGCCGATGATTTTCTGCAAGCGCGCGGAGCCACCCGAGCCCGGGATCTGACCCAGGTTCTGCTCAGGCAAGGCGTAGCGAGTGGTTTGCGAAGCAATACGGAAATCGCAGGCCAGGGACAGTTCGAAACCGACGCCGAAGGTGTAACCACGGTTGGCGACGATCACCGGTTTTTCGCAACGTGCCGGTGCCGCGACGTTCCAGGCCAGCTTCGAAACGTGCTCGGGCGAGGCTTCGAGGAAACCCTTGATGTCGCCGCCGCTGGAGAAGTGTTCACCCACCGAGCGCAGCACGATGACGCGCACGTCTTTGTGTGCATTGAGGGCTTCGAAGACCAGGCGCAATTGATCGCGCTGCCCCATGGAAATGACGTTCAATGGCGCCCGGTTGAGGATGATGTCGGCGCGCTCGCGGGACACATCGACTTCAACCTGGAAGCCATCGAACTGAGTGTCGAGAAATTGCTGGATCGCTTGTTGTTGCATGAGAGTGTCCTCTGGATGATTAGCTGATGGCCTTCAAGGCCTGTTCCTGAAATTGGGCCAGCAGCACGCGCCGCAGCACCTTGCCCACTGGAGACTTGGGAATCTGATCGATGAACTGGTAACGCCGTGGCCGCTTGAATTTGGCCAGGCCCGAAGCGATGCAATGGGCATCGAGGTCTCCTTCCGAGACCTCGGCGCGCGGCTTGATAAACGCGGCAATGATCTTGCCCCACTGCTCGTCGGGCAGACCGACCACCACCACTTCTTCCACTGCCGGGTGCAGAGAGAGCATGTTTTCGATTTCCGCCGGGCTGACGTTTTCGCCGCCGGTGATGATCAAGTCATCGACACGCCCCGTGACGAACAGATCGCCCTCCAGATCGAAGTAGCCGATGTCACCGGTGAAATACCATCCGTCACGTAATGCCTTGGCGGTCGCTTCGGGGCGGTTCAGGTAGCCTTCGAACGCCTCGTCACTCGCCAGGTCGGCGATGATCTGGCCCTCCTCCAATGGGTTGACCTGCACATCCGCCGTTTCAGCATCGATCGGCACCACGCGCACGCGCTGGTTCATTGCACTGCGCCCTGACGAACCGGGTTTGCGGTTGGCTTGCTGGTCGATGGTGAAGGTGTAGATCTCCGAGCTGCCGTAATGATTGACGAACAATTGCGGCTGGAACGCCTGCTCGACACGACGCATCAAGCCGTCGCTCATCGGCGCACCGGCAAAGCCGATTTTCTCCACACTGGCAACTCGCTCGCGAGCAAAGGCCGGGTGTTCGATGAGCATGTGGTAGAGCGTCGGCACCAGGTAAAGGTTGCTGACTTTTTCCCGCTCGATGGCCTGCAGCGTGGCTTCCACGTCGAACTTCGGCACACAGACGAAATGTCCGTCGATCAACGCCATGGACAGCAACGAACGCACGCCCATGGTGTGGTAAAGCGGCATGACACCCAGCGTGCACTCGCTCTGGCGGTAGAGGTTTTGCGCCACGTGGGCAACCGCCGCGGCGCGTTCGCAACGGTGCCGACGGGGCACGCCCTTGGGCTTGCTGGTGGTTCCGGAGGTGTAAAGCAGCAGTGAATAGTCTTCGGCGTCGGCCTGCAAAATGATGCCGGAGGGGGTCTGCGAACACAGTTCCTCGAAACTCAGGTCGGTGTTGGCGGCACGAAGTCCGGCGGCGATCCGAGGCAGCCTTGTGGCGGCGCTGCAACCGGCCACGGCGGTCACGGTAGCGTCGTCGTAAGCCACTGCCCGGATTTGCGCATCTTCGATGCAGTAACCCAGTTCATCGGCCGTCGAACGCCAGTTCAACGGGGTCATGACGATGCCCGTAAACTGACAGGCCCAATGCAAGGTTGCCATCTGCCAGCGGTTTTGCATTGCTACCAGCAGTCGATCACCGCGTTGCAGCCCAAGGCATTGCATGCCCCAAGCGGCGCTCTGGATATCGACGAACCAGTCTTCATAGGTTTTCTTCAACGCACCGTCACTGACCGCCACGGCGTGCGGCCGGCGTTCAACAGCAGCGAGGAAACTGCGTCCGAGATCGAACATTATTGTTATACCCCTTTGTTCGTTTGGCGCTGGGCAGCGACTTCGAGCACGGCCTGGACGATGCCGGTGTAGCCCGTGCAGCGACATAGATGCCCCGAAAGCATGTCGCGTACCTGGGTCTCGTCCGGGTTGGGTACCCGTTCCAGGAAATCCACGCAGGACATGAGAATGCCCGCAGTGCAAAAGCCGCACTGCAAGGCGTGATGACGGCGAAAGGCTTGTTGCAGGTCGCTCAGAGTGTCGTCGTCGGCCAGGGACTCGACGGTCTCGATACGCCGCTCGTGTCCCTGTACTGCGAGCATCAGGCAGGAACGCATGGCGACTCCGTCCACCAGCACCGTGCAGGCACCGCAGACACCGTGTTCGCATCCGACATGGACACCGGTGGCACCGAGGTCGTGGCGCAGGAAGTCGCAGAGTTGGGTCCGCGGTTCGGCTAGCGCTTCGCGGGAGCGGCCATTGAGTTCCAGGCGAATCGGAAAGGTTTGGTCGGCAGTTACACGCATGTTCAGACTCCTTCGATCAGCTGATGACCCAGCTCGCGAATCAGTTGGCGGCGATAGGCAGCGCTGGCCTGCACGTCGTCTTGAGCGTCGAGCGACCAGGCGGTTTGATTGAGCGCGTCCGGCAGCGCCGCACCACGTGGCAGGCTGCGACGTTGCGGACGGTCGGCGACCCCGCCGATGCCGAGTTCGACCTGGTCCGCGCCGATGGCCGCGGCCAGGGAGACAATTGCAAAGTCGCCGTGGCGCATGGCGATTTCACGGAAGCGATAGGTGATGCCTTCGCGCTTGAGCGGAAAACGCACCTCGACGACCAGTTCATCTGCACGCTTGTCGGTGGTGAGAATGCCTTGGAAGAAGTCGGCAGCCTTGACGATGCGCTTGCCTTTTTTCGACTCGAGAACGATCTCGCCGCCCAGCGTCACCAGGCACAGCGGCAACTCGGCGCTGGGGTCGGCGTGAGCCACCGAACCGCAGACGGTGCCGCGATTACGCGTCTGGAAGTGACCGATCCATGGCATCGCCTGTGCCAACAAAGGCACCTCGTCCATCAGGGTCGAACGCGCCAGCAACTGCGCCTGGCGTACCCCGGCACCTACCGCCAGGCAATCCTTGCGCAGTTCGATATAGGCGAGCTCAGCCACATGATTGATATCGATCAGCAACTTGGGTTGAGCCAGGCGCATGTTCAGCACCGCCATCAGTGATTGGCCACCGGCGATGATTCGAGCTTCCTGGCCGTACTCGGCGAGCAACTCAACCACCTGACGACGGGTGTCAGCCCGAACGTAATCGAAAGCAGCCGGTTTCATTGCGCACCTCCCTTGCCAAACAGCGCGCCAAGCGAAGCCCGCAGCCGCGCCCACCAGCCGGTGGAGATGGCTTGGCCGCTGACCCGTTGTGACAGGCGAGTAAAGATTTGTCCGATGATCACTTTCGAGGCCCCTTGCAACATTCGGCCGCCGACCGCGGCGACTTTGCCGCTGACCGCCACCTGGTATTGGTATTCCAGACGTGTGTGGCCATTTTCCAGTTCGACGAAACGAACCTTGGCGTGACCCTGGGCCGAACCCATCGAGCTGCTGCCGGAACCGGACAGACGCAATGAATGCGGCGGGTCCAGATCACTCAGGGCAACCTTGGCCTCGAAGCGCGCACGGATCATGCCGACGCCGACGGTGACGTCTGCGCGGTAACGGTTTTCGCCTTCAAGCACGAGGTCGTGGCAACCGGGAATGATTGCCGCCAGCGTCTGTGGGTCGAGCAAGGTATCGAAGACCTGTTGCGGCGCAGCAGGAATCACCACCGAGTCGTTGGCCCGCAGTGCCGGTCCACCGGCAGCTGCCGCGTCCAGGTTTTCATCGGGCTCCATACCGGCGGGCCGTGGCGGCTCGTCGATCCCGATGAGCGTGCGTACTTTCGATGGCGTCAGTGGCAGACGGATGTCCGAGCGGCCAAGGGCGTCGGCCACCGCGTTGGCGATGCACACCGGCGTGCTCATATTGTTGCCCTCGCCCACACCCTTGGCGCCCAGTGGGGTGAATGGCGATGGCGTTTCCATGTGCAGGATCACCGGTTCGATCACTTCCGGTGCGGTCGGCACCAGATAATCGGCGAAGGTCCCGGAGAGGAAACTGCCGTCCTCGCCATAGGCGAACTCTTCCATCAGCGCCGCGCCGAGGCCTTGGGTGAAGCCACCACGAATCTGGCCATCGACCAGCGCCGGGTTGAGCAGGCGGCCGGCGTCATGGCAGGTGACGTAGCGATCAATGTGGATCTCGCCGGTCATGCGGTCGATTTCCAGACCACAGATGTCGAAGACAAAGCCGTAGCACAGCGAGCTGTTGACCTGATCCTGGTCGTCCGGGGCCACCAATTGCGGCGGGCTCCAGAAGGCGGTTTCGCGCAGTCCGCCACTTTCACCTTCCGGCAGCAAGCCCGGCGACCAGTGGGTCGCACCAGCAATCCGATGGAATTGCGCCACCGCCCCACCATTGACGACAAAAATTTTGCCGCCCGCGAAGCGAATATCTTCGGGACTGGCCTGCAGCTGCTCGGCGGCAATCGCGGCGAGGCGATCGCGGATCTTCAGCGCGGCCTTATAGACGGCACCGGCTACAGCACCGGCGAAGCGGCTCGAATAGTTGCCCGAGGCAATCGACCAGGCGTCCTTCTGGGTATCGAGCTCGACGTTGACCACGATGGATTCCAGCGCAACCCCAAGCACTTCGGCGACGACCTGGGCCACGGTGGTTTGGTGGCCCTGCCCTTGCGGGGCCGAGGACACGTGCACACTGACGTCCCCCAACGGGCCGACGTTAATGGTTGCCGTTGCGACAGCGCCGTTTTTTGGACCGGCCTTACGCCGCTCTTCGGGTGTCATCGCGGTGGTGATGTAACCCATGTTGGAAATCGAGGGTTCGATGACGGCGGCATACCCAATGCCATAGATTCGGCCTTCGGCACGCGCCCGATCACGACGTTTGAGCAACTCGTCGAGACCGCCATCAGCCACCGCCAAGGCAATGCCTGCCTGGTAATTGCCGGAATCGAGCAACGCACCCGCGGCCGCTTGGTAAGGAAAGGCATCGGCGGGCACCAGGTTGCGGCGGATCACGTCCAACGGATCAAGCTTCAACTGCACGGCGATGTGTTGCAGCAGCCGCTCCAGGGCGAAATACACTTGCGGGCCACCGAAACCACGGTTCAGGCCGGAGGGGGTCTTGTTGGTCAGCACCACCCGGTTGCGCACTTGTACATTGCGGATTGCGTAGGCACCCGTCAGATTCCCGTGCATGCGGTAGAAAGTTGCCGGCTCGGGCGCTCTCAGGTAGGCACCACAATCATCGATCTGGTCATAACGCAACGCGGTGATGCGACCATCGGCTTCTACCGCCGCTTCAATTTCGGTCACCCGATTGGTCGCCGAAGAAGCCCCCTGAAGATGTTCCAGACGGTCCTCGACCCACTTCACCGGTGCACCGACCTTGCGTGACGCCAGGCCCATCATCACCACGTAAGGGAACACGCCTTGCTTGATGCCAAAGCTGCCGCCGGAATCTTTCGGTGTGCGCAAACGCAATCGGTTGCCGGGCACATTCAGTGCACGGGCCATGACCGTGTGTAACGCATAGGGGCCCTGGAAATTGGCAAGCACGTCATAAATGCCAGTGGCGCGCTCGTACTGAGCCAGCACCACATAGCATTCGATGGGTGTGCAGGAACTGCGCGGAAACTTCACTTTGAGCGAGACCTTGTGCGGCGCCTGCTCGAACGCCTGCTCCGGTTTGCCATAACGAAAGTGCCGTTCGTTGACCACGTTGCTGCCGACTGCTTCGTGCAGGATCGGCGCCTGTTCGGCGGTGGCCAGTTCAGGATCGATGATCGGTGGCAGCGGCTCGTATTCAACGCGCACACCTTCGATGGCGTCTTCGGCCAGATAGCGGCTCTCAGCGATCACCACGGCCACCGGCTCTCCGACGTAACGCACCTTGTCGACGGCAACGCACCAGTGCTCCATCGGCTGACGCACACCCACCGGGAACGGTAGCGCCCAGCGTTTGACGTCTTCGCCGACCAGTACGCCGTGCACGCCTTTCATCAGCAGCGCTTTGGAAAAGTCCACCGAGGTGATCCGCGCATGAGCGTGGGGTGAACGGATGATCGCCGCGTGTAGCGTACCCGGCGGGATCGCAGCGTCATCGGCATAGCAGCCAAGGCCGCGCAACAATGCGGCGTCCTCGACACGGGTCTGACGGGCGCCGATGTGGCCGGTCTGGCTTTCGGTAGCAGGTTGGAAACTAGTCATTTTTCGCGGCTCTTGTTGTTTTGCAGCGCGATAGCGTTAGAGCCGAGTGTGTGAGAAAGGCGCAGGGAGCGCCTTGCCTGGGGAGAGGGAGTTCTGCGCTGGGGTCTGAAAATTTGCCTTAGCGTCTGAATTTCAGGTCTGGGACCCGACACAATTGCCGGTCAGGGAGAGGGAAACGGGATGGCTCAGGAACGCTTCGATTTCTGCAAAGGGCATCGGTTTGGCAAAGTAATACCCCTGAAAAATATCGCAGCGACTGACCTCCAGAAAATCCACCTGGGCAGCCGTTTCCACGCCTTCGGCGACCACCGTCAGGCTGAGGTGATGGGCCATGGAAATGATGCCTTGGGTGATCGCTGCATCGTGATGGTCGGTGGCGCTTTCCTGGATGAACGAGCGGTCAATCTTGATCTTGTCGATGGGCAAACGCTTGAGATAGCTGAGGCTGGAAAAACCGGTGCCGAAATCATCGAGAGCAATGCGCACCCCCAACGCCTTGAGCCGGTGCAACGTGTCGATCGCCTGTTCAGCGTTATACAGCAGAAGCGACTCGGTAATCTCCAGCTCCAGCTGCTCACCCAGCAGACCATGTTTGTCCAGGGTAGCCTGAATACACTGGACGAAATGGCCACGCTGAAAATGCATCGGCGAAATATTCACGGCCATTGAGATGCCGGTGATGCCCTGCTCGCCTAGCTGGCGCAACTGCGCGCAAGCCGTATCAAGAACCCAAAGGCTTAGCGGGATGATCTGACCACTGTCCTCTGCCACTGGCACAAACACCGCCGGAGAGATGAATCCTTTTTCCGGATGCTCCCAGCGCAGCAACGCTTCGATCCCGACCACCCGCCCCGTGCGCGCGTCTATCTGCGGTTGATAATGCAGCTGTAACGATTGAGTTTCGATAGCCTTTTGCAG
This sequence comes from Pseudomonas sp. GW821-FHT07G06, assembly GCF_058986625.1. Classification (NCBI taxonomy): domain Bacteria; kingdom Pseudomonadati; phylum Pseudomonadota; class Gammaproteobacteria; order Pseudomonadales; family Pseudomonadaceae; genus Pseudomonas; species Pseudomonas sp. GW821-FHT07G06. The sequence goes on from NZ_JBYSVW010000007.1 coordinate 126,474, forward strand.
GTCATTGCGCAGGCTCGCGTGCTCACAAACGCGCTGATTAAGATCGCTGGTGTACCACTGAAAGTTGTTGCGCCCTTGCTGCTTGGCTTTGTACATGGCCATGTCAGCCTGCTGGATCAGCTGCATCGGCTGCTCGATGTGACCATCGCTCAGGGTGATGCCGATACTGGCACTCACGTGCAAGTCAATGCCCTGGACACAGTAGGGTCTGGCAATGCTGGCCATCAAGCGCTCGGCCACCGGTACAACGTCCTCATCACGAAGCAGGTCAGGCAACAGCACGATAAATTCGTCACCGCCCATGCGCACGATGGTATCCCCGGGACGAACCTGCTGGGTCATACGCTGCGCCACCTCGATCAGCACCTGATCGCCGAAGTAGTGCCCGGTCGAATCGTTGATGGATTTGAATCCATCCAGATCTATGCACATCACCGCCAGACGACGCTTACGCCGACGACTGATGTGACAATCCAGAACAAGCCGGTCTTCAAGCGAGACACGGTTGAGCAAACCGGTCAGACGGTCATGGCTGGCGTTGAAGCTCAATTGGCGCTCGAAATGCTTTTGCTCGCTGATGTCCCGGGCAATGCCAAATACCCCGACGATCTCTCCGTTGACCATGATCGGCAGGTTAGAGATGTCCATGGTCAACAGCTTTTCACTCTCGTCGCGAACCCGCGCCTCGAAGCGCTGAGGCTCTCCGGCGCGGGCTGCGGAAAAATGCTGACTGACCCGTTGCAGGTCTTCTTCAAGCACCAGATGGGAAAAGTGATGACCAATGAAATCGGTTGCGGTGTGCGGTTTCAGCTTCAGGCCTGCTGGGTTCACACTCTGGATGTTGCCAGCCAGATCAAGGGCGAACACCGGGTTGGGGTTGTAGGTGAACAACGACCGAAAACGTTGCTCGCTTTCCTCCAGTCGTTGGCCGTCACGCTCATGGCGGATCGCGATGACTGCCAGTTGGGCTGCGCAGGCCAGTCGTTGAATCTGCGCCTCGTCCGGTGCATGGACGCGGTTCTGGTATAGGGCAAATGTACCCAACACGTTTCCTTGATGGGAGAGCAAAGGCACCGACCAGCAGGAACGCAGGTTATGCCCCAGCGCCAGGTCGCGAAAACGCTCCCAGTTGGGGTCCCGGGCGATGTCTTCGGTGACCACCAGTTCGCGCCGGAACGCTGCGGTGCCACAGGTTCCTTCCTCTGGTCCAATGGTCATACCATGAACCGCCTTGCTGTATTCGATCGGCAGGCCGGGCGCCGCGCCGCTCAGCAAGCGTTTACCCTCGGCATCGGTAAGCAGAATCGAGCAGAAGGTTTCGGGGGACTGTGCGTCGAGCATCTCGCAGATGGCGCAGAGTATTTCGCCCAGATGATGGTCGGTCGCGATCATGCCGAGGATGTCACGTTGCGACTCGGGCAATGCCTTGCTGTGGAAGCCAGGACGAGTATTCATGGTGGTTCCTGAAGACTCTCGAGGTCATCCGGTCATCAGAGAGCCCGAAATAGTGGGCGGCCGATCACTGTCCACTAGTGCGTCGGACGCGCACTCTATAGAGCACCGACCAACAAAAAAAAGGTTCAGATCCAACATAAAAAACCGTATCAGATTGCCGCCGTTTAGCTGACTTCGATTTCTCGACTCGCTCGACCTAGGAGCACCCTCTGGTCAAATCGATTATGTCTTTTCCAGCGTACGTCGCCACAGTCCCCCTAATGCCGTCCTCGGTCAGATTCTTCAATACTGAATCACTTAAAGTTTTGTAGCGCTCGCAGAGCGCTTGTTTCAGGTCAACTCCGGCTCGGATTGATCGGCAGCAATCGGCCCAGAGTGTGTAAAAACGCTTCGCCAAAATTGAAGTGCGTGCGTCTACATGAAATTTGAAATTTATCGGCACGTCAGCAGATGTGAGATTGAAATCTTTAACCGACTTTTTCAACAAAATCGGTCGGTAGCGGCCGGCTGTGAAGTGCCATTTTCGACTCAGGCGGAGCACGCGTACCAACCTTGCGATCGTGACCAGAACAAGGTCGCCCTTGTGCGATCAGTCGACTGACTGTGGCGCGCGCCTGAGCGCCTCAGCCATGAAAGGAGCTGTCTGGCTTGTTGGCGCGACCGCTACCTGCCGGGGCGTGCCGACCGCTACTATCCGGCCGCCCGCCTCTCCCGCGCCAGGCCCGACGTCGATCACCCAGTCGGCCTGGGCCACCGCGCGCATGTCGTGCTCGATCATCACCACGGTATTGCCAGCATCGATCAGGCGCTGCAGTTGTACCAGCAAGCGGTCGACATCCGACGCGTGCAGGCCGGTAGTCGGCTCGTCGAGCACATACAGGCTGCGACCTCGCTGGCTTCGCTGAAGCTCCGTGGCGAGCTTGATGCGTTGCGCTTCGCCCCCCGACAACTCCGTGGCGGGCTGCCCAAGGCGCAGATAACCCAGCCCGATGTCCCGCAGTAGCTGCAACGGCCGCGCGATGGCGTCCTGGCTCGCAAAGAAGTCCTGGGCTTCTTCCACCGTCATGTTCAGCACATCGGCGATGTTGCTTCCATTCCAGCGCACGGCGAGCGTGGCCTCGTTATAGCGCGCACCATGGCACGTGGGACAGGGTGCGTAGACGCTGGGCATGAACAGCAGCTCAACGCTGACGAAACCCTCACCTTCGCACGTCTCGCAGCGCCCCTTCGACACGTTGAAGGAAAATCGCCCGGCGTCGAAGCGACGACGGCGCGCGTCCGGCGTAGCGGCAAACAGTTTTCGCACGTGATCGAACAGACCGGTGTAGGTGGCCAGGTTGGAACGTGGCGTACGGCCAATCGGCTTCTGGTCGACCTGGACCAGGCGCTGGACCACCTCCACATCGCCTGCGAGGTGGCCACCGGTGACTTCGATCATCGCCGGCCCTTCGCTGCTGGCGTTTTCAGCCGCATCGTCCTCGGGCTCGTGCCCCAGGTGCAACAGCAACAGTTCCGGCAAGGCCTGAGCGGCCAGGCTGGACTTTCCCGAACCCGAGATGCCGGTCACCGCCGTCAGCACGCCGAGCGGGATGTTGGCATCCACGCCGTGCAGGTTGTGCCGCCGAATACCTCGCAACTCCAGCCAGCCGGCGGGTTCGCGCCCACGGCTAGCCGGCGCAGGGATTTCATCGAACAGATAACGTGCGGTGCGCGACTCGGCAATCTTACGCAGCCCTTGCGGCACACCGCTGTAAAGCACATGGCCGCCCCGCTCTCCCGCATCCGGCCCCACATCCACCAGCCATTGCGCGCGGCGCATCAAGTCGAGGTCGTGTTCCACCACGAACACCGAATTGCCGGCATCGCGCAGCTTGTCCAGCGCGTCGTACAGCGACTGGCTGTCTGAGGGGTGCAGGCCTGCTGAGGGTTCGTCGAGCACATACACCACGCCAAACAGCATGGAGCTCAGTTGCGTGGCCAAGCGCAAGCGTTGCAGCTCGCCAGCCGATAGCGTCGGGGTGGCCCGATCCAGGGTGAGGTAACCCAGGCCCAATCCGCGCAGCTGGCGCAGTCGCGCCATCACACCCCCGACCAGGCGCTGTGCGGCAAGGCGCTTCTCCTCCGAGAGCGCCGAGGTCCGGCGCACGTCAGGCGATGCGGCATGCACCGCACGACCGTGCGCGGCACGTTCGGATCGATCACGACGGGTCGCGGACAGGTCGGAGCCCTCCCCGGCGGCGTGCGCGCGAAAATCGCCCTGGGCTATGGGCTCAAGCAGTGCAGCCAGGTGGTCCAGCGGCATTTGCATGAACTCGCCAATGTCCAACCCGGCAAAGGTGACCGACAGCGCCTCGGCCTTGAGCCGCTTGCCGTGGCAGGTCGGACATGGCTTGCCTTCCATGTAGCGCGACACGCGCTTTCTCATCAATGCGCTCTGGGTATTGGCAAAGGTGTGCAGCACATAGCGTCGCGCGCCGGTGAAGGTCCCCATGTAGCTGGGATCAAGCTTGCGCTTGAGTGCGTCACGGGTTTGGCCAGGTGTGAAGCCCGCATAGACCGGTACCGTGGGCGTCTCCTCGGTGAACAGGATCCAGTCACGGTCTTTTCTGGACAGATCCTTCCAGGGGCGGTCGACGTCGTAGCCCATGGTGACCAGGATGTCGCGCAGGTTCTGACCATGCCAGGCCGGTGGCCAGGCGGCGATGGCCCGATCACGTATGCTCAGCGACGGATCGGGTACCATGCTCGCCTCCGTCACCTCGTACACGTGGCCCAGGCCATGACACGCCGGACAGGCCCCTTGCGGCGTGTTTGGCGAAAAGTCCTCCGCATACAACATCGGTTGATGGGCGGGATACGCGCCGGCACGCGAGTACATCATGCGTATGAAACTGGACAGCGTGGTCACACTGCCTACGGAAGAGCGCGCATTGCTCGCCCCGCGCTGTTGCTGCAATGCGACCGCTGGCGGCAGGCCGTCGATCGCATCGACATCCGGAACGCCCGCCTGGTCGATCAATCGCCGCGCATAGGGGGCAACCGACTCGAAGTAGCGCCGCTGCGCCTCGGCATAGATCGTGCCGAAGGCAAGCGAGGACTTGCCGGAACCCGACACACCGGAAAACACCACGAGCGCATTGCGTGGAATGGCGACATCGACGTCTTTGAGATTGTTTTCCCGCGCGCCGCGCACTTCCACCAGGCCGCTGGCCGCAGTGGTGCAGGAGGATTCACCGAATGAAGGGTTTGGCATGGGTTCCCGTCCTGCTGTGCGTGATGGCAACGTGCTGATGATCCGGGTGGGTCGAACGCTCATGTTGCCGGAGTTCAGTGTTTAAAGTTCGCCGCCCGCGTTGAATCCCCTGCTCTGCCCCGGGAACCTTTCGCCTGTCGCTGTCAATCCAGCGACCGAACATTTGCTGCAGATCTGCCAGGCGCTGGTGGATTCGTTGCTGGAAGATGTTGAAAGCCGAAGTCAGGCTCGGAGCCCGATAGAGCCGGAACGGTTCCAGTAAAGCGTTTAATGGAGTTTGCGGCCGCAGTTGCGGCCTTTCGAGCTTGTATGGACCTGCCTCAATTGACGACATATCTGCTTTCAACTCTTCGCGGACGTTCGCGAATCGCTGCTTCTGCAATAGGCTAGCTAGTCGACAAGCTCGACGTAACTAGACTCGCCCCCCCCCCGTCGCACCGGATAGCCATCCCCAAACAAAGTGAAGCGTCGTGCGCCCATGATGGTCTTGGCCAATCTCGCCGCGCGACCAGCCAGCAAGGATCTCGTCCTCAGTGGTAAGGCAGTGATAAAGAAGCTCGATAGTGTTGCTGCCCGTCACCCGCCCCACTTGACTGCCCATGCGGATCCGGCCGCCGTGGTAAGTGCCGGTGATGGCCCCGCCGTCGACGAGATGATGAAATACCGTTCCGTTACCCGATAGCCCTTGGGTGTTGTTGGCGACGATGAATCGACGGTTGTTCAACCGTTCGTGAATTTCGGAACTTTCCATAAGCCACTTGCCCTCACCTGGAAATCCATTTCAGAAGCGCACAGCCTATACGTAGATGGTTGGGGCTTCCATCTGAACGGCCGCTAGCCAAAAGCAGTCGTTCAAGACTGTGTACAAAAAAATGTGACGGCTCACTTCATATATATAAAACGCAACTGTTTAACATTTAGGCTGCCGGTGCCCTGCCACAGCCAACTGCTGAACATCTGGCTGTGATCGCCCGGCGATATCGGGGTCAGCGCTTTGATGGGTTTCGGTGCAGCGTTCGGCTCCATATCCAACCAAAGGGCATCGGGCAATTCGGCTTGCACACTGGTGTGGATACAGGCGTCAGCAGGATCGCCAGCCCCCTCCACGGCTTTATCCCAGTTGGCATCGCTAAACGTCCAAACTCAGCCGCGCCCCTGATGCTGCAAAGTGGCGGCAGGGAAATTGGTTGGAGCGCCTTGTTGGACTTGCTTAGCCGGGTAGCTTGGCCGCAAGGACGTCAACCTTCTCAATTGATGGCGGTGTGGCAAACAGCTCGGCAGCCTTGGCCATAAGCGCCGCTGCGACCTTGCCCGAAAGATGAGCCTGCCGGCCTGCTTCATCCGGGAAAGCGTCAAAGATGCCAAAGGTGGACGGCCCCAAGCGGATGGCGAACCAAGCCGTAGTGGCCGGCTCATCCTCCACTATTGGAAGGCCACCCAAGAGAAAGCTCTCTACCTCTTTCTCTTTCCCGGATTTGGCTTCCAGACGAACGAACAACGCTACCTTGACCATTACGTGCCTCCTGTTGTTACGCCTACGCCATCATGCGCCATTCTTTCCAGTAAGCCCAACGCGATATTCACCGATTTGCCGGCCAGCTCCAGCGTGGCGGGATGAGGGGTAGCGTCGAGTCATTTTCGCAGTCGTGAGAAAAAGGCGAAAAGCGGTCAGTGACAATATTTGTAAAGGCTACCGTGACAACCGTTCAGCTTCCCGAAGACCGATCTCGACTATTCGTTAAGTGCAGCACCATCTCTGCACGAGGCGCATCCTTGATTGCAGCTCCGTGCAGTTCTGCATTGGGGTCAGGTTCTCCGTATTGGGTGTTGATCCATGCGAATGAACTTCCAGTCTCTCCCGACGCGATACCTTCAGCCTCAACCAAGGCGTCCCATATCAACCTCCATTCTGTCGAGCTGCCCATGGTACGACGGCGGATCGTGTTCGCTCGCGGCGTCTGGTGGAACAATCCTGGCTGGATCGTTTTCGCCAGGCCATGCCGGTTGCGGCTGGTCATGTTCTCGACATCGGCTGTGGCTGTGCCGAACCCATGGCTGGTTACTTGATCGGCGCGGGACACGCTGTGACTGGCATTGATTCGTCCATGGCGATGATCGCCTTGTGTCGGCAACGTTTTGCGCAGCACGATTGGCATGTGGCCGACATGCGCCAATTGGCGCTTGAACAGCGTTTCGTTGGCATTCTGGCGTGGGACAGTTTCTTTCACCTGACGCCTGAGGATCAGCGTCGAATGTTCCCGATTTTCCAGGCCCATGCCCAACCTGGTGCCGCTCTGATGTTTACCAGCGGAACGGCCCATGGCATTGCGTTGGGCAGCTTCGAAGGTGAAACGCTTTATCATGCCAGCCTGGACCACGATGAATATTTCGCGCTGCTCAATGCCCATGGTTTTAGCGTCGTTGAGCAAACAACGGAAGATCCGGCTTGTGGTGGGCATACGATCTGGTTGGCTGTTTTCGGTTAGAAACGTCCCTTTGCCCTGCTCGTTTATATAAGTAATTCCTATAACTAAACTAAACAACCATTTAGTTGAGTTATATACTTTACCAACGCAGAAACGAGCACCCTACTGCTAGCTGAGTGGTGTTCTTCAAGCGCTACCCCCCCCTAAAAGGTGGTGTTTCCATCGCTGTGATGGCCAACAATTGGGAACTGTCCGGCTTGGTGCTTACATCAAGTCGAAACAAAAGCGTCGATATATCAAGCTCGGTACCAGCCTGTTGATTGTCAGCGACTTACAGTTTTCGTAGGTGCAGGTTCCATTTTGGCGGTGCGGGCGGTCACCCTCCTCGGCTAAATGGTCTGCCCCTACTTTTTATTTGCCAGACAGGGCTGGCTGGCCGCTTGGTCGTTCAGGCCTGACACTGCACTGCAATAAGAAAAAACGCCGCCATCGTGAGATAAGCGGCGTTTTTTTTGCAGCCTCGCTCAGGCCTCGAATCGGCTGAACGAAGCGCGCTGGTCAAAGGGCGTGTAACGTGCCTGCCGATCGCGCGTGACCTTGATCATGGCGACCTCAGGGTCCCGGGAAAAAAACAACCGGCCGCCGCTGGCCACCAGGTGGTCGAGCAGGCGCTCCTTCTCGCCGACTACGCACTCTGGGTTGCGGTCGTAGGCGCTGGTGATATCCAGGTCAAGCCAATGGATGCCCGGGATCAGGTCGCCGGCATACACCACCGGGCCGCCCGGCATGGCGATTTCAGGCACCAGATGTCCCGGTGTATAGCCATCACAGACATGCAACTGCCAGCCATCGCCGAGCTGGTCACAGCGGCCGCCATTGACCAGCACCAGGCGGCCACTGTCCTCGAGGCGGTGAATGATCGGCGAGACGAACTGGCCTCTGTCACGCGGATGCGGGTGCCGGGCGCGCTGCCAATGGCGTTCACCGACGATGTAGTGCGCATGTGGAAACAGCAGGCGCGGCATCTCCCCTTCCCTGACCAGGCCTGCCAGTTCAGTTGATAGCTGCGCATGCAGATGAGGCAGCACGACCGCATCGATATCACCTTCGCCAAGCCCGAGTTTGGCCAGGGTGTCCAGCAACCCCGGAGCACGCGGCTGACAACGGCAGGTTCGTGGGGGTGGAGCCAGAAGCGCCTCGGCGCCGGCGACTATCAGGATATTTTTGCCCGCCTGCTGCACCAGCAGGCCGCGCGTGGCGAGGTCCACCAGGTTGTCCTGATCGGGCTTGATCCAGTTTGCCCAGCGCAGACGCGGCGTATTGCCAAAGACAATGCCACCGTCAAGTTTGGTGTTTCTACCGACCAAGGTGGAAATGCTGCGGTTCACAATGCTTACCTCTTCAGACTGGCCATGGACGTGTTATCGCCTGCAGCTTGAACCAGTGCCGTGAACTGCCACCCACCCCCAATGAGTGGGGTTGGGCGTTTTGTCCGAACGCTATCATCGATCCGTACTGAACTTTCAATGGAGAGCGCTATGCAGACGAAACAAGGGCCGCTGTCGGGCCTTAAGGTTCTTGAAATCGCGGGGCTTGGGCCTGGACCCTTTTGTGGAATGCTGCTTGCCGATCTTGGCGCTGATGTGGTGCTGGTGGAGCGTGGCGCACAGACTGCTGACGAAATCGACATGGGCGCAGGTGCTATCTATAAGCGCGGCAAACGCTCCGTCGGGGTTGATCTCAAAAGCCCGGAAGGCATCCAGACCGTACTGAGCCTGGTAGAAAGCTGTGACGCCCTGATCGAAGGCATGCGTCCCGGCGTGATGGAACGCCTGGGCCTCGGACCGGATGTTTGCCTGGCGCGCAATCCGCGTCTGGTCTACGGCCGCATGACCGGTTGGGGTCAGGATGGTCCGCTGGCCCATGCCGCCGGGCATGACATGAACTACATCGCGCTGGCCGGTGCGCTGTGGTATGCCGGCCAGCCCGGGCAGGCACCGATTGCACCGCCAAGTCTGGTGGGTGACGTTGGCGGTGGTGCGCTCTACCTGGCCATCGGTTTGCTCGCCGGCGTCATGAACGCTCGCACTACCGGCAAGGGCCAGGTCATCGATGCCGCGATCGTCGATGGCTGCGCCCACATGCAGAATTTGCTGCTGAGCGCCAAGGCCGGTGGTCAATTGCCCAACGAGCGCGGGCAAAGCGGGCTCGATGGCCCGCACTGGTACAACACTTACCTTTGCGCCGACGGTAAGTATGTGTCCGTGGGGTCTTTGGAACCGCGTTTCTATGCTCTGCTGCGGGAGAAGCTTGGCCTGGGCGACGACCCGGAAACCGCCAACGGCTACAACCCGAAAACCTGGCCGCAGCTGCGGGAGAAATTCGCTTCGATTTTCGCCCGGCGTACCCGCGAGCAATGGTGTGAAATCCTCGAGGGGACTGACGCCTGCTTCGCCCCGGTACTGAACCTGGATGAGGCAGCGGACCACCCTCACCTTCAGGCTCGCAAGGTATTCGACCGCGAAAGCGGGATGCTCCAGGCCAACCCGGCACCCCGCTTCAGCGGTACGCCGGCTGGCAGGCCGGGCCCGCTGCCTGTGCGTGGCGAGCACACTGAGCAAGTGCTGCGCGACTGGCTCTGAGGCAACGCCACAACGACAATGCCCGTATCGCAGGATACGGGCATTGTCGTTTATGGGCGGTTCGTTGTTTTAGCGAATATGCTGACGAAACTCGCGCGGGCTGAGCCCGGTCCAGCGACGGAAAGCCCGGGTAAACGAACTGGCCTCGGTGTAGCCCAGCCCCGAGGCGATATCGTTGATGCTGCGAGACGAGTTCTCCATGTACTCCAGCGCCTTGGCAATGCGGATTTCCTCGACCAGCGTGTTGAACTCCAGGTCCTGTTCCTGCAGACGGCGTTGCAACGTCCTCGCACTGAAGCCCAGTTGCTTGGCGATCGCGTCGAGGCCGACGTGGCCTGCTCGCAGATTGCCGGCAATGGTCTGACTGATGCGTGCCGTCAGTTCGGTGTCCGCCAGGCGCTTCTTGCGCTGTTCTTCCAGAAACGGCTGCAATGCCTGGAAGAGGCGTTCATCGGCCGTGACCAAAGGCTCTTCGAGCATTGCGCCGGGCCAGATCATCACATTGATGGATTGGCCGAACCGCAATGGACATTGGAACGCCTGCTGGTGGAGGCTGATGTCGGCGGGCTGTGGATGGGCGAAATCGACCCGCAGCGGGGCGAACTTGTTATTCGTGACTTTGCACAGCGTGGCGTACAGCCCGGCCATCGCAAACTCGGCATCCTGTCGGCGCCGCGTAATACTCGGGTCGGTCAGTTGGTAGTGGACTTCCACCCGTCCACCGCGCAAGTACCAGGTCACCTCATTGGCGTGGGCATGTACCACCAGGTAGCGGCTGATGAAATTGAGCATGGCGCGGACATCCCTGGCACTGCGTGCAGCGTGCCCGAAGGCGCCCAGATAGCTTCCCGAAGTCGGCGGACTCAGCTGTCCCAGCCCCATGCGCAACCCCAGGCAGGGGTCGACATGTTCGGCCGTCGTCTCCAGAAGCTGAACGTAACTGCTCAGTGGCAGCTCGCTGTCTGCGCGATCGACGACATCCGGACTCAAGCCAACGGACTCCAGGTAGGGCCTGAAGATCTCGCTATGTCGTTGCAGCAGCGTCTCGCTGAACACCGTGTAGTTGCCATGAGACATGATGGGCCTCTTGCTCGGATCGCCTTGAAACACGAGCCATTACACTCCAAACATCGCCACCTCTCTACCCCTAAAAAAAGGGGGGCATGGGAACGCGTGCCCCTGATCAACGCGCACACCTGTAGGAGCTGCCGAAGGCTGCGATCTTTTGATCCATCTGTTGATTTGGCTTCCAGATTCACTGTGGCGATATGGGGGCTACTGTCAGGCCGCCATCGCTGGCAAGCCAGCTCCCACAGGAATTGGGGATATTTGCAGTGTCGGGGCGGCTATCCATCGCAGCCTTCGGCAGCGCCTGCAAGCTGGCGTCAGATGTCAGATTGCCTGGCGCCGTTAGGCGATTCTTGGCGAGACCTCTCTGTCACCGTGGTGCGCTAAACGCCCGAGGGCGATGACAACAATAATAGAGGTAGGACTATGACGGAGCGTGAAGTGAACACCCAGTGTGGCGTCAGTCGGCGCAGGTTTTTGCGCGATGCCGGGGTCGTCAGTGCTGCTGGCGCGGTGGTGGCTGTGGGGGCGGCGCACATCGATGGCGTGCAGGCACAGGAAAACAACCAGGGCTGCAAGAGCGCTGGCTGCGATTACGACGTGGTGGTCATTGGCGGTGGTTTCGCCGGGGTGACCGCTGCCCGCGACAGCAGCAAGCACGGCTACAAGACGCTGCTGCTGGAGGCGCGCAATCGCCTCGGTGGCCGTACGTTCAGCAGCGAATTCGCCGGCCACAAGATCGAGCTGGGCGGCACCTGGATCCACTGGACCCAACCCTTTGTCTGGGGTGAGGTCGAGCGTTACGGCCTCCAACTCAAGGAAACCCCCGAGCACCACGTACCGGGCAAGGACACCTTGTCGGTGATCCACGAGGGCAAACGCATCGAACTCGCGGGCAAGGACTTGATGAGCGCCGTCGAAGGGATCTACGCCTACTTCGCCGAGGCTCGCAAGCTGTGGGAGCGCCCCTACGACGCCAAATACACCTGGAATCAGCTCAGCGCCGTGGACGCGATGAGCGCGACCGACCGTTATGCGCAGCTCTCGCTCACGCCGCTGCAACGCACCGTGGTGGACGCGTACATCGCAGGCATTTCGCACACCACCAGCGACAAAGCGTCCTATGCCGACGTGCTGCGTTGGTGGTCGCTGCCAGGCTGGGAGCTGTCGCAGTTCAGTGATTCCCTCGGTCGCTACACCTTCAAGAACGGCACCATCAGCCTGATCAACGCAATGATCGCGGACGGCCAACCCGAAGTGCGCCTGTCGACGCCGGTCGCCAAAGTTGAAGACAAGGGCGATCGGGTGCTGATTACCACCCAACAGGGCGACACCCTCGTGGCCGGCGCGGTGATCGTCGCGGTGCCGATGAACGTGCTGCCGCGCATCGCATTCTCCCCTGCCCTGGACCCGGCTCTGGTAGCAGCCGCCAAGGAAACCCATACCGGCAGCGGGATGAAGGTGTTCGTGCGGACCAAGGGCAAGCTGCCTGTGGAAGGCAAATACCTCGGCATCGCCGACTCGCACCAGCCGCTCAGCCTGGTGACCACCTATGCCAAGGCCGACGACCACACCATTTTCGCCTGCTTCGGCAGCGACCCGGACAAGCTCGACGTCCAGGACCGCGACGCCGTGCAGCAGGTCTTCGAAAGCTTCTTCCCCGGCATCGAAGTCACGGAATGCTACAGCTACGAGTGGACGCTCGACCCTTATTCGCGCGGTACCTACTGCAGCTACAAACCCAACTGGCTGGGCAAATACTACGACCATTTCCAGCAGGATCGCGGTCGGGTGATCTTCGGTCAGGGCGACCATGGCGAAGGCTGGCGCGGCTTCATCGACGGTGCGATCAGTGCCGGTGGCAAGGCCGCCAAGCGCACACAGACGTTGCTGGGCTGACGCATCACATCCTGAGTGCCGAGCGTTGGACGAATCGTCTTGCAGGTAAGGCAAGGCGATTCGGGTAACGCATCGGCAGCGAGAAAATCCGATCCCGAAAGGAATGTCGATGAACTCCATAGCGTCCATTGCTGCGCTCACCGCAGCGTTACTCAACGTCCCTGCGCCGGCTTTCGCACAGCCGGGCAGTCCCAACATCGTCGTCATACTGATGGACAACCTGGGATACGGCGAACTCGGTGTATACGGCGGCGGCATCCTGCGTGGCGCGCCAACGCCGCGTATCGATGAACTGGCTGCCGAAGGCGTGCGTTTCACCAATTTCAACGTCGAACCGCAGTGCACGCCTTCGCGTTCGGCGCTGATGACCGGGCGCTTTCCCATTCGCTCCGGGACCTACAAAGTGGTCGCCGGCGGTGCGCCGGATGGTTTGACGCAATGGGAAGTCACCCTTGCCGAATTGTTATCCGATCGCGGCTACGCCACCGGAATCTGGGGCAAATGGCACCTGGGCAGCAACGAGGACCGCTTCCCGACTCACCAGGGTTTTGATGAGTGGTACGGGATACCGCGCACCTATGACGAAGCGATGTGGTCGGCCGCCGACGACACCGACAATGAACGGCCGGCCATCGGGCGCAATCAGGGCTGGGACGAGTCACTGGCACCTGCGCAATACATCTATGAAGCACGCAAGGGCGAGCCGGCCCGCAAGGTGGCCAGGCTGGACCTGGCGACCCGGCGCACGCTCGACGCGCAAGTCGCTACCCGCGCGGTGGACTTCATCCAGCGCAATGCCAAGGCGGGGAAACCCTTCTTTGCCTATGTACCGTTCTCCCTGGTGCACATGCCCACCCTTCCCAACCCGGAATTCGCCGGCAAGACCGGGAATGGTTCATGGGCCGATGCACTGGCCGAGATGGATCATCGCAGCGGGCAGATTCTCGATGCGATCAAGGCGGCGGGCATTGAAGACAATACCCTGGTGGTGTTCGCCAGCGACAACGGTGGTGAGGCGACTTCCCCCTGGCAAGGCGCCAACGGCCCTTGGCGCGGCAGCTACTTCACCGCCATGGAAGCAAGCCTGCGCGCGCCGTTCATCCTGCGCTGGCCGGGGAAAATCAGCGGTGGCCGCGTCACCAATGAGGTCGTGCACATTGTCGACCTGTACACCACCCTCGCCCATGTGGGGGGCGCACAAGTACCGCAGGATCGGCCGATTGACGGGGTGGATCAGCTGGACTTCTTCACCGGCAAACAGGACAAATCCAGTCGCGAAGGTTTCCCGGCCTATGTGGCCGACCGGTTGACGGCTGTCAAATGGCGCAACTGGAAATTGCACTTCATCTGGCAGGAGAACATGTACGACCCACCGCAGGTGTTGCCCGTGGCGAAAGGCATCAACCTGCTGACCGACCTGCGCGAGGAGCATGATGTCCTTGCGCAGAACACCTGGATCGTGAGGCCAATGATGAAAATCGTCGGGGATTTGAAGGCGAGCCTCAAACAGTATCCACCGATTGAGGCCGGGACACCGGATCCGTACAGCCCACCGAAATAAACATCAAAAGATCGCAGCCTTCGGCAGCTCCTACAGAGGATCGCGTACACCTGTAGGAGCTGCCGAAGGCTGCGATCTTTTGATTTTGATGATTGGCGCCGAAAGCTAGAAACCCTGTCGCCATCCAGCGATTCATCCGCCCCCTTCAACTGCCACCTTATCCGCACTTACTCCACAACGGCGGTAAGACCCGGTTAGCAGTGGGATACACAATGCAGACAACCATTCGCGGATTGGCATTGGCCATCCTTTCCAGCGGTTTCGCAATGGCACATGGCATCAGCCAGGCCGCGGAGTGCGACGCCAGTGCTGGCCAACAAGTGTTCCAGACCAAGTGCAGCGCTTGCCATGCGCTCGACGAAAGTCGGGTGGGGCCCAAATTGTCCGGGGTCGTCGGTCGCCCGATCGGCTCGGTGCCGGGCTTCACCTATACGGCAGGCCTGGCCGGTGCAAAGTCAACGTGGAACGTCGAGCAACTCGACCAATTCCTGACAGCCCCGGCGAAGAAATTCCCCGAAACCGCCATGGCCTTTGGCGGCCTGCGCAAGGCCGAGGAACGCCAGGCAGTGCTGTGTTTCCTGCAGACAAAGAGCTGACGCGCAGCCACTGCCCTCTGCTCAACAACACAAGACAACAACAATAAGGACCACCCAGTGCACAGCAAAATATTCAATCGCTGCCTGTTGGCGGCCGGGGTTTCGGCCACGAGCATGGGTCAGGCACTCGCGGTCGATTTCAACATCGGCGAGATCCAGGGCCAGTTCGACTCGGCACTGTCGATTGGCGCCAGTTGGGGCACCCAGGCGCCGAGCCAGAAACTGATCGACACCACCAATGGCGGCAGCGGCTTCTCCTCCGGCGGCGACGACGGCCGGCAGAATTTCAAGAAAGGCGAGACCTTCTCGAAGATCTTCAAGGGCGTGCATGACCTTCAGTTGACCTACGGGGACACCCGCGCCTTTGTGCGGGGCAAATACTGGTACGACTTCGAACTCAAGGACGAGAACCGTCCGTTCAAGCCAATCAGTGACGACGGCCGCGACATGTCCGCGCGGTCTTCCGGCACAGAAATACTCGACGCCTTCGTGGCGCAGAAATACTCCATTGCCGATCGCTCCGGGGATGTTCGCCTGGGCAAACAAGTCGTGAGCTGGGGTGAAAGCCTGTTCATCGGCAACTCGATCAACTCGATCAACCCGCTCGATGTCGCGGCCCTGCGTCGCCCGGGCGCTGAGATCAAGGAAGGTCTGATTCCGGTCAACATGCTCTACGTGTCGCAAGGTCTGACCGACAATTTGAATCTCGAGGCCTTCTACCAGCTGGAATGGCAACCCTATGCCCTGGACAACTGCGGCACTTTCTTCGGCGCCGATCCGATCGCCAAGGGCTGCAACAACAACTTCACCGCCGGTCTGGCTGAAGTCAAGCCGCTCGAACCCATCGCCGCCGCGGCAGGGCTGGGCTTTGGCTTCAATGGCCGTGAGGGTGTGTTCGTCCCGCGCGGCAAAGACCACGAGGCCCGCGACGGTGGTCAGTTCGGCCTGGCGTTGCACTGGCTGGGTGACGGCACTGAATACGGCGCCTACTACATGAACTACCACTCGCGCACCCCGACCCTGGCCCTGCGCCCGGCGAGTGGCGTGACCAACTTCATCAACAACGTGTTGCCTGCCAGTGGCCTGGGCCCGGACGAACAATTCGCCCTGGGCCTGGCGACCGCTGCCGGCAATGGCAGCTACTCCCTGGATTACCCGGAAGACATCCACCTCTACGGCCTGAGCTTCGCGACCACGCTGCCCGATGGCACGGCCTGGAGTGGCGAGATCAGCTACCGGCCCAATGCCCCGATAACGATCAACAGTGCCGACCTTGGCGGTGGTTTGTTGAACCCGGCCTTCCGCGCGCTGACCGGTGCCAATGCCGAATCGACCGTGGATGGCGAAGAAGGCCAGGTGATCCAGGGCTACCGCCGCAAGGAAGTCACCCAGGCGCAAACCTCCTTCGTCCATATATTCGATCCGATGCTGGGCGCCGACTCGCTCAGTCTCGCCAGCGAAATCGGCGTGACCCACATCGGCGGCCTCGAGTCGCTCAACAAGCAGCGTTACGGTCGGGATTCAGTCTACGGGGACGTCAACCAGGGCGGGCGCAACGGTTACTACACCACCTCGTCCTGGGGCTACCGCGCCTACGCCAAGCTGGCCTACACCAACGTTTTTGCCGGCGTGAACCTGACCCCGAACCTGTTCTGGTCCCATGACGTTTCCGGTTACAGCCCGGTGTTTACCGAGGGTTCAAAGTCCGTCGGCCTGGGCCTCGATGCCGATTACCGCAACACCTACACCGCCAGCCTCAGTTACACCAACAACTTCGGTGGCGATTTCAACACTTCGGTCGACCGCGATTTCGTGGCGCTGAGCTTCGGCGTTAACTTTTAAGGCTTGATAATGAACAAGACAATTCAGAAAGGTTGCATCCTGGCACTCAGCCTGTTGGCTTGCCATGTCATGGCGGCTGTACCCGCTGGCGAGGCCAACAAGCTTGGCACCGAACTCACCCCGCTCGGTGCCGATAAATCGGGCAATGCCGACCGCAGCATTCCGGCATGGACCGGTGGCTTGCCGAAAACGGCGGGCCAGGTGTCGGCCAACGGTTTCGTCTCCGACCCGTTCGCGGCGGAAAAACCGCTGTTCGTGATCACGGCTGCCAATGCCACGCAGTACCAGGCCAAGTTGACCGATGGCCAGATGGCGCTGTTCAAGCGCTATCCGCAGACCTACAAAATTCCGGTCTACGCGACGCATCGTACGGCGTCGGTACCGCAGGCCATCGCCGATGAGGCCAAGCAGAATGCGTTGAAGGTCCAGCCGACCAACAACGGTGACGGCGTGGCGAATTTCCATGGCTACTACGCCTATCCGATTCCGAAGAATGGCGAAGAGGTGGTGTGGAACCACATCACGCGCTATCTGGGGGGGAGCTCACGCCGCAGCTATATTCAGGCCACTCCGCAAGTAGACGGTGACTACACCGCGGTGCGTTTCGATGAAGAAGTCATTTACCCGGAAAGTGTCCAGGATTTGCCGGCCGACCGCGCCGACAACCTCCTGTACTTCTACAAGCAGCAAGTCACCGCGCCCGCGCGGCTGGCCGGCACCGTGGCGTTGGTCCACGAAACCCTCGACCAGGTGAAAGAACCTCGATTGGCCTGGGTCTACAGCGCCGGGCAACGCCGTGTGCGCCGCGCACCTCAACTGGCCTACGACGGCCCGGGCTCAGCCTCTGACGGTCTGCGCACTGCCGATAACGTGGACATGTTCAACGGTGCCCCGGACCGTTACGACTGGAAGCTGGTGGGCAAAAAGGAAATCTACATTCCGTACAACAGCTACAAGCTGGAGTCTCCTGCGCTGAAATACGATGACATCGTCAAGGCCGGCCACATCAATCCGGACCACACACGTTACGAGTTGCACCGCGTCTGGGAAGTCGTGGCCACGCTCAAGTCGGATGCACGGCATATCTACTCCAAGCGCCATATGTATATCGACGAGGACACCTGGCAAATCGTCGAGGTCGATCACTATGACGGCCGTGGCCAACTGTGGCGCGTCGCTGAAGGTCATCCGCTGTTTCGCTACGACCAGCAGACTACGTACGCTGCCGCTGAAACGCTGTATGACGTGATTTCCGGACGCTATCTGGTCCTGGGCTTGCGCAACGAAGAGGCGCGCAATACGCAGTATGGGCTGACGGCGAAGGTGTTTGACTACACGCCGGCGGCCTTGCGTACTGATGGGTTGCGTTGATTGACGGGTTGCAGGTGAACCCGCAACTGTTCACTTGGGCTCCAGGCTGATTGTGGACCGGCATGCACTCGTGCCGGTCCTTCTCCGTGGGCCTGACGATAAAAAACAAAAGATCGCAGCCTTCGGCAGCTCCTACATGGAAACGCGTACATCTGTAGGAGCTGCCGAAGGCTGCGATCTTTTGATCTTGCTTTATTTTGTCTGCCACTTGCGCAGCAGCATTCGCCGACTAGTCCTTGTACGGATCGAACAACGCGAGAAACGCCGAGGCGCCCTTCTCGTCTCCCGCCAACTCAACCTTGCCCCCTCAGCAATTCGCTCAGCCCCTGCTTGTTCATGAACAGCTCAAGGACGAGGGGTGAGAGGGAGGAACATGAAATTTTCATCGTTGAGCTCTTCCTGTCGTTCAATGAAAAACGCGGCGGGTCCGTCCGGGGGGAAGGCGATTGGCGATGGCTGTTACGCCGATGTCGCCGACAGCAGCTCACAGCCATCAACCTCGACTATCCTGCTGCGCAGGTGATCGGGTACGGTGACGCGCTCGCCCGTCCGGTTCACCAGCCAGACGCAGACCGAATAACCATGGCCGACCATTGAGCCATTCCACACCGAATACTCCATGCGGAAACTGGTTTTTTTGATCCAGGCAATCCGCGCGCACACCAGGATTTTTTCACCCTGGTACACAGGCCGATCGTAGGTGAAGCCGACCTCCTTGATCACCGGCCCCGGTGTATCCGCGGTGAGGCGTGGCACGCCAATTTCGGTCAAATAGCCGACTCGTGCCTCTTCGCACCATGTGAGGTATGCGCCATTGTTGGCATGGCCGAAGGGATCCAGGTCGTTCCAGCGCGTCTCCAGTTCCTTGGCGAACCACCAGCCCTGTTCGACGCCGTAACGCACCCGGTTCGCTTCGTTCAACTCATTCATCGCACTTCTCCTGCCGAACCATCGAATGGCGGTTGCGCGGCGAGCCTGCCCTTGCAACCGCCGTCAGTCTCAGAGTGTTCTCGCCACGAGTTCGCGCATGATGTCGTTGGCACCGCCATAAATGCGCGTCACGCGGCTATCCAGGTAATGCCGCGCTACCGGGTACTCGAGCATGTAGCCGTTGCCGCCGTGCAGTTGCAGGCACTGATCGACCACCTTCGAATACAATTCCGAGCAATACAGCTTGGCCGCCGCCGCTGCTTCGCTGGTCAGCTTGTGCGCCAGGCACAGTTCCATGCAGCGATCGACGTAGGTCTGGCCGACAGTGATCTCGGCTTTCAGGTCGGCGAGTTTGAAGCGCGAGTTCTGGAAATCGATGATCGGCTTGCCGAACACGGTGCGGCCACGGGTGTAGTCGATGGTGTGATCGAGCACGGCCTGGGCACCGGAAATGCTGCTGACGGCAATCGACAAGCGCTCCCAGGCCAGTTCCCTCATCAACTGAATGAAGCCCTGCCCCGGTACATCGCCGAGCACGTTCGCTTTGGGTACGCGCACATCCTCGAAGAACAGCATGGTGGTGTCCTGCGCATGCAGTCCGACTTTTTTCAGCGGCGTGGATTTGCTCACGCCCGGTCGGTCAGCCTCGACCAATATCAGCGAAATATCCTGCGAGCCCTTGCCGGTATTGCCGGTCCTGGCCACCAGGACGATGATGTCGCAGTTGGTGCCGTTGGAGATGAAGGTCTTGGACCCGTTGATGATGTAGTCATCGCCATCGAGCACCGCGCGCGCCTTGACCGCTTGCAAGTCGGAGCCGGTATTGGGTTCGGTCATGGCCACGGCGGCAATGGCTTCGCCGCTGGCCATTTTCGGCAGCCACTGCTGCTTCTGGGCCTCGGTGCCGAAGTTTATGAAATAGCCGGCGCAGATGTCATGCACCGAAAAACCGTTCAGGCCTGTGGTATTGGCAAAGGCGATTTCTTCGGAGGCGATCATCGAGAAGCGACGATCCAGCCCCAGTCCGCCATACGCTTCAGGCGTCGTTGCGTTGAGCATGCCGAGTTCACCGGCACGTCGCCAGATCTCGCGCGGCACGCAGCGGTTTTCTTCCCATTGCTCGTGAAACGGGGTGCATTCTTCGCTCAGGAAGCGGCGAACGGTGTTACGGAATTCTTCGTGTTCATGCTCGAACAAAATACGGGGGATCATGGCTTTTCCTCAGGGACAAGAGCCGAACATTGCCGGCCAGGCTTGTCCACGATAGGAAATGCCGAGGGGGTACTGTCCCCCTCAGGGAGAGGGGGACGATTGACGCGAAGTTCAGTGGGCGGGAGGCGTCAGTTTCTGCAGCTTCATCATCGCCTGTTTAACCGCCAGGCTCTGATAGCTGATGTTGGCCGCGTTGAGGCTGACGCCCTCCTGGAACGGGTACTGCGCAATGGTGGCCATGAACGCCTGGATCTTTTCCTGGATCGGCACGAACAACCACATCTGGTCGCCAGCCCACCGCGCAGACATTGCCGAGTCCCGGCGAGCTGTCTCAAAGGGGTCAGCCTTCAGATTGGTAACCACCGGCACATTGGTGACCGTCCGGGTTGCAGAGCCGAAGGAGCCGGTCATGCTGGCAAAGGTCACCTTCCAGTCACGCCAGCGTACCGCGTTCAATTCGCCGCCCATGCCGAAGTAGAAATACTCCTCGCGCGGGCTCTCCTTGGCCTCACCCTTGAAGAAAGGCAGGAAGTTGTAGCCGTCCAGATGCACCTTGTAGGGTTTGCCGTCCAGGGTCGTGCCCTTGGCAAGGTCCTCGCGCAGCTTGGGCAGGCCAGCCGCCGCGGCCAGGGTCGGCATCCAGTCGTTATGGGCGATCAGGGCGTTGGAGTGACTGCCCGGCTTGATCACGCCGGGCCATTTCACCAACAGCGGCACGCGGTGCCCGCCTTCGTTGGTGGTGCCCTTCTCGCCATTGAACGGTGAGGTGCCGCCATCCGGCCAGCTGACCTTCTGTGCGCCGTTGTCGGTGGTGTAGATGATGATGGTGTTGTCGGCGATGCCCAGGTCGTCGAGCTTCTTCAGCAACTGACCGACCTGCCCGTCGTGTTCGACCATGCCGTCCGGGTACAGGCCGATGCCGGTCTTGCCGTCGGCTTCCTTGCCAAGGTGGGTCCAGACATGCATACGCGTGCTGTTGAACCAGACGAAGAACGGTTTATCGGCCTGGTGCGCCTTGTCGATGAAGTTCTCGGTGGCCTGGACGAACTCATTGTCGATGGTTTCCATGCGCTTGCGGGTCAACGGGCCGGTGTCCTCGATCTTGCCGTCGGCATACGAGTGGACCACCCCGCGCGGGCCGTACTTTTTGCGGAATTCAGGGTCTTTCGGATAGTAATAAGTCTCGGGCTCTTCCTCGGCATTCATGTGGTACAGATTGCCAAAGAACTCATCGAAACCGTGTTGGGTCGGCAGGTGTTTGTCGCGATCACCCATATGGTTTTTGCCGAACTGCCCGGTGGTGTAGCCCTGCTGCTTCATGACGTTGCCGATCGTTGGAGCCCAATCCGGGATGCCGTGCTCGGCGCCGGGCATGCCGATGGTCAACAGGCCGGTGCGGAACGGATGCTCGCCGAGCAGAAACGCCGAGCGGCCGGCGGTGCAGGATTGTTCGCCGTAGGCATGGGTGAACAGCACGCCCTCGTTGGCGATGCGATCGATGTTCGGCGTCTCGTACCCCATCATGCCCTGGTTGTAGGCACTGAGATTGGAATAGCCGATGTCATCGCCGAAGATCACCAGGATATTGGGTTTATCAGCTGCCGTGGCGCTAAAGACCGCCCCCAGCATTGAGACGGCCAGCGCCAACGCAGAAAGCCATTTGTTCGTGAAGTGCATGTTGTTATCTCCTTTGACCAGGTTCGTTGGAATCGACCTCAGGGGTCAACCGAGCGGGCTCGCTTCAGGGAATTTCCAGGTGCCGTCGAGAATTTCGGCCTGCGGCTTGTACAGCCTGATCATGTAGTTCCAGTTCGGCACCGTTGGCAGGCAGTTGGCGGTCTTGTCATCACAGCCACCGAATTGAATCGTGACCGAACCGTCACCCTCCTTCTTCGCGGTGAGGTTATTCAGGGTGTAGGCGGCGTACGGGTTCTGCTGAAAGTAACCCTTGTCGTTGTAAACGCTAACCGACCAGAAGGCATTCACAGGCACGTCCTTGACCTTGAGCTGGTACAGCACCTTTGCGTCGTTCTGTTTCGGCGTGACGTTGAGATAGAACGCATCCTTCTTGGGATTGCCGCCCCAGGCCGAGGCGCTGCCAATCAAGTGACGAACAGGTTCGACCTGTTTGCGGGTGCCGAACATGCCACTGGAATCCGGTACGTTCGCGGCCAGCGCCAGCAGCGTTTCACGGACATGATCCTGGCTGGCCTGATCCCAGGCGGGCATGTCGAAATGTCCCGGCCCGCCGTCCTGACGGGACTTGATTGCATCCTGCAGGGTGTGCGCGGCGGTCACATCCTGCGGGTTGGACGGATCGACCAAGGTGCGCACGCCCAGCAATACATAGCGTGTGCCAACCTGCTCCTTGCTGAAGGTGTAGGTGCCTGCCTTGTACACAACGCCTGGGGTGTACTCGTTCTCATCGATCGCAATCATCGAAAAGTAGCGATCACCGGCGTCGGGCAACGTCACAGTGACCGGCCCCGCGTCCAGATCGAAAACAGCCGAGGAATAAAGGGTGTCGCGATTGGGTCGCACCACGGTCTGCTTGTCGACCGGCAACAATTCGCGATGGTGCACGAACTGGCCGAACCCGCCACGCTTGACCACACCGCTGAAGAACCTGGTTGATTCGGCACGGGTGAAGTTATCGACAGTGACGAGCCTATCGACTGGAGACGTTTGAGCGTAAAGCAGCGTTGGCGCCATCAGGGCCACGGTAAAGAGCTGCGGTACTAACCTGACCATCGTGATTTCCTTTTTATTGTTGAACGTCCGAGACCTGGCTGATTTTCTGCAACGCAGGCTTTTTCCAATCACCATCGAGTGCTTCAGGCTTGGGCCAGAACAAGCGCATGGCCATCAGGAATGAACCTTTCGGAGCTGGCAACCAATTGTCTTTCTTGTCCGCGCCCGGCGAATCATGCTGGATGTACACCGTGAGGCCGCCATCGGCATCGCGCTTCATTTGCGCGAGCATCGAGGCGTTGATCAGATAGCGGTTCAGTGGGTTGGCCACCAGCAGACGCGAAGGCAACTCGTACATCGTCAGCGACCAGAAGGCGTTGACCGGTGGAAACTGATCCGGTGCGAAACGCAGCACATAACGGTTACCGTCACCGCTCAGCCGCTGACCGCTGCTGTCGACGTAATAAGGTGGATAAATGGCCTCATCCCTGGAGTTGCCATAGATGCCCGACGCCGCTCCGCGCATTCGGTAGAGGTAGTTGTTTTTCAGGAATTCACGACTGCCCAACAGATCGCCACTGGTCAGTGCACCGCTGGCGGTCGGCGCGTCCAGTTCGCTATTGGCCTTCCAGGCATCGGCCATCCCCTGTTCCACGGCGTTGCGCAGTTCCGGCGACAGCGATTGCCCGTCGAATGTTTGCCCCGCGCCGATCCCCAGTTTGGCGAAGCGCTCCATCAGCGCCTGCTCGGAGGGATGGGTCGGGCAATAGCTCAATACGAAATTCAGGAGGTTGAAGAACTCCAGCGAGGTCCGCTCCTGCGCCACGGTGAGTGGCTGGGGGAAGTCAATCCGCGGGGCTGCGGCGGGCGCCGGTTGCCCCAGGTAGGCGGAAAGTGGCTGGACCTTGAAACCTGCCTGAATCTTCTTGACGTTCTCGATATCGTCGGGGTTGAACAGCTGGGTACGGTAGAAGACGTAGGCGAATTGTGTTTCAGAACGGAAAACCGCCTTGACCCCTGCAGGCGCCTGCCCTTTCCAGTCCGGCCCGACCAGTAGAAAGTCAGCGGCGCCATTGCCGGTGGTGCGGCTGCCGGCGTAAGCGAAATTATGGGTGTAGGCGTCGATGAATTGCGCCGTGTAGTAACGCCCCGCCTCCACTGCCGGCATGCTCAGCACCAGCGGCTCGGCCCTGAGATCGACTCCCAGTTGCGAGTATGGCGTATCGGAATTGGGGGTCTGGATCGCCTTGTCATCCGCGGTATAAACCCGCGCATCGCTGTGCAATTGATTCCACGGTGCCTTGTATTCCGGGCCGTTTCGGTCCTCGAAATAGGCATGCTGGATGCGGTAGCTATCGACCAGTGGAAAACCATAGATGTAGGCGTCCCTGGCGATGGTGCGCACTTCTTCCGGCGCAAGCCGAGCCGCATTTGCCGTGAAGGAAAGCAATGCGCTGCAAACCAAGGCCGCGAAAGTCGTCTGGGTGAACGAGGGAACGTTGATTGTCATTATTGTTATTTTCCTGATGAGCTACCTGGCTCGAGAACATGGTTGTCGGGCGCGCGTCGAGTGATTGCGCCCCTCGTACTCAACGTTGACCACCTTCATCCGCTCGGTCCGGCTCGTAATGGTCCGGCCACAGGGTGCGCACGGCTTCGCCATCGGTGCGATAGGTGTGGCAGGTGCCGATGACCCAGTGCTTCGGGCGTTTGAAACCAGGCTCGCGGGTCTCGCGCAGGCGCAGTTGCTCACGCAACAACGGTGCGGTGGTCTGGATCAGGGTGGTGGCCATGGGGCCAAGCAATTCGGTCAGATGCGTACAGCCGCGCTCGCCGCCGACGCGTTCAGCCACCCGTTGTTTGAACCCGGCACCGATTTTCAAGCCCTTCAAAGCCGCGTAGGCGTGGCTGATCTGCTTGCACATGGGTGCGGGCGTGATTTCAGAGCGCGCTTCCACGTGCTGGATCACGAGGTTGGCGTCCACGGTCATCACGATGACCATCTGGTGCAGCGCCCCGCCGGCCTCAATGGTGCCAAAGGGCATTTCGGTTTCTCTGCCCTTGATGTCCAGCAAGCGTCCTTCAATGTCGAACAGGCCGTCGCTGCGTAAATACCCGGTACAGGTGACGGTGCGGGTATGCAGCAGTTGCCGTACAGGATTGATTGCTTCGTCGTCGGTCATCGAAATGTCTCGCGCCGGAGTCGGGAAAGGCGACCGTGAAACACGGTCGCCGTTGCTTTCTGATCAAACCGTACCCAGGCCGCCACCGCAGACCAGTACCTGGCCCGACAGGTAGTCCGATTCCGGGATGCAGAACAGATACACGGCGTTGGCCGCTTCGTCCGGGTTGCCGGGACGGCCCAGCGGAATCATGGATTTCGACGCTTCGACGGTGGCCTGGCTGATGCCGACCTTGATTTCCCGACCTTCGATATTGATGAACTTCGGATCACCTTCCACCGGCAGGGTCATACGGGTTTCGATGTGACCGAAAGCCACCGCGTTGACGTTGACCTTGTAGCGTCCCCACTCCTTGGACAGTGCCTTGGTCATGCCCAATACACCGGCCTTGGCCGTGGAATAGTTGACCTGGCCTGGAGTGCCGCTGGCCGATACCGAGGAGATGTTGACGATCTTGCGGTTGACCACGCGACCTTCGGCAGCCTCTTGCTTGGCCGCCGCGCTGATGATCGGCTGAGCCGCGCGCAGGATGCGGAACGGCGCGGTGATGTGGCAGTCGATGATCGCGTACCACTGCTCGTCGGTCATCTTCTGGATCACGTTGTCCCAGGTGTAACCGGCGTTGTTGACGATGATGTCGATGGTGCCGTAGCTGTCCATCGCGGTCTTGACCAGGCGGTCGGCGAAGTCAACGGCCGTCACGCTGCCCACGCAGGCAACGGCGTCACCACCAGCAGCACGAATTTCTGCAACCACTTCTTCGGCCGGTGCGGCGTCCAGATCGTTGACCACGATGCGGGCACCCTCGCTGGCCAGTTTCAATGCCACGCTGCGACCGATCCCACGGCCGGAGCCGGTGACCAGGGCGACTTTACCTTCGAGCTTTTTCATTGTTGGGTTCCTGCCAATGTTCTTGTAATTGAATTCAAGCCAGGGCGACGACGGCGTCGCCGGTCAGGCGAGGTTCGCCGTATTGGTTGTTGCACTGGATCTGCAGGCGCACGCGCTTTTCGCCGTCGGCTTCGTATTTTTCGACGATGCGCCCGGTCAGTTGCGGGACATGGCCGAGTTGAGTGATGCCGACAAAACGCATCGACAAAAAGCGGATCTGCGCTTGCGGCACCCAGCCGGTCAAAAGGCGGCCAAGGTAAGCGGCGGACAACATGCCGTGGGCGAACACATCGGGCTGTCGCGAGCGACGTGCGAAATCGAGGTCGATATGCACCTGGTTGTGATCGCCGGAAGCGCCGGCATACAGCGCCAGCGTGGTGCGATTGATCGGCGGCAGTTGCAGCGCCGGCAGTTCATCGCCGACCTGGAGTTCGCTGTATCGAGGGATCGTCATTGTCTGCTCCTCAGCGCTGCACAACCGACGAGAGAACGTCGGCAATGTGTTCACCCAGCTGGTTGGTGACGCGGGTTTCGCTCACCACGAATTGCAGCGCGCCGTTCTTCTTTTCATAAACGTCGGCAACGCGACAATCGAACGTCAGCACATCGCCGGCGTACGCCATCCGGTGGTAGGTGAAGCTTTGTTCGGCATGCAGGATGCGCCCCAGATCGAAGCCCATGATGCCTTCGATAATGTGGTCGGTATCCCGGCCTTCACGTTCCAGGCAAAACAGGAACGTCGGTGGCATCGGCAGGGATTTGTGCCCCGCCGCCCTGGCCGCCGTTTCGTCGGTATAGACAGGATCGGTTTCACCGATGGATTTGGCGAAGAAGCGCAGGCGCCCCTTTTCCAGTTCGGCAGTGGTCACGCCGAGCGAACGGCCGATCAGACTGATGTCTGCCATAGCACTGGGTTCCTTGCAGGTGAATGAGAAAACGCGCGCTCCAAGCGAGCGCGCGTACAGCTGATCAGCCGCGACCGAACAGGGTCACGATGCCCGCGCCACCCAGACCCAGGTTGTGTTGCAGCGCGTGCTGCAGACCTTCAACCTGACGGTCGCCGGCGGAGCCGCGCAACTGGTGGGTCAGCTCATAGCACTGTGCAAGACCGGTGGCGCCCAGTGGGTGCCCCTTGGACAGCAGGCCGCCCGACGGGTTGACCACGACCTGGCCGCCGTAGGTGTTGTCGCCATCCATCACGAACTTCTCGGCGCCGCCTTCAGGGCAGAAACCCAGGCCTTCATAGGTCAGCAGTTCGTTGTGGGCGAAGCAGTCGTGAAGTTCGCAAACACGAATGTCTTCCGGGCCGACGCCGGCTTTTTCATAGACTTCCTGCGACGCGCGCTGAGTCATGCCGGTGCCGACGATGCTGATCATCGACGGCGGATCGAAGGCGTCCGGCTTATCGGTGACCAGCGACTGGGCGAGGATGGTTACGTCGGTGCGCAGACCATGCTTCTTGGCAAAACGCTCCGAAACGATGATCGCCGCGGCACCGCCACAGGTCGGCGGGCAAGCCATCAGGCGGGTCATCACGCCCGGGAAAATCACCGGGTCGGCCATCACGTCTTCAGTGGTGATGACCTTCTTGAACACGGCCAGCGGGTTGTTGGCGGCGTGACGGCTGGCCTTGGCGCGGATGGCCGCGAAGGTTTCCATCCTGGTGCCGTACTTTTCCATGTGTTCCTTGCCGGCACCGCCGAACAGGCGCAGCGCGTTCGGCATGGCATCGCCTTCCGGGAAGATCTGGCTGGACACTGCCATGCCCTTGCCGTAGGTAGCCGGACGGTCCATCCAGTGATCCTTCAGCGCACCCGGCTGCATCTGCTCGAAACCGAAGGCCAGGGCGCAATCGACGGCGCCGCTTTCCACAGCCTGGCGAGCCAGGTACAGGGCGGTCGAACCGCTGCCGCAGTTGTTGTTGACGTTGATCACCGGGATACCGCTCAGACCCACTTCGTACAGCGCCGACTGGCCGCTGGTGGAGTCGCCGTACACATAGCCGGCATACGCCTGCTGCACCAGGTTGTAATCAACACCCGCATCCTTCAGGGCCAGGCGAATGGCCTGCGCGCCCATCTCGATGTAGCTGAGGCTGGCACCAGGCTTGGTGAACTGAATCATGCCGACGCCGGCTACGTAAGTTTTCTGCGACATCATTTTCTCCAAGGTCAGTTGAAAGGCTCCGTTCGTCGCGTTGGTCTGGCGGCGATCACAGCAACCCCTGGATCGATAGTTACGTAAACCGGCCTGACTCCATCCCCCTCCTGTTGAGGGGGATGGGTCGAACTGCCCTGCATGGCAGGCAGCACGCCCGATACGCACTGCCGCCCCCCCTCCCCACCACCTGCCTGCCCCCCTCTCCCCGAGGGGGCATCGCTCGCCTGCATTGCGATTAGCGTTGCCCCAGCTCGACCCAAAACAACAACAAAAATCACACAGGTAGCCGCAACGTGACTCTCGTCCGCACTTCATCACATTCAACTGCGCCACGGCATTTCGCCGCCGCTCTCGCCTGCTCAACCGCCGCGAACAACCCGGTCAACTGGACTGACTTCTCGTCGTTTTGACATTTGCAATTGGAGCGCCACATGACAATAAGAAAGTACGAAGCCTTCCAGCCGCAGGTGCTGGCCGTGGCTGTCGCGCTGGGCGTTAGCGCTCAGGCACAGGCCATTGATTTCAACATCGGGGAGATCCAGGGGCAGTTTGATTCATCGCTGTCGATTGGTGCCAGTTGGGCCGCAGCCGATCCGGATCCGAAGTTTGTTTCCAACTTCAACTCGGTGGGCGCAAACGGCAACTCGTCGGCACGCAACGCCGACGATGGCCGGCTCAATTTCAAGAAAGGCGAGACCTTTTCGAAAATCTTCAAGGGCGTCCACGATCTGGAGCTGAAGTACGGCGACAGTGGTGCGTTTGTGCGCGGCAAGTACTGGTACGACTTCGAGCTCATGGATGAGCACCAATCGTTCTACGACATCGACGACCACGGCCGTGATCGCGCCGCCAAGTCTTCAGGTGCGATGTTCCTCGACAGTTTTATCTACCACAACTACACGATCGACGATCTGGCGGGCAACGTACGCCTGGGCAAACAGGTGGTGAGTTGGGGTGAGAGCACCTTTATCAGCAACGGTATCAACGCGATCAACCCGGTCGACGTGGCGGCCTTGCGTCGTCCGGGCGCCGAGGTCAAGGAAGGCCTGATCCCTGTGAACATGTTGTATGTGTCGCAAGGCCTGAGCGACAACCTCAACGCCGAGGCTTTCTATCAGCTGGAGTGGAAAAAGTCGGTCGTCGATAACTGCGGGACCTTCTTCAGTGTCGACCCGATCGCCAAGGGGTGTAATGACCGCAACGTATTGGCCGGCCTGGACCTGGCGCCAGGTGTGGCCAGCAATACCGCGACAATCCCCCAGATCAATGCCGGGGCATTGGATGATGTTTACCTGCCGCGCGCCAAGGACAAGGATGCTCGCGATG
The DNA here is from genome assembly GCF_058986625.1 of Pseudomonas sp. GW821-FHT07G06. Lineage (NCBI taxonomy): Bacteria > Pseudomonadati > Pseudomonadota > Gammaproteobacteria > Pseudomonadales > Pseudomonadaceae > Pseudomonas > Pseudomonas sp. GW821-FHT07G06. The sequence continues at coordinate 155,980 of NZ_JBYSVW010000007.1, forward strand.
GTGGCCAGTACGGCCTGGCCTTGCGCTGGAACGTGCCGGAATTGAACGACACCGAGTTCGGCGCTTATGCCTTGAACTATCACAGCCGCAGCCCCTCGGTCAGTTTCACGCAGAACACCTCGACAGTGCCCGGGCTGGCCCAGCAGGTTCGCGCGACCCGCTACTTCGTCGAGTATCCCGAAGATATCCGCCTTTATGGTTTGAGTTTCGCCACCAACGTCGAAGGTGTCGCGTTGGGTGGTGAAGTCAGCTACCGCCCCAACATGCCATTGAACCTCAATGGCGCTGATCTCAACTACGCAGCGACCGGTCTGTCGGCACTTACGCCAGTCTTCACCACAGGTTTTGCCACCAAGTCTGCAGGCCAGGAGCTATCGGGTTACAAACGTATGCCAGTGACCCAGGCGCAAATGACTGCCACCAAGTTTTTCAACCAGGTCCTGGGTGGTGAGCGCCTGACCCTGATTGGAGAAGTGGGCTACACCCACATCAGTGGCCTGGGTGCAACCGACGGCACCGACCTGCGCTTCGGCCGCAGCACCACCTTCGGTCCCGGGATTCTGCCGGGAGCCGCCGGAGCGGCCACCTGCGCCGGCAGCCCGACACAGGTTCCCGGCGCACCCGCCGGCACAACCCGGCCGAGCAACCCGCAACAGGAATGCAACAACAAGGGCTTCTACAGCACCAGTTCCTGGGGTTACCGCACGCGCGCCAGCCTGAACTACCCGAACGCCATCGCTGGCGTCAACCTGACGCCGAACGTGGCCTGGTCCCATGACGTCAATGGCCGTAGCCCGACCTTCGAGGAAGGCGCCAAGGCGATCAGTGTCGGCCTTGATGCGGACTACCAGAGCACCTACACCGCGACCCTGAATTACACCAACTTCTTCGGCGGTGACTTCAACACTCAGACTGACCGCGATTTCGTTTCACTCAGCTTCGGCGTGAACTTCTGATACCTGTCAGACGGAGGAAAAAAGCATGAAAACCACATCCATGATGCAAATCGGCGCTCTGGCGCTAAGCCTGTTGACCACCAGTGTAATGGCGGCCGTTTCCCCACAGGAAGCCGCCCAACTGGGCACCACACTGACCCCGATGGGTGCGCAAAAGGAAGGCAACGCCGATGGCAGTATCCCGGCCTGGACCGGTGGCTTGAAACCCGATGCCGCACCGGTGACAAAAGGCTTTCTCGGCAACCCGTACCAGAACGAAAAACCCTTGTTCGTTATTACCCCGGCGAACGCCCAGCAGTACAAAGACAAGCTGACCCCTGGTCAAATGGCGATGTTCAAGCGCTTTCCGGACAGTTACAAAATCCCGGTATACACGACTCATCGCAGTAGTTCCTTCCCGCAGCAGATTTACGACATCGTCAAGAAAAGCGCGTTATCCACGGAGCTGGTCAACGACGGCAATGGCCTGGCCAACTTTGTCGATAGCCGTTACTACCCCTTTCCGATTCCGAAGAGCGGCGTGGAGGTTTACTTCAACCATGCAACCCGTTATCGCGGCGGGAACGTGAAAAAAGAGACCGCGCAAGCAGTACCGCAACCCGGCGGTGACTACACGATCGTCCAGATTTCTGAAGAAACGGGCTTCCCGCAACAAATGGAGGGTGTTGACCCAGGCAAGGCCGCCAATGCCCTGTATTTTTACAAGAACTCCATCACCGGACCGGCACGCCTGGCAGGTACCGTTTCGCTAGTCCATGAAACCATCGATCAGGTCAAGGACCCGCGCCAGGCCTGGGTTTACAACGCGGGTCAGCGCCGTGTACGCCGCGCACCACAACTGGCTTACGACGGCCCTGGCTCTGCAGCCGACGGCATGCGAACTTCGGACAACGCGGACATGTTCAACGGTGCGCCGGATCGCTACGACTGGAAGTTGCTTGGGAAGAAGGAAATTTACATTCCCTACAACAATTACAAGCTGCAATCGCCAAGCCTCAAGTACGCTGACATTCTCAAACCGGGGCATATCAACCAGGACCTGGCGCGCTATGAACTGCACCGTGTCTGGCATGTCGAGGCGACGTTGAAACCGGGCCAGAGACACATTTACGCCAAGCGCGATCTGTATTTCGATGAGGACACCTGGGAACTGGTAGAAATCGACCACTACGACGGCCGCGGTGAACTGTGGCGTGTCGCTGAAGGCTATCAGGTCAACGATTACCAACACGGCATCGGCAACTATGCCTTGCAGAGCATCGTCGACCTGATTGCGGGGCGTTATGTAGCGTACGGTATGTACAACGAGTCCGCTCAGGGCCCATCGTACGGCGAGATGTCGAAAATGGCGGACTACTCCCCCGCAGCGCTGCGTAACGCTGGCATTCGTTGACCTTTGACTTGTAGGAGCGAGCTTGCTCGCGATGTACGTTAACGATAACGCGTGTTTTGCTGGATAAACGCGTCGTCCTAACGTCCTTCGCGGGCAAGCTCGCTCCTACAGGGGCATTTTTTTGTACCGCTTAATGTTCAGGTGTGGTCAACAGCGCATGCAGCATGCGCGCCATCAACAACGGTGTATCCTCGTCTGTCAGGTAGCCCGGCCTTTCCAGCAGCATGGCCCGAGGCAATGCCAGCAATGTCTGATAAGCCAGAAATTCGACCTTTTCCCGATCCTTCACCTGTATCTCGCTGGCAAATCGGGTCATCAGGGTGGATGTCGCACTGGTGGTCCATAGCTGTTTGGCCTTGACCAGATCGAGCCGCACCAGCTCGTCATAATGCGTCGAGCGCACACTGAACACCGGGTCAAACAGGGTTTTCTTGTAATGCACGGCCAGACCGATTCTCAGGGTGAGCAGAATCCCGTCGAGCAAGGATGCCGTGGCCGGCAGTGCTGCGATGCCGCTGAGCAGCTCTGCACGCACCTCCACCCGATAATCCTCGAAGATGGCCGCAATCAGCGACTCCATGGTCGGGAAATATTCATAGATGGAACTGATGGCCACCCCGGCGTCTTCGGCCAGGCGTAAGGCGCTCAAGGCCTCCCTACCTTCTTTTTCGAGTATTTGCCGGCCGGTTTGCTTCAATGCAGACACCAGCGCAATGGAACGCGCTTGCCGCGGTTCCTTGCGCGGCTGCGCAGGAACCTCCACTTGCAGCAGGCCGGCGTCGCCAGCCCCCTTCTTGTCACGGTCTGGCTTGGTCATGACGTGTTCTCCCGGCATTTCAATCAGTGAGCGTGGCAAGTACCGTGCGCACCGCATCGGGGACCGGCACCGAAACATTGCTGGCGCGGTCGACGTACACATAGATGATATGAGCCGCCGCGGCGGCTTCCTGCTCATCGTTTCGAAACAGCGCCAGTTCGTATCGGGCGCTGCTGTTGCCCAAGTGGGAAATCTTCATCCCGACATTGATCCGGTCTGGAAAACCGATGGGCGAGAAGTAGGTGCAACTCGAATTTACGATCAAACCGATCACCGGGCTGCTGGCAATGTCGAGTGTGCCCTGCTCCACCAGGAACTCACTGATCGCCGACTCGCAGTACGAGTAATAGACGACGTTGTTCACATGCCCGTAGGAATCATGATCGCCCCAGCGTGTCGGCATTTGCGTGAAGCGGCGAAATTCATTCCTGCGCGGCCGATCGACTTTGCTGCTCATATGATCTCCAGATAGATCGAACGCACATCGTCCAGGCTCACTTCCCGTGGATTGTTACCGAGCAGGCGCGTCTGTTTCATGGCATCGGCGGCCAGCAGCTCGATGTCGGATTCGCAAATGCCCACATCGCGCAAGCCGCTAGTCCGACACAGTTCACCGGCCAGCCCCCCCATATAGTCGGCCAAGGCAGAAGCCTTGTGCAGGTCGGTACCGTCGATGCCGGGCAAGACGATTTCAGCCAATTGCGCATACAAGGGCGCCACCGTGTCCAGGTTGAAACGCATCACCGGCCCCAGCACGAGGGCGTTCGACACACCATGTGGCACATGAAAACGCGCACCAATCGGATAAGCCAGGGCATGCACCGCCGCCACCGGAGCATTGGCAAAAGCCATGCCCGCCAGACAAGCGCCGAGCAGCATGTTTTCCCGCGCCTCAAGGTTGGTACCGTCGTTACAGGCTTGAAACAGACTGCCGGACAACAGACGCAGCGCCTCGCGTGCCAGGCAATCGGAAATCGGATTCTTCAGGTACTTGCTGGTATAGGCCTCGATGGCATGAACCATGGCGTCGATCCCCGTCGCGGCGGTGACTGGCCCGGGCAGTCCGAGGGTCAGTTCCGCGTCCAGTACGGCCAGGTCGGGAAGCAGCAAGGGCGAGATGACGACGTTCTTCTCCCCGGCGCCGGTGGTCACGACCGAAACCGCGGTGACCTCAGAACCTGTCCCCGCGGTGGTCGGCACCAGAATCAGCGGCAAGCGCGGTCCCTTGGCCTGGTTGATGCCATAGACTTCGGCCAGTGCTTCGTTACTACACGCCAACAGGGCTGCCAGTTTGGCGGCATCCAGCGAACTGCCGCCACCCAACCCCACCACGCAATCGGCGCTACAGGCTTTCGCTGCGTCTACCGCTGCCAGAATCACCGACTCGGGTGGATCGGCTTGAACCTGGGAGAACACGGTCACTGCGATGTTTTCGCGCACCAATCCGTCAAGCACCGCATCCAGGAGTCGAGCAGCAATGACGCCCGGATCGGTCACCAGCAATACCGAGATGCAACCCATGGCCCGAACATGTGTGGCGAGCCGGGTCGATGCACCAGGTTCGATGACCATCGACTTAGTAGTCTGGAATGCCATTTTCAGCATGAAAACCTCACGAGTAACGTGTTTTGAGGACTGTTTTGGCGAAAGCAGAACGCTTGCGCCAACCGGAAACCTCCCACGATAGTGATCTGGCGGGTACCCGGTTCCCCTCGTTCGGGGTGGGGGCTATTCCAAAGATCAAAAGATCGCAGCCTGCGGCAGCTCCTACATTGGAATGCGTACCTTGTAGGAGCTGCCGCAGGCTGCGATCTATTGATCTTGCCGTTGCTTTGCATTGTGCTAAACGCAAACACAGAGTGATCCGTCCGGATTCGCCAAGCTTAATTTATTTTCTTTATTTTTCAGCTAGTTGGACTCGTACAGCAATCACCTGAATCCGGAATAAAATCCCGCCCGTCGTCCCCATACTCATGCCACACCTCCCCCGGCGCCCGCCGGGTTTCCACCCTTCGAGTAGCGAGCCAGACGATGCCCATTGCGCAACAGTCAATAGAACAAAAAACCCAGCTCCTGCTGACCAACCCGACAAAGCTGGTCAACTATTCCCAACTCGCCTGGAACCAACTGCCTCGCGCAGAAGTTGAAGCGATGCAGTTATGCGGCCTGCAGCAGCGTTTCTCGGAACTGCGTGAGCGAATCCCGGTGCTCAAAAAGCTGGCCGACGCAGAAGGTGTCGAGCGTATCGAGCACCTCGACGATGCGGTGCCGTTGCTGTTCGAACACACCGTCTACAAATCCTATCCACCCTCGTTGCTGGAAAAGCGCAGCTTCGGCCAAATCAACAAGTGGCTGGCCAAACTCGTGACACCGGAAGTCGGCGAAGCCATCGTCGCGGCGGACGTCAGCGCGTGCCAGGGTCTGGACGACTGGTTCGAAACCATGGACCAGGCCGTGCCGCAACTGCGCATCAGCCATACGTCGGGCACCTCTGGCACGCTGTCGTTCCTGCCGCACGGTGTGCGCGAATTTGAGAAGACCTTCGAGATCCGCCGCTTGTTCGCCTGGAACATGGAGGGTCCGGACACACCGAAACCGGAGTTGCACACCGCCTACCCTTACTACCGCAAGGGTTATCTGAGCCATGTACGCGCCAACGAATTCATGATCAGGGTGCTGCTGCCGGACGAGTCCCATTTCCACGCCGCTTACCCGACGACAATGTCCACCGACATGTTGCATCTGGGCGCAAAAATTCGCGCGGCACACGCTAAGGGGACCCTCGATCGTCTGGAGATCAGCCCGGAACTTCTGGCGCGCAAGAAGCAGTTCGACCAATTGCAAGCCGATACCCCGCAGCATCTGGCGACCTTCTTCGAGCAAATGGCGAGCGAGCTCAAGGGCAAACAGGTGTACATCGGTGCGACCTGGAATCTTTTGCACAACATGGCCAAGGCCGGTCTGGAAAGCGGCCTGGAAAACGTCTTCCACGCGGATTCTTACATCAGCACCACCGGCGGCGCCAAGGGCGTGGTCCAGCCGCAAGGCTGGCGCGAAGACGTGCTGCGCTTCACCGGCGCCAAGGTACTGCATGAGACCTATGCCATGTCGGAAGTGATCGGTGGCTCCCACGCACGTTGCGAGCATGGTCACTTTCACCTTGCCCCCACTGTGATCGCCTATCTGCTCGACCCGGACACCAGCAAACCGCTGCCGCGTGAAGGCCGCGTCACCGGTCGCGCCGCCTTCTTCGACCTGGGCGCCGACGTGCGCTGGGGCGGTTTCATCACCGGTGATGAAATCACCATCGAGTGGGACAAACCCTGCGCCTGTGGCCGACCGAGTCAATACGTAGTCGGGCCTATCCAGCGCTACAGCGAAAAGAACGGCGGCGACGACAAGATCACCTGCGCCGCGACCGAAAACTCCCACCGCGAAGCGATGGATTTCCTGAACACTTTCGAAGGCTGAAACCATGACCCAACCTATCGCGCCGATGATCATCCGCGGCCAAGTCATCACCGACAACCTGATTGAAGTCGGTGGCCGCGGCGGTGATCTCGCCTTCCTCACTCCCGATGCACACAAGTACATCGACAAGCTGCCGCTGGGTAACCCGGCCAAGTTGGCCGACCTGTACACGCTCAGCTTCGAGGACATCCTCGACTATGCGCAGGCCCTCGGCGAGCGCCTTGACTTCGCCAGCAACCCGTACCTGCAGGAGGCGTGCGAGCTGTCCTACTTGACCGCGCCCACCACGCCGACCATGGTCAAGGGCAGCTACATGGGCCTGCGCCACATGCTCACCCGCGAGGCGATCACCGAAGCGGTGGAAAGCACCGTGGGCGTCAAGTACCTGGAAGGCTGGGTTAAACAGCAGTTGATCGACGGCACTGAACTGGAGGTGCGCTGCTTCGGCGCGCGGACCCTGCACGTCGTCGCCGGCAATGCGACCTCCCTGTCGCTGCTGACCATCATCCGCAACATGGTGCTGCGCAGCGACGCGATCATCAAGGCGCCGTCCAACGATCCTTTCACCGCCCTGGCCATCGCCCGCACCATGGTCGAGATGGCACCGGAGCACCCGCTGACCAAGCATCTCAGCGTGGCTTACTGGAAAGGTGGCGACCAGGCCTTCGAACAGCGCCTGTATCAGCCGCAGAACCTGGAAAAGATCGTCGCCTGGGGCGGCTATGCCTCGATGAAGCATGTGACCCAATACGTCCAGCCCGGTCTGGAACTGATCTCCCTCGATCCGAAACGCAGTGCCAGCATCATCGGCAAGGGCACCTTCGCCAGCGAGGCGACCATGCGCGAAGCCGCTGTGCGGCTGGCCATGGATATCGGCGCGCTGAACCAGAAAGGCTGCGTTTGCGCGCGGGTGGTCTACGTGCAAAGCGGTACCGACGAGGCTGGCCTGGCGCAGTTGAATACCTTCGGCCGCTACGTCTACGACGCCATGCACACCCTGCCCAACACCCTCAGCACGGTGCCCAAGCGCTATGACCAGAACCTCAAGGCCCACGTCGACGCACTGCGACTGGATGATGAGTGGTACCAGGTGATCGGTGGCAAGGACGGCGAAGGCGCGATCATCTGCTCGCAGATTCCGGAGCCGGTGTCCTTCGCCACCCTGCTCGACGACCGCACCGCCAACCTGGTGCCGGTCGATGAGTTGAGCGAAGTCATGGATGCAGTGGATTCCTACACCCAGACCGTGGGTATCTATCCGGAAAGCATCAAGGATGAACTCAAGGACATCCTGCCGTTGTACGGCGCACAACGCATCGTCTCGCTCGGCTATGCGGCGGCGATGAAGTGGGCCGCTCCGCAGGATTCGATAGAGCCGTTGCGGCGGATGGGCAAATGGATTTCCAACCAGATTGCCTCGCCTGAAACCTCCCCGGCGCCCTGGTTACGCCCATCGATCTGACCTTTCCTGTGCCCCGACTTCTGTCGGGGTACGCGTTTCTCAATCAGGAGTCCCCATGTCAACTTGTTTAGGATTTGCCGCCCACGAGGCCAACGCCGCCCTGACCCCGATTCGTTTCGAGCGCCGGACCCTGCGCGCCGATGACGTCGCCATCGATATCGCCTTCTGCGGCGTCTGCCACTCGGACGCCCATCAGGTGCACAACGACTGGAACAACACCGTTTATCCTTGCGTACCTGGCCACGAGATCGTCGGCCATGTGACCGCCGTTGGCAGCGACGTCAGCCGTTTCAAGGTCGGTGACTGGGTTGCGGTCGGTTGCCTGGTCGATAGCTGCCAGCAGTGCACACCTTGTGAAGAACATCAGGAACAACTGTGCACCCATGGTCCGACGACCACCTACAACGGCAAGGATCGCCAAACCGGCGAAATTACCTATGGCGGTTATTCCGACCATATCGTTGTCCGCGAAGCGTTCGTTCTACGCATGCCCGAAAACCTCGACCCGCGTTTTGCCGCGCCACTGTTGTGCGCCGGCATCACCGTGTGGAACCCGATGCGCCGCTACGGCGTGGGCAAGGGTTCGAAAGTTGCAGTGGTCGGGCTCGGCGGGCTCGGCCACATGGCCGTGAAACTGGCCGTTGCCCTCGGTGCCGAAGTCACGGTGATCACCACCTCACCAGGCAAGGCCGACGACGCCCGCGCCCTGGGTGCCAACCACGTCCTGCTGTCGAACGATCAGCCGGCGATGCTGGCAGCCACCAATGGCTTCGACTTTATCCTCGACACCATTCCCAGCCGCCACAACGTCAACCCGTACCTGATGCTGCTGGGTCGTGAGGGCGTCATGGTGCTGGTGGGCGCCATCGAACCGCTGGAACCGATCCACGGTGGTTTGCTGATGCGCAACAACCGCACCCTGGCCGGTTCGATCATCGGGGGCATCCAGCCCACCCAGGAACTGCTCGACTTCTGCGCCGAACACCAGGTGCTGCCGAGCTGCGAAATGATCGGTATCCAGGACATCAACACCGCCTTTACCCGCCTGCAGACCAACGATGTGAAGTACCGCTTCGTCATCGACATGACCACCTTGCACGACGTGACGCTGGAGTAAAGGCCCGGCGCTGCGGTGCCCGACACCGCAGCGCACCGGGCAATTTCTCCGCGTACCAAACAATTAAAACAATCGGTTACCCGTGCAGGAACATTCCATGAATCAACTCGAGCAAACCTTGCCGCTCACCGGGGCAAGTCCTTGCGCCGATCTGGCGAGCATCTATCGCAAGGTCATCTGGCGCCTGATGCCCTTTCTGCTGGTCGCATTCATCATCAATGCAATCGACCGCATCAACATCTCCTTCGCCAAATTGCGAATGGCCGAAGACATCCTGTTGAGCGATGCCGCCTATGGCATCGGCGCCGGCATCTTCTACTTCGGCTACATCCTCTTTGAAGTCCCCAGCAACCTGTACTTGCAGCGCGTCGGTGCCCGCGCCACGCTGACTCGGATCATGGTGCTCTGGGGCCTGGTAACGGTGGCGACGGCGTTCGTCACCACGCCCAACCAGCTGATCGGCGCACGCCTGCTCCTGGGCATGGCTGAAGCCGGCTTCTTTCCGGGCGTGATCCTGTACCTGACCTACTGGTTTCCTTCGGCATTGCGCGGGCGCGTCACCGCGGCGTTCATGATGTCCGGCGTACTCGCCGGGATCATCTGCGGCCCGCTGGCCGGGGCGATCATGACTCACCTGCACGGCTGGCTGGGGTTGCGCGACTGGCAAATGCTCTTCGTACTGACCGGCCTCCCGGCCATCGCACTGGGCATTTTTGGCTGGTTCTGGTTGACCGACCGGCCTGCGCAGGCCACCTGGCTCAGCGCCGAACAGAAACAAGCGCTTTCCGAAGTGCTGGAAAACGAGCCGGGCACGCGCCAGGGCGGCTTTGCCCAAGTACTGCGCGACCCGCGGCTGTACATCGCCGGGCTGGTGTATTTCTGTCTCTACAGCGGCTCGAACACCGTGACCTATTGGATGCCTACGTTGATTCGCGACTTCGGCCTGCAGGACCTGAAAACCATCGGCATGGTCTCCAGCCTGCCTTACCTGGGCGCATTAGCGGGCATGTACCTGCTCGGGCGCAGTTCCGATCGTCACCTGGAGCGGCGTTGGCACCTGGCCTCGACGCTGATGGTCAGCGCCTGCTGCTTCATCCTGCTCGGTTTCGTCCAGGGACAGGTTGCCCTGTCGATCGGATTGCTGGCACTCGGCGCGGCAGCGGCGTTGTCCGCGGTGCCACTGTTCTGGACCATACCTCCGGTGTTCCTCGGCACGGCCGGTGCCGCTGGCGGGATCGCGGTCATCAGCAGCATCGGCAACATGGCTGGGGTCGCCAGCCAGGCCATGGTCGGCGCCATCAAGTCTGCGACCGGCGACCTGTACCTGGCCTTTGACGTGATTTCCGCGGTTCTTGTATTCGGCGTCTTGCTACTGCTGATCGGCATTCCCGCACGCTGCCTAAATGAACGGCGCATCGAAAAACAATAACAACCAAGGAACCACCATGAACGAGACTTCAATCAACGGCGCCGAAAGCCTAGTGCAGACTTTGCTCGACTGCGGCGTGGACACCTGCTTCGCCAACCCCGGCACCAGCGAAATGCACTTTGTCGCAGCCCTCGACCGTATTCCCGGCATGCGCTGCGTACTGGGCTTATTCGAGGGTGTGGTGACTGGCGCGGCCGATGGCTACGCACGGGTCAAAGGCAAGCCCGCCGCGACGCTGCTGCATTGTGGCCCCGGCCTGGCCAACGGCTTGGCCAACCTGCACAACGCCAAGCGCGCCAATACGCCGGTGGTCAATATCGTTGGCGATCAGGCCACCTATCATCGCCCCTTCGATGCGCCGTTAACCGCCGATACCGAGGGTTGGGCGCGCCCGATTTCCGTCTGGACGCGAACGGCGACGAGTGCAGGTTCGGTCGGTTCAGCGGCCGCGGCTGCGGTTCAGGCCGCTTGTGCCGCGCCGGGCGGCGTGGCCAGCCTGATCCTGCCGTCGGATGTCTGTTGGGACGCGGGCGGCCAGGTGGCCGCGCCACTGGCGCCGATCCCGACGCCCAAGGTCGCACCCGATGCCGTGGCGCAAATGGCCCGGGTGCTGCGCAGCGGTCAACCGACCTTGATCCTGCTTGCTGGACGTGCGCTGGAACAGGACGCCCTGGCCAGCGCCCACCGCATCGCCGCCACCACTGATGCACGCCTGTTGTCGACCACCTCCAATGCCTGCGTCGCCCGTGGTCGCGGCCGGTTTGCGGTTGAGCGCCTACCCTACTTTGGCGACATGGCACGGGCCAAACTGGCGGGCATCGTCAACGTGATACTGGTGGGTACGCCGGTACCGGCGACCTTCTTTGCCTATCCAGGCAAGTCGCCGCGTCCGTATCCGGAGGATGCAGCGGTCCATGTGCTGGCCCGCCCCGAAGAAGATCTGGCCGACGCACTGGCGCGTCTTGCTGATGAACTGCACGCTCCGCAGCTCGCAGCCCCTGTCGCCGCGCCGGCCAACCCAGAGCCTGGTAGCGGCGCCATCTCCTCCGCAGCGGTCGCGCAAACCCTCAATGCCCTCTTGCCGGAAAACGCCATCGTCGTCGACGAAAGTGTCACCTTCGGTCAGGCCTTCTACCCCGGTACGATCAACGCGGCTGCGCACGACTGGTTGCAAGTGACCGGTGGCGCCATTGGCGACGGCTTGCCCCTGGCCCTCGGCGCAGCCATTGCCGCGCCGGACCGGCGTGTCATCGCCCTGCAGGCCGACGGCTCCGGCATGTATACCGTGCAGGCGTTGTGGTCGATGGCCCGGGAAAAACTTGACGTCACCGTGGTAGTCCTGGCTAACCGCAAGTACGCCATCCTGCAACACGAATTGGCCAGCGTGGGTGCCACCACCGGTAAAACCGCGATGGACATGCTCGATATCGGCAACCCCGATCTGGACTGGGTGAAGCTCGCCAACGGTATGGGTGTGACGGCGGCCCGCGCCGAAGACATGGACCAGTTCAACGAACTGTTCGCCATGGCCAATAGCAATCCGGGACCCTTCCTGATCGAACTGGTGATCGAGTCATGATGAGCTCGAACCCGAGCAGCGCACTGATCGATACCCTGCGCAGCATCGTCGGCCCGACCGGCCTGCTGTTGGCTGCCGACCTTCAGGAGCGTCATTGCGGCAAGCCACAGCAGGCTCGGGTACTGGTGCGTCGGGCCGGGAGCCCGGAGCTGGGCTTTCGGTCACCTGGGTGACGGCAACGTGCACATCGCCGTGCAGGTGCCCGACATGGATGCCGACGATCGCCAAGAACTCGACAGACTGGTTTACAACCCCTTGCAAGCGCTCAAGGGGGCGATCTCGGCCGAGCATGGTATGGGCTTCGAAAAGAAAGCCTGGCTGGGCATCACGCGCACGCCGGCAGAAATCGCGCTGATGCGCGTGCTCAAGCAAAACCTCGACCCCAAAGGCGTGCTCAATCCCGGGCGCGTATTCGATCTGTAGTGATGATCCGCACAGTGCGCACAAGGCTTGAATAACCAGTAAAGCGCTCGTGATCGGTGCGCCGTCATCTCCATCAAGGAAATCAACAATGCCCGTCATTACCTCCATCGAAGACTTGCGTGTGCTGGCCAAGCGGCGCGTGCCACGCATGTTCTACGACTATGCCGACTCCGGCTCCTGGACTGAATCGACCTATCGCGCCAACTGCAGCGACTTCGAACGCATCAAGTTTCGCCAGCGGGTTGCGGTCAACCTGGAAAATCGTACGCTCGAAACCACCATGGCCGGTCAGCCAGTCGCCATGCCAGTCGCACTGGCGCCCACCGGTTTGACCGGCATGCAGCACGCCGATGGCGAGATTCTCGCGGCCAGGGCAGCCGAGAGGTTCGGCGTGCCCTTTACCTTGTCGACCATGAGCATCTGCTCGATCGAGGATGTTGCGGCACACACCAGCAAGCCGTTCTGGTTCCAGCTCTATGTGATGCGTGACCGCGGCTTCATTCGTCAGCTCATCGAACGCGCCAAGGCTGCGCAATGTTCGGCGCTGGTGCTGACACTCGACTTGCAAGTACCGGGGCAACGCCACAAGGACATTCGCAACGGCCTGTCGACACCGCCCAAACTGACCTTGCCCAACCTGCTCGACATGATGACTAAACCCCGCTGGTGTCGCGGCATGCTCGGTACGCAGCGGCGCAATCTCGGTAACATTCTCGGCCATGCCAACGGCGTCAACGACACGGTGAGCCTTTCACACTGGGCCGCCCGGCAATTCGATCCGACCCTGAGCTGGGACGATATCGAATGGATCAAACAAGCATGGGGCGGCAAGCTGATCATCAAGGGCATCCTCGACGCCGACGATGCGCGGCTGGCCGTGCAACACGGGGCCGACGCGCTGATCGTTTCCAACCACGGCGGTCGCCAGCTCGACGGTGCGCCCTCCTCGATCACCGCCTTGCCGGCGATCGTTGATGCGGTCGGCGAACAGGTCGAGGTGCACATGGACGGTGGTATTCGTTCCGGACAGGACGTGATCAAGGCGTTGGCACTGGGTGCGAAGGGTGTCTACCTGGGGCGCGCCTTCCTCTACGGCTTGGGAGCAATGGGCGAGGACGGCGTCAGCAAGTGCCTGGAAATCATTCGCAAGGAGCTGGATCTGACCATGGCGTTCTGCGGTGTCACGGATGTGCAGAAGGTCGATTCCCGCATCCTGTTGCCGGGCACCTTCGGGTAACCGGTGAGGTGAGAACGCCCTCCTCCTGTAGGAGCTGTCGAGTGAAACGAGGCTGCGATCTTTTGATTTTCAAAAACCAGATCAAAAGATCGCAGCCTGCGGCAGCTCCTACAGGGGAATGGGTGTTACCACCAACGGCACCAGCGCGGCACGCAGCGCTTCGGACAGGGTGACCGGGCGACGCGTTTCGCGCCCCACGTACACATGCACGAAGTGCCCCTGCGCTGCCGCCAGCGGCTCACCCTCCCGAAACAAGCCGACCTCATAGCGCACGCTGGAGCCGCCAAGACGGGTGACCCGCACACCGGCCTCGATCACATCGGGAAAGGCTATCGGCGCGAAATAGTTGCACTGGGTTTCGACCACCAGGCCGATGGTCTCGCCTCGTTCATAGTCAAGCACGCCTTGGGACAGCAGATAGCCGTTCACCGCAGTGTCGAAATAGCTGTAGTAGTTGACGTTATTGACGTGGCCGTAGACGTCGTTATCCATCCAGCGAGTCTGGATCGGCCGAAAATACCGGTAGTCTTCGCGTGAGTTGGCGCCGGGCTTGGACATGAAAAATACACCCTTACAGATAATGGATAGCGCCAATACTGAGCTGACGCCGTATCAGGATTTTTGGGTCAGCCGCGCAGATCGTTGATCAGCTTGGCTCGCACTTGCGGTTTGCCGGCAAAAGGGTCGCCAGGGTTGTGCTGGCTGAGCATGGCGTCGAATCGTTCTTGTACCAACGCCAATGCCTGCGGGTGCGAGTAAATGTAAAAATGCTGCGCGCCAATCCCGTCGAAGGTGATCCGGGCAATCTCTTCGGCGCTGACCTTGCCAGCGCTGGTGGCCTTGTGGGAGTTGGCTTGCGCGACCAATTGCGAGCGCGTCGGTGGAGCATTGCCGGCAAGGTCCGCAGGACGGTTGCGACTCGAATCACTGAAGCCGGTGGGCACGAAGAACGGGCACAGCACCGAGCAGTGCACCTGTTCGCTGACCAGGCTCAAATCCTGGTACAGCGTTTCACTAAGCGAGACCACGGCGTGTTTGGTGACGTTGTACACCCCCATCGCCGGCGCATTGACCAGCCCCGCCATCGAGGCAGTATTGACGATATGGCCTTCGTAGGCCGGATCTTTGGCGGCAGCGGCCAGCATCAACGGCGTGAAAATGCGCACCCCATGGATCACGCTGCGCAGATTGACACCCAGCACCCAGTCCCAGTCCTGTTCACTGTTTTCCCAGATCAGCCCGCCTGCGCCAACGCCGGCGTTGTTGAACAACAGGTTGACCTGGCCGAATTCCGCCAACGCCGCATCGGCCAACGCCTGCACTTGCTCGGCCTTACTCACATCGGTGCACAGGCCGATAGCCGTTGCGCCCCGATTCTCGAGTTCGGACACCGTGGCCTCCAGCGCGTCCTTTTGTATATCCGCCAACACCAGCTTCATGCCCAGGTCGGCAGCGTGTTCGGCAAACGCCTTGCCCAAGCCGGAGGCGGCACCGGTGATCACCGCCACCTTGTCGTGAAAGTCCTTCATGGAAACTCCTCGATCAATACTGATTGGCGAGGCGAATATTCGCCTCGCCAGCATTACCTGTACGAGCGAGCTCGCTCGCGATGGTCGTTAACGATTACGCGCGTGACCTGGTTAAACGTGGCGCACTCGAGTCCATCGCCAGCAAGCCGGCTTCTACAATTCAACAGAATTGTGCGATCAACCTTTTTTTGTGCCGTAGCGACGTACGCGAATGTCGGCTTGCTCTTTATGGCCGGCAAACCCTTCCAGCGCGCACAGGCGCGAGCAGTATTCGCCAATCAGGGCGCTGGCCTCGTCGGTCAGCACTCGTTGATAGGTGCAGGTCTTGATGAACTTGCCGACCCACAAACCACCGGTATAGCGAGCCGCGCGGTTGGTTGGCAGGGTGTGGTTGGTGCCGATGACTTTGTCGCCATAGGAAACATTGGTGCGAGCCCCAAGGAACAGCCCGCCATAGTTGGTCATGTGCTGCAGGAAGTAATCGGGGTCGCGCGTCATCACCTGGACGTGCTCGGAGGCGATCCGGTCGGCCTCTTGCACCATCTCCTCGTACGAATCACAAAGGATGATCTCGCCATACTCCTCCCAGGCCACTCGTGCAACGGGGGCTGTTTCCAGTTTTGCCAGTTGTCGCTCGATCTCGTCGGGAACAGCCCGCGCCAGTGCTTCGCAATTGGTCAACAGGATCGCCGGGGAATTGGGACCATGTTCCGCCTGCCCCAACAGGTCGGCCACTGCCAACTCGGCGTCGCAGGTTTCGTCAGCGATGATGAGGGTTTCAGTGGGACCGGCCAGCAGGTCGATGCCGACACGCCCGAACAGCTGACGCTTGGCTTCGGCCACATAGGCGTTGCCCGGCCCGACGATCATATCGACGGGCGCGATCTGCTCGGTGCCCAACGCCATTGCCGCGATGGCCTGGACGCCGCCCATGCAATAGATTTCGTCGGCACCCGCCAGGTGCATTGCGGCGACGATGGCTGCCGAGGGTTTGCCATCGAATGGCGGTGCCGCCGCAATCACACGTTTGACCCCGGCTACTTTCGCGGTCAGTACGCTCATGTGCGCCGAGGCGACCAGGGGGTATTTGCCCCCCGGGATGTAGCAACCCACGCTGTTGACCGGCAGGTTTTTATGACCCAGAACGACGCCCGGCAGTGTCTCGACTTCAACTTCCAGCAACGAGTCCCTTTGCACTTGGGCAAAACGACGGATCTGTTCCTGGGCAAAACGGATATCGGCCAGCGTCTGCTCCGACAGCGAGGCGATGCAAGCGTCGATCTCAGCCTGGCTCAGGCGAAAATTCTCCGGCGCCCATTGATCAAACTTCGAGGAGTAATCCCGCACCGCGCTATCGCCCCCTTTGGCGATATCAGCCAGGATCGTCGTGACCGTGTCGCGCACCTGCGCGCTGATTTCTGCCTTCACTTCTTGCGACTTCGATGCTTTCAGATGCTTGGCCATAAGAACTCCTGCTGACGATTATTGTTGTGGGCCACGAGTGAGTTCGAGTGTATTGGCCAAGGACGCTGGACTTGCCCCCTGCAAAGGAGTGGGGGGCGCGTGACGCCTGATGTGCGGGAAAACACCTGAACCCCGGTGCCGAAAGCACCGGGGTTCAGGTGGAAAGCAGGACGCAAAGGTTGAGAGCTACTACTCGAAAATCACTCGTTGCCCGCTTGCGCACCACGCCTCGATACGGTCGAGATAGTGCTCCTCGATGATACTGCGGCGGATTTTCAGGGTTGGCGTCAGCAGCCCGTTCTCGATGGTCCAGGTTTTTTTAACCACCACAAGGCAGTCCAGGCGCTCATGGTCCTCGAGCTGCTCGTTGACCTGATCGAGCAACGCCTCCAGCTCCGCAACCAGATCGCTATGCTGCATGCCGGTAGCCAACGCTGCGCGAGTTTCTTCCGACAGGGTTATCAGGGCAAAGGGTTGTGGCAGCCCAACCCCGGTCACGCAGACCTCACTGATGCGAGGATTTCCCCCCAGCTTCGCTTCAAGCGGTACCGGGGCGACATACTTGCCTTTGGCGGTCTTGAACAACTCCTTGACCCGGCCGGTGATACGCAGGCGCCCCGCTTCGTCGAATTCGCCACGGTCACCGGTCTTGAAGAATCCGTCGGGCAGGTAACTGGCAGCCGTCAACTCCGGCTGCTTGAAGTAACCCATCATCTGACCGGGACTTTTCACCAGGATCTCGCCGTCTTCGGCGATTCGACATTCAACGCCTGGCAGGCACTCACCGACATAGCCAACGCGCACGCGACCGGCGCGACTGAAATGGGAGCAGGCAAAGTTTTCCGACATGCCATAGCCGTCCAGCAGCTCGAGCCCGAGCTGGCGATACCAGTTGATGATCGGGATAGGCAATGGTGCTGAGCCGGTGAACGCGGCATGCACATGACGCAGTCCCAGCGCGTCGAGGATTTTCGCTTTCATCAACCCCGCTGCCTGTGGATCGGCGAAGGCCGCTTCCTGCTCCCGGGTGGGTATTTGCGTGTTGATGCCTTGATAGAACTTGGTCCACAAGCGCGGGACCGAGAAAAATACCGTCGGTTGGGCCCGACGCAAATCCGCACCGAAGGTTTGCAGCGAATCGTTGAAAAACACGTGGATGCCGTAACGCAGCGAGGTCGACTCGACGCCTTGGCGCTCGGCAGCATGAGCCAGTGGCAGATACGACAGCAGGCGTTCCTGGGAACCCGGTCCGCGTCCCGCGTTATACAGCGCCATGGCATTAATCTGCGCCACCTGGCACATCGTGCCGAAGTCATGCATCACGCCCTTCGGATGACCGGTGCTGCCGGAGGTGTAGACGATCGTGGCGAGATCGTCCGGTGCCGGCATCGCAACCGAAGTCAGTGGTGCCGTGGTCGCGACAATATCGTCCCATTGCGTGCCTTCGCAGCGGGCCGACAATGGCAGGCTGATCACCGGCAGCTGCGCGGGCACGCCCCTGCTGGAGGCCTGCCACGCCGCTGCGTCGCCATCGAGTCGGCCCACGAACAGCAAGCGCGCTTCGGCATGCTCGAGCACATAAGCGATGGTATCGGCGCTCGCCGTCGAGTACAGCGGCACGCTGATATGCCCGCTCATCCAGATGGCAAGATCGGCGATGACCCAGTGGGCGCTGTTCTTGCCCAGAATGGCAATGGTCGAATGTGGCGGCAGGTTCAACGATTGCAGGTAGGCGGCCATGCGCCGGGCCTGATTGCCGACTTCGCGCCAGGTGTAGTCGAGCACCGCGCCATCTGGACAAGGTTGTGTCAGGTAGATCGCTTCGGGCGTGGTGTTCTCCCAATGCTCGAACCAGTGCAGCAGTGTCATTTTCTCTTGTTGTTTGTTCATGACAGGTCCTACGATTTGAAGGCGGTGTAGCCGCCTGATTATTTTAATCGGGTTGTCGCATGCTGTATCGCCCGCAGGTTTTTAACCGCGGATACCTAATCGCGGCGATACATGGTCACCACACAGGCGCCGCCAATACTGATGTTGTGTTGCAAGGCGACACGGGCATAGGGCACCTGACGATTCGCTGCTGTCCCGCGCAACTGCCAGACCAGTTCGGCACACTGGGCAAGGCCGGTCGCCCCGAGTGGATGCCCCATGGACAACAATCCACCCGAGGGATTGATGACCCGGTTGCCGCCATAGGTGTTGTCGCCATCCTCGACGAGTTTCTCGGCATCGCCTTGCCGACAGAAACCGAGCGCTTCATACAGCAGGATTTCACTGGCGGTAGAGCCGTCATGCAGTTCGCACACATCGACCTCTTCCGGGCCGATGCCTGCCCGTTCATAGACGTCACGCGCTGCGGCGAAACCCAGCTCATAACCCAGCGCACGGTTAGCGCAACCCTCGCTGAAACTGCCGGACAGATCGGTGGTCATGGCCTGCGCCGCAATGTAGACCGGATCGTTGATCCCGCGTTTCCTGGCAAACTCATCGGAACACAGCACCACGGCCGCTGCGCCACAGGCCGACGAACAGTACTGCAATCGGGTCAGGGGGGCGCACACTTCCTCTTCCAGCACGTTTTCCAGGCTCAGAGGGTGGCGGTGTAGCGCATAAGGATTGAGTGCGGCGTGTTCGCGTGATTTCACTGCGATCATCGCGAAGGTTTCTTTGCGTGCACCATAACGTTGCATGTATTCCCGCGCAGCCCTAGCGCACAGCTCGGTCGCCATCGGCGACTCACCGTCCTGCCAATGCTGCCCCGTCGATTCAGTCGACGGGGTTTCAAAACCCACTGCCAGCACACATTCGGCGATGCCGTGTTCAATGGCCTGACGCGCCAGGTAAAGCGCGGTCGATCCACTGGCACCATGGTTGCTGACATTGATAATCGGAATTCCGGTCAAACCCAGCTCGGCAACACCACGCTGGCCGGAAAGGGAATCGCCATGGACGAAACCGGCATAGGCCGCCTCGACCCTGCGATACTCGATGCCGGCGTCTTGCAACGCCAGGCGGCCCGCCTCGGCGGCGAGGTCGTAAAAGCGACCACCGACACCGGGCACGGTGAATGGGGTCATGCCTACGCCAATCACATTGACGCGACGATTCATGTAATGGTTCTCCCGTAACAGGCGGCTGCCGCTTGCGTCCCGAGACGCAAGCGGCAGTGCAGTTGCCTCACCGATCAACCTGAGTTGAACGGTGAGGCAGCTTTTCTCACGCTGAGGTTGCCGCCTTGGCAAGGCGCTCGGCAGTAGCAGCGGCGTACAGCTGCTGGTCGATGCCGGCGAACGCTTCCAGCTTCTTCGAAGCCATGGTGTCACCGGTCAGCTTGAGCTTGCCGCCGAAGAACAGCTTCTGCAGTTGCGGTTCTTCACCCGACGCCAGTTCCGGCATGTTCGCTTCCTGGATGACCATGGTCACGTCCGCATTGGCCGCAACGCCTTCATACAGGTCGCCCTTGCCGTTCTTCAGGTCGAGTACCCAGTTGGATTCGCGGTTCTTGACCACGAACTGCATGATCATCTGCGCTTCGGCCGCGATTTCCGGGTGGGCCTGCAAGTGCGCCTTGTACACGCCGAACACGTCGTGTGCGGTCAGGGTCTTTGGCTCTTCCTTGCTGGCGTTAGTCAGGGAAGTGACGTCCGGAACCTTATCGAAGATTTCCACGACGCCGCCTTTGAGTACGACCACGTCACGCTCTACCGCACGCATCTCGAACACGACGCGGGTCGGCGTTTCACGCCACATGCGGGTTTCCAGGGTGTCGCCCGGCATGACAATGGACGCGAAGCGCACGCGGATGCTCTTGAACAGGCGCGAATCGTTGTTGCAGAACGCCTTGATCACGTGACGACCGGCATAACCGAAGGTGCACAGACCGTGCAGGAACGGCTTCTCGTAGCCCGCCGCCTTGGCGTAGTCCGGATCGACGTGCATCGGGTTCCAGTCACCGCACAGGCGATACAGCAAGGCCTGGTTGATCTCGGTCTGCTCGGCGATCACCGCATCCGGGGCTCGTGCAGGCAACTCTGGCTGTGGCGCGCTCTGGACTTTTTCCAGACCGGCACCTGGCACACCGGCGTAGAAGCTGGTGATTTCGTTGTAGAACAGCGGTACGCCGTTTTCGTCAGTGGTTTCCACCGCAAGGATGGAAACGGAGCTGCGCCCCTTGTCGATCGCCTGCTTCAGACGCATGGTGTGCTTGAGCTTGGCGGCCGGTGGCAGCGGACGGTACATCACGGTGTACTGCTCGCCGTGCAGGCCATTGGCAAACGGCAGCTCCAGACCTTCCAGGCTCGGCTTGCCGGACTTGATAGCCTGCAGGAACACTTCGGTCGCCGGCAATACTGCCATGGTCGGCAGCACGCGGAACTCTTCGTCCTTGAACTCGTTGATGTACAGCAGTTCGGTCTCGTCCAGAGGGTCTTTCGCGGCGCCTACGGCCAATGCGTAGAGGGCGGCGTCAGTCTGGTTGTACTCGGTTTCCAGGGTCGACACGGCATTGCTGGCCACTTCCATGTCGACGTACTGGTTGCCGCCCTTGGCCGGCGAATCCAGACGCGCGAACAGTTCCTGGAAGCCTTCGCCACCGTTGGTGTGGTGCACGCTGTGTTCGTCGAACTGAGTGATGCGCTCCCAGTTTTCACGAACCAGTTCCGGGCTCAGGGTATCGGTGTGCAGCACACGGCCCTGGGAACGTTCCCAACGGTACTTGGCGTGGAAGCCACCGCCGACTTCGAACAGGCCGCCGGTTTCCGGGCAGTCTTCATGGCACAACCAGCCAACCAGTGGCGCAATGTGTTCCGAGGCCAGCTTGGCGTGGACGTCTTCCGGCAGGATGCCGCTGGCGACGACCAGGCGAGAAGCAGCAATCGGTGCAATGGTGTTGACGCGGATATTCTTCGGGCCGCCCTCGAAGGCCAGGGACTTGGCGAAGCCGATCAGGCCGGACTTGGCGGTGGAGTAGTTGCACTGGCCGAAGTTACCGAAAATGCCGGCACCAGAGGCGGTCATGATGATGCGGCCGTAGCCCTTCTCACGCATGATCGGCCACACGGCGTGGGTCAGTTTGAACGCGCCCTTGACGTGGATCTCCTGGATGATGTCCCACTGCTCTTCAGTCATCTTGGCGAACGAAACGTCACGCAGAATGCCGGCGTTGTTGATCAGGATGTCGACGGTGCCGAACGCTTCCAGCGCGGTGGCAGCGATCTTCTCGCCATCGGCAACCGAGTTGTAGTCGGCTACGGCTTCGCCGCCCATGGCCCTGATCTCGGCAACCACCGCGTCAGCAGCGGCAGACGAAACGCCCACGCCCTGGAGGTTCACACCCAGGTCGTTGACCACGACCTTGGCGCCGCGCGAGCCCAACAGCAGCGCGTGGGCCCGGCCCAAACCGTTACCGGCGCCGGTGACAATGGCTACTTTGCCGTCAAAACGAAGTTCTTGTGACACGATAACGCTCCTTCCCAATGGGTTTTGATTGTTAGCAAACGGCGACCCGACTCCCCAGAGCCGGGCACCGCTGACAGCTCATTCGCGCAAAATGCGAGAACAGGTTTTGAATGAGTGGCCTTACAGCGTGCGAGCGATGATTTCTTTCATGACTTCGCGGCTGCCGCCCCAGATGCGGTTGCCACGGGTATCGAGGAACAGCCGCGCAATCGGGTATTCGGTCATGTAGCCGTTGCCGCCGTGCAACTGCAGGCACTCCTCGACCACGCGCAGGCTCAACTCGGCGGTCCAGTGCTTGGCCATGGCCGCGGCTTCAGGGGTCAGTTCATTGCGCAGGGCCAGCTCCATGCAGCTGTCGACCCAGGAACGACCGATCTGGATTTCTGCCTTCAGTTCGGCGAGCTTGAAGCGCGAGTTCTGGAAGTCGATCACCGGCTTGCCGAACACCGTGCGGCCTTTGGTGTAATCGATGGTGTGGCGCAGCGCGGCTTCGGCCTGGGCCTGGAAACCGATGGCGCCGCTGATACGTTCCCAGGCGAGGTCGCGCATCAGCTGGCCGAAGCCCTTGCCCTCCTCCGGCCCCAACAGGTTGCTGCACGGAACGCGCACGTTGTCGAAGAACAACATGCAGGTGTCCTGGGCATGCAGGCCGATCTTTTCCAGAGGCTGCGACTTGGCATAACCGTCGCGGCCGCTCTCGACGATGATCAGCGAGATGTCCTTGGCGGTGCCGGTGTTGCCGGTCTTGCAGACCACCACCACGAAGTCCGACTGCACGCCATTGGAAATGAAGGTTTTGGAACCGGTAATGACGTACTCGTCGCCGTCACGCGCTGCGCGGGTCTTGACCGCTTGCAGGTCGGAGCCGGTGTTGGGCTCGGTCATGGCGATCGAACCGATGGCTTCGCCGGAGACCATCTTTGGCAACCAGGTCTGCTTTTGCTGTTCGCTGCCGTAATGCAGGATGTAGCCGGCCACCAGTGCATGCACACCGAAGCCAATGCCCGGGCCCGAAGCGCCAGAACCCATGTACTCCTCGCCAATGACCATGGCGTACAGGCGGTCCGCGCCATAGCCACCGTATTCTTCCGGAATGCACGGCAGCAGCAGACCCAGCTCACCGGCACGACGCCAGATCTCGCGAGGTACACGTTTCTCCTTTTCCCACTGGGCGTGAAAAGGCAGCACCTCATCGGCCAGAAAACGTTGGGCCAGGCGGCGATAGTCTTCGTGCTCGGCGCTGAACAAGGTACGGGGGATCAGATATTCCATGGCAAATTCCTCGATGGGGCCGTGATCAGAGCGTGCGCCCGACCAGCTCTTTCATGATGTCGTTGGCGCCGCCGGCAATACGCAGGACACGGTGATCGAGGTAATGGCGCGCCACCGGGTACTCGAGCATGTAGCCGTTGCCGCCGTGCAGTTGCACGCACTCGTCGACCACCTTGGAATACAGATCGGAACACCACAGCTTGGCTGCCGCCGACGCTTCGGGGGTCAGCTTGTTTTCCAGACACAGGGCCATGCATTTATCGACATAGTTCTGGCCGACGGCGATGTTGATCTTCATGTCGGCGAGCTTGAAGCGGGTGTTCTGGAAGTCGAAGATCGGCTTGCCGAACACGCTGCGACCGCGGGTGTATTCCAGCGTGTGCTCAAGCACGGCCTGGGCGCCGGCGATGCTGTTGCCGGCAATGCCCAGCCGCTCCCAGGCCAGCTCTTTCATCAGCTGGAAAAAACCCTGGCCCGGAACGCCACCGAGGATGTTTTCCTTCGGTACACGCAGGTCTTCGAAGAACAGCATGGTGGTGTCCTGCGCATGCAGGCCGACCTTGCGCAACGGCCTGGATTTGCTCAGGCCCGGACGGTCGCCTTCGACGATGATCAGGGAGATGTCCTGCGAGCCTTTGCCGGTGTTGCCGGTCTTGGCCACGACAACCACCAGATCACAGTTGGTGCCGTTGGAAATGAAGGTCTTGGAGCCGTTGATGACGTAGTCGTCGCCCACCAGCGTGGCACGGGTCTGGACGCCTTGCAGATCGGAACCGGTGCCCGGTTCGGTCATGGCCACGGCCGCAATCGCAGTGCCAGCCGCCATTTTCGGCAGCCACTTTTGCTTCTGTGCTTCAGTGCCAAAGTTGTTCAGGTAGCCGGCGACGATGTCGTGTACGCCGAAACCGATGAGGCCGCTGGCACTGACGCGGGTGACTTCTTCACCGACGATCAGCGAGAAGCGCCGGTCCAGGCCAAGACCACCGTAGACCTCAGGGGTGGTGGCATTGAGCAGACCCAGTTCACCGGCTTTTTCCCAGATGGCACGGGGAACCAGGTGATCCTCTTCCCATTGCTCGTGGTGCGGCATGCACTCGTCGGCAAGGAAGCGCCGCGTGGTTTTGCGGAACTCCTCGTGCTCGTGCTCAAACAGGGTGCGCGGAATCATGAAGCATCTCCTTAGGGCTGGATCTACGCGCCGGGTCAAACCGGCCGGGTCGATGCCACGATAGGAAATGCGCCTTGCCTGCTGTACCCCTCAGGGAGGGGGGGCATCCATCGAAACCTGCACCCCCCTGTAGGAGCTGCCGAAGGCTGCGATCTTTTGATCTTGTTTTTTAAGAGCAAGATCAAAAGATCGCAGCCTTCGGCAGCTCCTACAGAAATGGGGAATGGTGTGTCCCTCCCTGAAATGAGGAGGCCGGGCTTTCGGCAAACACCTTAAGCTGCGGTGGCAGCACGCCTGTGGACGCCCCGCCATTGCAGTCCACGCAACTGCATTGGCGGAGTCGTCCTCAGGATTTTGTGCGGGGTGCAGCTCAGGGAATCAGGCCGTTCTTGCGCGCCCAGGAGACAGCGTCGTAGCGACTGGAAACACCGAGCTTCAAGAAAACGTTCTTCAGGTTCCACTTCACTGTTTCAAGTGAAATGCTTAATGTCAGCGCCACGCGTTTGTTCGACATCGCCTGGCTGATCAGATGAAGGATCGCCAGCTCTCGCGGGGTCAACGTCTTCTGACCTGCCGAGGCGGCGCCATCGCCAGAATGTGCCCCGGCCTTGCCCTGCTCAAATCTCGATAGCAAGTCCTTCAGATAGTCAGTCACCGAGCTGCCAAGCGCACTCCTGCCGACCAGTTGCGTCAGCAATGGGTACAGCGCTGCACTTTCGTCGAGAAAGGTTCGGACCAAACCCAATCGCTGACCGGTTTCCAATGCCTGTATCAGTAAATCGTCGGTGTCGTCCTGTTGTCGAAGGTCCGCATGGGCAATGCTCATCAACAGCAAAGCGGTCACACCCAATTGGCCACGCCGGTGTTGTTGGGCATAACCACGAACATGCTGCAGTTCCTGCAATGCATTGTCCGGGTAGTTGGTTGCCAGAAGCAGGCGCGCCTTGGCCAGGGCGACCATCGCCGGAATTTCCGCCTGGAACCCTACCGCCCCTTGATGTGCCTGCCCCAGCACATCGAGCTGAGCGACATGCACGGCCGCGTTGGCACGGTCGCCCTCGAGCAATTCGATGCGCACCTGCTCGGCGAGGCAATGCACCAATGCGCGGTCCTGGCCAATGCTGCGAAAGTGGCGCTCCTGACGCTCAAGGAAGGCCAGTGCCGTGGCAGCCGACTCTTGCAGCAGATCCAGGCGGGCCCGGCAAATACTGGCACGCATCATGGAGTCGGGCATGGTCCACTGAAGCAGTCCATTGCGATTGGCCAGGATCTCACGTGCCTCGTCTATCCGGTCCAGTTCACAATAGATTTCAGCCAGGTTGGAGGCCCCAGTGTAGGCACTGGCCGAGCGATGTCCGTGAACTGCCACAGAGCGGGTCAGTTGCGCCAGCCCCATGCGTTCGGCATCGACCATCCTGCCTTCCATCAGGCAACACAGGGTCCGGGTACCTTCCGCCAGTAACGCCATCTCGTCGTTTCGGTCGACCTCGGGCACCGGATGGTCATCGAGACAAACCAGCGCATCGTCATACCGTCCCGCCGCCGCATAGGCAAGCGCCAACATCGTCGATGGCCCGTAGCGCATGATGGAATAGTCGTCGATCAGCGGCTGGAATCCTTCGAGCAACGCAATGACCGGCTCGGTACGATCGCGCTGGACATGGATGACCGCCTGAACCAGCGGCAGGCGGAACGCCACGTCTTCAGGCTGCGCAACGCCACTTCGCTCGAATTGCTCAAGCCACGCCTCTGCCTTCGCCGGCCGTGCCGTCAAGGCATAGGCCAGGCAGCCGAGGAAAAATAACCGAGGCCTGGAGAACAGAACTTCCTGCGGCAGCCGGTCAAGCAGGCGCAGAAGCGGACTTAATTGGTCCAGTCCCCAGGTCGTCGGCGCCGCCCGTTCGATGACTTCAACGGCGAACCCCAGATCCCCGCCCGCCGTGGCATGCCGCATGGCCTCGGCCAGCAGTTTGCGTTCAGCGAACCAACGCGCCGCGCGCTGATGCAATTGCGCGACATTCTGCGAGTTACGCCGTACCAGACGCGTGGCCAGAAATTCACTGAACAGCGGGTGGAAGCGATACCACGGCAAGCGGTCATCGGCTTCGACACGAAAGATCAGCAGGTTTTCTTCTTCAAGCCGATTGAGCATTTGTGACGCAGTCGCGTTGCCCGTCACGGCCTCTGCCAGGGAAGCGTTGAAACGCCGGCATATGCTGATGGCCTCCATGAAGTCCGCCAGTTCCTCCGGCAGATGCGCCATCACGTCTTCGGCCAGATAGCTTTGCAGATCGTCCGATCGCCAGCCCAGCTCATGCAAGCTCGCCCGCGCGCCGGGATTGCTGCGCAGCATGATCACGATCAATTGCAGACTGGCGGGCCAACCGCTGGTGAGTTCATGGATAAGGTGGATTTCCTCCTCGTGCAGTTTCAGTGCTGCCAGATTCAATTCGAGGAATGCGCGGGTTTCCGCCAGATCGAAAGGTAACGCGGCGCAGTCAAGCTCCACCACTTGCCCCATCAGGCGCAGTCGACTGAGGCTAAGCGGCGGCTGTACGCGCGCGGCGATCACGAAGTGCAGATTCTCCGGGCTGTGATCGAACAGTTTCTGCATCAACCGGTGCGAACGCGGGTCGGCAACATGCTGATAATCGTCGAGTACCAGAAACAGCTCTTTGTTCACGCTGGAAGCGGCATCCACGATGGCCGCGACAATTTCGTCGATCGATTCTCTGCTGGCACCCTCCAGAGGAGTGCCTGTGTCAATCGTCACACCGAGGCGCTGCAAGGCACCGCGCAAATACGCAAAAAAGGTCGAGAGGTGTTTGTCGTCGGCGCTCAGTGACAACCAGGCGACTTCGGCGCCGGCGCGCATCATGGTCTGGCGCCACTGCACCAATAGCGTGGTTTTGCCAAACCCCGGGCTACCTGTCACCAAACCGACAGTACAGTGTTCTATTCGCTGCAGTTCGTTGATCAGCCGACTGCGCGGAATCGATTGAGTGCCAATTCGCGGGGGGGCGAATTTGGTTGATACAAGCAGTTTGTCGGTATTTATTTGCAAACCGAATCTCCGGTTTCCTGCCTGCCTGATGGAATCCAGTCAGGCCTTATTATTATTGAAGCGGTGCCGACGCGATCATCCCTCAACGCATCTCCCTGGAAAAGCCCGACCGGACCAGTCGCCCTGCAGCGCAGGCCCTTGTGAAAAAACAGACGGCAATCGGCCGGCCTGAACGCATGTTCAGATCGAGCGGCCCGATAGTGCGGTCAAGGTAGCCCCCCCACCCCCCCTCCATTGGAGGGGGGGGCCCAAGCTTTGTCCAACAGCGCTACCTGCAGTGCCTGAAAACACTGCCTGGCGATGCCTGATTCCCCCCCCCCGACGCGCCGACACACAGCCTCCCCCCTCTACATGAGTGGATACCAGCTTCGCACATCTGGGTTCATCTACGCACTCGAAAGCCTTGGCTCGCTTATCGCCGGATACCGATGAGGAAAATATGACTGATCAGCTACTCAACGAACGTGATTTGAGCTTCCTGCTCTACGAGTTGCTCGACACCGAAGCCCTTTTGCAACGTGCGCGATATACCGAGCACGATCGCAATGTATTCGACGCCACGCTGAACACCGCGCGAGACATTGCCGCGCACTACTTCGCCCCGCACAATCACAAGGGCGACACCCTCGAGCCGACCTTCGATGGCCGGCAAGTCCATTTGATTCCGGAAACCAAGGCTGCCTGGCAGGCCTTTGCCGAGGCCGGTTTTCTCTCGGCCCATCACGACTTCGAGGACGGCGGCCTGCAATTGCCAGAAGTTGTGCTGCGCGCTTGCATGGCCTATTTCAACGCCGCCAACGTGGCGACCACGGCCTACCCCTTTCTCAGCATCGGTGCCGCGAATCTGCTCAAGAGCTTTGCCAGTGCCGAACTGTGCGAGCGTTTTTTGCCAGCGATGCTGGCCGGTCGCTTCAGCGGCACCATGGCCCTGACCGAGCCCGGTCAGGGTTCGGCGCTGGGCGATATTCGCACTAGCGCACGCCCGGCGGCAGATGGCACTTATCGGGTGTTTGGGCAGAAGATGTTTATCTCGGGGGGCGATCATGAGCTGACCGAAAACATACTGCATCTGGTGCTGGCGCGCATCGAAGGGGCACCCGCAGGGGTCAAGGGCATCTCTCTGTTTCTGGTGCCAAAGTTCATGGTCGATGCCCAGGGTCATGTAGGCATCCGCAACGACGTGGCACTGGCTGGCTTGCTGCATAAGATGGGCAACCGCAACACTACTTCAACTGTACTCAGCTTTGGCGAACAGGGCGGCGCGACCGGTTATCTGGTGGGTGAGCCGCACAAGGGCCTGGGCTACATGTTCCAGATGATGAACGAGGCACGTATCGGCGTAGCGCTGGCGGCCTCCGCGCTTGCCTGCCAGAGCTTCAATCATGCCCTCGATTATGCCCGCGAAAGGCCTCAGGGCCGCCTGCCTGGCAATAAGGATCCGCTTGCACCGCAGGTACGGATCATCGAGCACCCTGATGTGCGGCGCATGTTATTGCAGCAAAAAACCTACGCCGAAGGCTCTTTGGCTCTGTGCCTGTACGCCAGCAGTCTGATGGAGCAAAGCCATACCGGGCCGAGTGAGCAAGCCCGCAGCAACGCCAGCGAACTGCTCGACTTGCTGATCCCCATGGTCAAGTCCTACCCGTCACGCTACGGCGTGATCGCTTCCGATATCGGCATACAGGTACTGGGCGGCGCCGGCTATACCCGCGAGTACCCACTTGAACAGTATTACCGCGACAACCGCCTGAACCCGATTCATGAAGGCACCGAAGGCATACACGGTCTTGACCTGCTCGGGCGCAAGCTCGGCCAGCGCGGTGGCGCCGGTTATCGACTGTTCCTTGCCGAAGCCCGTGAGACCTTGGCTCAGGCCGTGGATGACCACCGCTGCGCGCCGCTGGCCCGTGCGCTGGGCGATGCGCTGGAGATCCTCGACGAGGTCACGATCAAACTACAGGATCAGGTCCAGCTTGACGCGACCCTCGGCCTGTCAAACGCCACCGTTTACCTGGACCTGTTCGGTCGCGTGCTGGTCGGGTGGCTGTGGCTGCGCATGGCCCTGCTCTCCAGCCGTGCCCTGACGCAGGGAGCCACATCCAGCGAGGCCGATTTCTACCGGGGCAAGTTGCAGGCCGCACGCTATTTCATGGACTGGGAACTGGCCACGCTCGAGGGTCAGGCCCGCCTGCTGATTGCCGGCAACCGTATCCACTTCGATATGCAGGACCCATGGTTCTGAATGCCTAAATCATTTTCATCACATTTTCAGTCCTGCAAGGAGCCATCATGAGCACCCTGGTTAATTATCAAGTCGAAGCCGGGCTGGCGTTGATCGGTCTGGCCCGTCCACCCGTCAACGCCCTCGGCCAGCCGTTGCGCGCGGCCATTCTGGACGCCTGCGAACGCGCTGCCAGCGACTCGACGGTATGGGCAATCATCATCCATGGCGCCAGCGGCTTGTTCTGTGCCGGCGCGGATATCACTGAGTTTGGTGGTTCAGCAGCCTTTGCTGCCCCCGACCTGCCCGGCTTGCTGGTACGTCTGACGCAGATAGATAAACCGCTGATTGCGGCAATTGGCAGTCTCGCACTCGGCGGAGGCCTGGAGCTGGCACTGGCCTGTGGCTATCGCATTGGTGAGCCAAAAACTCGCGTCGGCCTGCCCGAGATCAACCTTGGCCTGCTGCCCGGTGCCGGCGGCACCCAACGCTTGCCGCGACTCCTGGGTGCCGAATCGGCGTTGAACATAATGATTTCCGGTCAACAGATCAGCGCCGATCAGGCGTTGATGCTCGGCCTGCTCGACCGCAACGCCGCCAGCATCGAAGGGTTACTCGACGAAGCCAAAGCTTATGCCCATGAATTGCTCGCGGCGGATGCTCCGTCGCGTCCGGCAGACAGATATACCCACCCTGGGAGCGAACTGGCCGAGGATTTCTTCGCTCGCTACCATGCCGAGCATGAGCCGCGCTGGAAGAGTCGCCTGGCCCCGCGCCTGGTACTGGCCGCTGTCGAAGCAGCCTGCGTGCTGCCACTCAAGCAGGGGCTCGCCCGTGAGCTGGCGCTGTTCAAGCAGGCCGAAGATTCGGCTCAGTCACGAGCCCTGCGCCATGTCTTTTTTGCTGAACGCGAAGCCGGCAAGGTGCCGGGTATAGACGCCAGCACCCCGCTTCGTCCAATCAACAAAGTAGCAGTGATCGGCGCCGGTACCATGGGCGGCGGCATCGCCATGAACTTCGCCAACGCCGGTATCGCGGTCTCGTTGCTGGAGCTCAAGCCTGATGCCCTCGCCCATGGCCTCAGCCAGATCCGCAAAAATTATGAGATCAGCGTCAAGCGCGGCAAGCTCGGTCAGGAACAACTCGAACAACGTATCGCGTTAATCGAAGGCACGCTTGATTACGCCGACCTCGCTGACGCCGACCTGGTGATCGAGGCGGTCTTCGAGAAGATGGAGATCAAGCAACAGGTGTTCCGCACCCTGGACGAGGTCTGTAAACCTTGGGCGATTCTGGCCACCAATACGTCCAGCCTGGATGTCGACGCTATCGCTGCAGTGACCCGGCGCCCACAGGATGTTATCGGTCTGCACTTCTTCAGCCCGGCCAACGTCATGCGCCTGCTGGAGGTGGTCCGCGGTAAAGCCACCGCACCGGACGTGCTGGCTACCACGCTGAAGATCGCCAGGCGTATCGGCAAAATACCGGTGGTGTCGGGCGTATGCTTCGGCTTTATTGGCAATCGGATGCTCGAACCGTACAACCGCGAAGCGCACCGACTGGTTCTCGAGGGCGCCACGCCCGCGGAAGTCGATAAGGTCCTCACGGACCTGGACCTGAACATGGGCGTGCTGACTATGACCGATCTGGCCGGTGTCGACGTCAACTTCCTCGTCCGCGATTCGAATCGTGCCGCTTTTGCCAACGATGGCAGCTACTACAAGATCGGCGACGAGTTGTACGCACTGGGCCGCTACGGTCAGAAAACCGCTCGTGGTTTCTATGTCTACGAAGGTCGCGAGCGCAAGGAGGACCCTGAAGTGGTCGCCTTGGCCGCGCGCGTCGCTGGAGACCTGAACATCCCGCGCCGACCGATTTCCACACAGGAAATCCATGATCGTTGCTTATTCATGCTGATCAACGAAGGCATTCAGCTGCTCGATGAAGGCATCGCCCTGCGCAGCGGCGACATAGACTTGGTCTGGATCAACGGCTACGGGTTCCCTGCTCACCTCGGCGGGCCCATGCACTATGCCGAACAACTCGGCCTGGACAAGGTGCTGGCCGGTATTGAGCACCATCGTCGCGAGCTCGGGGCTTACGGGGAGATGTGGTTCCAGCCCGCCCCGCTCCTCCAACGACTGGTTGCCGCCGGCAAATCCCGCATCGAAAAAATCTGAACCCTGTGACCGACACTTCCGGGTGTCGGTCGGCTGCTCACAAAAGGACTCGCAACATGAAAGAAGCCGTGATTCTCTCTACCGCTCGCACACCGATCACCAAGGCGTTCCGGGGTGCTTTCAACAACACCACGTCGCCTACCATGGCCTCCTTCGCTATTCGGGCCGCTGTCGAGCGCGCGGGTATCGAAGCCGCTGAAATCGATGATCTGGTGATGGGTACCGGCATGCCTTCCGGTACCGCCGGCTGGAACCTGGGACGCATGAGCGTGCTGGCCAGCGGCCTGCCATTGTCGGTCAGCAGCCAGACGCTGGACCGCCAGTGCGCCTCTGGCCTGATGTCCATTGCCACCGCCGCCAAGCAAATCATGGTCGATGGCATGCTCGTCACCATCGGTGCCGGCCAGGAGCACATCAGCCTGGTGCAGAAACGCAATGTTGAATGGGCCATGGCCGAGCGCGACCAGTTGGTCATCCGTAATGCCGCCCATGCCTATATGCCGATGCTGGAAACCGCCGAGCTCGTCGCGAAGCGTTACAACATCAGCCGCGAAGCCCAGGACCTCTACTCCCTGCAGTCGCAGTTGCGGACCGCTGCCGCCCAGCAAGCCGGTTTGTTCGCCGACGAAATCGTGTCGGTCACGGCCACCAGACAAGTGGTCGATAAAACCACCGGCGCCGTCAGCTATGAGCAGGTCACCTTGAACCAGGACGAAGGCAATCGCCCGCAAACCGTGCTTGAGGACCTGGTCAAGCTCAAACCGGTGATCGAAGGCGGCTGCATCACCGCCGGCAATGCCAGCCAACTGTCCGATGGCGCCAGCGCCTGCGTGCTGATGGAGGCGCGCCTGGCCGAGCAACGCAACCTGCAACCGCTAGGGTTGTATCGCGGCATTGCCGTCGCCGGACTGGCGCCGGAAGAAATGGGCATCGGTCCTGTATTGGCGGTGCCAAAACTGCTCAAGCAGCACGGCCTGCGGGTCGACGACATCGGCCTGTGGGAGCTCAACGAAGCCTTTGCCTGTCAGGTGCTGTACTGCCGCGACACCCTGGGCATTGATCCCGACAGGCTGAACGTCAACGGCGGCGCCATTTCCATCGGCCACCCCTATGGCATGAGCGGTGCGCGGATGGTCGGCCATGCCCTGCTGGAAGGTAAACGACGCGGTGTGAGGTACGTGGTGGTGACCATGTGCGTCGGCGGCGGCATGGGTGCAGCCGGCCTGTTCGAGGTACTGTAATGGACGTCTTCAAAAGCTTTTCCCTGGCGGGCAAAACCGTATTAGTGACCGGAGCTTCAAGTGGTATCGGCGCCCACCTCGCCCGGGTGGCCGCGCAAGCGGGGGCCCGCGTGGTGCTTGCCGCAAGACGCCTGGAGCGTCTGTGCAACGTCGCCGAAGAGATCCGGCGCACGGGCGGTCAAGCCCTGGCAGTGACACTGGACGTCACTGACCGTGCAAGCGTTGAATCCGCCTTCGATGCCGCGCAAGCGAAATTCGGTGTGGTCGATGTGGTGCTCAACAATGCCGGAATCGGTCATGGTCAACGGGTGCTGGACATCAGCGAAGAGGACTGGCGGCAGATGCTCTCGACCAACCTCGATGGGGTTTGGCGTGTCGCTCAGGTCGCAGCACAACGCATGTCCGGGGCCGGGACGCCGGGCAACATCGTCAACATCGCCTCGATGCTCGGCTTGCGCGTCGGCACCGGTTACAGCCACTACTGCGCGGCCAAGGCGGGTGTGATCCAGTTGACTCAGTCAATGGCCCTGGAACTGGCGCGTTATCAAATCCGCGTCAATGCCATTGCGCCGGGCTACTTCAAGACCGAAATGAACGATGCGTACTTCGACAGCGACAAGGGCCAGGCTTACATCCGCGACAGCGTACCGATGCGCCGCCTGGGCTACTTGCATGACTTGAGCGGCCCCTTCCTGCTTTTGGCCAGCGATGCGGGTGCCTATATGAGCGGAGCGGTGCTGGCGGTTGATGGCGGGCATCTGGTGGGCAGCTTGTGACAGCTGCCCGAGTGAGAAGTCCGTTTGGACTCCAGATTGTGCTGCGCATCAGCACATTGGAAATAATTGCCCACAGGAAGATGTGACATGAACGAATACACAGCGCCACTGCGTGACATGCAGTTCGTCCTCAATGAACTTGGCCATCTGGACGAAGTCAGCCGCCTTCCCGGCTGCGACGGGCTCAGCGCCGATCTTGCCGACGCGATCCTCAACGAGGCCGGGAAGTTCGCCCAGGGGGTACTCTCCCCGCTCAACGTCAGCGGCGACCGCGAAGGGGCGCGTTGGCTGGATGGCGAGGTCACCACCGCCAGGGGCTGGCGCGAGGCTTACCAGCAGTTCGTCGAAGGTGGCTGGAATGCGCTGTCCTGTGAACCTGAGTTCGGTGGCCAGGACTTGCCGTTCCTGGTGTCGACCCTGGTCGATGAAATGTGGTATGGGGCCAATATGGCATTCGGTCTCTGCCCCATGCTGACCCGTGGCGCCATCGAAGCCATCGAGCTGTGTGGCTCGCACGCGCTGAAAGAAACCTACTTGCCGAAAATGATCAGCGGCGAGTGGACGGGCACCATGAACCTCACCGAGCCACAAGCCGGTTCGGACCTGGCCGCCATACGCAGCCGCGCCGAACCTCAGGCGGATGGAACCTACCGAATCCACGGGCAAAAAATCTTCATTACCTACGGCGAGCACGACCTCACTGACAACATCGTGCATCTGGTGTTGGCTCGCGTCCCGAGCGCGCCAGAGGGGGTCAAGGGTATTTCGCTGTTCGTGGTGCCAAAGTTCCTGGTGGACGCCGACGGCAATTCGGGCGCGCGTAACGATGTGCGTTGCGTGTCGATCGAACACAAGCTTGGTATCCATGCGAGCCCGACCGCCGTGCTGGCCTTCGGCGACAACAACGGTGCCATCGGCTGGCTGGTAGGTGAAGAAAACCGCGGCCTGGAATACATGTTCGTCATGATGAACGCCGCACGATTCTCCGTCGGTGTCGAAGGCATTGGCTTGTCCGAGCGAGCCTATCAACGTGCCCTGGCCTACGCCCGCGATCGCGTGCAAGGCGCCGAGATCGGCAGCAGCAATCGTGACAAGGTCGCTATCATCCGGCACCCGGATGTACGGCGGATGCTGTTGTCGATGAAGTCCCGCACCGAGGCCATGCGCGCCCTGGCGTGCCTCGTGGCGAGCGCCATGGATAGCGCCCATCGCCATGTCGATCCCGAACAGCGCCGGCACAGCCAGGCCTTCGTCGACCTGATGATCCCGGTGGTCAAGGGCTGGTGCACCGAGAACGCGAACGACATTGCCTCGCTCGGCGTGCAGATCCATGGCGGCATGGGGTTCATCGAAGAAACAGGCGCTGCGCAACACCTGCGCGACGCGCGCATCATCAGCATCTACGAAGGCACTACCGGTATCCAGGCCGCCGATCTGATCGGCAGAAAAATTGCCAAAGACAAGGGCGCGGCGGTGGGCCATGTGATCGAACAGATACGCGATCTGGTGCAGCGCCTGGTGGACGCGGACGATCCGGCTCTGCACGGGATCGCCACAGCGCTGGAGCTGGGCATCGTCGCCCTGGAGCAAGCGGTGGCATTTATCGTTTCAAACTATGGGAGCCGGGTGGCAAGGGTATCCGTGGGTGCGGTGCCGTTCCTCGAACTGTTCGGCACCGTCGCGGGCGGCTGGCAACTGGGCCAGTCGGCGCTGGTCGCCCTGCAGCGCCTGAAAGATGGCAGCGCGGAACAGGCTTTCTATAGCGCCAAACTGGTGACGGCAGGCTTCTATGCCGAGCACATTATGGCCCGCGCCAGTGGCCTGGCGCAGACCGTGATTCAAGGGGGTGATGCGGCACTGGCCATGGACGACGAGCAGTTCTGACACTCGCCAGTCGCAGAAGAGTACTTCTCTAAAACAATTGTAGGAGCGAGCTTGCTCGCGAAGGTGTGTCAGCTGCATTGATTCCGACTGACACACCATCGCGAGCAAGCTCGCTCCTACAGGGGCCTCCCGCACGCTGAATCACAGGATCACTTTGCAGTACAACGATCCATGACCTCTCGCATGCGCTGCAGGTATTCCGCGCGCCCGAGATGGATGAGATGGCTGCCCGGGAACCAGTGCAATTGGCTGCCCGGCCAGTGCTGTTGCAGCAAACGCAGGTGGCGCACTGGGCAAACCCATTCCGGTCACAGACAAGCAGACACCGGCACAGGCCTCGTGCCAGAAGTCACGGATCACCGACACCCTCACCCGCATGGTCATCGACAATATTTCGGCTTCCGCGCGCATGGCCGCGCCGCTGAGACGCGTACTGCCCAAGCTCGCCACGCACGGCCTGCGCCGCCTCGCTCAATCGCTGCGATCATCCGAAGGTGGCGTACCGCGCACACGATTTAACGCCAATGTGTCGGCCCAACGTGTCTGGGACTCGGTGACGCTGGATCTCGCCACGGTGAAGCAGATCAAAGGAATGGTCCCCGGGGCGACGATCAACGACGCGGTGCTTGCAATGATCGGCGGCGCGATGCGCCGTTATTTGCAGGCAAAAGACGAACTGCCGGAAAAATCCCTGGTGAGCATGGCGCCCGTCAATACGCGCCAGGAAGGGGCCGAGCGCACGTCCAATACGATTTCAATCCTCAGGTTCCCGTTGGGTACTGACATGGAAGACCCGCTTGAGCGTCTTCAGGCGGTACAGCTCGCCACGGCTGAATGCAAGGCGACCCAGAATGCGATTGGCGCCCATGAACTGACGAATCTGCACAAGTTCACCCCACCGGCGACGCTGGGCCTTGCCGGCCGCCTGGCGACACTGACGGCGGGGGCGGCAAGGGCCCAGTCTTGCTGCACAACTGCATGGTGACCAACGTCCCCGGCCCCAACACGGAACTCTACCTGCTCGGGGCGAAGCTTGTGCACTGGGGCGGCATGGGTCCGCTGGCCGATGGCATGTCACTGATCTGGAACCCGACCAGCTACTGCGGAAAGATGTTCATTTCATTGACCAGTTCACCGAACATCGTTTCCGATCCGGATTTTCTCGCGCGCTGCCTGCTGGACTCCTATGAAGAAATGAGTCAGGCGGCCAGGCAGATGACCCCACCGATCCCGGCGACCAAAGTGCTGAGCAAGCGTCGCAAACAGGCGTCAGGCAAGCCAGGGCAGGTCCGGACTGTAGCCTCCAGGGAGACAAACAACGAGCACTGAGCCCCTCCCCCCCTAACGTTGGGGGGGCCGCAAAACCCCGGCTGCATTATTTTCAACACATGACAATCCGTTGCGCCCTTCACGTTCGCGAACAGGTGAGCCTATGAAAATAATAATAATGCTGTGTGTCATTGCATCGCTGACCGCGATGCTGGTAACCATCACCCCGATCAGGGAAGTCTGGCTGCAATCGCGTTATCTGCCCGACGATCCGTGCAAGGCCCATCCATACACCTGCTTCAGGCCAGTGGTGAGTTTCGCCTCGCTGCACTGACCGCTCTCAGCCGCGACCGACACCGGACCGGGTGCGAAACTGGGCCGGCGTGGTTCCGTGGGCCGTCTTGAAGGCGGCTGTCAGGTGGCTTTGTGAACTGAAACCGCACTCCAGCGCGACATGCAGGATGGGCAGGTCGGTTTGCATGAGCAGTTCGCGCGCGTGCTCGAGCCGCAGGTTCATCACATACCGGTGGGGTGCAATGCCCATGGCATTGTCGAACAGCCGGCGAAAATGCGCCGGGCTAACGCCGGCCCGGGTTGCCAACTGGTTGATCGACAAGTCTTCGGCCAGGTGCTCGCGCATGTAAGCCACCACCGATTGCAGACGCGCCAACTGAATGTGCGGCGGGTTGATCGAACCCAGGGTCTGCAGGCGTAGCGCACGGCACACCTGTTCGAGCATCACCGCCGCCAGCCGCGCCATGAACCCTTGGTCGGCCTGTTTTCCCATATTCAGCTCATCGAGCAGCTGCCGGGCCGCCGCACTGACCAGAGCGTCGCTGAAGGCCAGCGGTGCCTGGGTCCTGGCACAGCACTCCAGCAACTGGCCAAACACACCGTCACTGCGCTCGGGAATGTAGAACACCGCGAAGTCCACGCTGCCCGAGTAGCGCCAATGGGTGGCGCAGTGGGCCGGCATCAGCATCGACATGCTGGGCAAAGTGCTCAGGCGCGACGTCTCGTCCGTGCCCTCTTCCACCCGCGAACCACCGAATTGAGTGAGCAGGGTCATGACCCCCACCGGGGGCATGTCGAGGTCTGTCTCGTGCAGAAAATAGCGCTCGGCGTGCAGCGGCATCTGGTTGCACACCAGGCCACCGACCATGGGCAGCCCCAACACTTCATGGACTTTCTGTTGCGGCGTCACCGGCGCTCCCTGATGAGCAGATTTTGACAAATATGCCCCCTTTTCCAGTGAGTTGTCGATCCCGGGAAGAACAATCATGGCGTCCATGTTCCAGCCCCCACGCGGTCGATTGCGTGGGTTCGTTCCTTCCCCGGATGAGCAAGCGCCAATGATCACATTACATGACACTTTGCAGTTGCCCGCCGTTGGCCTGACGGGTTTTGAAACGCCATTGAGCGAAGAAGAAGCGGCCATCCAGCAATCGGTGCATCAGTTCGCCAGGAACGTACTGCGCCCGGTCGGCCAAGCCCTCGACAAGATGCAAGCGGCCGATGTCTGCGCGCCCGGCTCGCCCTTCTGGTCGGTGTTCGCCCAAGCGGCACAGCTGGGTCTGGACCCGGAACTGCTGGCGCAGTTTCCCGCCGAAACCGCCGTGCGCCTGGAGTCGCTGATTGGCGAGGAAATGGGCTGGGGCGATGCCGGCCTGGCCGTTTCCCTGGCGGTCGCCGGCTTCCCGCTGCGCATGGCAAAGGCCGTGGGCAATCAGGAGCTGGTGGAACTGTGCCAGGGCAAGATCGGCTGCTGGATGATCACTCATCCGGACAAGGGCAGCGACATCATGGTCTATGACATGAAGCGCGAATGGCCTCACGGCCAGTCCGGCAACAAGGGCACCCTCACCGCCAGAGTCGGCAAGGACGAGATCGTCCTCAACGGCCAATGCTCGGCCTGGGTCTCCAACGGGGCCGTGGCGCAGGTGGCGCTGGCCTACATCACCGCCGACTATGGCGACGGCTTTTTCGACGCCGACGGCCGCCCCAACGGCGTTGCCGTGATCGTGCCCCTGGACCTGCCCGGCGTATCGCGCGGCAAGCCGCTGGACAAGATCGGCCAGCGCTCGCTGCCCCAGGGCGAAGTCTATTTCGACAACGTGAAAATACCGGCGCGCTTCGCCATCGCCGGCAAGGATCAATACTACGGCAACCAGTCCTCGGCCTGGTCCTACGCCGGCACGCACATGTCCCAGGTGTTCACCGGAGTGGCGCGCGGGGCGTTCGAAATGGCCTTGCAGTACTGCCATGAACGCAAACAGGGCGGTCAGTTGCTGATCGACCATCAGCTCACCCGCTATCGACTGGGCGACATGCTGCGTCAGGTCGAGCTGGCACGCGCGGTGGCCCGACGCTCCCTGGCGTTCGCCCGCCTGTCGCCACAGAGCCATCCCTACGCCACGGCGTCGGCCAAGGTGACCGTCACCGAAGCCTGCATGAAGGTCGCCCATGAAGCGCTGCAGCTGTTCGGCGGTGCCGGTACTTCCCGCGAATACCCGATCGAAAAGATCTTCCGCGATGCCCGCGCCGCCCTGATCGAAGACGGCGAGAACGCCATCATCACCATGCGTGTTGGCCTGTTGTGCCAACAGCTTTATGCCGAAGGCTGGTCGCAGTACTGACCCCGGCCCTGCCCTCCCAAAAAAAAACAACCAACAACCTGTTAAAAACAAGAGAGACACGAAAATGGCTAAATATCCCGTCGTCGTTTATGGCGCCAGCGGCTACACCGGCATGCTCACCATGGACTGGCTGATCGACCAGAACATCCCCTTCACCGCCGTGGCACGCAATGCCGGACGCGTGCACGAGATGATGGCCCAGCGCGTGGTGCGCCTGGAGTCGGCCACCTATGAAGTCATCGAAGCCGAGCACACGGTCGAGGCGCTGACCGAGGCGTTCCGTGGCGCCAAGGTGGTCTGCAACACCGTCGGCCCGTTCGTCAAATTCGGCCTGACCACGGTCGAAGCCGCGCTCAAGGCCGGCTGCCATCACCTGGATACCACCGGTGAGCAAAGCTACATGCGCGAAGTGCGGGAGAAGTTCGGCCATCTCTATGCCCAGGCCGGCCTGCTGGTCTCGCCATCGTTGTCCTACATGTTCACCTACGCGGAAATCGCCGCCGAACTGGCCCTGGAAACGCCGGGCATCGACGCTCTGGAAACTTCGACCCTGTGCCGTGGCCCGCGCGGAGTCGGTGCCGGTGTGACCGTGGGCTCGACCGCCTCGATCTTCGAGATGTACCGCGCCGAGCAATGCTACCTGTGGGAGAAAAAACTGGTCCCGCACGCCGTCGGCACCTCCTTCAGCATTCCTTCGCCTGACTTCCTGCAGCCGGTCTTTGCCCTGCCATGGGGCGGCACTTCATTGCCGGTGTATTTCGACAACGACCCGCGCGTGCGCTCCTGTGTCTCCTGCGTCGGCTTCTACGACAACGACGTGATGAAGATGGTGCATGGCCTGGGGCAGAAGTGGGACGCCGAATACAAACACCTGCCGGCAGAGCATCAGGATGAAGTGCTCAAGCAGATCGTGCAGTCGACCACGCCGAGCATGCCGCCGCGCGAGCGCACCACCACCGTGCGCATGGTCGACACCGCCATCGGCCGCGGCCAGTTGTCGGCCGTGCGTGCCACCGTGCATGGCACCACCGCCTATATCGCCACCGGGGCCTTGCAGGTTGCCGCCGCGATCAAGCTGATCGATGGCGAAACCGCCAAGGTCGGCTTCGCTTCCGGCTCCAAGGCGTTCGGGCATCGCTACCTGCTGGGCTTCCTGGAAGAGCGTGGCCTGGCACGGGCCACGGTCACCCAGCTCTGATCGGCGGCACGGGAGTCCTTCATGGCCATCATTGATTTCTACGACCGCGGCTGGGGTTTGAACCCGGACGGCATCGCCTATATCCAGGGCGCGCGGTCCTACACCTTCGAGGAAGTCGGTGCGTTGTCCTGTCGCATCGCCAACACCCTGCTGGCCCTGGGCTTGCCCAAGGAAACCAAGGGCGCGGTGTGGTCGGCCAACGACGTCACCGCCTGGGCCTGCACCCTGGGCCTGTGGCGCGCCAACATGACCTGGATACCGGTCAATGCGCGTAACTCGGCACAAGAGAACCACTACATCCTCGATGCCTTCGATTGCGAGGTGATGTTCTACCAGGACGAGTTCGCCGCGATCATCGACGACCTGCGTCCGTCGCTGCCGAAGATCCGGCACTGGGTCTGCATCGATGCCGAAGGTCGCGATGCGCCGTCGCTGCAACGCTGGAGCGCGGAGCAGCCCTCGACCCGTCCTGAAGTCAGCTACGACATGGACGACGTGATCATGCTCTC
This sequence comes from Pseudomonas sp. GW821-FHT07G06, assembly GCF_058986625.1. Classification (NCBI taxonomy): domain Bacteria; kingdom Pseudomonadati; phylum Pseudomonadota; class Gammaproteobacteria; order Pseudomonadales; family Pseudomonadaceae; genus Pseudomonas; species Pseudomonas sp. GW821-FHT07G06. Next base: position 197,732 of record NZ_JBYSVW010000007.1, read on the forward strand.
GCCCACGGGCGGCACCACCGGCATGCCCAAGGGGGTGATGAATACGCACCGCAGTACGCAGACCTTCATCGCCCACTTCATGCTGGCCTGCGCCTACCGCAATGGCGAGACGCCGGTGAACCTGGCCGCCGCGCCCATGACCCACACGGCCGGTCTGCTGGCCGTGCCGTGCACCGCCCAGGGCGGCACGGTGGTGGTGGTGACCAGGCCCGACCCGGCGGTGATGCTCGGCGCGATCATGCAGCACAAGGTCACCGAGTTTTTCCTGCCGCCGACGGTGATCTACAAGCTGCTGGAAATGCCCGGCATCGAGACGCTCGACCTGTCCTCGGTCAAGTACCTGATGTACGGCGCGGCCCCCATGTCGGTGCAGAAACTGAAAAAGGCCATCGAGGTGTTCGGCCCGATCATGGCCGGCGGTTACGGCCAGACCGAAGCCCCGGCCAGCATCGCCTTCCTGCGCCCCGATGAGCACCTGGTCGACGGCCGGATGGCCAGCGACGAGCGCCTGTCATCGGTCGGCCGTCCCTACCCGTTGATCCGCGTGGAGGTCATGGACGATGACCAGCGGATCCTGCCACGCGGCGCCACCGGCGAGATCTGCGTGCGCGGCGACCTGGTCATGAAGGGCTACTACAAGCAGCCGGACAGGACCGCCGAAACCCTTATCGACGGCTGGCTGCACACCGGCGACATCGGTCACATCGACGCCGAAGGCTACCTGCACCTGACCGACCGCAAGAAGGACATGATCATTTCCGGCGGCTTCAACGTGTACCCCAGCGAAGTCGAGCAAGTGCTGTGGAGCCATCCAGCGGTACAGGACTGCGCGGTGATCGGTGTACCGGACGAGAAATGGGGCGAAGCGGTCAAGGCCGTGGTCGAACTCAACCCCGGCCTGAGCGTCAGCGCCCAGGCACTGATCGACTTGTGCAAGGAACGGCTGGGCCACGTCATGGCGCCCAAGTCGGTCGATTTCGTCGACAGCCTGCCGCGCAGCCCGGTGGGCAAGGTGTTGAAGAAAGACCTGCGCCAGCCCTATTGGCAGAACCTGGATCGAAACATCTGACGCCTGTAACCGGCCCTGGCCTGCATCGACGACTGCGCCCGATGCAGGCCCTGGGCCCTCCGATTGCTTCCCTGACTCATCACAAGGAAATTTCATGAGCACCGTCTATATCGCCGGCATCGCCATGACCGTCTTCGGCCGACACCTCGAACGCAGCCTCGATGACCTGGCGCGCGAAGCGCTCGATGGCGCATTGCAGGATGCCGGGTGCCGCACCGAAGACCTGGGCATCGCCTTTTATGCCGGCATGACCAATGGCCCGCTGCAAGGCCAGATCGCCATCCCCGGCCAGGTCGTACTGAGCAAGGTCGGCATCGAAGGCATCCCCATCTACAACATCGAAAACGCCTGCGCCTCGGGCAGTGCCGCCTTCAACCTGGCCGTGCAGAGCCTCAAGGCCGGCACCACCGACGTGGCGCTGGCGATCGGTGCCGAGAAGATGAACATCGCCGACAAGCTCAAGGCCCTCTCGATTTTCGAGGCTGGCTGGGATATTTCCCGCGCCGAGCAGAACTACCAGACCCTGGTGCAAATGGGCGAAGGGGTCGACGTGCCCGAAGGCAGTGAATCGGACAAACCCTACAGCAAGTTCATGGCCATCTACGCTGCGATGTGTCGACACCACATGAGCACCTATGGCACCACGCAACGGCAGATTGCCGCGGTGTCGGCGAAGAACCATACCCACTCGGTGCACAACCCTTACTCGCAGTTCCGTAAGCCTTTCAGCATCGAAGAGATCCTGGCGGCGCCGCCCATCACTTACCCGATTACCCTGCCGATGTGCGCCCCTCTGTCCGACGGCGCTGCCGCCGCCATTCTGTGCACCGAGGAAGGCCTCAAGCGCATCGGTGCCGACAAGAGCCGTTGCATCAAGGTCTCGGCCAGCGTCATCCGCAGTTTCAGCAACCGTCGCCTCGATCAGCCCGAGCTCCACGTCGGGCGCCTGGCCGCCAAAATGGCCTATGAACAGGCCGGCCTCGGCCCCCGCGACATGCACGTGGCCGAAGTGCACGACGCCTCGGCCATGGGCGAAATCATCCAGGTGGAGAACCTCGGCTTCGTCGCCCCCGGTGAAGGCGGTCCGGCCGCCGAACGTGGCGAGTTCACCCTGGGCGGGCGCGTTCCGGTCAACACCTCCGGCGGTCTCGAATCCAAGGGCCATCCGCTGGGCGCCACCGGTATCGGCCAACTCTATGAACTGGTGACCCAGTTGCGCGGCGAAGCCGGCAAGCGCCAGGTCGAAGGCGCGCGGCATGCCATACAGGAAAACGGCGGCGGCCTGCAGGGCGTCGAAGAAGCGGCGGTGGCGATTCATATCCTGAGCAAGTAGCCGCCCTCCCTGCCAATCAAGAGGTAGCCAAGATGTTCAACAACAAAGTGGTGGTGATCAGCGGCGCCGGCTCCGGTATCGGCCGCGAACTGGCTGTGCAACTGGCCCGGGAGGGAGCGCTGCTGGCGCTCTCGGACATCGACCGTTCGAGCCTCGATGCCACCCTGGGATTGCTCCCTGAAGCGAGTCAGGCCCGGGGCTACACGCTGGATGTTTCGTCCTGGTCGGCGTTCCAGGACCACGCCGAAGAGGTCATGCGCGATTTCGGCACGGTTCACTACGTCATCAACAATGCCGGCGCCACGGTGATCGGCACCGTGGCCAACACCAGCATCGAAGAGTTCGAGTGGCAACTGGGCATCAACCTGTGGGGCGTGCTGTACGGCACCAAGGCCTTCCTGCCGACGATGCTGGCCCAGCGTGAAGGTTGCATCGTCAACATTTCCAGCGTGTTCGGCCTGGTCAGCTACCCCACGCAAAGCGCCTACAACATGTCGAAGTTCGCCGTGCGCGGCCTGACCGAATGCCTCTGGGCCGAACTCAGGGGCAGCGGCGTGCGCGCCATCAGCGTCCACCCCGGCGGCATCAGGACCAACATCGAGCGGGCCGGCCGGCGCTGCAAGGCCGCAGGTGAGGAGGAAGCGAAGTTCGCCCGCCTGGCCGACAAGATGCTGCTGACCCCACCCGCCGACTGCGCCGCCGACATCATTTACGGCATGCGCAACGGCAGCCGCCGGGTCATCACCGGCAACAAGTCCAGCACCCTGTTCTGGCTGAGCCGATTGTTCCCCAACAGCTACCCCACCCTGCTCAGGCTGCTGGGCTGAGCCTTGTCTGACCCTATTGAGGAGTACTCCATGTCCAACGCATACGCCCGTACCCTGTTCAGTATCGCCGCCGGCTTCAACATCCTGGCGGGCCTGCCCTTGCTGGTGGCCACGCAGCCGGTCGCCCAACTGATGGGCTTGCAGATGACCCCGACCACCGGCCTGTTCATCCAGATCACCATGATCGTGGTGCTGATGTTCGGCTGGGCCTACTGGATGATCAGCCGCGACCCGGTGCGCTATCGCCCCTACATCGTGCTGGGGATCGCGCTGAAGATCCTCGTGGTCGCGGTCATCACCAGCCACTGGCTGGCGGGCACCATTGCCTGGCCGCTGCCGACACTGGCGGCGAGCGACATCGTCTTTGCCCTGCTGTTCTGGCGCTACCTGAGCAGCACCCGTTCGGCGCAAGCCCTCACGCAATTGCACTGATTGAAGACCGCGCGCATCACCCACCCCCCTCGTCGCCGGGGGGGTAATTTCTGCCCGCTCCCGCACGATGCCACTCAGAACATCCACCTGCCGCCAACGGCCCATCCGAGGAGCACCACCATGCTGTATGAAAGCATCGATACCGCCGCCATCAACGCCGACGACCTGCCCTGGGTGCCTTTCGCGCCTTACAACGACGAGGTTTTCATCAAGTACATCAAGTGCGATCCGGTGCGTGGCGAGGTCATTACCCTGCTCAAGGCACCCGCCAGCATGACCCTGCCCAAGCACCACCACTCCGGCACCGTGATCGTCTACACCATCAAGGGTGGCTGGAAGTACCTCGAACACGACTGGATCTCCACCGAAGGTGGCGTGGTGTTCGAGACGGCCGCCACCAGCCATACGCCCATCGGCCTGCCCGAGCACGGCGACGAGGTGATCACGTTCAACGTCACCCTGGGCGATCTCATGTACATGGACGAAAACGACAACATCGTTGCCATCGAGAACTGGAAGACCAGCGTGCAACGCTACCTGGCCTACTGCGAGGCCAACGACATCCAGCCCAAGGACATCACCAGTTTCTCGGTCTGACCGATACCCGGCGCCCCTCCCCGAGGGGGGCGCCCCACTCACTCCGCCAACAACAAGAACAGGAGTCTTCCATGATTCAGAAGTTTGCGCGCACCGGACATTTCACGCTGAAGGTGAGCATGCTGCTGGCGAGCTCCGTCGCCTGCGCCCAGGACACCCTGCCCTTCGCGCCGACGCCTTCGGCCAGCACCGCCGGGCCGACCCTGCAGGATTCCCATCACCAGAAGCGCCAGGCCCAGTCCCATGTACCCGCCGGTGCACCGAACATCCTGGTGATCATGCTCGATGACGCCGGTTTCGCCCAGGCCGACACGGTTGGCGGCGCCATCCACACCCCGACCCTGAGCCGGGTGGCCGACAGCGGTGTGCGTTACAACGCCTTCCATACCACCGCCATCAGTTCGGCCACCCGCGCCGCCCTGTTGACCGGACGCAATCACCACCGGGTCGGCAATGGCGTGATCGCCGAGCTGGCCACCGATTGGGACGGCTACACCGGCAAGATTCCCAAGAGTTCGGCGACCATGGCCGAAGTGCTCAAGCAATACGGCTACAGCACCGCCGCCTTCGGCAAATGGCACAACACACCGACGTCGGAAACCACCGCCGCCGGACCGTTCGACAGCTGGCCGACCGGCTATGGCTTTGAACACTTCTATGGCTTCATGGCCGGGGAAACCTCCCAGTACGAGCCGCGCCTGTATCGCAACACCACGCCGATCGAACCGCCTCGCGATCCCAAGTACCACCTCAGCGAAGACCTGGCCAACCGCGCAGTGAACTGGCTGCAGGACCACAGGACCTACGCCCCGGACAAACCCTTCTTCATGTACTGGGCCCCCGGTGCCGTGCACGGCCCGCACCAGGTCAACGCCCAATGGGCCGACAAGTACAAGGGCAAGTTCGACGCTGGCTGGGATGCGTATCGCGAGCAGACCTTCGCCCGCCAGAAAGCCATGGGCTTCATTCCCAAGGACGCCAGGCTGACCCCGCGCCCCGCCGAACTGCCGGCCTGGGACAGCCTCGACGCCGGGCAAAAGCAATACCAGGCGCGCCTGATGGAGGTTTACGCAGGCTTCCTCGAGCATGCCGATACCCAGGCCGGGAAGATCCTCGACGAGCTGGAACTGGAGGGTAAACGCGACAACACCCTGATTTTCTACGTGCTCGGCGACAACGGGGCCTCGGCCGAAGGCATGGAAGGCACCATCAACGAACTGCTGGCGCAGAACGGCATTCCGGTGCCCAAGGAGCAGCAGCTCAAGGTACTCAACGGCAGCTACGGTGGCCTGTCGGCCATCGGCGGTCCGAAACTCGAGAGCATGTACAACGCCGCCTGGGCCTGGGCGGGTTCAGGCCCCTTTATCGGGACTAAACTGGTGGCGGGTTACTTCGGCGGCACGCGCACGCCGATGGCGGTCTCCTGGCCCAAGCAGATCAAGGCCGATGCCAAGGTCCGCGGGCAGTTCCACCACGTCAACGATATTGTCCCGACGGTCTACGACATCCTCGACATCAGCGCGCCCAAGGTGGTCAACGGCGTCGAGCAGGACCCGATGGACGGCGTCAGCCTGCGCTACACCTTTGCCGATGCCGATGCGAAGTCGCGCAAGCCTCCGCAGTATTTCGAAGTGCTCGGCAGCCGTGGCATCTACAAGGACGGCTGGATCGCCTCGGTATTCGGCCCGCGCAAACCCTGGGTGCAAGGGTTTGCCCAGTTCATGGGCTGGAACCCGGACAACGACCAGTGGGCGCTGTACGACCTTGGCAACGACTACTCGCAAGCCACGGATGTCGCTGCCAGCCACCCGGAAAAACTCGCTGAGCTGAAGGCCGAGTTCGATACCCAGGCCAAGGCCAACCACGTCTACCCGATCGGCGCCGGTCTGTTTCCCTTCATGAACCCGGATGTACGCCCGGGTACCGACAAACGTGAATGGAATTTCAGCGATCGCACCCAGCGCTTCCCGGAGTTCACCGCGCCCAACCTGCGCAGCCGCAACAACCGGGTACTGGTGACCGCCGAAGTGCCGGCCAAGGCCAGTGGCGTGCTGTATGCCATGGGCGGGATCGGTGGCGGTGTCAGCCTGTACCTGGACGACGGTTACCTGGTCTACGAGTACAACGCCCTGGCCATTGCGCGGGTCAAGCTGCGCTCGACCGAACGCGTGCCGGCCGGTAAAGCCAACATCGAAGTGTTGACCCAAATGAGCACGACCAAACTGGGCGCGCCAGCCAATCTGAGTCTGCGCCTGGGGGGGCAGGAAGTCGCCAGCGGCGTGACGCCGTTCACCCCGGCATTCACCTTCACCGCCAGCGAAACCTTTGACGTGGCCCAGGACCTCGGCTCGCCGGTTGCCCTGGATTACTTCGACCGCGCGCCGTTCGCTTTCAACGGCAAGGTCGACGACGTGCATGTCGCTTACTTGCCCTGAACCCTTGCCCTGCCCAGGAGATTTCCATGGCCACTACCGAACTTAAAAACAAGAACGTCCTGATCACTGGCGCCGCTTCCGGCATCGGTCGCGCCGCGGCCCTCGCATTCGCCCGCCGTGGCGCCCGGATCATTGCCACCGACATCAATCTCGTTGCGCTCAGGCAGGTGCAGATGGACGTCGAAGCCCTCGGTTCCCGTTGCACCATCCATCAGCTCGATGTCTCCAGCAGTGAAGCCGTGCGGGAGCTGGCCGAGAAGCTCCATGCCTCGCTCGGGGCGCTCGACGTGCTGATCAACAACGCCGGCATCGGCTACCTGGGCCAGTTCCTGCAAAGCGACCTGGCCCACTGGCAGCGGGTGCTGGACATCAACGTGATGGGGGTGGTGCATGGCTGCTATCACTTCATCCCGCAGATGCTCAAGGCCGGCGGGCCACGCCATGTGCTCAACGTGGCGTCGGCGGCCGGTCTGTATCCGTCGCCGACGATGGCGGCTTATGCCGCCTCCAAGCATGCGGTGTTCGGGTTCAACGAAGTACTGAAGATGGAGCTGGCCGACAGCGATATCTGCGTGACCACCGTGTGTCCCGGCATCATCAATACGCCGATCACCCATGCCCGCAACAACGTCTCGCCTTCGGTCGACGAAGCCCAGCTCACGCGACTGCACAAGTACTATCAGACCAAGGGCTGCGGGCCTGAGGTGGTCGCCGAAGGCATGGTCCGCGCCGTGCAAAAGAGCCAGGACCTGTTGCTGGTCGGGCCCTTTGCGAAGGTGCTGTACCACCTGCGTCGCCTGTCCTTGGGCCTGTTGCGTCGCTTCGTGCTGAACGATGCACGCAAGGTCGGGTTCCTCTGATGGCGAGCGCTTCTCCTGTCGTGCAAGGGTTGCACTTGATGGCCAAGCCGGTCGGTCCGATCTGCAACCTCGATTGCAGCTACTGCTTCTACCTGGAAAAGGAGCAGTTTTACCCGCCCAGAGAGCGCTTTCGCATGTCCGACGAGGTGTTGCGCGCGTACATCCAGGGTTACATCGCCGCGCAACCCAGCCCCGAAGTGGAGTTCACCTGGCAAGGCGGCGAGCCGACCTTGCTGGGCCTGGATTTTTTCCGGCGGGCGGTGGCCTGCCAGCGCGAGTTTGGCGCTGGCAAGGTCATCCGCAATACCCTGCAAACCAACGGCACCCTGCTCGATGACGAGTGGTGTGCCTTTCTTGCCCGCGAGGGGTTCATGGTCGGCCTGAGCCTCGACGGGCCGCGTGAAGTCCACGACCTCTACCGACCGGACAAGCGTGGCCGCTCCAGTTTCGATGCGGTCATGGCTGGCCTGGGCCTGCTGAAGAAACACGGGGTGCCGTTCAACGTGCTGGTCACCGTGGCCCGCGACGTGGCGAATCATCCGCTGGAAATCTATGGTTTTCTCAAGGCCCAGGGTGTGCGGCATATCCAGTTCAACCCGGTGGTCGAACGCCTTCCGGGCGCAGCGGACGTCAAGCAGGGCCTGAGTTTCGCCACGCCGCCGGAGCTGCGCCTGCATGCCGTGGGCGAACCCGGGGTGGTCACGGCGCAGAGTGTCGAACCCGAGCGCTATGGCGACTTTCTCATCGCCATCTTCAACGAATGGGTACGCCATGACGTCGGCGACATCCATGTGATGAACTTCGAATGGGCCTTGGCGGCCTGGTGCCAGCTGGCGCCTTCGGTCTGCCTGTTCAGCCCGCGCTGCGGCAAGGCTGCGATCGTCGAACATGACGGCAGCGTCTATTCCTGCGACCACTTCATGTACCCGGAGTATCGACTGGGTAATATCCAGGAAGACGACCCGGCCACCCTGCTCGCCTCCCCGGCCCAGCAGGCGTTCGGCGCGGCCAAGGAAACCACGTTGCCGACCTTGTGCCGGCAATGCGACTACCGCTTCGCCTGCCACGGCGAATGCCCGAAAAACCGCTTCATGACCGCGCCCAACGGCGAGCCCGGACTGAACTACCTGTGCCCCGCCTACAAGAAATACTTCCGCCACCTGACGCCCTACATGAACGCCATGGCCCAGTTGATCAGCCATGACCAGCCCGCTTCGCTGATCATGCAGGCCTTCGACGGCCCACTGATCGTGCCGCTCAAGCCTGCGTGATAAAGGGGGGGCTCAACTGCGCCTCCCTGCTGACGTGATTTCACGACGCCCCTGATTCGCAAAATTGGCGTACCCGAACGGGATTCAAAAATCAAAAGATCGCAGCCTTCGGCAGCTCCTACAGGGATTTTTGTCCATCCACGATATTGGCGGTGTACCCGGTTGATGTAGGAGCTGCCGAAGGCTGCGATCTTTTGATCTTGCTTGTTAACGACAAGATCAACAGATCGTCCGAACGCAGCCCGAGCCTATTGAAAAATCAAAATCAAAAGATCGCAGCCTGCGGCAGCTCCTACAGGGATTTTTGTCCGTCCGCGATATTGGCGGTGTACCCGGTTGATGTAGGAGCTGCCGCAGGCTGCGATCTTTTGATCTTCTTGCCCCCTCGTGAGGCGAGCGGAGGTTCTGCGCAGTGGGCACCGCGGCATGGATGGCGGCGGGCTCTGTAGGAGCGAGCTTGCTCCGGGCGGCGTTCCGACGAAAAACCTGAGAGCACCGCGGGGTGTCAGGCCCCCCGCATCATCGTTGACCTCCATCGCGAGCAAGCTCCTACAGAGCCCGCCGTATGGGCGGAACCATTAGCGGTCGTTATCGCAGGAATGGATATGTGCGCGAACAGAGAGCCTGGTCAGCCCGAAGGCCGCCAAGATCAAAAGATCGCAGCCTTCGGCAGCTCCTACAGGTTTTTTGTCCGTCCACGATATTGGCGGTGTACGCGGTTAATGTAGGAGCTGCCGCAGGCTGCGATCTTTTGATCTTCTTGCCCCCTCGTGAGGCCGAGTGGAGGTTCTGCGTAGTGGGCACCGCGGCATGGATGCCGCGGTAGCCGCCCCCGGCCATGGATGGCCGATGGCGGCGGGCTCTGTAGGAGCGAGCTTGCTCGCGAAAAACCTGAGAGCACCGCGGGGTGTCAGGCTCCCCGCATCATCGTTGACCTCCATCGCGAGCAAGCTCGCTCCTACAGGCTTTTCCAAGTGACCCGCTGTAAGAGCGGAACCATTAGCGGCCGTTACCGCAGGAATGGATATGTACACGAACAAAGAGCCTGGTCGGCCCGAAGGCCGCCAAGATCAAGATCAAGATCAAAAGATCGCAGGCAGATCAGCGAGCCTTCCTGAGCAAGAAATGCGACAACGCCGGTATCAGCACCAGCGCTCCAATCATGTTCCAGATGAACATGAAGGTCAGCAGGATCCCCATGTCCGCCTGGAATTTGATCGGCGACCAGGCCCAGGTGATGACGCCCGCCGCCAGGGTGATGCCCACCAGAGCGACCACCTTGCCGGTGAACGCCACCGAGTTCCTGTAAGCCTCGGTCAACGACAGGCCGGCACGCTGCTGGGCCAACTGCACACTGAGCAGGTACAGCGCGTAATCCACGCCGATCCCTACGCCCAGGGCGATCACCGGCAGCGTGGCCACTTTCACGCCCATGCCAAGACACACCATCAATGCCTCGCAGAGCACTGACGTCAGCATCAACGGCACCACCGCCACCACGACCGCGCGCCAGCTGCGAAAGGTGATGAAGCACAGCACGATCACTGCGCCATACACGTACACCAGCATGGTGCGGTTGGCCTCGCGGACCACGATGTTGGTCGCTGCTTCGATCCCCGCGCTACCGGCCGCGAGCATGAACTGGCGTTCACCGTTGCTGTGTTCGCGAGCAAAGGCCCCGGCGACACTGACCACATGCTCGAGGGTCTGTGCCTTGTGGTCGGCCAGGTAGGCCACCACCGGCATCATCGAACAGTCGCTGTTGAACAGTTCAGGGTTGTTCACCGAGGCCTGTTGCGCGCCATAGTTGAGTACGTCCTGATTGCGCGCGATGGTCAGCATCTTCGGGTTGCCTTCATAGGAACCCGCGGTGATCTGCCGTACGGCGTTGACCAGCGACACAGTGGTCTGCACCCCCGGCTGCTGTTGCAACAGCCAGCCGAGACGGTCGGCCTCGACCAGGGTCTCGTACTTCAGGCAACCCTCGCTCGCGGTCTTGACCATTACCGCGAACTGGTCGCTGGACAGCGAGTAGTTGTCGGTGATGTAGGCATTGTCGCGATTGTAGCGGGAGTCTGCGCGCAGCTCGGGCGCACCCGGGTCAAGGTCGCCGATCTGCAACTGGGTGCTGACCATGAACCCGCCCGCCGCCAGCAAGCCGGCGACGATCACCGCGACTGTGGCCCAGCGACGCTCGGTAAAGCGGTCGAGCAGGCTCCACAGGTTGCCCAGGCCCTTGCCGTGCAGTTCCTTGTCTTCCTGACGCAGGCTGCGCGCCGCCGCCTTGCGACTGACACCGCAATACGACAACAACACCGGCAGCAGCACCAGGTTGGTGAAGATCAACACCGCCACACCGATGCTGGCAGTGACCGCCAGGTCCTGGATCACCGGGATGTCGATCAGCATCAGCACGGCAAAGCCGACCGCATCGGCGAGCAAGGCCGTGAGCCCCGCAAGGAACAGGCGGCGGAAGGTGTAGCGCGCCGCGACCAGTTGGTGTGTGCCGCGCCCCACATCCTGCATGATGCCGTTCATCTTCTGCGCACCGTGGGACACGCCGATGGCGAACACCAGGAACGGCACCAGGATCGAGAACGGGTCGAGCGCATAACCCATCAGCGCGACCAGACCCAGTTGCCAGGCCACGGCGATCACCGAGCAGAGAATCACCAGCGTGGTGCTGCGCACGCAGCGGGTGAAGAAATAGATGATCGACGTGGCGATCAGCGCAGCGGCGCCAAAGTACATCATCACCAGTACCAGGCCGTCGATCAGGTCGCCGACCAGCTTGGCGAAGCCGATCACGCGGACCTTGATCGGGCCCTTGCCCTCCTCGCCCCGGGCATGGGTTTCATTACCGCCGGCGAACTCGTACTTGTTACGCAATTGCTCTTCGAGAACCCGCGAAAAAGCGTGGTAGTCGATGGCCTCGCCGGTGACCGGATCTTTCTCCAGCAGCGGCACGAAAATCATGCTCGACTTGAAGTTGTTGCCCACCAGGCTGCCGACGATGCCGGAACGAGCGATGTTCAAGCGCAGCTGTTCGACGCCCTTGGCCGAGCCATCGTAGGCATCGGGCATCACCGGCCCGCCGCGAAACCCCTCTTCGGTCACTTCGGTCCAGCGCACCGCCGGCGTCCACAGCGACTTGACCCAGGCACGGTCCACACCCGGGGTCACGAACAGGGTGTCGTTGATCTGCTTGAGCACATCGAGGTATTGCGGGTCGAAGATATCGCCTTCGGTGTTTTCCACCACCACCCGCACCGCATTGCCGAGCCCGCGCAAGGACTGGCGGTTTTCCAGGTAGTTCTGAATGAACGGCTGGCTTTGCGGCAGCATTTTTTCGAAGCTGGCAGTCAGGCTCAGGCGAGTGGCTGCGAAGTAACCGAGCAGCACGGTGATCACCAGGCAACTCAGCACCACCAGCAGGCGGTTGTTGAAGATCAAGCGTTCGAGCAGGTTGCCGGAACGGGCGTCGAAGCCCTTGAGCTCCCGCACCACCGGCATCGTATCGAGTTCGTAGGTACCCATATCGTGTCTTGTCTCTTTTGTTGTACGCAGGTGGGCTTATTCGAGGGGTAGCTGGCGAAGTCCGCGGGCGCCGGCCAGTACCAGTGCACCGGCCGTTGACACTTGCGCCGCGGCCACCGGCGTCAGGCCGTTTTTCGCCTGCAGCTTGAAACTTGCGCCATCGTCGTTGCTGACCAGTACATGGCCGGCCTGGCTCAACAGGATGATCCGACCGTCTGCAGTGACCGTGCCGGCGGTGATGCTCAGGGGCAGGCCAAGCTCGACCTTGTTCCAGTGGGCACCGCCATCGACGCTGCGGTAGGCGTTGCCGCGCAGACCGAACACCAGCACCGCGCCGGGCTTGCCGACAATGCCGAAAAAACTGCCGTTGTAGGGCGTGGGGGTGGCCTTGAAACGCTCGCTGGCCGGGTCGAACTTGAGCACCAGGCCCTGCTCGCCGACAACGAACAGTGCATTGCCGGCCGGGCGCAAGGCGTACAGGTTCAAGGCGCTTGGGTTGTCGGTCCGGTCTAGCCACGGCGTCCAGCTGCGGCCACCATTGTCGGTACGGAAAATCAGGTTGAAGGCGCCGACGATGTAACCGACCTGGTCATTCTCGAACCACACATCGAGGAACGGCTTGTCGGCGCCCTCTTCGAACATGCGCTGGGCATCGGCCAACAAGCCGGCGACCGTCTCGTCGTCCGGCTGAGCCGCGGCCTGCTTGCGGTAATACGCGAGCAGGGTCGAACCGACGTCGCGGCCGTCGAATTGACGGCGCCAGCTTTCGCCCGCGTCGCTGCTGTGCAACACCACGCCGTCATGGCCGACGGCCCAGCCCTGGGACGGACTGGGGAAATGCACGGCCACCAGGTCAGAACTGACCGGTACCCTGGCCTGACGCCATTGCAGGCCTGCATCGTCCGAATAGAAAATGTGGCCACGCTGGCCGACCGCGACCAGGCGCCCGCCGGCACTGGCCAGTCCCGTGAAAATGCCATGCAGCGCCTTGTCGGTCTGCAACGCCGGCCGGTCGAGGGTGTCGGCGAAATCCGCCGCCACCACGGCACGGGTGAAAGGCAAGGCCAACGCGGCACCCAGTGCAATGAGCACTATCCATCTGAATTTGTTCATCGCTGTTTCCCGGATAAAAAAAGCCACCGGAAGAGGTGTGGCCTCTCCCCGATGGCAAATACCACATGGAGCTCTTTCAGCGGATTCCGGCACCGGCCAGCGATTCCGGAGCCCACTGGGCCTTGGAGAGCGGCTCGATGTACTTCACGCCACCGTACGGCCCGTACATCCCGGTGATGTTGTAGCTACCGGTGATGAAGTCGTAGAACAGGTGGTTGTCGGAGTTCGGCGCCTGCACGTCGTAGCTGTAGGCCATGTGGGCGAAGGCGCCGCGGTACAGCTTGCCGCTGGCGTCGTATTCGTCCGAAGCCAGGGCAATCCAGCTGTCCTCATCGAGGTAGAAGGTGCGCTTGCTGTAGATGTGGCGCTTGCCCGGCTTCAGGGTCGCTTCCACGACCCACACGCGGTGCAGTTCCCAGCGCATCAGGTCGGGGTTGACGTGGTTGGGGGTGGTCACGTCCGCCGCCACCTTGTGGTAGTTCAACTTGTAGGTGTTGTACGGGACGTACATTTCCTTCTTGCCCACCAGCTTGAAGTCGTAACGGTCCAGGGCGCCGTTGAACACCCAGGAATCGTCATAGGTCGAGCTGCCGGCCGACCCCGGGTTCGGCGTGTCGTAGGCGATGTCCGGCGCCAGTTTCACCCGGCGTTGTCCCGGCAGGTACTGCCAGCCACGGCGGCCTTGCTTGAGCGGGTTGACCGCATCGACCACCAGGATGGCTTCACCGGCGCGGCGTGCCGGGCCCTGGTAATACAGCTTGGTCTTGAAGAACACGTCGCTCTCGTTGGCCGCCGTGGTACGGGCCGGGTCGTACAGCGGGTATTCGATGTAGGCGTTGCCGGTGGTGGCCAGGGTCGCCCTGCCCGAGGAATCGACGTTCCAGGAATCGTACTTGGAGTTCAGCGCAAAGCCCTGATAACGCAGCAGATGGTTCCACATGGCTTCATAGCCGTCGGCGGGGATCGGGAACGGCACGCCGGGCAACGCATTGTCCAGGGCTACCCCGCCCTCAGTGGTTTTGGTTCCGACCGCATTTTTCGCCGTGTTGTCCAGCAATCGCTGAGGCATGGCCACGGTACGGTGGGTCGGGTAGACATCGACGCGGAACGACGGGAAGCGCTTGAGCAGTTCCTGGGTCGAGGCTGTCATCTTGCCGGCGTACTGGGCAGCATTACCGGCGTTGATCACCGTCAGCGGCTTTTCATTCTCGAAGGGGTCGGGGCGAAACGAGCTGCCCGCCTGGTAGCTGGCCGGCGCCTGGGTCAGGCCACCGGTATAGGCCGGGATGCTGCCGTCGGCATTGCCGGCTTTTTCGGCACCGACGCCGGTCAGTGTGCTGCCAAGCCGGGCGGCCTGGTCGGAAGATACGGCCGCGTGGGCGGCACCGGTTACCGCCAGCGCAAGGGCTGCGGCCAATACGGATTGGGCGAATTTCATGGGGTCTCTCCTGTTGCCTGGCAACGTTCGATCAGATAGTCGTTTTGAAGGTGAAGGTGACCATGCCGCGATCCTTGAGCTGGGCCGATGTACCGCCAAAGGCAGTGGCCTGCCCCGGGGTGCAGTTGTACTGGCCATTGGCGCCGGGTGCGGCACCTTCTCCCTGGCTGCCGGCATTGCCGGCGCGGTCGCAGGTATCGAACGGACCGAAGTTGTCCACGTACTTCAGGTCGAAGCGATACTGGTTGTGCACGTCCATGCCAACGCCGATCGAATAGCTTCCGGAGTCTTCGTTGCCCCCCATCTGGACGGCGGAGTTGCCATTGAGGCCGACGTTGTAGGTGGCCGGCATGTAGAAATCGATGCCGGGGAAAACCTGATACCAGGTCGGGTTGAAGTTGACGCCGATGACGTAGTTGTCCTTGCTGACCTTGTCCACGCCGCGGTACCAGTCCTCACCCTTGAACAGCTGCTTGTTGTCGGTCACGTCCAGCCAGCGGCTGTAGCCCAGCTCCACCAGCAGCGAGGCGCTGTCCCACACCGGGGTGTCGGCGAAGGTGGTCAGGCCGTTGAGCACCGCATGTACGGTGTTGCCTCGGGCCACGCCGTTGTTGCCATCGAAACTGCCGATGAATCCGGGCAGACCGGCGGCGGCCGCGGCCGGGCTGACGGTGGCGGCGACACTGGCCAGCGGCATGTTCTCGCGGTAGTTGAGGTCGAAACCGACGCTGACCCCGGCGATGCTCTTGGACAGGCTGATGCCGTAGATATCGATATCGTCGACGTAGAACTGGTTGTAGCTGCCGATGTTGCCCGAGATCAGTTGCGCCGGGCCGACAGCGGTCGGCTGCAGGACCAGGTTGGGCAGGATGTCCGAGGTGTTGCGGTAGTAGAAGCCCAGGGTCCCGTCCAGCCATTCCGGGCTCCACTTGGCCATCAGGCCGAAGTCGCCTTGATTGTCCGGGGTGAAGGTGTGGCCGTTGGTCAGGCGCAGGAACTCATTGGCGCCAATGGGGCCCGGGGCACCGAAGAGTGGGTTGCGTCCACCGATCAGCGACAGGTTGTGCCCGCCACTCTGGATGCCGTCGTTGAACCCCAGGTAGGTACCCGATTCAGGCAGGCGCGAGGCGTCCCAACCGAGGAAGTACTGGGCGCTCAGGGTCAGCTCCGGGCCAAAGGTCAGGCTGCTGGACAACTGGTTGCGCGGGATGAACAGTTCCTTGGCCTCGGTGCCCGGTACTGTCAGTCCCTTGGTGATGTCCAGGCCCGACTGGCCATAGCTGTTGCCGTGGGCGAAGGCCAGGATGCTTTCGCCCCAGTACTGGGTATGGCTGCCCAGCTTGGCGCTGAGCAGGGTTTCGTCACCGACCTCGGTGCTGCCAAACACGAAGGCATCGAGGATTTCCGCAGACGGTCCGTTGTAGTAACGGTCGGCATAACCGCTGATATGGCGTGAGTCCGGTACGCCGTTGTTGAGCTGGTTGGTCGAGGCGTTGGCACTGCCGACATTGTCATAGGCATGGTCGTACCAGCTGTTGGCGCTGACGCGAAAGCCGGCCTTCTGCTTGTAGACCACGTCCAGTTCCGAGAGCACGTCCAGACGCTGGGACACCGCACTGCCCGACGAGAAGTTGCGGTTGCCATCATTGTTGTTCCAGCTGTTGGCCAGCTTGCTGTTGGGACTTTCCACGCGCTGGCCGTAGTTGAGCTTGAACGTGTTGTCGAAGCGCACCGACAGGTCTTCGTTGCCCGTATCGATTTCCAGGGCTTGCACGGGCGCGATGCCCATCCCGGCCAGGATTGCTGTAGCCAAAAGCCCTCGACGCAGGTTTGCATGGCAGATCTTATTGTTGTTGTTCATCTAACGGGCTCACCTTCTCTGTGGTTCATGAAAACGCATTGAAACGGCACTGCGACGCTGTCCTTAGGTGCGCTGCAGGATGGTTACCGATACCGAACGACCCAGCGCCGCGTTGTGCGCAAGTGCCGTCCGGACACCGTTGTCGTGCCTGGACGGCGCCGTGCCGCGCAACTGCCAGACCAATTCAGTGATTTGCGCCAGCCCCGTTGCTCCCGGAGCATGGCCGCGACCGAGCAATCCGCCGGAGGCGCAGACATCGACCGAGGTGCCGCGACTGTTGCGCCGTTCGCGCACGAAGCCGTCGATACCTTCCTCCCGGCACAAACCCAGGGCGGCGCTGTACACCATGAAGTCACCGACGCTCTGGTCATGCAGCTCCACGGCCTCAATCTCGTCGGCACCGATACCGGCGTGCTCATACGCCAGCTGCGAAACCCGCCGGGTCGTGGCGCGCCCCAGCACATCGAGCACACAGCCGGACTCCTGCTCGGAGGCCAGATCGCTACCGCGCACACAGGCCCTTACGGCCACCCCGCCGCGGGCGCCGTAGCGGGCCAGGAAACCCGGGGTACACAGCAGCACCGCCGCCGCACCGCTCGCCGGCGGGCAAAGGTAGCGAGCCCGCCAGCCATCGAGGGCCGTGCAGCGGTTGAGCACGGCCATGGGGTTGAGCATGGCCTTGCTCCGGGCCTGACTGAGGACCTGCTCGAAGCTGCTCTGGGCCACGCCCATGCGGGTCAGCAACCAACTGGTCTGGGCCGCGAACAGCGCGGCTGGATGCTCGCGCCGGGCAAAATGAGCCTGGCCGGCATCGGTCTGGCCGAGGCCGTCCCAGGCCTGCGGCGCGCTATCGTCCAGACCAAAGAAGGCGCGGTGGGTAACGTTCGCCGGCATGCATTCGAAGCCCAGTGCCAATGCGCATTCGGCCTGACCGGACAACACGCTGTGACGCGCCAGCTGCAAGGCGCTGCTGGCTGCCGTGCAGCCGTCCGCGAGGGTAAATACCGGGACACCGGTCAGGCCGACCTGGGCCAGGACCTGCTCAGTGCAACCGACAGCGCTGCTGACGCAGGCACTGAACACCTGGTCGACCAGGTCATAGTCAATGCGCGCATCGTCGAGCGCCTGGCGGATCGCCCTGCCCGCCAACGCAGCGACACTGTCGCCAGCGCCCAGCGGGACAAACGCAGACATGCCCACCCCCGCAATCAGCACGCTTTGACTCATACGCCTTACCTCGATAGTCGGCTGATGCCGATCCTCTCTTGTCTTCGAGCAACGCTCGGCAAGCGGCAGATCCGCCGGGCCGGGTTGGTTCAAGTGAGGTCCAGACTATCGGTCAGGCACGATCCAACCCCCCCATCGTCAGGGGGGGTGGAAGAACAAGGGGGGGGGGAAAGATTTCCAGAGAACTGTAGGAGCCAGCCTGCTGGCGATGGACTCCAGTGCGCCGCGTTCATCCAGTTCACCCGCGTTATCGTTAACGACCATCGCTGGCAGGCCAGCTCCCACAATGGACCGTGCCCACGCGAGAAAACTGTAGGAGCCAGCCTGCTGGCGATGGACTCAAGCGCGCCGCGTTGAACCAGGTCATACGCGTAATCGTTAACGACCATCGCTGGCAAGCCAGCTCCCACAGGGGACCGCGTCCGGGTCCAAACCAGTGAAAGCCCAAAAAAGGGGCCTTGACGGACACAGTATCTGTGGCGAGGGAGCTTGCTCCCGCTGGGGCGCGAAGCGGCCCTGAAAATGGGCCTGCTGCGCAGTCCAGCGGGAGCAAGCTCCCTCGCCACAGGCTGCTTATTGTTCGCTCAATCTCTTAAGTGAATGCGCGAGCAGAAGGATCAGGTTTCAGCTGGCAGGATCGAGGATGCCAAGCATGTAGGCACGATCCACCACATGCTTGCGGGTGCCGGCCTGGAACTTGCCGAACAGGTTCTTCAGGTGCCATTTCACGGTTTCTTCGCCGACATTCAGCGCCAGGGCGATCTGCTTGTTCGACAGGTTACGGGCGAGCAATTGCAAGACTTCGCGCTCCTTGGGTGTCAGCAACCGGCTGGGCGACACCGTGCTGGTCGCCAGTGGCGTCGGCGCAGGTGGAGGTGTGCCTTGCGCAGCGGTCGGGGGTACCTCGTGCCGGATCTGGCGCAACCATTTGAGCAATTGCGGGTGGGTGTCTTCGACAATCCGCCGCAGGCCGTTTTCCTCGGCCAGGCTGATCGCTTCACGCAGGCAGGCCAGGCCGTTGCCGCCCGACTCGTGGAGCGCCAATGCCTTGAGCAGTTTGATCTGCACGATTTCACGGCCGCGACGAATGCGCTCGGCTGTTTCGCCGGCACGCTCCAACAGCTCCAGCATTCCTTGCCAGTCACGTTGCACATGGGCGATGTAGACCTTGGCCAACATCACCATCAAGGCCAGTTCCGGCCCGAGCAAGCCTGTCTGTTCATGCGCGACCTGCGGCACCTGGGCATCGAGCCGGCGCCCCAATGCCAGGCAGGTATCGGCCCGGCCTTGCAACGCGTGCAGGCGAATCTGCTCGGCCAGGGCGGCAATGCAGAAACGTGCAATGCCGCGCTCTTCGCCGAGCACGAACAGCGCCTCGAGCAAGTCATAACCGCGATGGCCCTGGCCCTGCAGGACCGCCAGGCGAGAGGCGGTGACAAAACCCAATACAATCGCATCCGGAGAAGCCAGGCGCTCGACCACGTCCAGACGGTTGGCCAGGACCGTGGCGGCTTCTTGCAACTGATCGCGCTCGAGCAACACTGTAGCCAGTCCGCTGGCCAACATCACCGCCACCGGACTGCGTCGGCCAATGTCCTGTTCGGCGCGAGCCAGGCTGTCGCGCAGCGCTCTTTCGGCCGGCACGAGGCGACCTTCGCAGACATAGCTGAGGCCCACCACCCATTCGCCAAAACCGCGGATGGCGTCCAGGCCTGAGCTCCAGGCATACAAGGGTGCCCGCTGAAAGATCCGTCGAGCTTTTTCCGGTTGGCCCTGAAACAGGGTCAGGCGCGCGATCTGGTTGGCGAAGACTGCCTGTAACTTGATCTCGCCAGTCGGCAAGGCGTCCACCCAAGGGGTCACCAGCGCCAGCGATTCGTCCGGCCGGTCGGCAAAATAGGCGGCGGTGGCAACAATCATCGCTGCTTCGCAACGCGTGCTGTCATCGGTCGCCGGGGCCTGCCGGAGACCGGCGACCAGACGCACCGCTTCCTCATGCCGGTCGCTCATGGCCAGGGACCAGGCGGCCGCCAGGCGCATGCGCGAACGCGATTCGACCTCCTGCGCCGGCAGCTCCTCCACCCATTCCAGAACCCGGCTGAACTGCCCGCGCAACATGATTTCGTACAGGCATTGCTCGATCATCTGATACGCCTGGCGGGTGCGCCCGGCCAACAGATAATGACGCGCCGCCTGCTCCGGGAATTCATGGGCCTCGAGCCAGCTGGCCGCCCGCTCATGCAGGTCCAGGCGTCGGGTCTCGGGCAGACTGGCAAAGCGCCCGAGCAGGAATTCCCGGGCCAGCGGGTGGATACGCACCCACTCACTGTCCACGCTTTCGACAAAAATCGGCGTCGCCACGCACAGCTCCTGCAAGCGCAAGCCGGCCTGCTCGTCGCCGCTCAAGGCGATGCACAGGGATGGATGCAACATCTCCAGTAGCGCAATGCTGATCAGAAACTCAATCTGTTCGGCGGGCAGGTGGGCGATCAGGGTGTCGACGAAATAGCGCCGTATATCACCGGTCCCAGCCGACAGCTCTTCGACCGCCGCGACCACGCTCGGGCTTTTTTCGATGGAAGCGATCGCCAGTTGCAGGCCCAGTGACCAGCCCTCGGTGGCCTCGTGCAAGCGCACGCACAGGTCCGGATCGATACGATGGCCGAAGCGGCTGCTGAGGATCGCCACGGTTTCCTCCACCCGCAGGCGCAAGGCGTCCGCACCGATGACGACATAGAAGCCGCGGGCCTGCAGGTCGGCCACCTGCAGGTTCAGGCGCCCACGGGAGGCCATGATGATGCGCAGGTTGGCCGGGGCATTGTGCAGCAGGTAGGCCAGGCAATGCCGCACAGTGGCTTCGGGCAGCCGGTCGGCTTCGTCGAGCATCAGCACGATTTCGCCCCCCAGGTCCGCGACCTCGGCCAACCAGTCGGTCAGCCCTTCCATCTCGTCGCGGCCGGGTCCGGGCATGCGCTCCAGGAAACCGGCAAAGGTTGCCCGTCCACTGCCTATGGCCATGGCCGCGGACAGTCCCCCGGCGAATCGAACGCCATCGTCATGTTCATCGAGCGTCAACCAGGCCACCACCGCCCCACGGGAAAGAAACTCCCGGCGCCACTGGGCCAGCAGAAATGTCTTGCCGAACCCCGCCGGGCCTTGCACGGCAATGGCCATCTTGTCCGCCAGGGCCGCGGAGTCGATGCTCAGCCGCTCACGCATGTGAGCGGTTTTCTGACTTCTCGGTGGCGTGGTCTTGAGAACCAGTTCCGGTGCAATGCGATCCATGGGGGGCCCTTTGGACTGGGGTACAAAGTATCGCTGGTTATAAACGATAGTCCCGGAACTGTTCGCGCAATTTCATTTTTTGCACTTTACCCGTTGCGGTATAGGGCAGTGCCTCGACGAAAGCCACCGCGTCGGGCAGCCACCACTTGGCCACATGGTTCTGTAAAAAGCCGAGCAACTCGTCTCGCGTCGCCAACATGCCCTGGTTGAGCACCACCACCAGCAACGGCCGTTCCTGCCATTTGGGGTGAGGCACGCCGATGACCGCCGCTTCGGCCACCGCCGGGTGACCGCAGGCAGCGTTCTCCAGGTCAATGGAGGAAATCCATTCGCCGCCGGACTTGATCACATCCTTGGCCCGATCGGTGATCTGCATGTAGCCATCCGGGTCGATGGTGGCGATATCGCCAGTGACCAGCCAACCCTGTTCATCGAGCAAGTCCCCGCCCTCGCCCCGGTAATACTGGCTGGCGATCCACGGCCCCTTGACCCGCAAATGGCCGGACGCCTGGCCGTCACGGGGCAGTTCGACACCGTCTGCATCGACGATTTTGATCCTTACCCCGAACAACACCCGGCCCTGCTTGGCCTGCAGGTCGATGCGCTCGTCGAGCGAGGCGTCGCGGTGCTTGGGCAAGGCATTGCAAACCGTGCCCAAAGGCGACATCTCGGTCATCCCCCAGGCTTGCAGCACCCGGGCGTCAAAACGAGTCTCGAAGGTTTCCACCAGACTGCGCGGCGCCGCGGCCCCACCCATCACGACCCGGTTCAGGCACAGGTCCGCGGTCGGCATCAGCCCGGCGTTTTGCACATGCTGTTGCAGGCTCATCCACACCGTGGGCACGCCCAGGGCCAGGGTGACTCTTTCGCGCTGCATCAAGTCATACAGGCTGGCCCCGTCGAGGTCCGCGCCGGGCAGGACCAGGCGCGCGCCGCACATCGCCGCCGAATAGGGCATGCCCCAGGCGTTGACGTGGAACATGGGCACCACCAGCAGCGCCGTATCGGCCGAGGACAGGTTGAAGCCGTCCGACGTGCAGGTGGCCATCGAATGCAGCAAGGTCGAGCGATGGGAGTACAACACCCCTTTCGGATTTCCGGTGGTGCCCGAGGTGTAGCACAGGGAGGCCGCCACGCGCTCATCCAGGCAGGGCCAGGCGAACGTCTCGGGTTCATCGCCGATCAGGTCTTCGTAGCACAGCAGGTTGGGCACGACGATGGGCGGCATCTGGCTGCGTTCGGCCAGGGCGACGAACGCCTTGACCGTGGTCAGTCGTGGCGCAAGCTGCTCGATCAGGGCCGCGAACGACAGGTCGAAAAACAGGTACTGGTCTTCGGCATGGTTGGCGATGAACTCGATCTGCTCGGCAAACAGCCGCGGGTTGATGGTGTGCAGCACTGCGCCCATGCCCGAGACGCCATAGAACATTTCCATGTGCCGGTAGCCGTTCCAGGCCAGGGTGCCGACCCGCTCGCCGGGCTGTACGCCGAGGTTTGTGAGGGCATTGGCCAGTTGTCTGGCACGCCGGCCGATGTCGGCGTACGTGCAGTGATGCAGCGTGCCGTCCTGCAGGCGCGAGGCTATCTCGACCTGGGGGTGCGAGCACACCGCGTGCTCCAGTACCGAAGAAATGAGTAAGGGGTGATCCTGCATCAGACCCAGCATGGCAATCGCTCCGTTGTGGTTTTTGTAAGGTTCGGGCGGTTGTATTCTGCGCAGGCGCCGGGCATTTATTTGATAAAACGCGCCAATCATTTGATACTTCGCGCCATTCATCCTCAAAGGCGTGTGCCATGGATACTCATCTCATTCGCAGCATGTGCCTGTACGGTGCCCGCGAACTGATCGCCGACCTGCACGGCGACCCCTGGCGAGTGGCCCATGGGGCATCGATTGCCTCGCAGTCGCTGGACCAGCTGGACGTCCTCCTGCCGGTGCCGAAGGTGGTGCATTTTCTCGACCTGGCCGCCCGGGAAACCGGTCGCGAGGACTTCGGGCTGCTGCTGGCACAGAAGCAAGGGATGGGCGTATTGGGCAGTGCGCTGCTCGACATCGTCAGCGAAGCGACCACGGTGGGCGATTGGCTCGAACGCCTGTCACGCTACTTCCACGTGCTGATGTCCGGTGCCCTGGTGCACCTGGAGCAACACGAACTGGGAATGACCGTGCACTACGAAGTGACCGCGACGGCCGGAATCGACGAAACCCAGTCCGTCCACCTGGGCCTGGCCCTGCTCGCGCGCAAACTGCGCGGCGCGCTGTATCCGCAGTGGTCGCCGGAACGCGTGATGCTGCGTTGCCGGGAACCCCATAGCCGCGCCAGCTACACACGGATGTTCGGCCAGAACGTGTTCTTCAATCAGGAGTGCAACGGCATGCTGCTCAGCCACCAGGTGCTGGCACATCCACTGAACGAGCAACAGCCCTTCTCCCGCCCCGCCCTGCTTGACTACCAGCGGGAAAACCAACAGCGACGCAACCGTAGCCCGGCCTCGGCAACCGAAGACTCGGTGCGCAAACTGCTGTCCAGCAGTGGCGCGCCCCTGGACGCCGTCGCCCTCAATCAACTGCAGAGCCGCCGCACCCTGCAACGCAGGCTGGCCGGCAGCGGTACCACCTTCCAGGCCATCAAGCAGCAGACCAAGCTGGACCTGGCCCGCAAATACCTGAGCCAGACCGACTTGAAGCTTTCACAGATCGCCGAGGTGCTGGGTTTTTCCAGCCTGAGTGCCTTCAGCCGTTTTTTCCACAACGCCCAGGGCTGCGCGCCCAAAGCCTACCGAGCGCAGGCTGCGGGCACGAACCCGCGGTTCACTTCGCCTTAGGCGGCCCCGGGAAACGGGTTAATCCGATTGCGACTAATGCTTAGTGCTTATCGTGATTAACCTCGGTGGAAAGTTCCGGCCCAGCAGCAATACTCCACTCTGTTTCGAAAACCATTCGAGAATAGCGTGGGGCAATAAGTCATGAACTTGAGCGTCTGCGAAGCGAAAGAATCTCGACTTTCGTTAATCAAGCGATGCCTGCGCCAGCCGTTACTGCACTTTTTAGTTGCCGGTTTTGCACTCTTCGTACTGTACGGAGGTTTGCACCGTTCAACGGTCAATCAAGATCCGCAACGCATCGAAATTACCCCTGAAGTTGTCCAGCGGATCGCGATTTCCTGGCTGGCACGATGGCAACGCCCCGCCTCGGAGCAACAGTTGCAGGCCCTGATCGATGACTATGTGAAAGAGGAAATCCTCTATCGCGAAGCACTCAAACTTGGCCTGGACAAGGACGACACCATCATTCGCCGCCGACTGGCGCAAAAAATGGATTTCCTCGCCGAAGATGTCGCCTCACTTCGCGAACCGGCCCCCGGTGTACTTGAGGCCTGGTACAACCAGCATCAGGACCAATATGCCCCGCCACCCCTGGCGACCTTCCATCATGTGTTCTTCGCCCTGGACAAACGCGGCGCGGATGCACAGGCCCAGGCTCAGGCCGCGCTGAGAGGGCTGACTGACAGCAACAGCGCTGAAGGCGATGCCTTCATGTTCAAAAGCGCCTACATAGAGCAATCACAGGATCAAGTGGCGCGGGTCTTCGGTTCAAAGTTCGCCCTTTCGTTGTTCCAGCAAACGCCGGGACGTTGGGTGGGGCCTGTGGAATCAGGTTTTGGCTGGCATCTGGTGTGGATCGATACGCTGGCCAAGCCACCGGCACCGCCCTTCGAAACCGTGGCCCAGCAGGTCAAGTCCGATTGGTTGTCCGAGCAACGCAGCGAATCGAAACGCGCGAACTTCGATGCACTCAAAGCACGCTATGAAGTCGTGGTGATGATGCCTGCTTCCGCCGCTGACGTTGCCGCTATCCAGACGGAGCGGCCGTGATGAGGCGCAGGGTCTGGCTGCTGTTGCTGCTCGGGTGCATGGGGCTGAGTGCCATGGCCCATGAGTCGCGTCCCGCGTACCTGGAACTCAACGAAACGGCTGCCGGGCGCTATGACGTACTGTGGCGCACGCCGGTGCTGTCAGGCATGCGCTTGCCGATTGCGCTGCGGTTTGCCCAAGGTGTGCGCACTGTCGTTGACCCGGTGGAAAGCCAACTGAACGATTCACTGATCGAACGCAGGGTCATTGAAGCCGGTCCCGCCGGCCTGGTCGGGCAGCGCATCGAGTTTGTCGGCCTGCAAGCGAGCATCACCGATGTGCTGGTGCGTGTCTCGCGCCTGGACGGCAGCCTGACCACCACCCTCGTCCACCCCGCGCAACCCTGGATGGAAATCGCTGCCACGCCGGGAATGTTCTCGGTGGCCGGTGCGTTTCTGGTCCATGGCGTCCAGCACATCCTCGGGGGCTTCGATCACTTGCTGTTCGTCTTCGGTCTCCTGCTGCTGGTGGGTAATGGCTGGATGCTGGTCAAGACCATCACCGCCTTCACCCTCGCCCACTCCATCACCCTGGCGCTCGCAGCATTGGGGGCGGTGCAGCTTCCCGGCCCGCCTGTGGAGGCGACGATTGCCCTGAGCATCCTGTTGCTGGCGGTGGAAATCGTCCGCAAGAACCGTGGCGACGTCAGCTTCACAATCCAATGGCCATGGGTGGTGGCGTTCTGTTTTGGCCTGTTGCACGGCTTTGGTTTTGCCGGTGCGCTGGCGCAGATCGGCTTGCCCCAGCGCGACCTGCCGCTGGCGCTGTTCACGTTCAATGTCGGCGTCGAGATCGGCCAGTTGATGTTCGTCGCCGCCGTGCTGTGCCTGCGAGCGCTGTTGCTGCGTTGCCGGCTGCCACGGTCCGCGGTCCTGTATGCCCGACCGATTGCAGCCTACGGGTTGGGAACCCTGGCGGCCTTCTGGTTTTTCGAACGAGTCTCGAGTTTCTGGGCCTGAACTTCACCCTGTCACTGCCGTATTCCGGAGACGTGGAATATGAAAACCCCTACACACCTCACCACGCCGTCACTGCTCGGTTGCGCCGTGCTCACTGTCAGCTCGTTGGCATGGGCAGAGGGCAACCCGGACCGCGAGGTTTACTTTGGCCAGACGCACTCGCACAGTTCCTGGTCGATCGATGCCTACCTGATCGGCAACCATCAGGTCGATCCCGAGCAGGCCTACCAATACTCGCTTGGCATGCCGGTCAAGCATCCGATGGGGTTTGAAGTGCAGCTCAAAGGTCGACCGCTGGATTTCCATGGCGTGACCGATCATTCGGAATACGTGGGCGTGATCGCCCTGGCCAACGATCCGAAGTCAGACTTCAGCAAACTGCCCATCGCGCAAAAACTGATTGCCAAGACGCCGGCGGATTTCAACCGGGTGTTCAAGTGGATCGCCGGCAGCTTGAACAACCCCATCAAGGAACTGATTGATCCGAAGGTGGCCGGCAACATCTGGCAGCAGAACATCGCCATCGCCGACAAGTACTACAAGCCCGGCAAGTTCACCACCTTCGTCGCCTATGAATGGACCTCGGCACCGAACAATCAGAACATGCACCGCAACGTGTTTTTCCGTGACTCGAAGAAGGTGCCGGACCTGCCCTTCACGGCCCTCGACTCGAGCAAACCCGAGGACTTGTGGAGCTGGATGGACGATCAACGGAAAAAGGGCAACGAAATACTGGCGATCTCCCACAATGCCAACCTCAGCAACGGCCTGATGTTTCCGGTGGACGTCGATGACCGTGGCCGCCCCATCGATGCGGCGTGGGCAGAAACGCGGATGCGCAATGAATCCCTCACCGAAATTCACCAGGTCAAGGGCACTTCCGAAACCCACCCGGAACTGTCGCCAACCGATGAATTTGCCAATTATGAAATCATGAGTTTCCTGATCGGCATCGACAACAGCACCTCCAAACTCAACGGCAGCTACATCAGGCAAGCCTGGCAAAACGGCATGGCCATGCAGGAAGCCCGCGGCTACAACCCGTACAAGATGGGCGTGGTCGGCGCCAGCGACTCGCACAACGGGGTGATTCCCTATTCGCAGAGCAACAACTTCGGCTCCCACGGCTTCACCGACAGCACCCCGGCGGCGCGACTTTCCGGCAAACAGAACTCGGGCATGATGGCCCTGCAAACCAGCACCTCCGGTCTGGCCGGCGTCTGGGCGGAAGAAAACACCCGTGAATCGATCTTCGATGCCATGAAGCGCAAAGAGGTGTACGGCACCAGCGGCGTGCGCATCCCCGTGCGCATGTTTGGTGGCTGGGGCTTCGACAGCAGTCTGTGGAACGAAAAGGACTGGGTGCATGCCGCCTACGCCAAGGGCGTTCCCATGGGCGGCGACTTGCCGGCAAAACCGGGTAAACAGGCACCGTCCTTCGTCGTATGGGCGGTCAAGGATGCCGACGATGGCAACCTCGACCGCATCCAGATCATCAAGGGCTGGACCAAAAACGGCCAGACCTTCGAGAAGGTCTACGACGTCGCCTGGGCCGGTGATCGCCAGCCGGATCCGGTCACCGGCAAAGTCCCTGCGGTGGGCTCAACCGTCGATGTTTCCAAGGCGACCTACACCAATACCATCGGTGCCACCGAGCTGAAAAAAGTCTGGGTCGATCCGGACTTCGATCCGGCCCAGCACGCGTTCTACTATGCCCGCGCGCTACAGATCCCGACCCCGCGCTGGAGCACCTATGACGCGGCCAAGCTGCAGGTACCGCCACCGGCCGACGTCTCGCCCACCGTCCAGGAACGCGCGTGGACCTCACCGATCTGGTACACGCCGACAGCCGAGGACAGCAAGACTGTCGCTGGCGGCAAAACCATCGATCAACTGAAAACCGAAGGCGCCAAAGCGCTCACCAACGAGCAGTTGCAAACCTTCGTGGTGGGCAAAACCATCAAGGTGCGCAACACCGTCACCGGCCAGACATTCGAAATCGTCTATGGCACCGACGGCCAACGCCTGGTCGCCAGCGTCGACGGCAAGCCGCCCGCCGAGGGGGAATACCTGAACATGCTGCATGGCGGTCAGTTCGGCGTACCGGCCAAGTATGAAATCAAGGACGGGCACCTGCTGACAACACTCGGCGGCACACCTTTCGAGGCCACGGTGTTCGAGCAGAACGGCAAGTACGTGGCGGCTCGCAGCAACGAATTCGGTTATGTGAATTATGAGGTTGAAGCGGTCAAGTAGCATCCTTCGCACAGCCATCCCTCGCACCGGGGATGGCTGGAAGGATAGACCTCACTCGACCAGGCCTTCTCGAACCATGTCGAGAAAGGTCGTCAAGATACGCCGCGAGCTCTGCGCGCGCAGGCACACCAGTGTCTCGGTGAAATGCCGCTGGCAGTCAACGATCGGCAAGCCGCGAACCCGTGAATCCGAGCCCAGTTCGGCGGCCGAGACGACCCCGACGCCCATGCCGATCGCCACCGCCTCGCGCGCGGCTTCACGCCCCTCCACTTCGATGGCCTTGCGGATGTGCAGGCCCGCCGCTGCCATCTCCTCTTCCAGGGACAAGCGCGTGACCGAGCCTTGCTCGCGCAGGACCATGGGCGTGTCGTGCAGGTCGGCCAGGCAGATGGACTCTCGTTGCGCCCAGGGATGGTCATGGGCGACGAAAGCGAGCATGGGATCGCTGCGCAAGTGCAGTGTCATCAAGCGGTCGTCTTCGATGTCGCGCCCCAGCAGAGCGATGTCGGCCTGGTGACTGAACAACCGCTGCAGGACCTCATCGGTATTGGCGGTTTCGATCTTCACATCGATACCGGGGTAACGGCTGCAGAAGCGTGAGACATAGGGCAGGACGTGCACCGGCGCATCCACGGCAAGGTTCAGGGTCCCGGTCGACAGGGTGCGGTAGTCCGTGAGCATGTCGTGGGCATCGACACTGATATCGAACAGGCGCTGGGTCAGGCCGAACAGCCGCTCGCCCACTTCCGTCAGGCGCACCAGGCGCTTGTCGCGGTAGAACACCATCACCCCGTAATAATCCTCGAGCTTGCGCACCTGGTCGGATACCGCAGGTTGCGACAGGCAGAGTTGCTCGGCCGCCCGGGTGAAGCTGCCATTCATGGCGACGGCGTGAAACGCCCTGAGTTGGGTATGGGAAATCGTCATCGGTGCACCTTGCTATAGGTTCAACTTATTCGTTCATACGATAAATCGATTTTATTTATGAACAGTGAACTGCAAGCATGATTTTCACAAGTGCCGTCCCTCGTATCCCTCCAGGAATGCCCTATGGAAATTGAACGTTTCGCTGCGACAAAACGCCGTTCGGACATGGTTCGCTACGACACCCATCTGTACATCGGTGGCCAGGTTGCCACCGATCTCAGTGGCGATATCGAGGCACAGACGCGCGAGGTGCTGGCCGCTATCGAGCAGCTTTTGCTCAGCGCGGGCAGCAGTCGCGAGCGGGTGCTTTCGGTGCGCATCCTGCTGGCCCATCGCGAAGACTATGAAGGGCTGAACCGGGTCTGGGACGAGTTTTTCCCTGAAGGCCATGCCCCCACACGTGCTTGCACCCTGGCGCAGCTGATCGACCCCGGTTGGCGCGTGGAAATGATCGTGGTCGCCGCGTGCGGCTGATTGCGTCCCCAACCCTGCCTCGAACCGATCCAACGGAGATGACCCCATGCGCCCCTACTGGCTGGACCAGGCCCTGAAGAATCAACCCGCTGCGCCCTGCCCTGCGCTGCAACAGAACACCCGCGCCGATGTCTGCATCGTCGGCGGTGGCTATACCGGTCTGTGGACCGCCATCATGCTCAAGGAACAGAATCCCGAGCTGGACGTGGTGATCGTCGAAGCCGACATCTGCGGTGCCGGTGCCAGTGGGCGCAATGGCGGCTGCGCGCTGTCATGGTCGGCTAAGTACTTCACCCTGGAGCGCTTGTTCGGCGTCAAGGAGGCGATACGCCTGGTCAAGGAATCGGAGCAGAGCATCTACGCCATCGGCACCTTTTGCGAAAAGTACGCGGTGGATGCCGATTACCGTCTCGACGGCACGCTCTACACGGCGACCAACCGCGCCCAGGTCGGCTCGACCGACGGGGTGATCGCGGCACTGGAGCGCCATGGCATCAACTCTTTCGCCAAATGTGCGCTACCTGACGTGCAACGCATGTCTGGCTCGGCCCGGCACATCGAGGGCTGGTTCTCGCCGGCGGCTGCCAGTGTGCAGCCGGGCAAGCTGGTCCGTGGGCTGCGCCGGGTGGCACTGGAACTGGGCGTACGGATTTACGAGGGCACACCGATGACCGGTCTGGAAGAAGGCATGCCCGCCAGCGTCAATACGCCGAATGGCAAAGTGACCTGCGACCGGGTCGTGCTTGCGATGAACGCCTGGATGGCCCGTGCCTTTCCACAGTTCTCGCGTTCGGTGGCCATTGTCTCCAGCGACATGATCATCACCGAGCCGCGACCGGACTTGCTCGAGCGGATCGGCCTGACCAGCGGGGTCACCGTGCTCGACTCGCGGATTTTCGTGCACTACTACCACAACACCCCGGACGGCCGGATCATGCTCGGCAAAGGGGGGAACACCTTTGCCTACGGCGGTCGCATCCTGCCCGTGTTCGACCAGCCATCGCCCTACGCAGGGCTGTTGCGCAACACGCTGACGGAGTTCTTTCCGGACTTTGCCGACGTCGGTATCGCCGCCACCTGGAACGGCCCTTCCGATCGCTCGGTCACCGGCCTGCCTTTCTTCGGCCGCATGGGCGCGAGCGGCAACGTCTTCTATGGCTTCGGCTATTCCGGCAGCGGCGTGGGTCCGTGCCATATGGGTGGGCAGATCCTGTCGTCGCTGGTGCTCGGGGTGGACAACCCCTGGACGCGCTCGCCGCTGGTGCAAGGTCCGCTTGGGCATTTTCCGCCGGAGCCGGTGCGCTACCTGGGCTCATTGATGGTGCGTAACGCCATTCGCCGCAAGGAGCATGCTGAAGACCACAACCGACCTCCCCGTCGACTTGACGTGCGCCTGGCGAAATTCGCGGCGGCCGCCGGCAAGGCGGACAAGGGATAATCGCCTCGCCCTCCAGGCGAAATTTCACGCTGACCCACAGAAAACCCCGCCCGGTCATGCACCGCGCGGGGTTAATCCGCTTCCTGTCAATTCATGCGTGCAGCGAACGGCGCGTGCTCCGGACAAGTGCATTGCCACTTATAAGCTCAGCTTGTTTGTGACATGTGATAAATCGATTTCAGTTATTTCTTGCCAGATGTTTTTATCCATCCATGCATCACTCCCCACAAAAACAACATCGCCGGAGAAGATCATGACCAAAGCCGAATTCCCGACTACCCAGCCACTGGCAACCCCTGCCTTGGGTGAACCCTACCTGCTGACCCCGGGCCCGCTGACCACTTCCAAAGCGACCAAGGAAGCCATGCTGCGCGACTGGGGATCATGGGACGGTGCCTTCAATCAGGTCACCGCTGAAGTTCGCCAGAAACTGCTGGGCATGGCTGGCGTAGAGGATGACAGCTTCGCCTGCGTGCCACTGCAAGGCAGCGGCAGCTACTCGGTCGAGGCCGCGTTGGCCACCGCCATCCCGCGTGACGGCAAAGCCCTGGTGCTGATGAACGGCGCCTATGGTCAGCGCGCCACCAAGACCCTGGAGTACCTCGGTCGCGCGTTCATTACCCTGGACAAGGGCGATTACCTGCCGCCCCAGCCCGAAGAAGTGGACGCCCTGCTCAAGGCCAACCCTGACGTCACCAACGTCTTCGTCGTCCATTGCGAAACCAGCTCCGGCATCCTCAACCCGCTGCGTGAAATCGCCGATGTCGTGAAGGCCCACGGCAAGAGCCTGATCATCGATGCCATGAGCTCCTTCGGTGCCGTGCCGCTGACGGTGAAGGACATAGCCTTCGACGTGGTGGTGTCCTCCGCCAACAAGTGTATCGAGGGTATCCCGGGCTTCGGTTTCGTGATCATCCGCCGTTCCGTGCTGGAAGCCGCCAAAGGTCGCGCCAACTCGCTGTCCCTCGATCTCTTCGAGCAATGGGCCTACATGGAGCGCACCGGCCAATGGCGCTTCACGCCGCCGACCCACAGTGTGGTGGCGTTCCACAAGGCGCTGGAACAGCACAGCGACGAAGGTGGTGTGCACGGCCGGTTGGCGCGCTACACCCGCAACCGCGACGTGCTGGTTGCCGGCATGCGTGAACTGGGCTTCAAGACACTGCTGGAAGACCGTTGGCTGTCGCCGATCATCACCACGTTCTTCAGCCCTGAACATCCCAACTTCGATTTCACGCGCTTCTACGAAGAACTCAAGGCCCGCCAGTTCATCATCTACCCCGGCAAGTTGACCGTTGCCGAGAGTTTCCGCATCGGCTGCATCGGCCAGATCGACGAATACATCGTCCACCAGTTGCTCCGTGCAATCGCGGACAGCCTGGTTGCCATGGACGTGGACATGTTCAAGCCCGCGGCCTGATCGCCCCCTTTAAAGGTCTCTGCCGATTCGAGCGAAGGTGCAATGGGTAGCACCTTTGGGCAGGGATCTTTTTTTAAACCATGGATTCGATGACGTACCGCTCGGCAGCGCCGGGCAGGAGTCAGCGATCGCGTAATTCATGAATCGAAGCCTGATGCCATTCGCACGTTCATCTGTTGATGTCGTGCGAATGGACAGACTTGTGCACCGAAAACAAAAACAAAAACCGACCAATTTGCGCTGTCTGGCACCACATACGGGATCAGTACACCATGAACAACACGACAAGCCCCCTCGCCACCGGCTGGAAATCCCTCCAGCGTTGGCGCGTGCAGATTTTCCTCATCACCTGGGTGGCGTATGCCGCCTTCTACTTCACCCGCAAAGCGTTTTCCGTGGCCAAGCTGGGTATCGGCGAAGACCCGAACTTCATGCTCGAAAAGGCCGTGATGGCCAACCTCGATGCCCTGTACCTGACGGCCTATGCCGTGGGCCAGTTCCTGTGGGGCAACTTCTCCGACCGTTTCGGACCAAGGGTGGTGGTCCTCAGCGGCCTGGTCATTTCGGCGGCGGCGGCGCTCCTGATGGGGACCTACGCCACGCTACCGATCTTCGTCTCCTGCATGCTGGTGCAGGGCTTCGCCCAATCTACCGGTTGGTCGGGCCTGTGCAAGAACGTCGGGAGTTTCTTCAGTACCAGTGAGCGTGGCCGCGTACTCGGTTACTGGAGCACCTCGTACGCCTTTGGCGGTCTGGTGGCCACGCCGTTTGCCGGCTGGTGGGCTTATCAGGCCTATCACGACTGGCGCATCGCGTTCATCAGCAGTGCCGTTGTCGTGCTGGTGGTGGCGGTGTTGTTCTATTTCCTGCAACGCAACCGTCCGGAAGACGTAGGCCTGCCTGCTGTCGAAATCGAGATCGAACCGGTCAGCAACGTCGTGGTTCCCCGCGAAAGCATGTGGGCCGGCATACGGACCGTGATGAAAAATCGCACCGTGCTGGTGCTCGGCCTTGCCTATTTCATGCTCAAGCCGGCGCGCTACGCCATTCTGCTGTGGGGCCCGGTGATCATCTACGAACGCATGCCCGAGATCGGCAAGGTAGCGTCCGCCATCGTCCCCACCTCGTTTGAACTGGCAGGCCTGGTAGGCCCCATCCTCATCGGTATCGCCTCAGACAAATACTTCGGCGCTCGTCGCATACCGGCCTGCGTGCTCAGCCTGGTGGTCCTCACTGTCTGCCTGGGACTGTTCGTTCCCGCCATGCAAAGCGGCAGTCTGTACATGGTGGTCGGCCTGCTGTTCATGATGGGCCTGACGCTGTACGGGCCGGACTCGATGATCAGCGGCTCGGCGGCCATCGACTTCGGCAGCAAGGACGGGGCTGCCTCCGCCGCGGGCTTCGTCAACGGCTGTGGTTCGGTCGGTGCGGTCCTTGGCGGCCTGCTGCCGGGTTACTTCGACACCATCACCGTGTTCCTGGTGTTCACCGGCGCCGCACTCCTGGCCAGCCTGATGCTGGTGCCCTTCTGGAACAGCCGGCCGAAAACACTGGAAAACCCGCTGCTGGTATCGACCCCGGTACAACCGGTCATTGTCGGCACCACGCCTTGAATTCGTACTACCCACTCACCTTTCCCTGGAGCAATCATCATGCAATACAAGCAACCTTCCCAACTGCAAGCCGTGGTTCTGGACTGGGCGGGCACCGTCGTTGATTTCGGTTCCTTTGCCCCCACGCAGATTTTTGTCGAAGCCTTCGCCGAGTTTGGCGTAGCGGTCTCCCTGGCGGAAGCCCGGGGTCCGATGGGCATGGGCAAGTGGGACCACATCCGCACGTTGTGCAACGAGCCGCAGATCGCCGAACGTTACCAGGCCGCCTTCGGACGCCTGCCGACGGATGACGATGTCACCGCCCTGTATGAGCGCTTCATGCCCTTGCAGATCGAGAAGATCGCCCTGCACTCGGCGCTGATTCCGGGTGCACTGGATACCATCGATGCCTTGCGCGACAAGGGTCTGAAAATCGGGTCGTGCTCGGGTTACCCGGCCGTGGTCATGGAGAAAGTCGTCGAGCTGGCGCGCAAGAACGGCTACGTCGCCGACCACGTCGTGGCCACTGACGAAGTACCCAATGGCCGCCCGCATCCGGCCCAGGCCCTGGCCAACGTGATCGCGTTGGGCATCAGCGATGTGGCCGCTTGCGTCAAGGTCGACGACACCTGGCCAGGCATCCTTGAAGGCCGCAGTGCCGGCATGTGGACGGTCGCATTGACCTGCTCCGGCAACGCACTGGGGCTGACCTATGACCAGTTCAGGGACTTGCCTTCGGACAAGCTGGCCGAAGAGCGCGCCCGCATCACCCGGATGTTCGAAGGTTCGCGCCCGCACTACCTGATCGACACCATCGTCGATCTACCGGCCGTCATTGAAGACATCAATGCGCGCCTGGCTCGTGGCGAAACCCCTCAGGGTTCCTGACCCTGCACGGCTTGTGCACCTGACAGTGACCGTCCTGTGGGCGGTCACACCCCAAAACAACAAGAGAACCCGATCATGAACTACGCCCACCCAGGCACTGCCGGTGCCATCGTTTCCTTCAAGTCCCGCTACGGCAACTACATCGGCGGTGAGTTCGTCGCGCCGGTCAAAGGTCAGTACTTCACCACCACCTCGCCGGTGAATGGCCAACCGATTGCCGAATTCCCCCGCTCCACGGCCGAAGACATCGACAAGGCCCTGGACGCTGCCCACGCCGCTGCCGATGCCTGGGGCAAGACCTCGGTGCAGGACCGCTCCCTGGCGCTGCTGAAAATCGCCGACCGCATCGAGCAGAACCTTGAAGTGCTGGCCGTCACTGAAACCTGGGACAACGGCAAGGCCGTGCGTGAAACGCTGAACGCCGACATCCCGCTGGCCGTGGACCACTTCCGCTACTACGCCGGTTGCATCCGCGCCCAGGAAGGCAGCTCCGCTGAAATCAACGAACACACCGCGGCCTATCACTTCCATGAGCCGTTGGGCGTGGTCGGCCAGATCATCCCGTGGAACTTCCCGATTCTGATGGCCGCGTGGAAACTCGCCCCGGCGCTGGCTGCCGGTAACTGCGTGGTGCTCAAGCCTGCCGAGCAGACCCCGCTGGGCATCACCGTGCTGGTCGAACTGATCGGCGACCTGCTGCCACCGGGCGTACTGAACATCGTGCAAGGCTTCGGCAAAGAAGCCGGCGAAGCCCTGGCCACCAGCAAACGCATCGCCAAGATCGCCTTCACCGGCTCGACCCCGGTCGGCTCGCACATCATGAAATGCGCGGCGGAAAACATCATTCCGTCCACCGTGGAGCTGGGCGGCAAGTCGCCAAACATCTTCTTCGAAGACATCATGAAGGCCGAACCATCCTTCATCGAGAAAGCCGCCGAAGGCCTGGTGCTGGCGTTCTTCAACCAGGGCGAAGTCTGCACCTGCCCTTCCCGTGCGCTGGTGCAGGAGTCGATCTACGACGAATTCATGCTAGTGGTGATGAAGAAGGTCCTGCAAATCAAACGCGGCGACCCGCTGGACACCGACACCATGGTCGGCGCCCAGGCGTCCGAGCAGCAATTCGACAAGATCCTTTCGTACCTGGAAATTGCCAAGGGCGAAGGGGCCGAACTGCTGACCGGCGGCAAGGTGGAAAAACTCGAGGGCAACCTGGCGAGCGGGTATTACATCCAGCCGACGCTGCTCAAGGGCACCAACAAGATGCGTGTGTTCCAGGAAGAAATCTTTGGCCCGGTGGTCGGCATCACCACCTTCAAGGACGAAGCCGAAGCCCTGGCCATCGCCAACGACACCGAGTTCGGCCTCGGCGCCGGCCTCTGGACCCGCGACATCAACCGCGCCTACCGCATGGGCCGCGCCATCAAGGCCGGTCGAGTGTGGACCAACTGCTACCACCTGTACCCGGCGCACGCTGCGTTCGGCGGCTACAAGAAGTCCGGCGTCGGCCGTGAAACCCACAAGATGATGCTCGACCACTATCAGCAGACCAAAAACCTGCTGGTGAGCTACGACATCAATCCGCTGGGCTTCTTCTAAAACCGAGGGCGACACTGATCTCCGTGTCGCCCTTTCTACCGCCTTCGCGAGCAGGCTCGCTCCCACAGTGGATCCGGGCTGGCTTCTCAATAGTGAATTCACCCCATAACCCTGTGGGAGCGAGCCTGCTCGCGAAGGCGTCCTCACTGACCTGAGACTTTTCTGTTCCCCTTGATCGCCCCTTTGGAGCCCTCGATGAAAATCCGTTACAAGGTGAGCCTTGTGGCTGCTTGTGTGCTGTTGGTGACCACCAGTCTTCTATCGCTGGTTCAGGTAGAGCAGATCCGTAGCATTTTGCGTCACCAGGTCGAGGCGAGCATTGCCGAATCGAGCAATGCAGTGGCACGTCAGATCGAGAACTGGCTGAACGGCAAGCTTCATCTGATGGACCTGGCCTCCCAGGCGATCGATCGCCAATACAGTGTGCAAGCGACCCAACGTATCATCGATTCACCCATTCTGAAAGACGAATTCAAGCTGGTGTTCGGCGCCCTTGAGTCAGATGGAAAGCCCATCAAGAACTCGGCGGCGTGGAATCCGAAACCCGACTATGACGGTCGCACCCGTCCCTGGTATGCGACGGGAAAGACCGGCAGCCAAGCCGTCCTGACCGAACCCTACAAGGACTCCACCACGGGTGAAATCCTGATCTCGGCCGTCGCCCGGATCAGCGACGCGGGACAGTTGCTCGGGGTGTTTGGCGGTGACATCCGCCTGACCACGGTGGCCGATGCCATCAATACCCTGGATTTCGGCGGGGCCGGTTATGCGTTCCTGCTCAGTAAAAGCGGCAACATCATTTCTCACCCGGACGCCGAACTGAACGGCAAGCCCTACAGTCAGCTTTTTGCCGGGAGCGCCCTGCCCCTCGACGCTCAGCTACAAGAGGTGCGCAGCGACGGGAAATCCCTGCTGGTGTCGTTCATTCCGCTCTCCAATCTCAAGGGGATGGATTGGTACATCGGCGTGGTCCTGGACCAGGACATCGTCATGGCCGCGGCGCATACCCTGAGTTGGCGAGCCGTGATCGGTACCGGCCTGGGCGTGCTGCTCAGCCTGTTGGTGTTGGGGCTGCTGGTCAGGCGACTGCTGCGGCCGCTGGAACAACTGAAGGACTCGCTGGCAGACATTAATCGCGGTGAAGGCGACCTGACCCGCCAGCTGCCCGTGGTCGGCAATGATGAAATTGCGCTGGTCGCCGGGGAATTCAACCAGTTCCTGCACAACCTCAAGGCGCTCATCGGCGACGTGAAAAACAGCTCGCAACAGGTCCGCGAGAGCACCACCGCAACCTCATGCGAGGCGGATCAGGCCGCCAACCGCGTCCAGGTGCAATTGCAGGAACTGGATCAACTGGCCACCGCCATGACCGAGATGGCCTCGACCGCCGAAGATGTCGCGCGCAACGCGCAAACCGCTGCCGAAGCGGCGATTGCCGCTAACGAAGAAACCGCCGACGGCGTCGCTCTGGTTTCCCGGTCTACCGGGGCCATCAAGCGCTTGGCCGAGGAGATGGACGCCACCGGTCATGCGATCAATGACTTGTCCACCCTCAGTCAACGCATTGAATCGATTGTGGCGGTCATCACCAGCATCGCCGACCAGACCAATCTGCTCGCCCTCAATGCCGCCATCGAGGCGGCCCGTGCCGGTGAGTCGGGACGCGGGTTTGCGGTCGTGGCCGATGAGGTGCGCTCCCTGGCCTCGCGCACCCAGCAATCCACCCAGGAAATACGCGAGATGATCGACCAGCTGCAGACCGGGGTAAAACATGCCCAGGCACGCATGCAGCAGAGCCGCGACACAGCCAGCAGGACGGCCGGGGATGCCAACGCCGCCAATGACACCCTCGAACGCATACGCGAGGCCATTTACCGCATCAATGACATGAACCTGCAGATTGCCGCGGCCGCTGAAGAACAAAGCGCCACGACCGAGGAAATCAACCGCAACACCACCAATATCCGCGACATCAGTATTGAAGTATCCGGCAGCGCGGACAAGCAGGCTCGCCAATGCTCAGCCATGGTGGAGCACGTCGGCCAGCAAGACAAACTACTCAGTCGCTTCCGGATCTGAATGTTGCATTTGCCCGAATGCTTGAGCTGCAAACCCGTAACAGATCACAAAAACAACTATTCCACCGAGGTAAGAAAGATGAGTGCGGCTTCCCTGTATCCCGTTCGTCCCGAGGTTCTGGCCAACACCCTGACCGACGAGGCGACCTACAAGGCCATGTACCAGCAGTCGGTCGTCAACCCGGACGGCTTCTGGCGCGAGCAAGCCAAGCGCCTCGACTGGATCAAGCCTTTCACCACGGTGAAGCAGACCTCCTTCGACGACCACCATGTCGACATCAAGTGGTTCGCCGACGGCACCCTGAACGTGTCCTACAACTGCCTCGACCGTCATCTGGCCGAGCGCGGCGACCAGGTCGCGATCATCTGGGAGGGCGATGACCCTGCCGAGAGCCGCAACATCACTTACCGCGAGCTGCACGAGCAGGTCTGCAAGTTCGCCAACGCCCTGCGCGGCCAGGACGTGCACCGCGGCGACGTGGTGACCATCTACATGCCGATGATCCCCGAAGCCGTGGTCGCCATGCTGGCCTGCACCCGGATCGGCGCGATTCACTCGGTGGTGTTCGGCGGCTTCTCGCCGGAAGCCCTGGCCGGTCGCATCATCGACTGCCGCTCGAAAGTGGTGATCACCGCCGACGAAGGCATTCGTGCCGGCAAGAAGATCCCGCTCAAGGCCAACGTCGACGACGCGCTGACCAACCCGGAAACCAGCAGCATCCAGAAAGTCATCGTGTGCAAGCGCACCGGTGGCGACATCAAGTGGAACCAGCATCGCGACATCTGGTTCGAGGACCTGATGAAGGTGGCCGGCACCGTGTGTGCGCCGAAAGAGATGGGTGCCGAAGAGGCGCTGTTCATCCTTTACACCTCGGGCTCCACCGGCAAGCCGAAGGGCGTGCAGCACACCACCGGCGGCTACCTGCTGTACGCGGCCATGACCCACGAACGCGTGTTCGACTACCGCCCGGGCGAAATCTACTGGTGCACCGCCGACGTCGGCTGGGTCACCGGCCACAGCTACATCGTCTACGGCCCGCTGGCCAACGGCGCGACCACCCTGCTGTTCGAAGGCGTGCCGAACTACCCGGACATCACCCGGGTGGCGAAGATCGTCGACAAACATAAGGTCAACATCCTCTACACCGCGCCGACCGCAATCCGCGCCATGATGGCCTCGGGCACCGCCGCGGTAGAAGGCGCCGATGGCAGCAGCCTGCGCCTGTTGGGTTCGGTGGGCGAGCCGATCAACCCGGAAGCCTGGGACTGGTACTACAAGAACGTCGGCAAGTCCCGCTGCCCGATCGTCGACACCTGGTGGCAGACCGAAACCGGCGGCAACATGATGAGCCCGCTGCCGGGCGCCCATGCCCTCAAGCCGGGTTCGGCGGCGCGTCCGTTCTTCGGCGTGGTGCCGGCCCTGGTGGACAACCTGGGCAACATCATCGAAGGCGAGGCCGAGGGCAACCTGGTGATTCTCGATTCGTGGCCGGGCCAGGCGCGGACGCTGTATGGCGATCATGACCGCTTCGTCGACACCTACTTCAAGACCTTCCGTGGCATGTACTTCACCGGTGACGGCGCCCGTCGCGATGCCGATGGCTACTACTGGATCACCGGGCGCGTGGACGACGTGCTCAACGTCTCCGGCCACCGCATGGGCACCGCCGAGATCGAAAGCGCGATGGTCGCGCACCCGAAAGTCGCCGAAGCGGCGGTGGTCGGTGTGCCGCACGACATCAAGGGCCAGGGCATTTATGTGTATGTCACCCTGAAAAACGGCGAGGAGCCGAACGAGCAACTGCGCCTGGAGCTGAAGAACTGGGTGCGCAAGGAGATCGGGCCGATTGCGTCGCCGGATGTGATCCAGTGGGCGCCGGGGCTGCCGAAGACCCGTTCGGGCAAGATCATGCGGCGGATTCTGCGCAAGATTGCTACCGCTGAATATGATGGGTTGGGGGATATTTCCACCCTGGCGGATCCGAGTGTGGTGCAGCATTTGATTGATACGCACAAGACGATGAATGTTGCTTAAGTAGCGTTCGGCGTCATCCAAAACCCCGCCCGGTATTGCGCCTGGCGGGGTTTTTTTGTGGGTAAAAGTCAAAAGATCGCAGCCTTCGGCAGCTCCTACAGGGACTGCGCTAAGTCCGGTTACTGGTTTTCACGTTTTTCAAGAGAAAATGCGAAAGCGCAGGAATAAGGATCAACGCCCCGACCATGTTCCAGATGAACATGAACGTCAGCAGGATGCCCATGTCGGCCTGGAACTTGATCGGCGACCAGGCCCAGGTGATCACGCCAGCGGCCAGGGTGATGCCGACCAGCGCCACCACTTTACCGGTGAACGCCACGGCATTGCGGTAGGCGTCGGTCAGCGACAACCCGGCCCGTTGCTGCGCCAGTTGCACACTGAGCAGGTACAGCGCGTAGTCCACGCCGATCCCTACGCCGAGTGCGATCACCGGCAGCGTGGCCACTTTCACCCCCATGCCGAGCCAGACCATCAGCGCCTCGCAAAGAATCGACGTGAGCATCAACGGCACCACGGCCACCACCACCGCGCGCCAGCTGCGGAAGGTGATGAAGCACAGCACGATGACCGCGCCATACACGTACAACAACATGGTCCGGTTGGCCTCGCGCACGACGATGTTGGTCGCCGCTTCGATCCCGGCACTGCCGGCGGCGAGCATGAACTGGCGCTCGCCGTTGCTGTGCTCGCGGGCAAAGGTTTGCGCCACTTGCACCACACGGTCGAGGGTCTCGGCCTTGTGGTCCGACAGATACGCCACGATCGGCATCATCGAGCAATCGTTGTTGAACAGGTCCGGACTGCTGACCGAGGCCTGCTGCGCGCCGTAGTTCAGCACGTTCTGGTTGCGGGCGATGGTCTGCCACTTGGGGTTGCCCTCGTAGGAACCTGCAGTGATCTGCCGCACGGCATTGACCAGCGACACGGTGGTTTGCACTCCGGGTTGCTGCTGCAACAACCAGCCCAGCCGATCGGCTTCCACCAGGCTTTCGTACTTCAGGCAGCCTTCGCCAGGCGTCTTGAGCATGATCGCGAACTGGTCGCTGGACAGCGAATAGTTGGCGGTGATGTAGGCGTTGTCGCGGTTGTAGCGCGAGTCGGCGCGCAGTTCCGGCGCACCGGGGTCAAGGTCGCCGATCTTCAAATGATGGCTGACGACAATCCCGCCCACGGCCAACAGGCCCGCGATGGTCACGGCAACGGTGGCCCAGCGACGCTCGGTGAACCTGTCGAGAAAACTCCACAGTGCGCCCATGCCTTTGCCGCGCTGCTCTTTGTTCTCGGCGCGCAAGCTGCGTTCGGCGGCCTTGCGACTGACGCCCCAGTAAGACAGCAGCACCGGCAGCAGCACCAGGTTGGTGAAGATCAGCACCGCGACACCAATGCTGGCGGTGATCGCCAGGTCCTGGATCACGGGAATGTCGATCAGCATCAACACCGCAAAACCCACGGCATCCGCCAGCAAAGCGGTAAGCCCGGCAAGGAACAAGCGGCGGAAGGTATAACGCGCGGCCACCCATTGGTGAGTGCCGCGTCCGACATCCTGCATGATCCCGTTCATCTTCTGCGCGCCGTGGGACACGCCGATGGCGAACACCAGGAACGGCACCAGGATCGAAAACGGGTCCAGGGCAAAGCCGAACAGTGCGACCAGCCCCAATTGCCAGACGACGGCGATCACCGAGCACAGAATCACCAGTGCCGTGCTGCGCACACACCGGGTGAAGTAGAAGATGATGGCGGTGGCGATCAGCGCGGCGGCGCCGAAGTACAGCATGACCTGCATGAGTCCATCGAGCAGATCGCCAACCAGTTTGGCGAAACCGATCACGCGGATCTTCAGCGGGCCTTTGCCCTCCTCGCCCGCCACGCGCACGCTGCCTTCGAACTCGTACTTGTCGCGCAGCTTCTCTTCAAGGGTTTTCGAGAACTGGTGGTAGTCGATGGCCTGCCCGCTGACCGGGTCTTTCTCCAGCAGCGGCACGAAGATCATGCTCGACTTGAA
The DNA here is from genome assembly GCF_058986625.1 of Pseudomonas sp. GW821-FHT07G06. Classification (NCBI taxonomy): domain Bacteria; kingdom Pseudomonadati; phylum Pseudomonadota; class Gammaproteobacteria; order Pseudomonadales; family Pseudomonadaceae; genus Pseudomonas; species Pseudomonas sp. GW821-FHT07G06. The sequence goes on from NZ_JBYSVW010000007.1 coordinate 240,600, forward strand.
GTTGTTGCCGATCAGGCTGCCGACGATCCCCGAACGGGCGATGTTCTGGCGCAGTTGCTGCACGCTCTGCGCCGAACCGTCGTAGGAGTCGGGCATCACCGGGCCGCCCTGGAAGCCGGCTTCGGTGACTTCGGTCCAGCGCACCGCCGGGGTCCACAGGGACTTCATCCATGCACGGTCGACGCCCGGTGTGACGAACAGTTCGTCGTTGATTTCCTTCAACGCGTCCAGATAGTGCGGGTCGAAAATATCTCCGTTGCTGCTCTCCACCACCACCCGTACCGCATTGCCCAGACCGCGCAGGGCCTGGCGGTTTTCCAGGTAGTTTTTGATGAAGGGCTGGCTCTGCGGGATCATCTTTTCGAAGCTGGCATTGAGCGTCAGCCGCGTGGTCGCGAAATAGCTCAGCGCAACCGTCACCAGCACGCAGGCCAGCACCACCCACAGGCGGTTGTTGAAGATCAGCCGTTCCAGGGCGTTACCGGAGCGGGCATCGAAGCCCTTGAGCTCGCGGACCACCGGCATTGTTTCGAGTTCGTAATGACCCATCATATTGTTCTCTTTGTAATGCCGGGCTTATTCGAGGGGCAACTGGCGCAGGCCACGGGTGCCGGCGAGCACCAGGGAACCACCACTGGCCACTTGGGCGGCGGCGACCGGGGCCAGTGTGGTGGTGGGCTGCAATTGAAAACTGGCACCGTCGTCGCTGCTGACCAGCACGTGGCCGGCCTGGCTGACCAGCAGGATGCGGCCATCGGCGGTGACGCTGCTGGCGGTGATACTGAGGGGCAGGCCGAGGTCGATCCTGCTCCAGCTCGCCCCGTCATCGGTGCTGCGAAAGACGTTGCCGCGCAGGCCGTACACCAGCGCGACACCGGGTTTACCGGTGACGCCGAAGAAGCTGCCGTTGTACGGCGTCGACAGCGCCTTGAAACGACCGCTCGCGCGATCCAGCTTCATGACCAGGCCTTGTTCGCCGACGATGAACAACTCGTCACCTACCGGACGCACCGCGTAAAGGTTCAGCGCTCCCGGGTTGTCGGTGCGCTCCAGCAACGGCGTCCAGCGCAAGCCGCCGTCATCGGTACGGAAAATCAGGTTGAACGCGCCGACGATGTAGCCGACGCGCTCGTTTTCAAACCAGACATCCAGGAAGGGTTTGTCGGCGCCCTCCTCGACCATGCGTTGCGCGTCGCCGACCCGTGCTTGCAGGCCCGCGTCATCCGGATGGCCGTCAAGTTGCCGCTGGTAATACGCGAGCATGATCGGGCCAGCCTGGCGCCCATCCAGTTGCCGGCGCCAGGTTTCCCCGCCATCGCTGCTGTGCAGGACCACGCCATCGTGCCCCACGGCCCAGCCGAGTTGCGGCGTGGGAAAGTGCACGGCCAGCAGATCGCAACTGACCGGCACCTGGGCCTGCAGCCAATGCTGGCCGGCGTCATCGGAATACAGAATGTGCCCGCGCTGGCCCACGGCGACCAGTCGCTCACCGGCGCGGGCCAACCCCGTCACCATGGAACCCGCCGCCAACTCGCTGCGCAGCGCTGGCGTTTCCAGCACATCGGCAAATTCACTGGCGATCACCGGGCGGGTGAACGGAACGGCCATGGCCGCCGACAAGGCAGCGAGAAGGAACCATTTGATCATTGTCATTATTGTTATCTCGGATGCACCCACAGTCCTGTAGGAGCTGCCGCAGGCTGCGATCTTTTGATGTTGTTTTTGAAGAACAAAGTCAAAAGATCGCAGCCTTCGGCAGCTCCTACAGGGGTTGTGGGGTTAGCGGATACCGGTACCGGCCAGCGACTCGGCGGACCACTGGGCCTTGGACAGTGGATCGATGTACTTCAGGCCACCGTAAGGACCGTAGAAACCGTTGACGTTATAGGCACCGGAAACCAGGTCGTAGAGCATGTGGTTGATGGTGTCCGGGGCCTGCACGTCGTAGCTGTAGGTCAGGTGCGAGAAACCGCCGCGGTAGAGCTGGCCACGGGCGTCGTACTCGTCGGACGCCAAAGCGATCCAGCTGTCTTCGTCGAGGTAGAACGTGCGTTTGCTGTAGATGTGGCGCTTGCCCGGCTTGAGCGTGGCTTCGACCACCCACACCCGGTGCAGCTCCCAGCGCAGCAAGTCCGGGTTCACATGATTGGCCTTCATCACATCGGCCGCGTCTTTGTGATAGCTCAGCTTGTAGGTGTTGTACGGCACATAGAGTTCTTTCTTGCCGACCAGCTTGAAATCGTAGCGGTCCATCGCGCCGTTGAACAGGAACGCGTCATCGTAGGTCGCTGCGCCGACAGTGCCGGGGTTCGGCGTGTCGTAGGCCAGGTCCGGAGCCAGTTTCACCCGACGTTGCCCCGGCAGGTATTGCCAGGCGCGACGCGGTTGTTGCATCGGGTTGACCGAGTCCATGAGCAACAGCGCTTCCCCGGCGCGGCGGGCCGGGCCGGTGTACGTCAGCTTGATCTTGTAGAAGGTTTCATCGGCACTGACTGGCCCCACGGACCGGTTCGGCGCGTAGAGCGGGTATTCGATGTTGAACACGCCCGTGGAGCTCAAGGACGCGGTGCCGGAGGAGTCGACGTTCCACGAGTCGTACTTGTTGGTCATGGCCACGCCTTGATAGCGCAACAAGTGGTTCCACATCGCTTCGTTACCGTCAGCCGGCATCGGGAACGGCACGCCGGGCAGGACGTTTTCCAGCGACAGGCCACCATTGGTGGTCTTGGCGGTCACGGCGTTTTTCGCGGTGTTCTTCAGCACGGCGTCAGGCAGCGTGACGCTACGGTGAGTCGGGTAAACGTCGAGGCGATAGCTCGGGTAGCGCGTGAGCAACGCCTGGGCCGTCGCGGTGAGTTTGTCTTTTTGCTCGGCGAGGTTCTTGCCGGTAATCACCAGGCGCGGTTTCTCACTGCCGAACGGGTCGGGACGAAACGAATCACCGGTTTTGAAATCAGCCGGAATCGCGGTCAGGCCACCGGTGTATGCCGGAATGCTGCCATCGGCGTTGGCGGTCTTGTCCGCGCCGACCGAGGTCAGGCTGGTGCCGAGCTTCGCGGCCTGATCGGCGCTGACCGCCGCGTGGGCGGAACCTGCGACGGCCAGCGCGAGGGCGGTGGCCAATACTGATTTGACGAAATTCATGGATGTCTCCTGTTGACTCACAACTCAAGGATCAGAGGGTGGTTTTGAAAGTGAAAGTGACCATGCCGCGATCCTTGAGCTGGGCCACGGTACCGGCAAACGCAGTGGTCTGGCCGGGAACGCAGTTGTATTGGCCGTTGGCGCCGGGCGCGGCACCATCGCCCTGTGCCCCGGCGCTGCCGGCAGAGCCACAGGTATCGAAATCGCCGAAGTTATCGACGTACTTGAGGTCAAAGCGGTACTGGCTGCGCACGTCCATGCCGACGCCGACCGAGTAGCTGCCGGTGCCTTTGTTGCCGCCCAGTTGCACGGAGGACTGGCCCGCGAGGCCGACGTTGTAGCTGACCGGCATGGACATATCGATGCCGGGGAATACCTGATACCAGGTAGGGTTGAAGTTCATCCCGAGGATGTAGTTGTCCCTGGAGACCTTGTCGACGCCGTGATACCAGTCCTCGCCTTTGAACAGTTGCTTGTTCTCGGTCACGTCGAGCCAGCGGCTATAGCCGAGTTCGACCAGCAACGAAGAGGAATCCCACAGCGGGGTATCGCCGAACGTGGTCAGGCCGTTGAGCACCGCGTGCACGGTGTTGCCGCGTGCCACGCCGTTTTCGCCGTCGAAGCTGCTGATGAAACCCGGCGCCTGCGCCGCGCCCAAGGTCGGGTTGACGGTGGCCGGAACGCTCGACAGCGGCATGTTGTGGCGATAGTTGAGGTCGAAGCCGACGCTCACACCCGCGACGCTTTTCGACAGGCTGAAGCCGTAGACATCGATGTCGTCGACGTAGAACTGGTTGTAGCTGCCGACGTTGCCCGAAATCAGCTGAGCCGGGCCGACCGCCACCGGTTGCAGCACCAGGTTGGGCAGGATGTCCGACGTCTTGCGGTAGTAGACACCCATCGTGCCGTCGAGCCACGCCGGACTCCACTTGGCCATCAGGCCGAAGTCACCGCTGTGGTCAGGGGTGTACGTGTGGCCATTGGTCAGGCGCAGGAACTGGTTGGCGCCCAAGGGGCCAGGTGTCCCGAACAGAGGGTTCTTTGCGGCGATCAGCGACAGGTTGTGGCCGCCGTTCTGGATACCGTCGTTGAAACCCAGATAGGTGCCGGATTCCGGCAGCCGTGCAGCGTCCCAGTCCAGGAAGTATTGGGCTGCCAGGGTCAGCTCCGGGTTGACCGTGAAACTGGTGGACAACTGGTTGCGCGGAATGAACAGCTCTTTGGCTTCGGTGCCCGGCACGGCAAGCGCCTTGGACAAGTCCAGACCCGACTGGCCGTAGCTGTTGCCGTGGGCGAAGGCCAGCACGCTCTCACCCCAATACAGGGTGTGCTTGCCCGCCTTGCCGCTCAACAGCGATTCGTCGCCGATCTCGGTGCTGCCGAACACGAAGGCGTCGAGGATTTCCGAGGACGGTCCGTTGTAATAACGGTCGGCGTAACCGCTCAGGTGGCGCGAGTCCGGCCGGCCGTTGTCGAGTTGATTGGTGGCCGCGTTGTCACTGCCGACATTGTCGTAGGCATGGTCATACCAGCTGTTGGCACTGACCCGAAAGCCCATCTGTTTCTTGTACACCACGTCCAGCTCCGACAGCACATCGAGGCGCTGGGCGACCGGGCTGCCGGAAGAAAAGTTGCGGTTACCGTCGTTGTTGTTCCAGGCGTTGGCCAGCTTGCTGTTCGCGGCTTCAACCCTCTGGGCGTAGTTGAACTTGACGGTGTTGTCGAAACGAACCGAAACGTCCTCATTCCCCGTATCAAACTCGAACGCCTGCACAGGCGTCATTCCCAACCCGGCGAGAACCGCCGATGCCAGCAGCCCGCGCCGCAGATTTGGGTGGCCGATCTTATTGTTGTTATTCATCTAGCGTGCTCGCCTTCTCTGTGGGTTCAAGAAAAGTCATTCAAGAAAATGCCGAAACGGCGGTGCGCCCTGCTTCAGGGATTGCTAGCCGAATCGGTCGAGTCTGTTGTATCGCGAGGGGTGGGTGGGTCGCCGGTCAATTGGGCCAAATCATCGGTCAACACAACGTGGGGGGCGACAAAGCGCCCCTTTTGGCTTTTGTAGGAGCTGCCGAAGGCTGCGATCTTTTGATCTTGATTTTTTAAGATCAAAAGATCGCAGCCTTCGGCAGCTCCTACAGGGGCCTCGTAACACGTCGAAAGAACCTGATCGATTCGATGGGTGCGACAGCGGCTAACGTTTACCCGACAACACCGTAATGGAGGGCAATGGAATGCCTGTCGCTGCAAACGGATGTCATCTGCGCAAGGGTAGGGTTTCTGAGTCGGGTCGTATTTATTTGCTGACGGCCGTCACCTGTCAGCGACAACCGGTCTTTGCCGATTGGCGGGTGGGACGGCTTCTGGTCGAACAATTGCGAAGTGCAGAAGAAGCAGCAATGGTCACTTCGATGGCTTGGGTGATCATGCCCGATCACCTGCATTGGCTGGTGGAGCTGCAACGAGGCACGTTGGCCGAGCTGATGTGCCGTATCAAATCCCGTAGCAGTCGCTCGATTGAACGAGGCCGGTTATGGCAGCGAGGGTATTACGATCGGGCTCTGCGGCGGGATGAGGATTTGAAGGATGCTGCGCGTTACATCGTCATGAATCCGATACGTGCGGGGTTGGTGAAGCGTGTAGGCGATTACCCGTTGTGGGATGCCATTTGGGTTTAGAAAAGCAAAGTCAAAAGATCGCAGCCTTCGGCAGCTCCTACAGGGAATATGTAGGAGCTGCCGAAGGCTGCGATCTTTTGATCTTGATCTTCACCCCTGCTGCCGAAAATCCGTCGGTGACAATCCGGTCCAGCGTTTGAACGCGCGGGTGAAGTTGCTGGTGTCGCTGAAGCCCAGCAAAAAGGTGATCTCCGTGACCGGCCGCGAAGCCTGGCTCAGGTAACTGCAGGCCAGCTCCTTGCGCGTGTCATCGAGCAGTTGCTGGAAATGGGTGCCACGTTGGGACAGTTTCAACTGCAGCTTGGTCGGGCTCATGCACAAGGCGCTGGCGACTTTGTCCCGCGTGCAGTCGCCGTCCGGGAGGAACTCGATGATCTTCTGGGTCACGCCCGTAATCACGTCACTTTTATCCAGGCGCGCCAGATAACTGATGATGATGTTGTCGTTGACCTGCGCCAGTTCCGGGCAGGAACCGCTGAGCACCTGCATCACGTCAGCTTTGTCGAACACCAGCAGGCCTGAGGCCTGACCGAACAACACCGGTGACCTGAACAAGGTTTCATACGGCGCGGCCCCCTCGTGGGGCATCGGCCGGCACAACTCCACGCGTACCGGTTTGAACTCCTGCTTGTAGAGCAGGCGCATGGTTCGAATCAGAAAGCCGAAAAACGCATCTTCTGTCTCGCCGCTGAGTTCCAGCAGGTGATCGAATCGCATCAGGACGTGCGAGTCGTCCTGACTGAGACTGGCCTTGGCGACCTGGGACACCAGGCGGAAGTAGCGCTCCAGCCGTCGGCAGAAGTCCATCAGCGTGCCACTGGCCGCCAACGAGTACCCCAAGGCATGCAAGTGCGTCAGATGAATATGCTTGGCCACGGTCAACCCGAAATAAGGGTTGTGGGTCACGTCCACGCAGGCTTGATACAGACGCGTCATCGTTGCCGCAGGCAAGCGGGTCATCGGATCGGTAGCAACGCCCAGTGGGATGCCCATGGCGGCAAAAATCCGCTTGCTGTCCACGCCACTGGCCTCCAGTGCCTGCGCGATAGCCACGGTATAACTGCTGATGGTGGTGGGCTGTAGCGCCTCTTCGAACAACGAGATTTCGTCGCCTGGCGCCTGCGTTTTCGAACCTGACATGTGCCTGCCTTATGGGTATGCGAACGCCGATACTCGCCCCCGATCATGCATCGGTCAATGATCCATCAGGGACCTGGCCTCGATGTTCCGATGCTTGGCGCGATAGTCACCTGCCCCGCTGACCTGCGAATTCATTCAATTGACCAGTGACGACCCGGCCAGGTGCCCACAATGCGCTCAAGTTATGCCTCGAATAAAGAGAAGAATACGCATGAACCTGAACACAGAATTCGATTACATCGTGGTCGGCGCGGGTGCTGCGGGCTGTGTAGTCGCCAGTCGGCTGTCAGAGGACCCGAGTATTTCGGTGTGCCTGCTCGAGGCCGGCGGCCCTGACACCAACCCGCTGGTGCACATGCCGGCCGGTGTCGCGGCGATGGTGCCGAGCTCGATCAACAACTGGCAGTATCAGACCGTGCCGCAACCGGGCTTGAACGGCCGTATCGGGTATCAGCCACGGGGCAAGACCCTGGGCGGCAGCTCTTCGATCAACGCCATGGCGTATCACCGCGGCCACCCCGAAGACTTCGATCGCTGGGCGGCGTTGGGCAACCCCGGATGGAGCTACCAGGAGGTGCTGCCGTTCTTCAAGCGCGCCGAGCATAACGAACACTTCAAGGACGCGCTGCACGGGCAGAACGGCCCGCTCAACGTGCGCTTCCACGCCTCGCCCAACCCGTTCGGCGAAACCTTCGTCGAGGCCGGTGTGGAGGCTGGCTATCCAGCGTGCCCGGACCAGAACGGCGCGAACATGGAAGGTTTCGGCCGCGTTCAAGTGATGCAAAAGGACGGGCAGCGTTGCAGTGCGGCCAAAGCCTACCTGACGCCTAACCGTCACCGGACGAACCTGCGCATCGAAACCCACGCCCACGCCACGGGAATCATTTTCGACGGCAAACGCGCCGTCGGCATTGAGTTCGTGCAAAACGGCGTAAAGCGCTCCTTGCGCACGCGCCATGAGCTGATCCTGAGTTCCGGCGCGTTCAACTCCCCGCAGCTGTTGCTGCTGTCCGGGGTTGGCCCGACCAGCGACTTGCTGAAACTCGACATCCCCGTGGTTCACGAGCTGCCGGGCGTGGGCCAGAACCTAGTGGATCACATCGATTACGTGCACTCCTACCGCGTCAAATCGCGTCACTTGATCGGCCTGTCACTGGCGGGCATCTGGGACGTGACCAAAGCCGTATTCCGCTACTGGCGCAAACGCTCTGGTCCCCTGACGACCAACTTTGCCGAGGCCTGTGCGTTCGTCAAAACCTCTGCGGCATTGCGTCAGGCCGATATCGAACTGGCCCTGACCGTTGCCATGTTTGCCGACCACGGCCGCACGCTGTATCGCGGTCACGGCCTCAGCGTGCATGCCTGCCTGTTGCACCCAAAAAGCATCGGGCAACTGAAACTGGCGAGTACCGACCCGATGGTGCCGCCGCTGATCGACCCGGCCTTCCTGACCCATCCGGACGACATCAAAACCCTGATCCAGGGCTATCGGGTGATTGAAAAAGTCATGGGGACAGCAGCCTTCAAGGCCTTCAACCCTCAAGACGTGCTCGGCGCGCCGATGACCACCGACGCTGAAATCGAGCAAGTCCTGCGCGACCGCTCCGACACCCTCTATCACCCGGTGGGCACTTGCAAAATGGGCAGCGATGACATGGCGGTGGTCGACGCTCGATTGAAAGTCCACGGTCTGCAGGGCCTGCGGGTGGTCGATGCTTCGATCATGCCGACTATCATTGGTTGTAGCACCACAGCCGCCACCGTGATGATCGGCGAAAAAGCCGCCGACTTCATCCGCGAGGATCGCGCAGCCCGCGCCGCTGTGTCATTGGAGGACGATCATGCATCCGGCACGCTCAATCACCCCGCATAAGTTACTGACGGTTTGCGCCGTGGTGGAAATCGCCACGGGGCTGGCCTTTGTGCTCACTCCCGGTCTGGCCAGCCAGCTGTTGTTAGGGATTGTCGGCACCGAGGACACCCATCTGTTTGCGCGGTTCTTCGGCCTGGCCCTGATTGCGCTCGGTATTGCCTGTTGGCCTCGGCCGGTCAGCATTGCCGCGGTTCGCTCGATGCTGTTCTACAACGGGGTTGTTGCGTTGTACCTGGCGTATGTCGGGGTGTTTGTCAGCAGTGGGTTGTTGTTGTGGCCCGCCGTTGCGTTTCACGCCGTGATGGCCGCGTTGTTGCTCCGTCGTTAACGTCAAAAGATCGCAGCCTGCGGCAGCTCCTACAGGGGATCGGAGTACACCTGTAGGAGCTGCCGAAGGCTGCGATCTTTTGATCTTCCCCCCCCCCCAAAAAAATCTATGTAAACCCAGAGGAGTACTCGCATGGGAGTATTGGACGGCGTTCGTATCGTCGAAATCGCCGGCATCGGCCCGGGACCGTTTTGCGGCATGTTGCTGGCCGACATGGGCGCCGAAGTGATTCTGGTGGAACGCGCCGGTACCAAAGGCGCTGACATGCTGGACCTGGGCAAGCACGCCATCGTCAATCGCGGCAAACAGTCGATCGCCCTGGACCTGAAGGATCCGGCGGCCGTCGAAGCGGTGTTGCGTTTGATCGAAGGTGCCGACGCCCTGATCGAAGGCATGCGTCCGGGCGTGATGGAACGCTTGGGCCTGGGCCCTGACCAGTGTCTGACGCGCAATCCACGTCTGGTCTACGGACGCATGACGGGCTGGGGCCAGCATGGCCCATTGGCCCAGGCCGCCGGGCACGACCTCAACTACATCGCCTTGTCCGGCGCCCTGTGGTTCAGCGGTGAAGCCGGTCAACCACCGATGGCGCCCCCTACCCTGGTGGGCGATCTGGGCGGCGGCGCGCTGTACCTGGCGATGGGCATCCTCGCCGGCATCATCAATGCCGGTACCAATGGCGTCGGTCAGGTGGTGGACGCGGCGATTGTCGATGGCAGCGCCAACCTGATGAACCTGCTGCTGTCGGCACACTCCGCCGGTCAACAGCCACTGGAGCGCGGTTGCGGGCTGCTCGATGGTGCGCACTGGGCACGCACTTACGCCTGCGCCGATGGCCTGTTCGTCAGCGTGCAGGCCCTCGAACCGCAGTTCAACGCGCTGCTGTTCAACAAGCTTGGCCTGGGCGATGACGCGGACTTCAAGAACCCCTACGATCCACGATTGTGGGGCGCCTTGCGTGAACGCCTGGCCGCCGTGTTTGCCAGCCAGCCACGCCAGCACTGGGTCGAATTGCTCGAGGGCAGCGACGCCTGCTTCGCCCCGGTGCTGACACCAGCCGAAGCGCTGAGCCATCCGCACATGGCCGAGCGCGGTGTGTACTCGCGTCGGGACGGCGTGTTGCAGGCTGCACCGGCGCCGCGCTTTTCGACGACACCCTCCTCGGCCGGTTCGGTTCCCAAGCGTGGCGAACACACCGCGTTGATCTTGCGAAAAGCAGGCTTGAGCGATGCACAGGTTGAACACCTGATCACCACCTGATCACCACGGTCCCTGTACCTGATCACCACGGCCCCTGTGCCTGATCACCTCGGACTCTTTACCTGATGACCACGGACCCTGTAGGAGCTGCCGCAGGCTGCGATCTTTTGATTTTGCTTTAAAAACAAGATCAAAAGATCGCAGCCTTCGGCAGCTCCTACAGGGGGAATTGGTTAGTTCTTCAGGAATATGGCAACGGGGCTGTCCTCGCGCAAGGCGTGACATGTGTTGATCAATCGGCCGGTAGCGTTGCGGTAAGCCTCTGCGTCTGCCGCCGTACGCGGCGCAACCATCGCCCGGGCCATGGGAATGGTCTGAAACGCCGTCGTGGCGATCGGCAGCAGCAACTCGGTCAAGTGCACGCAACCGCCGATCCCGCCAAACAGCGCTTTGATCCGCCGCGAAAACCCCGGGCCAATGCGCTCGCCGAGCAGTTTTTCATAGCCCGGCATTGCGCCACGGCATTGGCTGGTGGGCACATCGGGCATGGCCACGTGCACCTCTCGCACAACAAAGTCATCGTCCAGGGTCAGGCGCATGAACATGCCGTGATACGTCTGCCCTGCCGCCACCGTCCGCCCTTCAGCGAGGGTCACGGGATGGGTCTTGCTGTCGTTCAATCGACCTTCGATGTCCCACAGCCCGTCGGCCCGCAGAAAGCCCTGGCACTCGACCTTGCGCCGGTGGATCAACCGGCGCCCCCACTCGTCCACTTCGTCGATCATCACTCAGACACCCTGCTTGCGGCGCCGACGCCAGACCAGCACGCCCACCAGCAACAAGATCACCGCCACAAGCGGCGGCGCCACGGCCTTGAGCTTGGGAATGACCACATGCTTGAGCGCATACATCTGCCCCTGGTGCATGTAGTCATAACCGACCGGCATCGGCAGTACGCCGTTGGCGCGGGCGTACTCGGCATAGTCGGCCTGCATGCGCTGGAAGCGCTCCGGCACCTGCGCCTGCAGGTCGATCGTCTCACCGGGATCGGTGACGATGTTGTAGAGGTGCCATTGTTCGTTGCCCACCGGCTTCAGGCTCTTGACCAGTTTGTAGTCCCCCTTGAACAGGGCTGCGCTGCCGGACAGTTCATAGCCGATGGCCTGATCCTGCGGATGCACGCGCTCGGCCGTACCTTGCAGCACCGGCACCAGACTGCTGCCGATCAGGGGTTCTACGGCTCGCCCCTGGTATTCGCCGTGATGCGCCGGCACACCGGCCACTTCCAGCAAGGTCGGGACGATGTCGGTGACGTGGGTGAAGGATTTGGCGATGAGGTTGGCCTGGATACCGGGCACGCCGGCGACGATCATCGGCGTGCGCAAACCGCCCTCGCCGGCAAAGAACTTGTAACCGCTGAACGGCGAGGCCGCCGCGCTGGCCCAACTCGGGCCGATGCTGGTGAACGCACCCTTGCTGCCCAGGCGATCGAGCTCACGGGTGTAGTTCATTTCCAGCCACAAGCGGATCGCCGGAATCGCGTACGGATCGGTCGGCTCACTGCCGTTATCGGAGAGGAACACGAACACCGTGTTGTCGTACTCGCCGCTGGCTTTCAGGTGCGCGATGAAACGGCCGATTTCCTGGTCCATGGTTTCCGCCATGGCGGCATAGACCTCCATGCGCCGCGCTTCGTAGCGTTTTTCATGGGCGTCCAGGGCATTCCAGTCGGCGGTGCTGGCCATGGTCTGCAGGCCCGCACCGGCGGGAATCAGGCCCAGTTCCACCGCACGGTCACGCCGGGCCTGGCGCAAGGCGGTCCAGCCCTGGTCATAACGGCCCCGGTACTTGTCGATCATGTCCTTGGGGGCCTGGACGGGAACGTGATTGGCCTGAAACCCCAGATAGGCGAAAAACGGTTTGCCGCCCTGTCGATCGGCGGCGATGTAGTCCATGGCCTTGTCGACGATAAAGGTCGAGGAGTAATAGTCCTTCGGCAGGTGCGCCGGCCGGCCGTTTTCGAACCAGGCCGCCTTGTCGTACAACGGCGCGTAGGGCCGCTCTTCCCAGTTGTCCGAGCCGCTGTCGGCCTGGATGAACGAGCGCTCGAAACCGCGTTTGTCGGGCAAGGTGTCCGGGGTCTTGCCCAGATGCCATTTGCCGGTGATGTAGGTGTTGTAACCGCTGTCCTTGAGCAGGCTGGCGACGGTGATGGCGTTGTCGTTGAGCACGCCGCTGTAGCCGGGTTTGCCCAGGTGTTCGTCGGGCATGGTCTCCGGCATGTTGCCGACGCCGTTGCGGTGGTTGTCGACGCCGGTCAGCAGCATCGAGCGCGTCGGCGAACAGGAAGCCGTGACATGGAAGTCGGAAAAGCGCACGCCTTCACGGGCCAGGGTGTCGATGTTCGGCGTGGCGATTTCGCTGCCGAAGGCGCCGACATCGCTGTAGCCCCAATCGTCGGCCACCAGTACCACGATGTTCGGGCGTTTGGGGGTGGCATGACATTGGCCGGCGAACGCTATGCAACACATGGCCAGGGCGAGCGGTTTCATCGGGAACATTTACGGGGTCCTTTGTGTTTTGAAGATCAAAAGATCGCAGCCTTCGGCAGCTCCTACAGGGGATCGCATTTCAAGGTAGGAGCTGCCGCAGGCTGCGATCTTTTGATTTTCAGGGTTTCAACAGAGCGCCGATGACCCGGCGAAACACCTTGCCATAAGGCGGCCGCAGCACCCCCATGACATCCCAACGCGGCGGCGTGAACACCGCACGCTCCAGGCTGAATGCCTTGAAGCCATACCCGCCGCGATACCGGCCAAACCCCGAGTGACCACAGCCACCAAACGGCAAATCGGTCTGGAACAGGTGCTGCATGACTTCATTGATGCAAGCGCCGCCCGAATGGGTGCGTTCCAGCACATGCCGGGCTTCAGCGCGGTCGTTGCCGAAGTAATACAGCGCCAGGGGTCGCGGATGCCCGTTGATGTAGTCGAGCACCTCGTCGATGTGGCGATAGCCGCGAATCGGCAGTAGTGGACCGAAGACTTCTTCTTGCATCGCCAGTGTCGTGTCCGGCGGATCAACCAGCAGGGTCGGCGCGATCTTGCGCGATGCGCTCAAGTCCTCATCGGCCGGGTTGACCTCGATCATCCGCACGCAATGTTCACGGGCGTCTTGCAGGCAGGCCTGCATCCGCCGGTATTGCCCCGGCGTCGCCATGGCCGTGTAGTCGGGATTGTCCAGCAGCGTCGGGAACATGCGCCGCAGTTCGACCTGCATGCAGCTCAACAGGCGCTCACAGTCATCCTCGTGCACAAACACATAGTCGGGTGCGATACAGGCCTGTCCACTGCTGACCCCCTTCCCGCCCCAGATCCGTCTGGCGGCGTTTTCCAGGTCGGCGCCGCGGCCAATAACGGTTGGCGACTTTCCGCCCAGTTCAAGGGTCAGCGGCGTCAGGTGTTGCGCCGCAGCGCGCATCACCAAACGCCCAACCCTTGGGCTGCCGGTGAACACCAGATGATCCAGCGGCATGGCGGAAAATGCCGCGCCCAGTTCAGCGCCGCCGATAAAGCCTGCCACTTCGCTGTCATCGAACTGCTCGGCCAGCAGCTCGATTAACAAACCCGCCGTTACCGGTGACTGGTCGGAGAACAGGATGATCGCGCGGTTCCCCGCCGCCAGGGCCTCGGCCAGCGGCCCCAGCGCGATGGCAATCGGGAAATTCCACGGCGAAATGATGCCGATGGTCCCCAGTGGCTGATAGTGAATTTCCGCCTTCGCGCCCAGCCAGCCACCTCCCAGCTCCGCTTTGCGACGCTCCGGTCGCATCCAGCGGCGAACATGGTCACGGGCATATTTGAGGCCGCGGATCGGCAACAGCACATCGGCCATCAGCGATTGATCATGGCTGCGCCAGGTGAAATCCCGGGCCAGCGCCTCGCACAGCCGCTGTTGATGATTGACCAACAGCGTGATGACCCGGTTGATGCGCTCGATCCGCAGCTCGGCCGACGGCGGGCCCTCGACCCGGGAGGCCGCCTGTTGTCGGGCCAGGACCGCGCGGACCCCGTCGATCGCAGCGTTGGCGGGCGTGGCGGCAGAAGTGTCGATGTCGTCCATCGCAGGGTGCATGGTGCAGCTCCTATCGTGCTGGCGCATTGGGCCCGACCAGCTCAAAGTCCGGTGAGAATTTGTCCAGCGAACCGAGCACGTCATAGACCGCCAGTTTGCTGCCATCGATCTTCAGGTCGCCTTTGAATACCGCTTCGATCGGCGACACTTTCTCCGCCAGGATGGCGTTGAGGGTTTCGCGCGTCAGGGTCAAGGTGGCATCGGCCTGCTCGGCGTTGTAATCGGCGATATAGGTCAACGCCGAGTTCTCCAGATTGAGCATGTAACGCTTGCCCGAGGTGCCGATGTCGGTGAAGTTCCAGTTGAGGACGATGTGTTTGCCCTCGACATCCGGGGCCTTCAGGCGAACGCCCAGGTAATCGAAAATGTTCTCGATGGTCAGCGCCCGAAGCATGTCGGGGCTGGCTGTGCGCAGCGGCGAAGCGAGTTTCTTGCCGCCGCTGCGGTGCTCCATGGCCGCCGCCAGATAGCTGTTGCGCTCGACCGCCGACTCGGCCTGGTAACCCAATTGCTCGAGGGCATCGGCTGCCAGCTCTCGGGCTGCACTGTTGGCGGGTTCGGCATAGGTCAAATGACTCATGACCTGCGCCACCCAGCGGTACTGACCGTTGGCAAAATCGCTGCGCGCACGGGCCAGCACGGCGTCGGCGCCGCCGCCATACTCGACGAATTTCTTGCCGTAATCACCGTCGGACAACGCGTCCAGATTGGCCGGGTTGGCGTCATACCAGCCCATGTATTGCTGATACACCGCCTTGGCGTTGCGCTGCACTGACCCGTAGAAACCATGGGTGAAGGTTTCGCTGGCCAGGCTCGCCGGGACGTGATCGCGCAGGTACTCGGCAATCTCCACCGGTTTGTAACCCTTGTTGATCAAGCGCAGGGACTGGTCGTGCAGCCACTTGTACATGTCCCGTTGCTTGGACAAATAGTTGACCACACGCTCGTGACCAAACACCGGCCAGCCATGCTGCCCCACCAGGATGTCGGCGCCGGGCGCGAACTGGTGCAGGGATTGATTGAGGTATTTCGACCACGCCAGGCCATCACGGATGGTCGCGCCGCGTAACGTCAACAACTGATGCTGGGTCGGCAGTGCCAGTTCACCGGTATCGATCACCTTGAACTGCGGGAAATAGTGGATGAATTCGGCGGGCGCTTCGGTGCCGGGGGCGAGCATGTTGACGATCTCGACGCCGTCGATGGTCAGCGTTTGCACCGGCTGGCTGAGTTCCAGGGTCGGCGGGATCATCGTGATGGTGCCGTTGGACAACGCCTTGGCGCCGCCAAGGTCGATCTGGCCCTGGGCGCTGCGCGGCAACGTGGTGCCGAACTGGTATTCGGCGCGGCGGCTCATGGCGTTGCCGGCCATCACGTTCTCGGCCACCGAGGTTTCCATGAAGCCTGCCGGGGCAATGATCTGCACCTTACCCGACTTCACGTCTTCTTCGTCGACGATGCCGCGAATACCCGCGAAGTGATCGACATGGCTGTGGTTGTAGAACACCGCCACCACCGGTTTGCGCGGCCGGTGCTGGTAATACAGCTCCAGTGACGCGTGCGCCACTTCGGTGGCCAGGTTGCAGTCGATGATGATCAGGCCGGTCTTGCCTTCAATGATGGTCATGTTGGTCAGGTCAAGACCGCGCACCTGATAGAAACCGTCGGTGACCTTGAACAGCCCGTTGGCCATGCTTTTGCGGGCTTGCTGCCACAGGCTCGGATTGACCGTCGCCGGCGCATTCGGGCTGTCGAGAAATTCGTAGCCTTTGAGGCTGTACACCACGTGCCCATCGGCCGCGGTGGTTTCGGCGTCCGGCAGGCTGGCAATGAAGCCACGCTGGATGTCGGCCTCCACCTGCGGATCGACGGCGGGCATGGTGTGCGCCGTGGTTGCATTGACGGCGATGGTCGCCGCCGTCGCGGCTTTCTGGCCTCCCTGCCCTGCGCTGTTTTCGACCGCTGGCAAGTGAACGCCGGTTTGCCCCCGCGACCATTGCAGCGCCCCGACAATGCTGGCGGCCAACACTGACACCGTCAGCACTACGCGGATTTTCTTCATCGCACGGTCTCTCTGTAATTGTTGTTCGAATACCGTTTCGATGGTGCAAGCAAGTGCGCCTGACCTGCCGGTCTTCTCGATCAATTCATCTGTCTTCACAGGCGTGCCCCTGTAGGAGCTGCCGAAGGCTGCGATCTTTTAAAAGCAAGATCAAAAGATCGCAGCCTTCGGCAGCTCCTACAGGGATCTACGGTGTTTGGGGCATTCCCGGGGGACAAGCGCTTTCGTTGCAATGACCTGCGACCGCACCGCGCGCATTCCTACTATCGGCCCATCCACTACGCCAAATGCGCGACTAACAATAAAAGGGTGTTGTCATGAGTGAAGATGTCTTGCTGTATGAAATCGTCGGCCCGGTGGCGCGCCTGACGCTGAATCGGCCAAGGGCCATGAACGCGCTGAACCTGGCGACACTGGCCGAACTCGAGCGTTGCCTGAATGACATCGCCCGCAACGACGAGCTTCGGGTGGTCATCCTCACGGGTAGCGGTCCGGCCTTCTGCGCCGGTGCCGATCTGAAAGAAGTGTTGGCCGGCGCCTGCCTGCCCGCCGGCGAAGCCGACTTCCTCGACCGCGCCAATCAGGTCTTCGGTCAGTTGCGCAACTTCCCCAAACCGGTGATCGCCGCGCTCAACGGCGTGACCATGGCCGGTGGCCTGGAACTGGCCATGTGCGCCGACATCGTGGTCGCCGCGCAAACCGCGACCCTCGCCGATGCCCACGCCAACTTCGGCGTCTACCCCGGTGCCGGCGGCGCGGCGGTGTTGCCACGCCTGATTCCGTTGAACGTGGCGATGTACCTGCTGCTGACCGGCAAATCGCTCTCGGCCACGGAAATGAAAGGCTATGGCCTGGTCTGCGAAGTCCACGCCGATGAACAACTGGCCGACGCCACCCTCAGCCTGGCCAACCAGATCGCCAGGAAGAGCCCGATTGCCCTGCGCCGCATGAAAGAAGTCGCGCGCACATCGGCTGACAAGTCCCGTGACGACGCCTTGCTGCATGAGCAAGTGATGTTGCGCCAGCACCTGCGCACCGCCGACTTCCAGGAAGGCCTGCAGGCCTTCGGTGAAAAACGCGCACCGAACTTCAAGGGCCGCTAGGCCGTTCCCTGCAATTTTCAGGATCAGACAATGAACGATATCTACGTAGTGGGCGTCGGCATGACGCCGTTTGGCCGCTTGCTGGAGCGCAGCGTCTACGACATGGTCGACGAAGCCGTGGGCCTGGCGTTGAAAGATGCCGGCGCCAGCAGCACCGACGTCGGCTCGGTGTACTACAGCACCATGACCAACGGCCTGTTGCAGGGCCAGACCGGCATTCCCGGCCCGATCGCCATGCGCCGCATCGGCATCGAAGGCGTGCCGGTGTTCTCGGTCGAAAACGCCTGTGCATCCGGCTCGTCAGCATTCAACCTGGCCACGCTGGCCTTGCGCGCCGGTCAATGCGACATCGCCCTGGCGGTCGGCGCCGAGAAAATGAACATCCCGGACAAGGCCAAGATGTTCGCCGTGTTCGACGGCGGCTGGGACGTGTCCACGGTCGAGCAGAACAAGCACACCCTGCTGGCCATGGGCGAAGGCATCGTGCCGCCGCCGGGCACCGTGTCCGAACGCCCCTACAGCGTGTTCATGGACGTGTATGCCGCCATCGCGCGCAATCACATGCTGCGTTATGGCACCACCCAACGGCAGATCGCCGCGGTGGCCGCAAAGAACCACCAGCACTCGGTGCACAACCCGCTCTCGCAGTTCCAGCAAGCCTTCAGCATCGACGAAGTGCTGGCTTCACCTGCGATCTGCTATCCGCTGACCACGCTGATGTGCTCGCCGATCAGCGACGGCGCCGCGGCTGTCCTGCTGTGCAACGCCGACGGCCTTAAGCGCTTGAAGAATGCCGGCGACCGCGCCGTTCGCGTACTCGCCAGCGTGGTGCAGACCGGCAGCAACCGCGGCCTGGATGAACCGGAAAAAATCATCGCCCACCTGGCCGCGAAAAAAGCCTACGACCAGGCCGGCGTCAGCCCTGGCGACGTCAGCGTTGCGGAAGTGCATGACGCCTCGGCCATCGGCGAAATCCTCAACGCCGAATCGCTGATGCTGGTGCCGTTCGGCCAGGGTGGCCCGGCCGCTGAACGCGGTGATTTCACCGTCGGCGGCCGCCTGCCGATCAACCCGTCCGGCGGCCTCGAATCCAAGGGCCACCCGATTGGTGCCACCGGTCTGGGGCAGATCCACGAACTGGTCACGCAACTGCGCGGTGAAGCCGGCAAGCGCCAGGTCGAAGGTGCGCGCATCGCCATCCAGGAAAACGGCGGCGGACTGTTCGGCATCGAAGAAGCCGTGGTCGCCGTCAACATTCTCGCCAATAACAACATTTAAGGAGAGCCCCCATGGGACACGTCATGCGCACCCCGGAACAACTCGAAGCCGTCGAGAGTTTCCGGCGCTTCCTGGCCGACAAGATCGACCCGGTGTTCAACAAGGAATACCGCGACAAATTCATCCCTCGGGAAAAGATGTCCGAGATCATGCGCCAGCTCACCGAGTTCGGCATGATCAGCGGCGCCGTCAGTGAAGAACACGGCGGCCTGGGCCTGGACTGGCCAACCCTGATCATGCTTTTCGAAGAAGTCGCCGCCTGTTCGGTGGACCTGTCGACGCCCGTGGTGATCAACTCCTTCGGCGCGCAGATGCTCGAGAAACTGGCCCCGGACCACCTGCGCGAGCGTTACTTGCCGGGGCTGATCAGCGGTGAGCTGTTCGTCAGCGTCGGCATTTCGGAACCGGACGTCGGCTCCAATGTGCTGGAGATCAAGACCCGCGCCCGCCGCGACGGTGACGACTTCATCATCAACGGTGAAAAGACCTGGATCAGCAACGGCTCTTATTCCGACTTCCTGATCTGCACCTGCCGCACCGGCGATGACCCGCGCAAGGGCCTGACCCACTTCCTGCTGGATCGCAAAGAACATCCGTACGAAGTGCAAGACATCCACAAGATCGCCTGGAACAGCCAGTCCACCGCGCAGATTTTCCTCAACGACGTGCGGGTTCCGGCCAGCAACATCATCGGCAAGGAAGGCGAAGCGCTGAAAAACACCCTGTCGTTCTTCGAGCGCTCGCGGGTGTTCGTCGCCGCTCAAGGCCTGGGCATTGGTCGTCGCGCGCTGGAAGAAGCCGTGCGTTACGCCAAGGAGCGCAAGCAGCACGGCAAAGTGATCGCCGGCCACCAGTTGATCTCGGCGATGCTTGCGGAAATGGCCACCCACGTCGATGCCGCCCGCCTGCTGACCTACCGTGCCGCCGAGATGATCGGCGCCGGCATCCCGGCGGAAATGGAAGCGGCCATGGCCAAGTACTTCGCCTGCGAAGCCGCCGTGACCATCGCCCGTCAGGCCGTGCAGATCCACGGCGGCGCCGGCGTCACCACCGACTTCCTGGTGGAAAAACTCGCCCGTGAAGCCATCGTCGTGCCGATTCCCGAAGGCACTTCGCAGATCCAGCAACTGATCATTGGCCGCGCCCTGACCGGGGTCAATGCGTTCTGATCAGCCGCCCGTTCCATTTCCAACAATAACAACCCGGCTCCTTCGAGCCGGGCAGCGAACAAGGACACCTTCATGCGCATTCAAGACAAAGTCATCGTGATCACCGGCGGCGCTTCGGGCCTGGGCCTGGCCACCGCGCATTACATGGCCGGTGAAAAAGCCGCCCGCGTGGCGATCTTCGACCTGAACATCGAAGCCGGCGAACAGGCTGTGGCCGAGATTGGCGCCGACCGCGCCATGTTCGTGCAGACCGATGTCAGCGATGAGACCTCGGTGCAGAACGCGGTGAATGCCGTGATCGGCAAATTCGGCGCCATCCATGTGTGCATCAACGGTGCCGCCGTACCGAACGGTTTCAAGGTGCTGGGCAAGGAAGGCAAGGCTGCGCCGCTGGCGAAATTCGCCCTGGCCACGGCGATCAACCTCAATGGCGTGTTCAACGTGATGTCCAAGTGCGCCGAGCACATGGCCAACAACGAAGCCGAAGCCGGCGAAGAGCGCGGTGTGGTGATCAATGTGTCGTCGGGGGCCGCCTATGAAGGCCAGGTCGGCCAGTGCGCGTATGCGGCGACCAAGGCCGGTGTGATCGGCATGAACATGCCCGCCGCTCGTGAACTGGGCGCCATTGGCGTGCGGGTCAACGCCATCGCTCCGGGCCTGTTCCTGACCAGCATGGTCGCCGGCCTCGACGAGAAGGTGCTCAACTCGCTGAAAGAACAGATGGAGTCGCCCAAGCGCCTGGGTGACATGCGTGAGTTCGCGCATTGCTGCGCCTTCCTGATCGAGAACGCCTACGTCAACGGCGAGACCATCCGTCTCGATGCCGCGTCGCGCATGCGCGCCCGCTAAACGCGTCGCGGTCTTCCTGAGCCACTGGAGCAATCCACCATGAAAATGAATTTCAGCCGAATCATGCGCTTGCTCGCGCTGCGTCATCGCGACCGGGAGGCGATCGTCAACGTCGAGCGCAACCGGCGTTTCACCTACGAGCAGTATCACCTGCTGACCAACCGTATCGCCGACGTCCTGCGCTCCAGGCTGCAAGTGCGCGCGGGCGAGCGCTTCATGCTGATCCTGGAAAACGACAACCTCAGCCTGATGATGTTTCCCAGCACCTTCAAGCAGGAAGGCACGGTGGTCATGACCAACCTGCGCGACCCGCTCGACGAGCATGCGCGGCAGATCGACCTGGTCCGGCCGCGGGTGGTGTTTATCGAAACCCGCCTGCTGGACAGCTACTACAGCACGCTGCGCAGCCGCGATTGCGAGATCGTGGTGATGGACCCGCCGACGCCTGAGCAAGCCGCCCTCCCCGGTGTGTTCAGCTTCTGGCCGTTGGTGGAAGCGGCATCGGATCTCGACTACGACCTGAGCCTCGACAGCGACCAGCACATCTGCATGTTGCGTTTCACCGGTGGCACCACCGGCAAAGGCAAGTGTGCGATGTACTCAATCGACAACTGGATGGCCTGCCGCGACGCGGCGTTCATCAACACCGATCTGGGCTTGTCCGGCAACACACGGTTGCTGCACGTTTCACCGTTGTCCCACGGCACCATCATGTTGTTCTTCCCCACGGTTTATGGCGGTGGCACCAACATCACCCTGAATCAGCTGGACATGGAAAACTGGCGGCAGATCGTCGAAAGCGAACGCGTCACCCATTCGTTCCTGGTGCCGACCGTGCTGTATCGCCTGTTGGAAATGCAGCGCGCCAATCCGAAGGATTTCTCTTCGCTGACCACACTGATCTACGGCGCCGCGCCCATGAGCCCGGACAAGCTTGGCGAACTGGTGGAGTGCTTCGGGCAGATTTTTGTCCAGGGCTACGCCGCCACCGAGTCGCCGATGATGATTGCCGCGCTAGACAAGGCTGCGCATCAACCCGGCAATGCCGCCGCCCTGCGACATCTGTCCTCGGCTGGGCGGCCTACTCCCGGTGTCGAGGTGTTCATCACCGATGCGGATGGCCTGCCGTTGCCGATTGGCGCAACCGGTGAAATCCGCATCCGCTGCAGAGCCATCATCAAGGGTTACTACGAAAACCCTGAAGCCACGGCCGCGGAATTTGACGACGGTGCCTGGAAGTCCGGCGATCTCGGGTACATCGATGCTGGCGGCTACCTGTACATCGTCGACCGGCTCAAGGACATGATCATCAGCGGCGGTTTCAACGTCTACGCGGTGGAAGTCGAGGCCGCGCTGGCGGCGCATCCATCGGTGCTGATGGCCGCCGTGGTCGGCATCCCGCACCCGGAATGGGGTGAAGCGGTGCATGCCGAAGTGATCCTGCGTCAGGGGCAAACGGTCACGCCAGAAGAGTTGATCGCACAGACGCGCGCTCGATTGGGTGGCTACAAAGCGCCGAAATCCCTGGTGTTCGTGGATGAACTGCCCACTTCCGTGGTGGGCAAGGTATTGCGCCGACAGGTTCGCGAAAAGTACTGGCAGGGAGCTTCACGCAAAATCAGTTGAAGTGCACACGGCCACTGTAGGAGCTGGCGAAGCCTGCGATCTTTTGCTGTTTCGAAATTACTCAAGATCAAAAGATCGCAGCCTCCGGCAGCTCCTACAGAAATACCCGACACCTTGTGGGCGCTGGCGCGGCCTGCGATCTTTTGCGGTTTCGGAATTGGTTGAGATCAAAAGATCGCAGCCTGCGGCAGCTCCTACAGAAACACCCGACACCTTGTGGGCGCTGGCGCAGCCTGCGATCTTTTGCGGTTTCGGAATTGCTTAAGATCAAAAGATCGCAGCCTGTAGGAGCTGCCGTAGGCTGCGATCTTTTGGCGGTGTCGGAATCGATTAAGATCAAAAGATCGCAGCCTGCGGCAGCTCCTACAGATGCATGCGATCTTCCGGGGATCAAGGCATCGGTACGACGGTGTAATAAACGCCGTTGGCGCCAAAGGACGGTCGCAACCAGGCGTTGCCGCACTGGTAATACGTGGTATTGGAGAAGCTTATCAAGCCACAGCCTGGGGGCAGTGAGGCGTACGTCGCGCCCATGGGCATTGTCGGTGGGGCGGAGGCCACCATGCCGGCGTTATAGCTGGCGTTCTGGTCGGCGACCGTCGCTGCTGCTTCGCCGACGACCACGCCGGCCGCAGCGGCAGCGGCCGGATTGACGCCCTCGTTATAGCCACAGTTGTAGCAGCCACTGCTGGCAATCACCGCGGTTGGCGGATGGTAGTAAGCAGTCCCGTAAGGCACGGCATGGTAGGCGGTTGTGCCATAAACGGGGGGGAGGTAAGCCGTTGTGCCATAGCCATCCGCGTGATAACCGGCGGCGGTGGCGCCATTTTCACCTTGCGCATGCCAGGCACCTTCGCCACCCGACGCCGTTCCACCTTCCGCGCCCGTGCCGTGCCAGGAGCCCTCGCCACCGGACGCCGAGCCGCCGCGATAGCCGGTGCCGCTCCAGCTCCCATCGCCTCCGGAAGCCGAGCCGCCGCGATTGGTTTCGCCACTCCAACTGCCGCTCCCGCCCGAGGCCGAGCCGTATTCACCCGAATGACTCCATGAGCCCCCTCCTCCGTAAGTGCGCCCGAAGCCGGAAGCGTGGGACCAGGCCGCTGCCTGATCGCAGGTGAGCAGCGCGACAAGCAGGCCGGCGAATTTCAAGGTAGATCTGTTCATGGGTCAGTCTCCTTGTTCAGGGTTTCGCCACGGGCTCTTTTACCCCCTGCGGGGCACGAAGATCGGGCGGTGGGGCAAACTGAATGCGGTGGGCCGTTTCGATGTGATCAGGCCTGAAAAAATCGGCAGACATCGTCGACTGGAGCTTCCAGTCACTGAAATCGACTTGATGCCGGGATCGTGTCGGATCATCGAGAAACACGGCGCGCAACCGGCGTGGCAGCTTGTCCTGCACGCCGATCCACGCCTGGACGAACACGCTGTCGCTGGTGTAGGCGATCACATCGGTGGTGGTATCACCGACCACCGTGCTTTGGCCGACGTAAAACGCCACACGCAGGTCCCTGGACAAATCCTTGTAGGGATCGGCGACGATCACGTCGGTAAACGGAAAATAGATCGCGGCACGCTGGTACGCGGCCTCCAGGGTCGCATCAATGGTAGGAGGCGCGTCCGCCTGGGCCAGCAAGTCGCCTTTGCGTTCGAAGGCATAGGCTTTTTTGCCGTCGTAGTAAAACTCGGTGGCCGGACCGTCGCCGGACGTCAACACACGAAGGCGGTCCGGTCGTTGCACGTTGACCAGGTCCACCGTGCCATAGGCCAGGGGAGGCCCCAGCCGGCTGGGCTTTTCGTAGGTCGTGACGGCTTTGAAACTCATGCCCTGAGTGCCCGCGAGCCTGGCACTCATTGCCTTTAGAACCTCCAGCGCCTTGGGTTCCAGTTGCTCCGCAGGCGGATTGGTAGAGGGAGTTTGTGCGGCGTACAGCGGTATCGCGAACAGACCTATGGCTAGACCGAAACAGAACAACCGGACAGGCGTTTGGAAGGTAGGCATCGCTTGTTCTCCACGGAAACCTGCAGGTCGATCACGCGTCGTCAGAGTCATTAGAAAAGCTCAGTTACCGGGTGATTGCCATGCCTTCGGGAAAATAGTTTGAACAAATCCACTCAGAAACCCGCGCAAAGGCTACAGCGCGTCAATCTGCTGGTGAAATCCGGCATCCATGCCGGACTGCCTCTGCAATCTCAGCAACATCCGGACGAATAAACGGCAAGCAAGCGCTCTGCAAACGCGGACAGGTCCGACTCGACCAAACGGTTGATGCCGGCTGCACGCTTGCGTCCACCTCCCGTCGGGAACTGACGGCAGAACACATCCGCCGTCTGTTCGCTGCCGTCAGGTACACGAAGGCTGAACCCCCATTCACCATTGGCCTTGGCACTGAGCAGACCGATGGCCAGGTGCGGAGCCTGTGCCGCCAATTGATTGGCCAGCACACCGCTGACCCGTCGCGCCCATGGCTGCGGCGGCAAGCGATAGAGCCGCGCGCCGTTGCCCTCACGCCACGGCATCAGGTCAGCGGCAGCCGCCATGTCGGCGGCATGCCCCTCTTTCAGGGTGATGAAACTCGCGCTTTCGCGGACGAAGTCCATTGGATCGCGGTACGGCAACAGTTCGCCAGCCAGGGCCAACGGATCGAAATGCAGGTCCTCCAGGCTGTCGCCGTAGGCGTTGTAGTTCAACAACTGACCCAGTTCTTCCAGCGCCACCACCTCCTCCGTATTCAACCCGTGTCGTTCGGCCAGTGCACGCGCCGGACCGGCCAGGCCATCACCAAAGGCGGCGACCACCGCCCAGCGGTGCTCCCGTCCCGAGAGGTAGTTGTCCACCAGGATGCTGGTACACACGTGGGCCGCCGTATCGATAAATGACTCGAATGCCGGATGTCGAGGCAGGTCACCCGCATAGTGGTGATCGAAATAGCGCACCCGGGCACCGGCGTCGAGTAACCGCCGGGTATCCTCGCGATTCTGCTCGTGGGCCACGTCCAGCACAGTGACCCGCTCGCCATGAGCGGCCGTGACCCGGCGCAGCAGTTCGATATCGCGCTTGACCCCACTGATCAAGCGCACCTCGCGCTCCAGTTCCCCGGCCAGTCGCAATTGCTGCAGTGCACAGAGGCCATCCGCATCGCCATTAAAGGCGCAGTGTTCAATCATCTGTCATGTTCCTCAGCACATCATTTCGCCGCCGTTGGCATCCAGTTGCGCGCCATTGATTGCACTGGCGTAATCCGATGCAAGGAACAGCGCGGCGCGTGCGCACTCGTCATCGGTGCGCATGCGCCCACCCGGGATCCCGGCACTGAGTTCGGCACGCACCTGTTCTTCACTGACGCCCCGGGCGGCGGCGGTCTGGCGGACCAGGGCCTGGACCGGCTCGCCCCACATCCAGCCGCATGCCAGGCCGTTGACCCGCAGACCATGCACCGCCTGCTCGGTCGCCAGGTAGCGCACTGTCGCGGCCAGTGCGCTTTTCGAGGCGGCATAGGCGGCACCGCCCTGGTAAGGCTTGCGGACCCCCAGGGTATTGATCATGACAATGGCGCCGGCGCCCTGGGTGCGCATGGGCGCCAGCACGGCGCGGCTCATGTTCAGCGAGCCCAGCAGATTGACCTCCAGGGCCTCGCGCAATGGGCCGTTGTCGCCCTCCTCCACGGACTGGAAGCCACCGTGGGAGAAGGCGCTGTTGATCAGCGCATCGATACGCCCGAATTGCTCCAGCGTGTTTGCGGCGAAGCGCTGACAGGCTTCGACATCGGTAATGTCCGTGGGCACACACAACACCTCGCAGGTGTGGGTGAGCGCCAAAATACGTTGTTGCGCCTCGAGCAGCCGCGCCTTGTCCCGTGCCCCTATGGCAACGGCGCGCGCACCTTCGCGTGCGGCCTCCATGGCCAACTTGATACCCAGCCCGGGGCCGACACCCGAGACCATCACGACCTTGTCTTTCAACAGCATGGGAGATTCCTCTTGTTGTTATGAGCTGCATGGGTTTCAGGCTTGAATATGCCGGGTCCGATACTCGGCATAGTCTCGTTGCAAAATCTCTTCGCTGAGGCCGAACTGGCTGGGGCTGTAGTGATGAACCGCGCGCTTTTCACGCCCGTTTGCCTGCAGCCATTGCGCCATGGCGGACCGGGTCTGCGGCGTCAGCTGGAGGCCGGCAAACTGATAGATCCTTTCGACGACAGCCTGCGGCTCAGCCACCGTGTCTTCGAAGTGCACATCAAGGAAACGCTCCGGGGGCATACGCTCGCGGACGGCCATCGCATGGCGCAACGCACGTGCCATACGGCGGTTCCACTGCTCTCCTACGGCCTCGGCATCGGCCTTGTCGCTGTAGAGCAACCAGAGGGTATGGATGAAGCTGGCCAACGACGGAATGGTCCTGGCGGGTTCGCGATGGGTGAGGACGACCTGTGCTTTTGGAAATACCTCGAACAGCAGCTCCAGGGTATGCAGATGCTGCGGGCTTTTGAGCAGCCAGCGACGGCCAGGCTCGATGCCGCGACGTGCTTGCTGCCATTGCAGGAACTGCAGGGTTCGCTTGAGGTACCGATAGACCTGCGTCTGGTCCTGAGCGTCAAGCCAGGCGGTATAGCTCGGCACATTGACGTAGGAATCCATGGCGCACAGGAACGAGTGTTCCATCAACATGAACTCTTCATCGGGCTGCTCGGCGTCCAGCGGGTGGATGGCCAGCAACTGCGGGAGGAACTCGATCATTCCCGCGACTTCATCCCGTGCCCGGGCGATGCGCTTGAGTGGCTGCTCCAGTGTTTCACCGGGCAAGGGTGCGGGGTAACGGGTTTCCCACCACAACGCCTTGCTGAACTGCGGGTCCACCGCCAGTGTGCGCTGCAGCAGTGTAGTGCCGGTGCGCGGCAGGCCGACGATCACCAAGGGGTCATCGATGGGTTGCTCAAGGATCTCCGGGTGACGCCGCAAGTGGTCCTCCATGACCAGGCGGTTGACCAGTTGCCCCAGCAGTTTTTCCCGCAATAAGCCCTGCCCGGCGGGCGACAGGCACGCTTCGTTCTTCAGGGCGTCGGCCAATACCCGCAGGCCCTGGCGAAAATCGCCGGGACCGAAGTCGTCGAGTCCCCCGGAACGGGCGCGGGCTTCGGCCAGCAAGGCTTCCAGGGCGAAATCATCGGCGCTCATCGCACAATCTCCTTCAACGCATCGAGCTTGACCACGCGAGTGGTCGGGTGCACGGGATGCTGCGCCCCCACCCAGCGCAAGCACAGGGTGCCGTGGGGATGGCTGGCGGTTTCCAGCCAATTCTCAAGGCCCGGATCAACGCCGCAGAGCACCATGCGCAAGCGGCCATCGGCGTCCAGGCGCGCTGAATGCTTGTTCAGGCAGATACGGTGGTAGCGGTAGTCCAGCGACTCCATCCAGTAGTTGTTGATCTGCACATTCCAGAAGTCGCAGTCAGGCACCTGATCGACCTCGATCAGCAAGGCCTCGTCCTCGGCCAGGGCCCAGTAGGAGTGGTAATAGAAAATGTTCGGGTCGCCTCCCACAGACTGACACAGCGCCTGGTCGGCGGCTGGCAGTTGATTGGGATGGGCCTGGTAACCCTGGGCCCAATCGGCAAACAATCGGGCGGTGTTCTCGACGAAACTGCCCACCCGCTGCAGGCTTTGCTGCAAGCGTGGCGCCGTCAACGGCTCGGGTGCCTGCCCGGCATTCAGGCGCTCTATTCGCAGTTGGGCCGGTTGCTCACTGCTACGGTCAAGAAACGTCTGGCGCACGATCAGGGCATTGCTCTGCGGCTCCAGCCGCAGCCAGTTGCCTCCAGCCGGCTGGCGCTGGCTGAGGATGATTTCGAAGTGGCCCTCGGCATCCAGCGCCAGTGACCCGGCATCGAGGAAGCCGGTCTGGGTCATCTTGCCATCCGTCTCATACCCCCCTTTCTGGGAGCCGAAGCTGAGGTAGGCAACGCTGCCGCGGTGACCGCTGACCCGGTACTCATGCTCGCCGTTCAGGCGCGCATAGCTGTACAGGTTATCCGGGTTGTCGGCGCCGATTTTGGCGGTTTCATGGGACGGGGTGATGAAGCCCGGAAAGTCCGGATCAGCGAACTCCAGGTGCATTTCCAGGGCAATGCGCAGTAACCGGGTGAGATAACGAAAGCCTTCGGCACGGGTCTGCACATCGGCCGGCGCTTCGCGGCGCAGTATCTGCTCGCCGCTGCGGCGCAATTGCTCGCAAAAGAGGTTCCAGCTCTCACCGCTGAGCACCTCCTGATCGATCCTGTCTGTAACCATGTCTGTAACCATGCCGCTCTCCTCTGCCGGCGGACATCCCGCCGCTGCCAGTGACCTTAGGGAGTTCCCGCTTGCCGGCTCTTCGTCCGAGCGGACTAAGCGCCCGCCTAGTCCGCTCGGACGAGGAGCCGGGCATCCCGAGCGGGGAGGATCGCGCCTGAGCCCATGGCTTACTCCCGTCGCGATGCGTGGCGCGGAGTCACTCTCAGAGGAGTCACCCATGACCGCAGAGAAAAATCTGGTTCGTTCCGTCATCGTGGACATCGCCGCGCCCGCCGAACGGGTCTGGTCGGTACTGATCGACCTGGCGCGTTATCCGCAGTGGAACCCCTATACCGTCAAGGTCGAGTCGAGTCTGGTACTTGGGGAGCCGGTCAACCTGTTCCTGCCCCATCCGGGGCAGCCGGGTGAGTTGCTGCACGTGATCGAATACCTGGCGGACTTCGAACCCCACCGGCTGCTCGCCTGGGAGATGTATGCCAGCGCCGACAATCCGGACGCTGCCCGCCGCGAACAGCACATCGAGCGCACCGGTCCGGCCAGTTGCCGTTACCACACCACCGACCAGTTCCTCGGCGCGACCGCCGACCAGGTCATGGCCAATCATGGTCCCTGGGTGCAACAGGGCTTCGATGCCGTAGCCCGCGCCCTCAAGGTGCGTGCCGAGACGCTGTACGCGTCCGTCGCGTGACCTTCAGCCGCTGTCGCGTTCTTCGTCCGAGCAGACGAAGAAGCGCCAGCGGCGCTTTCCCTACCTTGGAGGTCCGCCGGAGCCAAACCCGGCAGAAATCGAGGAGGTATCCGATGTTGACTCATCTGCAATGGCTGGAAGCGGAAAGCATCCAGATCATCCGCGAAGTGGTCGCCGAGTGTGAAAACCCGGTGATGCTCTATTCCATCGGCAAGGACAGCGCCGTGATGCTGCACCTGGCGATGAAGGCGTTTGCCCCGGGCAAACCGCCCTTCCCCTTGCTGCATGTGGACACCACCTGGAAGTTTCGCGAAATGATCACGTTCCGCGACCAGACGGCATCGCGCCTGGGGCTGGAACTGCTGGTGCACGTCAATCCCGAGGGCGTGGAAAAGGCCATCGACCCTTTTACCCACGGCTCGGCCCTGCATACCGACGTGTGGAAGACCCAAGGACTGAAGCAGGCCCTGGACCACTATGGATTCGACGCCGCTTTCGGCGGTGCCCGTCGTGATGAAGAAAAGTCGCGGGCCAAGGAACGGGTGTTCTCGCTGCGCTCCGAGCAGCATCGCTGGGACCCGAAACAGCAGCGCCCCGAGCTCTGGCGCTTGTACAACACACGCAAACGCAAAGGCGAAAGCCTGCGGGTATTCCCGTTGTCGAACTGGACCGAGCTGGATATCTGGCAATACATCTACCTCGAACAGATCCCCATCGTGCCGCTGTATTTCGCCAAGGAGCGCCCGGTGGTTCAGCGTGACGGCACGCTGATCATGGTCGACGACGAGCGCCTGCCGCTGCGAGCGGGAGAAACGCCGCAAATGCGCAAGGTGCGTTTCCGTACGCTTGGCTGCTACCCGCTGACCGGCGCCATCGACAGCGATGCCGACAACCTGCCGGCGATCATCAGCGAAATGCTGGTAAGCCGTACTTCGGAACGCCAGGGTCGGCTGATCGACAGCGATTCGGCCGGTTCCATGGAGAAAAAGAAGCAAGAGGGGTATTTCTGATGAGCGCGCTGACCGACACCTTCAATGGCGACCTGACGCCCTATCTGGAACAGCAACAGAACAAGCAACTGCTGCGTTTCATCACTTGTGGCAGCGTCGACGATGGCAAAAGCACCCTGATCGGCCGCCTGCTTTATGAGTCCAAGGTCCTGTTCGAGGACCAGCTTGGCCAACTCGAAGCCGACTCGAAAAAACTCGGCACCCAGGGCGACGAACTGGACTTCGCCCTGTTGGTCGACGGTTTGAGCGCCGAGCGTGAGCAAGGCATCACCATCGATGTCGCCTATCGGTTCTTCGCCACCGACAAGCGCAAGTTCATCGTCGCCGACACCCCCGGCCACGAGCAGTACACCCGCAACATGGTCACTGGCGCCTCGACCGCCGACCTCGCGGTGATCCTCATCGATGCCCGCCAGGGCATCCTCACCCAAACCCGCCGGCACAGTTACCTGGTGTCCCTGCTGGGCATCCGCAAGGTCGTGGTGGCCATCAACAAACTGGACCTGGTGGACTATTCCCAAGCGGTGTTCGAACGCATCGAATCCGACTATCGTGCGTTCGCCACGCAGATTGGCCTGCACGACATCCAGTGCATCCCGCTCTCTGCGCTGCGTGGCGACAACATGCTGGAAGCCAGCCCGAACACTCCCTGGTACCAGGGTCCGACCCTGCTCCAGCATCTGGAAAACGTCCCCCTTGAGCAGGCTCGACAGGTCGAGGCCGCATTCCGCCTGCCTGTGCAATGGGTGAACCGGCCGAACCTCGACTTTCGTGGCTACTGCGGCAACGTCGCCGCGGGCAGCGTCAGCGTGGGGGATCGTATCCGGGTGCTTCCGTCAGGTCATCAGAGCGAGATCACCGGGATCTTCGGTAGCGCCGGGGAACAGCCACAGGCCCTGTGCGGCCAGGCTGTCACACTGACGCTCAAGGATGAAATCGATATCAGCCGCGGCGACATGATTGTCCTGGCCGATGCACCGGCGGCGGTTGCCGACCAGTTCGAGGCGACGCTGGTGTGGATGGACGAAGAGCCGATGTTGCCCGGGCGTCCTTACCTGATGAAGATCGGCTGCCGGACCGTCAGCATGAGCTGCGCCAGCCTCAAGCACCGGGTCGATGTGAACAGCCTGGAACACCTGGCGGCCAAAACCCTGGAGCTGAACGGTATCGGTGTGTGCAATCTGCACCTGGACCGGCCGATCGCCTTCGATGCCTATGCCGACAACCGCGATACGGGTGGATTCATCATTATCGACCGCCTGAGCAACCGGACGGTCGGCGCCGGCATGCTGCACTTTGCCTTGCGCCGCGCACAGAACGTGCACTGGCAGGCCGTCGACGTCAACCGTGAGGCACATGCAACGCTCAAGGGACAGTCGCCGCGAATCCTGTGGTTCACCGGCTTGTCCGGCGCGGGCAAGTCGACCATCGCCAACCTGGTGGAGCGCAAGCTGCACACCCTCGGCCGGCACACTTACCTGCTCGATGGCGACAACGTCCGCCATGGCCTGAATCGCGACCTGGGCTTCACCGAAGCCGACCGGGTGGAGAATATCCGCCGGGTCTCGGAAGTGGCGAAGCTGATGCTCGATGCCGGTCTGATCACCCTGGTGTCGTTCATCTCGCCGTTCCGTGCCGAGCGCGAGATGGCACGTCGCCTGGCAGGAGACGGTAATTTCCTGGAAATTTTCGTCGATGCGCCACTGGCCCTGGCCGAACAGCGCGACCCCAAAGGTCTGTACCAGAAGGCCCGGCGTGGCGAGTTGAAAAACTTCACCGGGATCGACTCGCCTTATGAGCCGCCGGTAACTCCGGACATCCACATCGATACCCGTAACGAGTCGGCCGAAACCGCCGCCGAACGTATCGTCGAGGCACTGCTGGCACTGTAAAAGCCCATGAACTCAGCGCTATGCCGGGATGAACCGGTGTAGCGCTGCCTATCACATGGCCCGACAACCCGCCTAAGCCAAACGGACGATTTTCCCGCCATGGGCGCGATCAATACTCGAACGACAACAACAAGCAGCAGCGAGGCGTATCCATGACCCTCTCTCTTCCGGTCTGCACGGACCTGCAGCCCGATACCGAAATCCCGTCTGCAGAGCTCAGCCGCTGGCTTGCGCTGGTCTATCAAGGCCCTCTTGAGTCGACACCCTGGTCCGGCCTGCTGGAAACCTTGCGTCAGCGTTTCGACGCCAGCTTCTTCACCCTGGTGCTACGCAACCCCGACCATGAACGGCCCGGTTTGATCGTCAATGCATCGATTCATGGCCCCCTGCTGCCAGGCGAGCCGTTCTACAGCGAACAGTACTACGCAATCTGCCCCTTCATCGACTGGCCTGTCGAGCAGGTGGCCAGTGCCGATCAGGTACTGGGCGCCGATGCCTGGCTGGCCCACGACTTCTACCGCAACTATCTGCAACCCCTGGATCTGCGCCACGTCCTGGTCGCCAACATGCGCACGCCCACGGGCATGCACTGCGCCTTGTTCGCCTGCCGCAACCACGCCGGCCGCGACTTCGATGCGACGGAGATTGCCCTGATTCGCCTGCTCCTGCCGCACCTGCAACAAGCGGTGGACTTGCACTCGGCGGTAGAGCAACTGGACTCCGAACGCCAACTCTATGCCGCGACCATCGACCGGCTGATGGTGGGCACGGCGATCCTCGACGAAGACGGCAGAATGATGCGATGCAACCGCGCCGCCCAGCGACTGTTCGACAGCCGTGACGGCCTGGAATGCCGACACGACAAGCTCTGTGCCTTCACCAGCCAGCAGAACCGCAATGTCCAGCAAGCCATCCAGGCCGTATTGAAACAACGCCAGCGGGGTCTCGATGACATCGAAGTGTTGACCCTGACCCGGCCAAGCGGCGAGATGCCACTCAATTTACTGCTGCGCCCCATCCCCGTGAGCTATCAATCGCGCAACGGCGCACGCCGGCCAGCCGTAGCGGTGTTCATCCGCGACCCGGCGGACTCGCCGCAGGCATCGCGCAACCTGTTGCGCAGCCTGTTCCAGCTGACGCCGACCGAAACCGAAGTGGCCATGCTCGTGATGGACGGGCAAACCCTCGATGAAACAGCCCTGGCCCTCGGGGTTTCGCGCAACACGGTGCGTGCCCATCTGCGCGGAGTGTTCGCCAAGACCGGCGCCACCCGCCAGGCTCAACTGGTCAAGACACTGCTCAACAGTGTGGCGTCGCTTGGATAGTGATGGGCCAACTCGCAGGTTCCGTGAATCCTGAAATCGAATCGCCTCCTGTAGGAGCTGTCGAGTGCAACGAGGCTGCGATCTTTTAGAAAGCAAGATCAAAAGATCGCAGCCTGCGGCAGCTCCTACATTGGAACCCTTACAGGCTCGGCAGCAGCTTGGTCGTCACCAGCTCGTTCAGGCAACGCGAGACCAACAACCGGTCGCGGCGTTGATGTCCGGCGCAAAGAAGCGGTCCTCCTCATAGCGCTGTGATCGAGGGTGATTTTGACCGGTTGCTGATAGACATCACGCAGTTGGGCAAGGCTCAGTTGGCCTGGGATAACGTTCAGGGTGTGCATTTCATTCCTTCAACCGGGGGACATCGGCAGGTTCAAGACCTGATCGTTGGCCTGGTCAATTGCTGTCTGCCGCGCGATACCGGGCCGCCCGCCAGAGGTTTTTCGATTCTTCCGTCAGATGGCGCAGGCCGCTACGGTCCAGCATGCGTTCCGACTCCTCTTGCACCGCGGCCAGCACGGCAGCCTCGTCGACGGCGCGCACGACGTAGTCTTCCATCAGGATCCGGCCATCGACGATGGTGGTGCACACGTCCGCGCCGTTGGCGAAACAGGTGACACGGTGGACCGGCATGTTCATCGGCATCAGGTGCGGCTTGAACAGGTCGATCAGAATGATGTCGGCTTTCTTGCCGACTTCCAGCGAGCCGATCTCATGCTCCATCGACAGTGCCTTGGCGGCGTCGATAGTGACCATTTCCAGGACTTTGCCCTGTGGCAGGATGTCCGGGTCGCGGAAGTGCCGGCGGTGGTAATGCATGCACTGGAACATGTGGCGGAACATGTCGTAACCGCGGTCCGGGGCGGCGCCGTCGGAGCCGAGGGCGACGGTGACATTGGCCTCGATCAGTTCCGGTACCGGGCAGCGACCCAGGATCGACATGATCGCGCTCGGGTTGTGCACGATCCTGGTCTGGGTCTCCCGGCACAGGGCGATGTCTTCCTCGGTCAGATCAATGCAGTGCGACATGAAGGAGGTCGGGCCGAGCAGGCCCAGTTCGCGGTGGGCCAGCGCCAGCGTACCGGCGCGGTGGCCGTCCTGGGTGAACGTCAGGCCATAGCGCCGGGCCAGGGCCAGGTAATCCTGTGCCTGCTGGCGGAACAGCGGTGCCAGCTGCCGGTGGTCGGGCTCGTATTGTGGCGCGTACACCGGCAACGTGATGGCGACGCGCACCCGGCCGTCACCCAGACCGTCACAGCTCCTGGCAATTTCTTCGCAGGTCTCGAACATCGTCTCGAAACTGACGTCGCGCCGAGTGGGCGGTTCGGTCGACCAGTCCAGGTAGGTGCGCGGCGCCGGCGGCCGTGACGGCCCGACAGCCACCACCGAGCGCGTGCCGATTTCGGCGATGGCCCGGGCGTGGCGTTGCGCGTACACCGGGTCGTCGACCCGCATGATCGAGTCGCCTCCGCCCAGGAGCGACACACCAGTGGTGGTGCCGCATTTGAGCCGCTCCAGCGCCGACAACCGCGCATCGACCTCCCAGAATCCGACGCCGGAGGCCGAGGTGTAGATGGTCTGGCAAGCGTCCATCCAGGCATCGCCCTCCGCGCCGCCGATGGTTTTCAGCATGGCGTGGCCGGCATGGGCGTGACTGTCGATCAAGCCGGGGAGTACCGCCTTGTTGCGTGCATCGATGACTTTTTCAGCCGTGTAGCGAGCCCGCAGTTCATCCGTGCGCCCCACCGCGACGATGCGGTTGCCGAGCACGGCCACGGCGCCGTCGTTGATGACGCGCCGTTGCTCGTCCACGGTGATGACCACGCCGTGCTCGATCAGCAGGTCTACTTTGTCGAAATTATTCTGAGTCACAGGCGGCTCCGCAGCAGGCTGCCATTTTTCGCCACAACGATGCCGCGGCTGATCACCGTCCGCGCCAGCGGACGCGCCACGACGGCTTCACTCAGTGTCTGCGCAGGCAGCAACAGCAAGTTGGCCGCCTGCCCCGTCGCCAATCCGTGATCAGTTCGCCCTAGTGCCCGGGCGCCATTGCCGGCAGCGGCTTCGAACGCCGTGCAGATTTCAGGGTCGGTTCTCATGCCACAGCGCAAGGCGAGCAGCATCGCGCGTTCGAGCATGTCGCCATTGCCCATCGGGGTCCATGCGTCCCGAATGCCATCCGAACCGAGGCACACATTCACCCCCGCCGAGAGCAGTTCGGTAAAGGGCGGTATGGCGATATCGGAGGGCGCCGTGGTCATGAGTGAAATCCGGTTGGCCGCCAGGCGTTCGGCCAACGGCAGCACCTGGGCCCAGTTTTTCATGCCCAGGCAAAAGGCATGGCTGATCATGACGCGCCCCTGACGCTGATAGCGCTCGGTGAAATCAATGATCCGGGCAATCTGCCAGAGCCCCAGCTCACCACCGTCATGCAGGTGGATATCGATACCGCGATCAAACCTGTCGGCGAGTTCGAACAGGATCGAGAGGTGCGCGATGGGATCGTTGTCTATGCCGCAGGGGTCCAGCCCCCCTACTACCTCGACGCCCAGTTCCAGGGCCTCGCGCATCAAGGCCTCGACCCCGGGGCGGTTGACCAGGCCAACCTGAGGGAAGGTGACGAACTCGATATCGACCAGGTCGGCGTAGCGCTCGCGCAGCGCCAGCATGGCTTGCACATGCTCGATGCCCAGTTCGGGATCGGCGTCTACATGACAGCGCAACAGCAACGAGCCGCGAGCGATGCATTGCTCCAGCAACGCACCTGCCCGCTCTGCAATGGGTGATTCGAGCTCGCGCAGAATCTGCCGCTCATTGGCGATGCGCGCTTTGAGCGTCGGGCCTGCACTGTGCGGCCGCCATGGCTGCCCCCACAGGGTCTTATCCAGATGGATGTGGCTTTCCACCAGCGACGGAACGAGCAACTGACCTTGCCCGTCAAGGTCAGGTTCAGCGACTGGATTGCCTCTGGCAGGCTGACGGTCGCCGATACGACCCTCAACAATCTGTATGTCTTCAATTTCGCCGCCATAGGGGCGGACATTACGCAACCAGAACGATTGGATCATTGGAACCTCATCACTTTCGAACCAGCCCCTGTCGCCGGATAGCCAACAGGGACGCTGTTTACCGGGTCACCACAAGCGCTACTTCAAGTTGCCGGCAAGGAACTGCTTGAGGCGCTCGCTTTTGGTGTGCTTGAACAGTTGCTCCGGGTTGCCTTCTTCCTCGATTCTGCCCTGGTGCAGGAAGATCACGTGGTTGGACACTTCGCGGGCAAAGGCCATTTCATGGGTCACCACCACCATGGTCCGGCCCTCTTCGGCCAGGGCCTGCATCACCTTCAGCACCTCGCCGACCAGCTCGGGGTCGAGCGCCGAGGTCGGCTCGTCGAACAGCATCACTTCCGGCTCCATCGCCAGGGCACGGGCGATCGCCACACGCTGCTGCTGGCCGCCGGACAGGTGCGACGGGTACTTTGCCTCCATACTGGCCGGCAGGCCGACCTTGGCCAGGTACTTGCGTGCGCGGGCCACCGCCTCATCGCGGCCGAGGCCCAGCGCATGCATCGGCGCCTCGATGACGTTTTCCAGCACCGACATGTGCGCCCACAGGTTGAAGTGCTGAAACACCATGGCCAGC
Source organism: Pseudomonas sp. GW821-FHT07G06 (assembly GCF_058986625.1). Taxonomy (NCBI): domain Bacteria; kingdom Pseudomonadati; phylum Pseudomonadota; class Gammaproteobacteria; order Pseudomonadales; family Pseudomonadaceae; genus Pseudomonas; species Pseudomonas sp. GW821-FHT07G06. The sequence continues at coordinate 278,028 of NZ_JBYSVW010000007.1, forward strand.
TTGGTGCGCATGCTTTGCAGCTGTTTCTGGTTGGCCACGCGCAGCCCACCGTACTTGTCCTTCTCAGTGCGGATTTCCTCGGCGTTCACCGTGATTCGCCCGGCGCACGGTTGCTCGAGGAAGTTGATGCAACGCAGGAAGGTACTCTTGCCGGAACCCGAGGAGCCGATGATGCTGATCACATCGCCGGCCTTGGCCTTGATCGACACGCCCTTGAGCACTTCGTGGTTGCCATAGTTCTTGTACAGATCGTCTACGGTCAGTTTGTACATGTTTTTGCCCTGCGTAGGCGGCCTTCAGGCGGCCTGGGGTTTCAGGAAGGCCAGCCAGCGGGTTTCACCGCGACGAAATAGCCAGACAAGCGACAGCGCAATCACCGCGTACAACAGTGCAGCGATGAAGAAAGCCTCGAACGACGCATAGGTCGCCGAGTTGACGTCGCGGGCGACCTTCAGCAGGTCGGGCACCGTGGCGGTAAAGGCCACCGAGGTCGAATGCAGCATCATGATCACCTCGTTGCTGTAGTACGGCAGTGCGCGACGCAGCGCCGAGGGCAGGATGATGCGGCGGTACAGGGTGAACCTGGACATGCCGAAGGCGCGGGCCGCCTCGACCTCGCCGTAGGGCACCGACCTGATCGCGCCGGCGAAGACTTCCGTGGTGTAGGCGCAGGTATTGAGTGCGAACGCCAGCACCGTGCAGTTGAAGCCTTCGCGAAAGAACATGTCGAGGAACTCGTGCTCGCGCACCACGCTCAGGCTGTAGACACCGGTGTAGATGATCAACAGTTGTATATAGAGCGGCGTGCCGCGAAACACATAGGTGTAAAACCAGACCGGAAGCCGCACCAACCGGTTGCTTGACACCCGGGCCACGGCCAGCGGCACCGACAGCACGAATCCGATCGCGATCGACAGCACCAGCAGCCACAAGGTGATTGCCAGGCCGGAAAGGTTGGCGCCGTCCGACCACAAATACGCTTGCCAGTATTCCTGGATGATATCGATCACAGTTGAGCCTCCCGAACGCCGACCGAGTAATGATGCTTAAGCCACATCAAGACGCCGTTCGAGACCGTGGTAATGACCAGGTAAATCAGTGCACCGATCACGGTGAAATAAAACAGCTGCATGGAGCTCTTCCCGGCATCCTGGGTGGCCCTGACGATATCGGACAGGCCGATGATGGACACCAGCGCGGTCGCCTTGATCATGACCTGCCAGTTATTGGCAATTCCAGGCAAGGCAAAACGCATCATTTGCGGGAACAGAATCCGGTAAAACGCCTGCCATGGGCTCAGGCCATAGGCCATGGCTGCCTCTGTCTGGCCGCGCGGAACCGCCTGGAAAGCACCGCGAAAGGTTTCAGTAAAGTAGGCGCCGTAGATAAACCCCAGCGTCGCAACACCGGCAAGAAAAGGATCAATATCGATCTGATCCATTCCCAGCCCTTCGGTGACCTGATTGAGGACGATCTGAATGCTGTAGAACAGCAACAGCATGGTCACCAGATCCGGAACACTGCGTATCAGCGTGGTATAGAGGGTGGCGACATTGCGCAGCCACCGATTGCCTGACAACTTGGCACTGGCGCCTGCCAAACCAATCAGTACGGCGGTCAGCAGCGATAATATGGCCAGCTTCAGTGTCATCCAGGTGCCACTTGCGATCAGCGGCCCATAGTCTACCAAGGACATTGCATTCTCCTTGAGTTCGATAGTCCAGTCGATGCTGCCTATCTTGTTCAGTTGTGTTGTTCTTGTTTTTGAATGCTGACTGCCCGCAACTTGCAATCAATCAGTTGTACACATCAAAGGAGAAGTATTTATCGGAGATCGTCTGGTAAGTGCCGTCCTTGATGATCTCGGCCAGCGCACCATTGATCTGCTCGCGAAGTTCATTGTCTTCCTTGCGCAAACCAATGCCCGCACCCACGCCGAGGGTTTTCGGGTCACGCAACTCCGGGCCGGCAAAGGCGAAATCACGTCCGTTCGCGGTTTTCAGAAAGCCCAGGTCGGCCTGGACCGACGACTGCAGCGCTGCATCCAGTCGGCCGGCCATCAGATCCTGGTAAACCATGTCCTGGTTCTGGTAGGTCATGACAGTGACGCCCCTGGGCGCCCAATAAGCCCGGGCATAGGTTTCCGACGTCGAGCCCTGCTCGATCCCTACCCGCTTGCCTTGAAGGGATTCGGGCGTTGGCAGGAGATCCGAGCCCTTTTTCGCAAGGAGACGCGGCAGGACATTACTGATCTTGTCGGAGAAGGCGATTTGCGCCTGGCGTTTCTCGGTCACGCTCATGGAGGAAAGGATGCCGTCGAACTTCTTGGCTTTCAGCGCCGGGATGATGCCGTCGAAGGCGTTCTCGACCCATACGCATTTGACCTTGAGTTTTTCGCAGATCGCATTGCCCAGATCGATATCGAAACCTACCAGCGTGCCATCGGGCGCCTTCGACTCGAACGGGGCGTAAGTGGGGTCAACGCCGAAGCGAATGACTTGCAAGTCTTTCGCATATACGCCGCTGGCGGCCAGGGCAAGAACAACTGAAACGGCTAACTTCTTCATATCAATCTCCGTAGGCACAGTGGTACTGGGGGTTTAAAAGTGGCCAGTTCTGTTTGGGGTTTTTGTTTTGTTTAACCTCGGTCACAACGCTTGCATGCTCTGTCGGTAACTCGCCGGGGAGAACCTGAACGTCAGCACCGCCATCGCAGCGAGCACCGCGATGTGCAGCCACCATCCGGTGGTGAAACTGGCACCGGAGTCACGCAGCCAGCCGATCAACCAGGGAGCAGTCGATGCGAGCACAAACCCGATGCCTTGTACGAAAGCCGCCAAGGTCCCGGCCGCCTGTGCTCCGGGCAAGTGGTCGAGGCTGACAATCAGGCTGAGCGAAAAGAACCCGCCAAGGCCGAAGCCAGCCAGTGCGACCCACAACCACGGCGCCGCGTTTGGTGCCAGCGCGAAGCCGGCGAAACCCACGGCCTGCAGCACAATCGTCAGCCACAGGGCCGCGCGCCGGTCAATGCTGCGGCGGGCGAGCATCGGCATCGCGAACGCCGCCGTCGCCTGGAACATCGCCAGCCACGCGAGCAAGTTCCCCGAGGCCTGCAGGCTCATGTTCTGCTGTTGGTAGAAGGACGGCAGCCAGGCCACCAGGCTTGAGTAGCCGCTGTTGGTGAGTCCGAAGTAGGCGGCCAACTGCCACGCGCGGCGATTCTTGAAGAAGCTGAATGTTTTCACCGGTGCAGGTCCGCCAGCGGCTATCGGCGCACTGCGTGGCGCGCACACCAGCCAGAGCAAGAGCACGGCAAGCGCTGGCAACGCCCAGACGGAAAGCCCCAACCTCCAGCCGCCATACGCATGCAGCCAGGTGCTGGCCAGCGAGCCGAGAGCACCGCCGCCGACCAATGCCGCCGAGTAGAGCCCCATCACCATCGCAATCCGTTCAGGAAACCAGCGCTTGGCGACACCCGGTATCAAAGCCTGGATCACCGCCACGCCGGTGCCGGCTATACCGGCGCCGATGATCAACTGCGCCCCGTCCTTGACCACGGCGCGCGACGCGCAACCGAGCATCAAGAGCAACAAGGCGCCGGCCAGCGCCCGCCTTTCGCCGAAACGACGTGCGACACCAATGCCGATGAAGGCGATCAGGCCCATCAGCACGAAGGGCAAGGTGGTCAGCATCGCGGCGGCGCGAAAGTCGAGGCCGATGTCGGCGCGCACCAGGTCGAGCACCGGCCCGACCGAAGTCAGAAATGGCCGCAGGTTCAAGCCCAGCAACACCAGCAGCACCAGTGCGACCAGGGACACCTCACCAGCGCGCGGCACGTGCGTAGCGATGCAAGCCGATCCACGGTCTGTCACGTCAGTGGTCATCACATTTACCCTGGTCTTTCTGGTCAAAAAATCCGCATCAGCGGCTGTTCTTGAAGATTAAGAGCAGGTGCTATTATTCGGAAATGAAATGTTCGAATGACAATTAGTGGGAAATCAAATGACTTCAACGCTGATCGATCCGGTGCTGCTCAAGAGTTTCGTCGCCGTGGTAGAGAGCGGCAGCTTCACCCGTGCCGGTGAGCGCGTGCACCTGAGCCAGTCGACCATCAGCCAACAGTTGAAGCGGCTCGAGGAGCAGCTTGGCTGCGAGCTGCTCAACCGCAACGGGCGCTATGTCGGCACCACCGAGGACGGCGAGCGCCTGCTCGGCTATGCGCGCCGGCTACTGGGGCTGATGGAAGAGGTCGTGGAGGAGTTTCGCAAAGGCCACGCCCAGGGCGAGTTGCACATCGGCGTGCCGGAGGACTTCGCCTCGGACCTGCTGACCCCGACACTGGGCGCCTTCGCACGCGCGCACCCGTCGATAAGGCTTGAGATCAGCAGTGGGCTGAGCAATACGCTATGGCAACAGTTCTGTGCAGGCGACTACGACCTGGTGCTGGTCAAACAGCGCCCGGGACAGGTGGTGGGGCACGCCGCCTGGCCCGAACCGCTCGCCTGGTTCGACAGCCTCGGCGAGCCAACGTACGAGCGCGACCCACTGCCACTGGTGGTGTTTCCGGTCGGCGGTTTGTATCGCGATGAGATGATCCACGCGCTCGAGAGCGCCGGCCGGCGCTGGAGCATCGGCTACAGCAGCGCGAGCCTCGCGAGCGTGCGCTCGGCAGTCGCCGATGGTCTTGGCGTCAGCGTGCTCCCAGCGCGCCTTGCACTGCCCGGCCACCGCCGGTTGGGCGCGGCCGAGTCCTTTCCCGAACTGGCGCCACTGGAGATCGCCCTACACCTGCGCCCCGACGCACCACGCCGGGTGATCGACCTGGCCGAACAACTGACAAGGCTGTGTGCGCAGGTCACGGGCCACGCATGACGCCGCTGTGTATCACACTGTGTCAACGCGACTTCCCGATACACAGACTTTCATTCGGCCGGCGATTGGACACAGGCCGGATACGTTGCCGCGTTTCAATGCAAGCAAGGTTTGCAGGGGCTCAGACCGATCCCCTGACCATGGCTGGTAATGGAGACATCCCATGAAGATGGCACTGCGCAACAGCAACACCGGCAAGACTCGCCGCCACCTGGTCGGCCCGTCGATCCTCGCACTCACCCTGTTCGGTGTGCTCGGCGCAGCCCATGCGCAAACGGCCGCCACCGCACAGCCGGCTGCGACCCCTGCCCAAACCACTCAGGCGGCGCCCTCGCCGTTCGGCCCGCTCAAACATGTCAACGCCGGGCTGCTGGACGTCGCGTACGCCGAAACCGGTCCGGCCAACGGACCGGTGGTGATCCTGCTGCACGGCTGGCCGTACGACATTCACAGCTATGACGACGTCGCGCCGCTGCTCGTCGCCAAGGGCTACCGGGTACTGATGCCCTATGCGCGCGGCTATGGCGATACGCATTTCCTCTCCGACCAGACCCTGCGCAATGGCCAGCCGGCTGCGCTGGCCAGCGATGTCATCGACTTCATGGATGCGCTGAAGATCAAGCAAGCGGTGCTCGGTGGTTATGACTGGGGTGCGCGTTCGGCCGACATTGTCTCGGCGCTGTGGCCAGAGCGGGTCAAGGCGCTGGTCTCGGTCAGCGGTTATCTGATCGGCAACCAGGCGGCCGGCAAGAACCCGCTGCCCCCCAAGGCGGAACTGCAGTGGTGGTATCAGTTCTACTTCGCCACCGACCGCGGTCGCGCCGGTTACGCGAAAAACACCCACGACTTCGCCAAGCTGATCTGGCAATTGGCTTCGCCGAAATGGGCGTTCGATGACGCCACGTTCGACCGCAGCGCCAAGGCGCTGGACAACCCGGACCATGTCGACATCACCGTGTTCAACTACCGCTGGCGCCTGGGCCTGGTCCAGGGTGAAAGCCGTTACGAAGCGCTGGAGCAGAAGCTGGCCACGGCGCCGTCCATCAGCGTGCCGACCATCACCCTTGAAGGCGATGCCAACGGCGCACCGCACCCGGCCCCCGAAGACTACGCCAAGCGCTTCACCGGCAAATACGAATTCCGGCTGATCAACGGCGGCATCGGCCACAACCTGCCGCAGGAAGATCCACAGGCGTTCGCCAAGGCTGTGATCGATGCGGATCACCTTTGACATTGCGGTCTTCTGTAGGAGCTGGCTTGCCAGCGATGGTCGTTAACGATAACGCGGGTGAGCTGGATGAACGCGGTGCACTGGAGTCCATCGCCAGCAGGCTGGCTCCTACAGTTTCAGCGTGGGCACGGCCCCTTGTGGGAGCTGGCTTGCCTGCGATGGTCGTTAACGATAACGCGTGGGATCTGGATGAACGCGGCGCACTGGAGTCCATCGCCAGCAAGCTGGCTCCTACAGTAGTTTCAGCGTAGGCATGGCCCCTTGTGGGAGCTGGCTTGCCAGCGATGGTCGTTAACGATAACGCGGGGGATCTGAATGAACGCGGCGCGCTTGAGTCCATCGCCAGCAGGCTGGCTCCTACAGTTCCCTGCCATTCGTTTGCTACGAGTAATGGATCTCACTCAAGTCGATCGACACCAGCAACGCCTCCTTGTTGACCTGCCCATCGGCCTTGCGCCGATAGGCTCGTCGCTTGCCCGGCATGTGCAAGCCGTCGGCCTGGACGTAGTCATAAACCAGTTGGGCAGCGGGCATGCCACCGCTCACGTCGACGTTGTAGTCGTGGCGGCGTAGCAGAAAGTCATCGCCGAAGTAGAAGTCCTGGATAGCGCTGTGGGTTGCGATGCTGTCGGGGAAGTGCACCCGCAAATGCCGCCAACGCTCGGCGCCCTCTTGCAAGGGATCGATTTCCTCGCAGGTTACGCCCGGCAAGGTGAACAGGAAGGGCATGGTCAGGTAGGACCACATCGCATAGCCGTTGAAGTAGGCCCGGTGCAACGGGTCCCAGGCCGTGTGTTCCCCATGGCCCTTGAAGGATGCCCGGGGTGCCTGGCGCTCGGCAATCACCTTGCCCGCGGTATTCTCGATGGCGATTCGGTTCGGCGTATAGGCCGTGAATTGCCCCGGTGCACCGAAGGGTGTCACCGAGGCTCTTTGTTCATGCAGCCACACGGTCATCTGGCGTGGCGCGCTGTCCTGGGTCAACCCTTTCATGCCCCAGAGCGAGCCGCCGGTGACCAGCGTGGCGCAGACCTTATTGAAACTGTTCCAGCGCGCCAGGCCGCCATGAGCGGTCAGTATCCGGTCCAGCAGTTCGCGATCCTGGGCAGGCATGATTGCGTCCCCTCCTCGTCCGTTGGCTTTTGCATCACTATCAGAATAATGGATAGCCGGCCGCGTGCCGGACCGGCCGATGGACAGCCGGATTGAGACGAGCGCATCGTTGGTCCGGCGTTGTCGGCGATTGACCAGTCTGTAGGAGCGAGCTTGCTCGCGATGGTCTCGAGAGCGCCGCGTTTACCCAGAAAACAAGCGTTATCGTTAACGACCATCGCTGGCAAGCCAGCTCCCACAGAAGACCGCGTCTGTAGGAGCGAGCCTGCTCGCGATGATCTCGAGAGCGCCACGTTTAGCCAGTAGAAACGCATTATCGTTAACGACCATCGCTGGCAAGCCAGCTCCCACAGAAGACCGCGTCCGTAGGAGCGAGCCTGCTCGCGATGGTCTCGAGAGCGCCGCGTTTACCCAGAAAACAAGCGTTATCGTTAACGACCATCGCTGGCAAGCCAG
>NZ_JBYSVW010000007.1:285795-320627 GCF_058986625.1 Pseudomonas sp. GW821-FHT07G06
AACGACCATCGCTGGCAAGCCAGCTCCCACAGAAGACCGCGTCCGTAGGAGCGAGCCTGCTCGCGATGGTCTCGAGAGCGACGCGTTTAGCCAGTAAACAAGCGTTATCGTTAACGACCATCGCGAGCAAGCTCGCTCCTACAGTAGTCCTGCTCGATACCGCACCAATAGTATGATAAATTGCACACAGTCGACCATCTCGTGGAGGGCCCGATCATGGGAACCGTACGAAAGACCATCACCGTGACTGACCAGCAAGACAACTGGATCAAAGCGCAGATAGAAGCGGGCCATTACACCAACGACAGCGAATATATTCGCGATCTGATCCGTCGTGAACAGGAGCGCAGCGCTGAACTCGAAACGATTCGGGCCGCCCTTCGGGAAGGTGAATCCAGTGGAAAACCCCGCCCATTCGACCCAGCCGCATTCAAACAGAGAATGTTGACCGCGCATGGCTGAATATCGTCTAACGCCTGCCGCAGAGGGCGACCTTGAGGCAATCTGGAGTTATACCGCTCGCCAGTGGGGCCTGGACCAGGCCAATCGCTACATTGACATCCTTACCTAAGCATTTGCGCAATTGGCCGAGCACCCGAAAAAAGCGCCGGCCTGCGACACTATCCGTCCTGGCTATCGGCGCTGCAGTGTAGAGCGGCACATGATCTATTTTCGAATCACGGCGTACGGAATTGCGATCATCAGGGTCCTTCATGATCGGATGGAAGCGCAGCGCAATCTCTGACGATCCATTTCGCACCCCTTGTAAGAACTGGACGAATGTATTGCTTCGACCAACCGCCATCGCGAACAAGCTCGCTCCTACAGAGTCAGCAAGCCTGGGGTTGTTTGGCGGAAGGCAGCCGGAGTCGAACCTGCCCGGGAACGGATGCCGTCCCCAACCGGGTTTGAAGCCCGGCCGCGCCACCGGGCGCGATTGCCTTCCTTGAATTCCTGCCCCTGAATCAGGGCTCATTGCGCTGGGCCAACGCATTGTCCGGGCGAACCTGGCGACGATCGCCAAATCGCCGGGTCAGGCCGATGCGGTCGAAGTACTCCAGTATCTGGATACTGCGCTTGCGCCCCAGGCCCACCGCATCACGAAACGCCGCCACCTGGATCACCGGGTTGGTGTCCGCCAGTTGCAACAGCATAGCCGCCAATCGGCGAATCATGCCGTCGGTGTAAAACAGGTCGCGCACCACTTGATGCATCAGGCCCAGGCGCGCCATTTTGCGCAGCAACCCGCGCACGGCCGCCTCCTCATGCCCCAGGTCGCGCACCCACGGCGGGTCGAATGCGGCCTGCTCGAACAGCGGTTGCAATTGCAGCCACAGGGCTTCGTCCTCTTCGCTCAAGCGCACCTGATGCCCGGGCAGATGCAACCACGGGCCACTGCTGGCGATGTCGCCGCTGGCCAGCAACTCGTCTAGCAGGCTGATGAATGTCCTGCGTTCTTGAGTGCTGCCGGCAAATCGGCGCAAGCGATCCCGATCCGGCCCCATCTGGTCCGGTTCGAGTTGATGAAAGCGTGCGAGCTGTTCCAGCACGGCGGCCTTCAAGGCCTGCCAACGGCTGGCACTGAACAGCAACGCGCCCTGGCGGGTGTCGATCAAGCGCACGTCAGCGGGCAACACCCAACGGCTGCGCGGTCGGTTGAACTGCCGCTCCAGGTGCTGCGGATCGAGCCCGGTGTCGCTGTGGGCCAGCAATGCCGGCAAAACATCCTCCAGCCTGGTGCTGCTCGCCAGGGCCGCCAGCTGCGCCAAGCGTTCGGGGCTGCGGCGTTGCCGGGTGGGTGCAAACGGATCGAGTACCCGACCGCCACCCAAGGTACGTTGGGCACTCTGGTCCCGCAGGATCAGCCGATCGCCTTTCACCGCGTGCACCGGCGTATTGAGCAGCAGTTGGGCAAACATCCGCCCACCGGGCGCCAGGCTGGCGCCTTCGAGCAAGGCGACCCTGCCGGTGACGTCCTGGGTGCCGAGGTGCACGTGCACCGGTTGAAAGTGTTCGAAGGCCCGGGATTCGCCGGCAAGCAACTGCATGTCGATGTCCAGACGCTGGGTCGGCGCATACAAGCCGTCGGCCAGCAACCAGTGACCACGATGGATCTGCTCCAGCGCCAGCCGCTCGGCACTCAGGTTCAACGCCACGCGCTGGCCGGCACAGGCGTGTTCGGCGGCCTGGTTTTGCGCGTGCAGGCCGCGAATGCGCACCGGTTTGCCTTGTGGCCCCAACAGCAAGGTATCGCCCACCGCGACCTGGCCGGACAGCGCCGTACCGGTCACCACGATACCGGCCCCGGCCACGCTGAAGGCCCGATCGATCGCCAGGCGAAAACCACCCTCGGTATTGCGTTGCGACACTTCACCCTGGGCATCGAGCAACGCCTTGCGCAAGGTTTCGATGCCCTCGCCGGTCACGCTCGACAGTGCAATCAGCGGTGCATCGGCATAGGGTCCGGGCGCCAGCAAGGTACGGATCTGCTCACGCACGTCCTGCACCCTGGCGCTGTCGACCCGATCGCACTTGCTGATCGCCACCAGCGCCCGCGGGATGCCGAGCAACTCGACGATCGCCAGGTGCTCGCGGGTCTGCGGCATCACCCCGTCATCGGCGGCCACCACCAGCAACACCAGATCGATGCCCTGTGCCCCGGCCAGCATGTTGTGGGTGAAGCGCTCATGGCCGGGAACGTCGATGAACCCGGTCAGCGGCGCCTCCGGCTCCAGCGCGGCATACAGGTAGCCGAGGTCGATGGTCATGCCGCGCTCACGCTCCTCCCGGCGCCGGTCGCCCGCCTGCCCCGTCAGCGCCTGGAGCAGCGCCGTCTTGCCATGGTCGATGTGTCCTGCGGTGCCGACAATCACCCTGCCCGGCCCTCCACGTGCAATTGATCGAGCTGCGTCAGCCAGGCCGGCTCGTCGTCCAGTTGCCGCAGGTCCAGCCACAGGGCGTCATCGTCAATGCGCCCGAGCACCGCAATCGGCAAGGCGCGAAAAGCCTCCTCCAGATTCAGCAAGGCTCGCCCGCGCATACGCTTCGACGTGAGTGGGCGAATACACAGCGCCGCGCTGGCCAGTCGCGCCACCGGCTGGCTGCCGCTGCCGATCATACCCAGTGACGGCATGGCGCTGACGCTCCAGCCGTCACCCAGCACGTGGGTCAGCGCCGGCTGCAAGCGCTCGGCCTGGGCGAGGATATCGGCCTGTGGCCGGGTCAACAGGCGCAGGCTCGGCAAACGCTCGGCCAACCGGTCCGGGTTTCGGTAGAGACCCAGCACCGCTTCCAGGGCCGCCAGGGTCATTTTGTCGACCCGCAGCGCACGCTTGAGCGGGTTTTTCTTGATCCTGGCGATCAGGTCCTTGCGACCGACAATCAGCCCGGCTTGCGGGCCGCCGAGCAGTTTGTCGCCGCTGAAGGTCACGATGTCCGCGCCATCCAGCAGCGCCTGACGCACTGTCGGTTCGGCGGGCAGCCCCCAGTGGGTCAAGTCCAGCAGGCTGCCGCTGCCGAGGTCCTCGAGCAGCGGCAAGCCGTGACGGTGTGCCAGTTGCGCCAGTTCCGTGGTCGGCACGCTCGTGGTGAAGCCTTGAATGCTGTAGTTGCTCGCGTGCACCCGCATGATCAAACCGCTGCGCGGGCCGATGGCGGCCTCGTAGTCGCGGGCATGGGTGCGGTTGGTGGTGCCGACCTCGACGAGCTTCACACCGGCGCGGGCCATGATGTCGGGAATGCGGAAGGCGCCGCCGATTTCAATCAGTTCGCCCCGGGAAATAATCCCTTCCTTGCGTGCCCCCAGGCTGTTGAGGGTCAGCAGGACCGCGGCGGCATTGTTGTTGACCACGGTCACCGCTTCGGCGCCGGTCAGTTCGCGGATCAAGCCTTCGATCAGGTCGTCGCGATCGCCGCGCTTGCCGCTGCGCAGGTCAAATTCCAGGTTGAGCGGATAACGCGCGGCCATTTGCACCGCCTCGATCGCTTCTTCGGGCAACAACGCCCGCCCGAGGTTGGTGTGCAGCACCGTGCCGGTGAGGTTGAACACCCGCCGCACATGGCTGCGATGCTGGATGGCCAATCGCTCGCCGACCCGGCCTGCCAGCACCTCGGCGCTGACTTCTACAGGTTCGAGCAAACCCTGCCGTGCCCCTTCGCGCAACTCATCCAGCAACAGCCGCAAGGCACCCAGCAAGGCGTCGCGTCCATGGCGCTCGGCCAGCGGCCGGCACGCCGGGTGACGCAACAGACTGTCGATGGAAGGTAGACGCAGGGATTGGCTGGCACCGCGTGCAGACATCTGGCACTCCTGAAAACGAATGACCCTCGCGCCAGAGTGTAGACGCTGGGTTTATTCGTCTCCCGGCGCCAGCAGCAGATTCGGCGCCAGGCGCTGATAACCGTCCTGGGCCAGGCGCATGTCGAGCATCAGGCTGGACAGATCTGCGGACAACGCTTCGGCCTGCGCATCGTTTTCCAGGTAGAGCAACTTCAGATAGCTGTTGCAACCGGGGCAGACTTCGGCGCGCAACGGCGCCTGGTTGGCGGCATGGCGATCATCTTCAAGGCTGAGGTACTCCAGGCCCTTGCTCTGCTCGCAATACACGCACTTGACCCGCACCACGTGCCACTCGCAGGCACACAGCGAACAGACCAGATAACGCAAGCCGTTGTGCTTGCCACGATGGCGGATGACCCCGGCCATGGCCGGCGAGCCGCAGGCCGGGCACTGGCTGAGGCTGTCGCCGGGTGTCAGTGCCAGGTTCGGCGTACTCAACAGCCAGTGGCTCCAGGCCGTTTGCAGCGCCGCGCCGAGAAACGGCACCAGCGCCGCCGGTACCAGCGAATACTGGCCGCTGACCAGTGCCACCGCCCAAGCGCGGCGTTGCCCGACACCGGCCAGGCGCAAGGTGTCCACGGCATCGGCCACGGCGGATTGTGGCGGTGCGCCATAGCGCTGCAACAAGGCATCGAGGTAAAGCTGCCAGTCGTCTTCGCGCACCAGGCTGTCGGCCGCAAAGGGCGGCAAGCCGTGCTGCTGGCACAACTCGATGCGTTGCCGGTCCACAGGCTCGCCAAGCGGCGGGTCGTCCAGCACCTGTTGCTGCACCCGGCACAACCCGGCAATCAGGCGCAGGTAATCGGCCAACGGGTGCCCTTCGGCCAACGCTTCCAGGCGCTGGGCGCGCAGGCTGAACAGGTTGGGCGGTGGCAGGTACAGAAACGGCGGCGAACTGGCCGCCGCTTCGATTTCTCCAGGTTCCAGGATGGTTGGCAAATGTCAGCCCTTTTTGGTGATCGGTCGCGTAGGCGCTTCGTCGCGGGTCTCATCTTGAGTCACTTGGCGATACCAGAGTTCGTGGTGTTTCCTGGCCCAACCGCGGCTGACTCGGCCGTGCACCATGGCGCTGACCGAGCCCTTGATCCAGATGCCGGCGTAGATGTGCACGATGATGCTCAGGATCAGCACGAAACCGGCCAGTGCATGCAGCAACATCGCCCAGCGTATCGCGGTGATGCCGAAATACTCGCTGAAGTAGGCACGCCAGATCACCAGCCCGCTGAACAACAGCACCAGCATGCACAGCAGTAAAGTCCAGAACAGCAGCTTCTGCCCGGGGTTGTATTTGCCGATGGGCGGAACGCCCTCCTCTTCATTTTTCATCACCCGGTCGATGCGCCTGAGCCACAGGCGATCGTTGGCGATGAAATAGTTGGCGCGCCAGAAGCGAAACACCAGGCCAAGGAACAGCAGGAACATCAGCACGCCCATGAACGGGTGCAGGATGCGTGTCCATGGCCCGCCGCCGAACAGGTTGCTCAGCCAGAACAGCGCCGGGTGGAACAGCGCCAGCCCGGACAGCCCCGCCATGAGGAACAGAATCGCCACCAGCCAGTGATTGGTGCGCTGGTTGCTGGTGTAGCGCAGGATCGTCTTGTCGCTCATGGCCTGCCCTCCCCACGGGGATCGAAGGTATGCACCGACGGATCGACTTCGTGCACGGCGTTGTCCGGCGGCTCGGGATGTTCATCCTCTTCGACGATTTGCGGGCCGACGCGCACGTAGTGGAAGAACCCGGCCAGCACCGCCGCGCCCATGGCCAGCAGCGCCAGGGGTTTGCTGATGCCTTTCCACAGCCCCACCAACGGGCTGATCGCCGGGTGATCGGGCAAGCCGGCGTACAGCCTTGGCGTATCGGCATGGTGCAGCACGTACATCACATGGGTGCCGCCGACGCCTTCGGGGTCGTAGAGGCCGGCGTTTTCAAAGCCGCGGCTCTTGAGGTCGACGATACGTTCGGCGGCGTGCTCCTTCATGTCGTCCTTGGAGCCGAACACGATGGCGCCCGTCGGGCAGGTTTTCACGCAGGCCGGTTCCAGCCCGACCGCCACCCGGTCCGAGCACAGGGTGCACTTGTAGGCCTTGTGATCCTTTTGCGAGATCCGTGGAATGTTGAACGGACACCCGGTGATGCAGTAGCCACAGCCAATGCAGTGGTCCTGATCGAAATCGACGATGCCGTTGGCGTGCTTGATGATCGCCCCGGGGCTGGGGCATGCGGCCAGGCAACCGGGCTCGGCGCAGTGCATGCAGCCGTCCTTGCGGATCAGCCATTCCAGGTTGCCGGCGTCGGTCTCGTGCTCGGTGAAGCGCATCAGCGTCCAGGTTTCTGCGCTGAGGTCCTGCGGGTTGTCGTAGGTGCCGTGGTTATGGCCGACCTCATCGCGCAGCTCGTTCCATTCCGAGCAGGCAACCTGGCAGGCCTTGCAGCCAATGCATTTGGTGGTATCGATCAGCTTGGCGACTTCCTCCATGCCGCGCACCGAGGGCGCGGGTGTGGTGGTGGCCGAGCGGGCAATGATGTCTTGGCTGGCCATTTAGACTTTCTCCACGTTGACCAGGAATGACTTGGATTCCGGGGTCTGTGTGTTGCCATCGCCGAGGAACGGCACCAGGGTGTTGGTCAGGTAACCGTGTCGCGTGAGCCCGGTAAAGCCCCAGTGCAGGGGAATGCCGATCTGGTGCACCACCTGGTTGTTGACCTGCAGCGGACGAATCCGCTTGGTCACCACCGCCACCGCTTCAATGAAGCCACGCTTGCTGCTGACCCGTACCCGGTCGCCTGCGACTATGCCTTTTTCCTTGGCCAGCACTTCACCGATCTCGACGAACTGCTCCGGCTGGGTGATCGCGTTGAGCTTGCAATGCTTGCTCCAGAAGTGGAAATGCTCGGTCAGCCGGTAACTGGTGGCGGCGTACGGGTAATCCTTGGCCACGCCGAGGGAGTCCCACACCGAATCGAAGATCCGCGCTGCCGGGTTGCTGGTGGCTTTCTTGTTTTGCGGGTGCAGTGGATTGATGCCGATCGGTGTCTCGAACGGCTCGTAGTGCTCGGGAAACGGACCTTCGTTCATCTTGTCGACGGCGAAGAATCGCGCCACGCCTTCGGGGTTCATGATGAACGGGTTCATCCCGGCTTCCGGCGGCACGTCGGCCTTGTAGTCCGGCACATCGGTGCCGGCCCAGGCTTTGCCGTTCCACCACACCAGGCGTTTTTTCGGATCCCACGGCTTGCCTTGCAGGTCCGCCGAGGCGCGGTTGTAGAGAATCCGCCGGTTGGCCGGCCAGGCCCAGGCCCAGCCCTGATGCTGGTGCATGCCATACGGGTCGTTGTTGTCGCGGCGGGCCATCTGGTTGCCCAGTTCGGTCCAGCTGCCACAGAAAATCCAGCAACCGGACGCCGTACTGCCGTCATCCTTGAGCTGGCCGAAACCGGCCAGTTGCGCGTTGGCCTTGATCGCCGCGCCGGTGGCGTCGGTGAAGTCGGTCGTCGCCGAGCCGTTGATCTCCTTGGCCAGTTCCTCCGGCGAAGGTTCGTCGGGGATCTTGTACGGCCACGTCAACTTGAGCAGCGGGTCGGGATACGTGCCGCCGTTGGCCTGATAACGCTGGCGCAGACGCAGGAACAATTCGCTCATGATCCGCACGTCGGTGCGCGCTTCGCCAGGGCCGTCGGCGCCTTTCCAGTGCCATTGCAGCCAGCGGCTGCTGTTGACCAGCGAACCGTCTTCCTCGGCGAAGCAAGTGGTGGGCAGGCGGATCACTTCGGTCTGGATGTCGGCGCTGTTCACGTCGTTGTACGGCCCGACCTTTTGCCAGAACTCGGAAGTCTCTGTGGCCAGAGGGTCCATCACCACCAGCCATTTCAACTTGGCCAGTGCCGCCATCACGCGGTTTTTATCGGGCAGCGCGGCGATAGGGTTGAAGCCCTGGCACATATAGCCGTTTACCTTGCCTTGCCCCATCAGGTCGAACACCTTGAGGATGTCGTACTGAGGGATGTCCAGTTTCGGCAAGTACTCGTAAGCCCAGTTGTTCTCGGCGGTGGCGTTGGCGCCGTACCAGGATTTCATCAGGCTGACGTGGAACTTGCTGTAGTTCTGCCAGTAGGACAGTTGCCCCGGGCGCAACGGTTTCTGCGTGCGCTTGACGATGTAGGCGTTGTAATCCTGTTCGGCATCGCCGGGTAGCGTGAGGTAGCCCGGCAGTGAGTTGGACAACAGCCCCAGGTCGGTCAGCCCCTGGATGTTGGAGTGTCCGCGCAAGGCGTTCACGCCGCCGCCCGGCATGCCGACGTTGCCCAGCAACAGTTGCACCATCGCCGCGCTGCGGATCATCTGGGCGCCAATCGAGTGCTGGGTCCAGCCCAGCGCGTAGAGGATGGTCATGGTCTTGCCCGGCGTCGAGCAAGTGGCGATTTCCTCCCAGATTTTCTGCATGGCATCGACCGGCATGCCGCAGATCTGGCTCGCCAGTTCCTTGGTGTAACGGCTGTAATGCTGCTTCATCAACTGATAGACGCAGCGCGGGTCCTGCAGGGTCGGGTCGACCTTGGCAAAGCCGTCCTCACCGAGCTCATAGCCCCAACCGGATTTGTCGGTGTAGAGACGCTTGGCCGCGTCGTAGCCGCTGAAAATCCCGTCCTCGAAGCCATAGCCGGCTTTGACGATGAACGACACGTCGGTGTAGTTGCGCACGTACTCGTGCTGGATCTTGTCCTCGGTCAGCAGGTAGTTGATCAGCCCGCCCATGAAGGCGATGTCGGTGCCGGTACGGATCGGCGCGTAATAGTCGGCCACCGAGGCGGTGCGGGTGAAACGCGGGTCGACCACGATCAGCCGCGCCTTGTTGTGCGCCTTGGCTTCGGTCACCCATTTGAACCCGCACGGGTGCGCTTCTGCTGCGTTGCCGCCCATCACCAGAACCAGATTCGCGTTGGCGATATCGGTCCAGGTATTGGTCATGGCACCACGGCCGTACGTCGGGGCAAGACTTGCCACCGTCGGGCCGTGTCAGACACGCGCCTGGTTATCGAACCCCAGCATGCCGAGGCTGCGCACCACCTTGTGGGTGATGTAGCCCGCTTCATTGGACGCCGCCGACGCCGCGAGGAAACCGGTGGTCAGCCAGCGGTTCACCGTTTGCCCCTGCTCGTTCTTCTCGATGAAGTTGGCGTCGCGGTCGGCCTTCATCAGGTCGGCGACGCGATCGAGGGCTTCATCCCAGGAGATGCGGGTCCATTCGGTGCTGCCGGGCTTGCGCACCTGCGGGTATTGCAGACGGCCGGGACTGTGAATGAAATCCAGCAGGCCCGCGCCTTTGGGGCACAGGGTGCCGCGATTGACCGGGTGGTCGGCGTCACCTTCGATGTGGATGATGTTTTGCGCGACATTCTTCGCAGCATCGCCCTGGCTGTACATGATCAAGCCGCAACCGACCGAGCAATACGGGCAGGTGTTGCGGGTTTCATGGGTGTGGGCGAGCTTGAAATGACGCACCTGTTCGGCAAAGGCAAGCGTCGGGGCCATGCCCAACGCACCCAGGCTAGAGCCTGCAAGGCCGATACCGGCGACCTTGAAGAACTGACGACGGCTGAGATCCATCGTGCACTCCTGATCAGGTGGAACCCGGTACATGGCCGGGCTTTTTCGAACAACCACGGTCGCGGCAGTCTGGCTGCCGACAGTTGAATTTTAGACAGGGCTGTCGAATTCGCCATGAGAACCGACCGTCGGGCAACGGCCATCCGCAACCCGTCACCGTGGCCCGTAACCCTGTAGGAGCTGCCGAAGGCTGCGATCTTTTGATCTTGATCTTAAAAAACAAAGTCAAAAGATCGCAGCCTTCGGCAGCTCCTACAGAAGCAGGCTCGCTCCTGCAGGGATTGGCGCTTATCATGGCCGGCATGATTAACCGGCCTTTACGAGATTTGCGCATGACTTTCGATTTTGATCAGGTGTTCGACCGCCACAACACCGGCAGTACCAAGTGGAGCCGCTATCCGGCGGACGTGTTGCCGATGTGGGTCGCCGACATGGATTTCGCCGCGCCGCCGGTGATCATCCAGGCCCTGCAAAAACGACTGGAACACCCGATGGTCGGTTACAGCGTGGCCCAGGATGACCTGCGCGAAGCTATCGTTGCCGACCTCTGGAACAAATATGCCTGGCGTGTCGAGCCCCAGGCGTTGATTTTCCTGCCGGGCGTCGAGTCGGGCTTCAACATGGCGTTGAAGGCCCTGGTACAGGCGCCACAGAACGTCGTAGTGCAGGTGCCGAACTACCCGCCGCTGCGCCACGCACCCGGACATTGGGGCCTGAACAAGGTCGAACTGAATTTCGATGCGCAGGCCGATGGCACCTACAGCACGCCGCTGGATACCCTGAGCCAGTCGCTGCAAGGTGGTGGCGCACTGCTGCTGAGCAACCCGCACAACCCGCTGGGCAAAGCCTTCCCCCGCGCAGAGCTGCAAGCCATTGCCGACATTTGCCTCGAGCATGATGCCTGGATCATTTCCGACGAGATCCACGCCGAGTTGTGCTTCGACGGCCGCCAGCACATTCCGATGGCCACGCTGAGCCCGCAAGTCGCCCAGCGCACCATCACGCTGATGTCGGCGAGCAAGGCCTACAACATCGCCGGCCTGAAGACCTCGTTCATGATCATCCAGGACCGCCACCTGCGCGAAAAGGTCAACCACGCCCGTTGCGGCATGGTCGACAGCGTCAACCCGCTGGGCATGGAAGCCACCCGGGTCGCCTACAGCGAAGCTGCGCCCTGGCTGGCCGAACTGAAGGTCTACCTGCAAGGCAACCGCGATTTCCTCGCCGAAGCGGTACGCACCCGCCTGCCGGGCATCACCATGAACCTGCCGCAAAGCACTTACCTGGCGTGGCTCGACTGCACGGCACTGGGGCTGGACGACCCGCAGCAGTTCTTCCTCGAGCAGGCCAGGGTCGGCTTGAGCGCCGGCCTGGACTTCGGCGATGACTGCAAGCAGTTCGTGCGCCTTAATTTCGGCTGCCCACGCTCGCTGCTTGAAGAAGGCATCGCACGGATGGAGCGCAGTTTGCGCGGTCTCAAGGCCTGATCCAGCCCCTCGACAACCACCCGGATCCCTGTAGGAGCGGGCTTGCCCGCGATGAACGCCAGCGCAACGCGTTTATTCAGACAGAACGCGTTTTCGTTGACGTCCATCGCGAGCAAGCTCGCTCCTACAAATAATCTGCATCGCGCGGATGGAGCGCAGTTTGCGCCGTCTCAAGGTCTGATCAGCCCCTCGACAACAACCCGGATCCCTGTGGGAGCGAGCTTGCTCGCGATGGCGTCCTGTCGGTTGGCAATGTAGTCGCCTGACACTGCGCCTTCGCGAGCAGGCTCGCTCCCACAGGGCGGTAAGCCGATTCTGTGACCCTCTGAAAAATTGAACCGACCCAAGCTTGCGATGCTCAACAACCTATAGCCCTGCACTGGCGGTTGTTTTGGAATCCGGACCATGAGCTTCATTACCTGGGTGGCGGTGTTGGGGGCTGTGTTGCTGACGCTGGCACTGACCTCGTCGTACCTGCGCTGGATGCCGGTCACCACATCGGCGGTGTGTCTGGTACTGGGCGTCGTCATCGGTCCGGCGGGCCTGGGTTTGCTCAGGTTGGATGTCAAGGATGCCGCCTCCTGGATGGAGCATCTATCGGAAGTAGCGGTACTTTTTTCGCTGTTTGTCTGCGGGTTGAAGTTGCGCTTGCCCCTGGGCGATCGCCGATGGCGGGTGGCATTTGCCCTGGCGGGACCGGTGATGATCCTGTCCATTGCCGGTGTAAGCCTGTTGCTGCATTTCGGGTTTGGGCTCCCGTGGGGGCCGTCGCTGTTGATCGGGTCGATTCTGGCGCCCACCGATCCGGTCCTGGCCTCTCTGGTACAGGTCAGCGATGCCAGGGATTACGACCCGGTCAGGTTCGGGCTTACCGGTGAAGCCGGTTTCAACGATGGCATTGCATTCCCCTTCGTCATCCTCGGCCTGTTGTTTCTGCAACACAGTGACAATGCAGGTGCCTGGCTCGACGACTGGGCGTTCAAGCGTCTGCTATGGGCTGTGCCCGCCGGACTGCTGACCGGTTACTGGATGGGGCGCGGCATTGGCCGCCTAACCCTGTTCATGCGCATCAAGAACGCCGACAGCACCTTCTCACCCAATGATTACCTGGCCCTGGCCCTGATCGCACTGGCCTATGTCGTGGCCGAAACCATCCAGGGCTACGGGTTTCTCTCGGTGTTTGCCGCCGGCCTGGGCTTGCGCCAGGCCGAGGTCAAGACAAGTGGTGACACCCACGCACCGGCCGAACATCTGGTCCAGGCGGTGGTCGGTCATCAACATGTCGAACCCGAAGCGGCCGTGGCTGGCAATGTGGACCACCTGGAAGACACGCAAGTCGCTGCCGGGATCATGATGGGCGACATGCTGTCGTTCGGCAGCCTGGTGGAGCGGGCCATGGAAGTCTTTCTGGTCACCTTGCTCGGGGTCGTGCTGGTTGCACACTGGGACTGGCGGGCGCTGGTGCTCGCATTGGTGCTGTTCGGGATGATTCGCCCGCTGGCAGTCTGGCTGATGCCCTGGGGTTCGCTGCTCAATGGCCCGCAACGCTGGTTGATCGGCTGGTTCGGCATTCGCGGCATCGGCAGTTTCTACTACCTGTTCTACGCCCTGAACCACGATCTGTCGCCTTCGGTGGCCACCTTGTGTGCCGACCTGACGCTCTCGGTGGTGGCCTTGAGCATTCTGGTCCACGGCATCACCACCCAGCCCATGCTGGCCCGCTATGAACAGCACAACCGCCGCGTCACTTCATCGCCAAGGCAATGATTTCCACCAGGTTGAGTTGGGTAAAAGGTTTCGGCAAACGCGGCAGATGGGCGGCAAAGCCTTCCAGCCGTTCGGCATAACCGGTGGCGAGGATGATCGGCACGTCCGGTCGCATGCTCCTGATGGCATTGGCCAGTTGTGCCCCACTCATCTGTGGCATGGCCATGTCGGTGATGACCAGATCGATCTGCGGCTCACTGTTGAACAGCTCCAGCGCCCTGGCACCGCAAGGCGCACTGATGACCCGATGCCCGAGGTCCTCGAGCAGCAGGCAGGTGCTGGTCAACACCAGGCTGTCATCGTCCACCACCAGCACGCGCAGGCCTGGTCCCGTCACGGCCGGCGCTGCGGCGACCGGTTTGACGGGCGATTCCCCGGTGGCGACCGGCAACCAGAGTTCGGCGGTCGTGCCATGGTCCTTCTGGCTTTTGAGGATGAACCGTCCGCCCAGTTGTTCAATAAAACCGTGAACCATCGACAATCCCAGGCCCGTACCTTTACCGACACCCTTGGTGGTGAAAAACGGGTCCATCGCCGAGACCAGCGTGGTTTCATCCATGCCCTCGCCGGTATCGGCAACGCTCAGGCAGACGTAACTTCCCGGGGCCAGGGATGAGGCGGCGCTGTCGGCCACTTCACGGTTTCTGGCGCTGAAGCTGATGGTCCCGCCGTTGGGCATGGCGTCACGGGCGTTGGTGGCCAGGTTCAGCACGGCCAGTTCCAGCTGATTGAGGTCCGCCAGCACCGGTTCGAGATCTTCGGGAAAGCGCGTTTCGATTTTCACCGAAGGCCCCAGGGAACTGCGCAACAGCCCGGAAATGCCTTCCACCAAGGCCGGTATCCGCACAGGTTCCGACTTGAGTTCCTGGCGTCGGGCAAACGCCAGCATGCGTTGGGTCAGGGAAACGCCGCGCAAGGCACCCTGGGTTGCGTTGTCGATCAAGCGGGTTATTTTGGGGTTGTCCGTCACCCGTTTGCGCACGATTTCCAGATTGCCGAGGATCACCGTCAGCAGGTTATTGAAATCGTGGGCGATGCCGCCACTGAGCTGACCGATGGCCTGCATTTTCTGCGCCTGGAACAAGGCCTCCCGGGTTTGCTCCAGCACCTGCTGCGCATGCGTGACGTCAGTGATATCACGGGTAATCTTGGCAAAACCGAGCAAGGTGCCGGTGTCACCCCAGATCGGATCGACGATGACGTGGGCGAGGAACCGCGTACCGTCCTTGCGCATCCGCCAGCCCTTGTTTTCAAAGCGCCCTTCACGCGTGGCGATGTCCAGCGTCCTTTGTGGCTCGCGGGCTTCGCGATCCTCCGGGGTATAGAACATCGAAAAGTGCTGGCCAATGACTTCTTCCGGCAAGTAACCCTTGATGCGCTGGGCGCCAAGGTTCCAGTTGCTCACGCGTCCGTCCGGCGAAAGCATGTAGATCGCATAGTCGGTAACGCTCTGCACCAGCAGGCGGAACTGCTGTTCGCTTTGCTTGAGGATTTCCTCGGCCACTCGGCGATCGGTCAGGTCGCGGGTGATCTTGGCGAAACCCAGCAGGATGCCCGACGGGTCGAAAATCGGATCGATGACCACATGGGACCAGAAATGGCTGCCGTCCTTGCGCACCTGCCAGCCCTCGCCCTCGAAACGCCCTTCACCAAGCGCCGTGTCCAGTGCCCGCTGGGGCAAGCCGGCACGGCGATCGTCATCGGTATAGAAACGCGAGAAATGCTCACCGAGGATCTCGGCCTCTTCATACCCCTTGAAACGCCTGGCGCCGGCATTCCAGCTGGTAATGATGCCGTCTGGATCAATCATGTAGATCGCATAGTCGATCACCGCATCGATCAACAGGCGAAAGCGCTTGTCCTCAACGGTATTCGGCCTGTTTTGATCCTCGCTCATTGAGTTCTCGCGTCATGATTGTTTTTCTGGAGTATGAGACAAACTGCCAATTTGGAAAGCCGTGACTGCAGCAATTTGCTCCATAGCCTGCAACCCCCGCTTAGCGATACACGTACTTGGTGATATAGGAGTAAAGGTCGTTGTAGACGAAATCGGGAACCTGTTTGTCATATTTGCTGGTTTTAAGCAGCTGCAAATGACATTCCCTGACCATCTCGTCACGCTCCTCCATCGAATAGACGGACCTTCTGAGGATAGTGTCATAGGCGCTGTACGCATATGGCTGCAACGTTGAAACTTCGTTCAGATTCCCATTTGGGTCCAGGGTATAGGTGCTGTGAGCACGCAGCACCCGTTCGCTCAGCGTGCCCAGACCGCGCTCGTACAAGTAGATTTGTGAGCCGCTCACTGTCTTTGCGATGAACTCGAACGCAACGAGAACCGCAGGGGCGTTACTGATGCTCGACTCGAGTCTCGAATAGCTGACAAACCGTTCCAACTCCTGCTTTTCCAGGCTGGAGAATGCTCTTTTGATGCTGGACAGATGGGCGAACGCGTGATTGCAACCCACGACATGGACTTCGAGTTGATAACCGGGAACAAATTTTGCCAATCCGGCAAAACCGATGTCATCGAACGCGCACTCCATGATGATGTTGTATCTTTGAGAAAGCGCGTTGGCGAAGATTTTCTCACCGAGCTCCCTGGCAAACGCTTCTGTGTGTTCGTAGGCGTGCAAAACACCGAGCTTGATCATGTCGGCGTAATGCGGGTGTTTTTTTCGATATTCAGGCAGGTACAGTCGAATGTAGTTCCCGTAATTCCCGGATGGCAGCAAGCTCTTTTCCAGCAGGTAAGTCTTGCCCGAGCCCTCCACTCCGGCGGTGATCAGCAGCTTTGGGATGGTTTCAGCAGTTTTGCCGACGAAGAGCACAGGGTGGATCTCGTCGAACGCCTTGATCACGTCGTCTGAGGAATAGTTGTATTTCGGTGCTTCTGACATACCTTGATTTCCTTATCAAAGAATTGGGTTGTGTGATATCCAGCCTTTCCAATAAAGCGTGTTGGCGCTGATTGTTCAATTCGTTGTTTTAATCAAGGTATGTATTTGTTTTTAAAGGTAAAAATTCCTACGGAACAGAGTGAAAATTCGTTGGCGCAATCGACCACCAACGCGGCAGCAATTGTTTGACCTTGCTCTCGCCAAAACGGTCGTCGATCAACATCACCACCCCTTGATCCTGTTGCGTACGGATGACCCGTCCGGCGGCCTGCACCACTTTCTGTACACCGGGAAACAGATAGGTGTAGTCGTAACCGGCGCCAAAGATGGCGGCCATGCGTCGTTTCAGCTGCTCGTTCACCGGATTGAGCTGGGCCAGCCCCAACGTGGCGATAAATGCGCCAATCAACCGGGCACCGGGCAAATCGATGCCTTCACCAAAGGCCCCGCCCAGTACCGCAAAGCCGACCCCCTGGCCGTCGGCGTGGAATTGGTCGAGAAACTGCTGGCGTTGCGCTTCGCCCATGCCTCGGGACTGCGACCACAGGCTGATGTGCGGATGTTTCTCGGCGAGTAGCTGCGCCACCTGCTGCAAATAATCGAAGCTGCTGAAAAACGCCAGGTAATTACCGGGACGCTTGCAGAACTGCCTGGCGATCAGGTCCACGATCGGTTCGAGAGAGGACTGGCGATGCACGAACCGCGTGGAGATCTGGTTGACGATGTGCACTTGCAGTTGATCGGCATGAAACGGCGACTCGACGTCGATGCACACCGTGTCCGCCGGCGTTCCCAGTAAATCGGCGTAATAGTGCCGGGGGCTGAGGGTCGCGGAAAACAGCACGGTGCTGCGCGCGGCAGTCAGGCGCGGGCGGATGAACCCTGCGGGTACCACGTTGCGCAGGCACAGCTGCGAGAGATTGCGCTTGCGTTCGAGGTCGCGCTTGCTGATGTCGAACAGGAACTGCTCATCGAACAGTTCGGCCACCCGGCAAAACTGCAGCATGTCGAAGTAGAAGCCTTGCAGTGCGCTGTCCAGCCCTTGTGGATGATCGTTCAGGTAGTCACCGATGCTGGCGCTGCACGATGACAGTGCCTGAAGCAACTTTTCCGGTGCCTTGTCATAGGCTTGATAGGCGCCGGTTTGCGCGTCATGCAGGGCATTCCACTCGCGGCTGATTCGCTGCATCGGCTTTTTCAGCACGTCGGGCGCGGTTTTGCGCACGCCGTTGAAGGTCGCCTGATCGAGGCTGGCGCTGTACATCTGCCGGCCGCGCTCCACCAGGTTGTGCGCTTCGTCCACCAGCACCGCGACCTTCCAGTGATTGGCCTGGGCCAGACCGAACAGCAAGGCGCTGAAATCGAAGTAATAGTTGTAGTCGGCAACCACCACGTCGGCCCATCGCGCCATTTCCTGGCTCAGATAGTACGGACAGACGTCGTGTGCCAGGGCAACCTCGCGCAAGGCGCCCTGGTCCAGCAGGCTCAGTTGGCTGGCCGCCTGCCGCGCGGCCGGCAGGCGATCGTAGAAACCCCGGGCCAGTGGGCAGGACTCACCGTGGCAGGCTTTGTCCGGATGCTCGCAGGCCTTGTCCCGGGCAATCATCTCCAGCACCCGCAACGGTGGCGCATCGGCGCTGGCCAGCAACACTTGCGCGGCGTCCAGGGCGAGCTTGCGTCCCGGGGTTTTCGCCGTCAGGAAGAACACTTTGTCCAGCTGCTGCGGTGCCAGTGCCTTGAGCATGGGAAACAGGGTGCCCAGGGTCTTGCCGATTCCCGTGGGCGCCTGCGCCATCAGGCAGCGCCCTGTACTGACCGCCTTGAACACCGACTCGGCCAGATGGCGCTGCCCCGGCCGAAAGTCGGCGTGGGGAAAGGCCAGGCGCTGCGCCGCGAGATTGCGCCCGTCACGGTGGGCGACTTCCTGTTGCGCCCATTGCAGGAAGCGCGCGCATTGCCGCTCGAAGAACTGTTGAAGCTGCGTGGCATCGAAGGGCTCGACCAGGCAGGTTTCCTTTTCACTGACGATGTCGAAATACACCAGCGCCAGGTTGATCCGGGGCAGATCCAGTTGGCGGCACATCAACCAGCCGTAGATCTTCGCCTGGGCCCAATGCAACTGACGGTGGTTGGCCGGTTGTTTGCTCAGGTCACCGCGGTAGGTCTTGACCTCTTCCAGGCAGTTTTGCCCCGGGTCATAGCCATCCGCCCTGCCCTTGACCGTCAGGGTCTGAAACTGGCCCTCAAGGGCGACTTCGCTTTGGTAACCCTCGCTGCGCCGCGAGGCCACCGTGCGGTGCCCGACAATGCCCTCCAGCGCGGTGGGCGACGGCGTGAAGCGCAAGTCGAGGTCGCCGGCCTTGGCGGTGAACTCGCACAGCGCCCGCACCGCAATGCTGTAGCTCAAGCGTCCTGCTCCGCCCATTGCACGTAGCACACGGCGATGGGCATCTGGTGTTCATGGCAGAACTCCAGCCAGCGCAACTGGTTGTCCTGCAGGCGATCGCCCGGACCCTTGACTTCGATCATGCGGTAGGTCTTTTGCTGCGGCCAGAACTGGATCAGGTCCGGCATGCCGGCGCGATTGGCCTTGATGTCCAGCAAGAGGCGGTTGAACCAGTGCCTGAGATGCTCGGCGGGAAGGCAATCGAGGGCTTGCTCCAGCAACTCTTCGCTGAGCACGCTCCAGAACACGAACGGCGACTGCACGCCCCACTTGGCGGCATAACGTTCGCGGATGGTCTGCCGGTAGCGCCCGTCTTCGAGTTCGGCCAGGCAGGCCTGGAACAGTTCGGCCCGGCGGGCCTGGAAGTCTTCGCTGAGCAAATCCACCGGCCCGCGCTGGAACGGGTGGAAGAATGCCCCCGGCAAAGGCGCGAAGATCGCCGGCCAGCACAGCAGGCCGAACAGTGAGTTGATCAGGCTGTTTTCGACGTAGTGGATCGGTGCCGAATCCTCAGCCAGATGCGCCTGAACGTAAAACTCGACCGACATTGCCGGATCGACTCTTGGTAGTTGCAGGTCCAGACGCTGCATTTCCCGAGGCGCCGCCCGCTTGATGGGCGGCCCGCCGAGCTTGCGCCGCAGGCGCGGCAGCACGCGGTGCAACTGCTGGTGTTCGGCGGCACTCTCCGGTGCCTGTTCGGCCTGTTCGGCCAGATCCAGCGCCAACTCGAACTCCCCGCTGCGCTCCAGCACACGAATGAGTCGCGCACGCGCACCCGGATAAGCGCATTCGCGGTAGAGATCCAGGGCCATGGCGAAATCCGCGATGCGTTCGCAATACTGGCCCATCTGGAACAGCAGCTTGCCGCGCCGGCGTTGCAACCAGGGATTGTCCAGCGCCAGGTCCTTGATGCGCCCGGCCACCTCCTCCAGCGCTTCACCGGCTTCGAACTGTTGCTGGTACGCGTGCAGGAGGACACAGGCATCCACGTCTTCGCGGCTGCGCAAGCCGCGAGACTCGGCGCTGAATTCGACTTTTTCGTAGGTGTAGATACCCAGGTCGGCCAGCACGAACTCCGACCAGTCCTGGTACAGGTTGCCGAAGAACATCAGGCGCAGGCGATCGCACAACTCCATGATGGTCAGGCTGAGCAGGCGCTCATCCAGCCACGGGCACCAGTCGTTGAAGCATTGCGCCTGGGGAAATTGCTCGCTCAGCGCTGGCAGCCAATCGGATTTCCGGCCTTTGGGTTGATCGATGACAGAGCCAAAGGTCTGGAGGATTTCACCCTTGAGCAGCAGTTCGAACAGTTCCTCGACCGCCAGCGGCATGCGCTCGTCGACCCAGCCGAGTTTCAACAGCGGGCCGGCGGCGCCGGGGATATCGCCGATTTCGTCGTAATGCAGTTTGCCGGCCCTGAAATGAATGCCCTTGCGCATGACCATTCTGACCAGCAGCGCCTGCGATTCACGGGGTAACCGCTTAAACTCATTAATGAAACGCAGCTCGTCGACGCTCAGTACATCGGCAAAGCGCTGCTCAAGCCAATCAAGCACTTGCATGAAGTTGTTCAGGTAATAGAACGGATCGTCGAGGGGATTTGCGGTCACAGGAAATGGGCCATGGCGAGCGAGTACTGGTTATGCGTACAGATACCAGTTCCACCCTGCCTGGCGCAATCGGAAAAGGATAAATGGAGGCGCTGTACGGAATATTTCCCGGGCAGTAGAACTTTCTGCCCCCTGGCGGCACCAACCGCCATAGGCATGCAGTGACAGGCGCGAGTGGATGGCACTGCTTCAAAACGAACGGGAGGTGATCATGGACATCAAGACTTTGGGCTTGCCCCTTGCTGTAGCGGCACTGCTGGCGCTGGCCGGGTGCTCGACGCCAACGGTGGTGACCCTGCAGAACGGCACTCAGTACCTGACCAAGGACATGCCGAATACCCGGACCAAGGACGGGTTCTTCGAGTTCGAGGACATTTCGGGGGCGAAGGTGAAAGTCAGGGCCGACGAAGTGGCAACGATTCGCGAGGAAGACTGACGTTTCTCCTGGCACGATGTGGCAGGTTTCGAGCACTGCCTTACACTCGATAGACCCCGTGCGACCGAATGAATGTGCAACGCTTCGACACAGGCGTTGCAATACGGGCATCACGCATAGACTCAGGTGACGCCGAAATGAAAATGGTCATGCCACTTCTGGCCTCTATGCTCGCCGTCAGCGCGTGCGTGACGGCGAGCCTTTGTGAAGCCGCGACAAAGGCAAAGCCAAAACCCTTGCCAACTTACAAAACCAGTTTCGACTGCACCTCGCCCCAGGCATCCACCGAAAAGCTTATCTGTCACGACGCTCAGCTGGCGCGCATGGACCTGGAACTCGATCGTCTTTATCTCCTGGCGCTCACCGACGAACATTCAGTGCCCCGCCCGAATAAAGTCGAGATAGATCATCGGTTCTGGATGGAGTCCCGTAACCAGTGTGGTGCCGGGCCGCAAGCCAAGGGGTGCGTCATCGCCAGTTATGCCGAGCGTGCGTTCCAGCTGCGCCAGGGTTCGGCCATTGCCAGAACCAAGGATCCGAGCAGGCTCACCGAAGGTCCCTTGGCTTATCGTTGCGCAGGGTTTAACGCATTGGTTGCCGCGACCTTCTTTACGGTCGAACCGGGCGTGGTGTTCCTCAAATGGGCCAACTCCTCGGTGACGCTTAACCAGGTGCCGAACAATTCCGGTACCCAGTACACGGGCAAGGATTACAAAGGCAGCTACAGCTTCTGGCAAATCGGCGATGACGTTTTTTTCCAGATACCCGGCTCGGGCCAGATGAGTTGCGCAGCCGAGCCGGTCGGCTGACAAGGATGGCAACGGGACATCCTGTCCCGATTGCCTGACCGGTCTTCAGCTGCCGGTGCGAATCTTGTTCCACACGCGCGTGCGAACCCGGTCGATGTTCAATGGCATGGCTTCCAGGGCAAAGAGTTTCCCCATCATTTCCGGGCTTGGGTAAACCTTGGTGTCGTTCTTGATCGCCGGGTCGATCAGGCTGTCAGCCTGCTCGTTGCCATTGGCGTAATGCACATAGTTGCTGACGCTGGCCATGACGTCCGGGCGCAGCAGATAGTTCATGAAGGCGTAACCGGCCTTTTCGTCCGGAGCGTCGACCGGCATCGCGACCATGTCGAACCAGATGGCCGCGCCCTCCTTGGGAATCGCATAACCGATGTCGATACCATTGTTGGCTTCCCGGGCGCGGTTTTCCGCTTGCAGGATGTCGCCGGAGAAACCGACCGCGACGCAGATATCACCGTTGGCCAGGTCACTGGTGTACTTGGACGAGTGGAAATAGCTCACATACGGCCGCACTTTCAACAGCAAGGCTTCGGCCTTCTTGTAGTCATCCGGGTTCTTACTGTGAGGCGGCAAGCCGAGGTAATTCAACGCGGCCGGCAACAGTTCGGGACCGTTATCGAGAATAGCCACGCCGCACTTCTGCAACTTCTGCATGTTCTCGGGCTTGAAAATCAGGTCCCAGGAATCCACCGGGGCGTTGTCGCCCAGCACCGCCTTGACCTTGGCAACGTTGTAGCCGATGCCGGTGCTGCCCCACAGGTACGGGAAGCCGTGCTCGTTGCCCGGATCGTTGGTCTGCAAGGCCTTGAGCAGTACCGGATTGAGGTTTTTCCAGTTCGGCAACTGGCTCTTGTCGAGCTTCTTCAGTGCGCCGCCCTCAATCTGACGCGCCATGAAGTGGTTGGACGGAAACACCACGTCGTAGCCGGATTTGCCGGTCATCAGCTTGCCATCGAGGGTTTCGTTGCTGTCATAGACGTCGTAGGTGAAGCCGATGCCGGTTTCTTTCTGGAAGTCTTTCGTGGTGTCCGGCGCGATGTAATCCGACCAGTTATAGATTTTGACGGTTTCGGCCGCCTGACTGATCGATGCAACCAGCAGCAGCGGAGCCAGGGTCAGTGTCTTTCGGAGCATGAGTCGATTCCTGTAGGTTGTTTTTGTTGGCAGGCAATCAAGGATCAGAAAATCAGGACGTAGGTCTTGCGCACGGTTTCCTGGATATCCCAGATACCGAGGCTGTTGGCCGGCAACATCAGTGCGTCGCCGGCTTCGATGTGCAGTGGTTCACCGCCGTCCGGGGTGAAGGTGCAGCGCCCCTGGATGAAGTGACAGAATTCCTGGGCGACGATCTGCCGCCGCCAGCGCCCCGGGGTGCATTCCCAGACGCCGGTCTCGACGCCGTCGTCGCGTTCGACGCTGGTGGTCGAAGCCACGGCCACGGGCGTGCCCAGGGGTACGGCGACCGGGTTGGATTCCTCCAGTTTCAGGGTTGCGGTGTGCTTGAATTGCGTGATGCTCATGGGAATACCTGTCGATATGGCCTGTAGATGAAGAGCGCGCCGTTTAGTGCATGAAACCTTCCATGAAACCGGCCACCCCGCTGGCCAGCTTGCGCCGCCAGGGCGCGGTAGCCGGGTTGGCCAGGGTCTGGTCCTCATGGACAAAGCTGCGGATGATTGCGTTGTAGCCGAGCCAGCGAATCGGTTCCGGCTCCCAGGCCCTGAGCGCGTCGAGGCCCCGCTGCGGGATGACCCACGGCTGGCGCACCAGATCGGTGTCGCGCCCCAGGATCAGGTCGGCCAGCGTGCGTCCACCGAGGTTGCTGGCACCAACGCCCTCCCCGCCATAACCGCCGGACAAGGCGATGCCTTTGGCCCGGTCGCAGAGCATGTGCGGCTTGAAGTGCCGGGACATGCCCAGGTTGCCGCCCCAGGAATGAGTGATCTGCACGTTCTTCAACTGCGGGAACAGCTCGCCAAACAGGTAGCGCCGCAGGTCTTTTTCATCCGTGGTCAGCTCGAAGTCGTGGCGCAGCTTGCCGGCGAACTGAT
Source organism: Pseudomonas sp. GW821-FHT07G06 (assembly GCF_058986625.1). NCBI lineage: Bacteria > Pseudomonadati > Pseudomonadota > Gammaproteobacteria > Pseudomonadales > Pseudomonadaceae > Pseudomonas > Pseudomonas sp. GW821-FHT07G06. Next base: position 309,244 of record NZ_JBYSVW010000007.1, read on the forward strand.
AGCCGCCACGGGCGCCAAAGATCAAACGGTTGTCAGCGGTGCGCTGGCCATAGGTCACCTGGCGACTGGCCTCGCTGAACGCCTGGCCACGGCTCAGGCCGATTTCATCCCAGGTGGCCGCCGACAAGGGCTCGGTCGCGACGATCAGGCTCTGCACCGGCATCTGATAACGCCCCAGGGGCGGCAAGGTGACGGAGTAACCTTCTACTGCCGGAACGACCCAGTGACAGCGCACCGACGCTTTCGCCGTGCGCAGGCTGCCGGATTGCCAATGGGTGACCGGGCTGTTTTCATAGATCCTCACCCCCAGGCGCTCCACCATCCGGGCCAACCCGCGCACCAGCTTGGCCGGGTGGATGGTCGCCACGTGCGGCGCATAGATGCCGCCATAGGGTTTGGCGACGCGAATCTGCTGTGCCAGTTGTTCCGGGCTCAGCCAGCGATAGTGGTTGTCGTCGAGGCCCTGGCGATGGAGATCGTCCAGGTAGTGACGCAGGCTGGTCGCCTGCTCGGGGTAGCGCGCAGCGCAATACAGCACCCCACCTTTACGGAAATCGCAGTCGATGCCCTCACGTTCGAGGACAATCTCCACTTCATCCGGAATGCCATGCAACAAGTCGTAGGAAGCGCGGCGCTCCTGGGCCGGTAGACCGGCCAGCAGGCGATCTTCACCCAGCAAGTTGCCCATCAGCCAGCCGCCATTGCGCCCCGACGCGCCGAAACCGGCGGTCTGCGCTTCGACAATGGCGATGTTCAGCTGCGGTTTCTGCTGCTTAAGGTAGTACGCGGTCCAGAGACCGGTGTAGCCCGCGCCGATGATCGCCACGTCCACATCCAGGTCCCGCTCCAGCGCCGGACGCGCCAACAAAGGCTCGTCGAGTTGGTCCATCCACAAACTGATAGTGCGCCACGCCGGCATGCAAGACTCCGCCACTGAAAAACTTCGATGGCGTCGATCCTAGTGCGTGGGCTCAGGCGCTGTCTTGCGCGCGTGCACGCAAAGAAATTTGTTTGACGTAAGCCTTGGGTGACTGGCCGGTGTGCTGGCGGAAACAGCTGTAGAACGCCGACAGCGAATTGAATCCGGCGGCGAACGCCAGTTCATCGATACGCAGCGGTGACGTGGCGTCATCCAGTGCCGCGAGCAAGTGTTGCAGGCGCGCCTGGTTGACGTAGCGGTAGAAACTCTGGCCCAGCACCTGGTTCAACAGATAGGAAATCTGGTTGCGGCTGTACCCGCACTCCTTCGCCACCCGTTGCAGGTCGAGCTCCGGGTCGAGATACGGCTGCTGGCGCTGGAAATACTGCTGCAGGTCATCGGCCATGAAGCTCAACTGGCGAGGCGACAGGCCCAGCCGGCTGACCGCCGGGCGCTGGCCGGAGGTGGTTTTGCTGACGGGTTGCTCATGCACCAGCGAAGCGTATTCATTGACCCGCCAGATCAGCCCGTCCTTGACGGTGATCGCCTCGCTGGCGCGGAACGACACCAGTCCTTCACCACCGCGCAGGGTGATGCGGTACTGGATGAAGGCGGTGTTGCCGTCCAGTCGGATGCGGTCGGAGTGCTCCAGCGCTTCATCCGGATCCCGGGGCATGCTGCTGCGCACGTAGTCGCGCAATTCGGCCAGGCCCATGACCCGGTTCTGGAAAAAGTCGTTGTACTGGACTTCCGGGTGATAGAGCGCCATGACGCCGTCCAGGTCCCGGTGTTTCCAGCGCAAGTGATAGCGCATGACCGTCTCGCCCGTGGCCTGGGTTTGCAGCGGGCCATCATCCTCGGCGTGCATTGAAAATCTCGACGGAAAAAACCGAGCTTGCCCAACTTCCGCTTTGTCTTCAACGACTAAACGGATGCGGGCTTCGGGCCGCCAATATCAAGGAAGCGTGACCTGAATCAAAAAAATGGCGGCAATCGCCAAACGACCTGAAAAAACCACATTCTTTTTCACATTCGGATGCTACTTTTAAAGACTGTCACTGGTTGAGCCATTGAAGGTTCTTCCCTCCTACCATGAGCTAAAGGAAGCGCTCGATAATGAAGGCGGGCAACACATGAATAGAGGGTTCAGTAAGGTCACGTTTCCAAACGCCTGCCAGCTGATGCGCTGGCATTTTCATCCCATGGGTTTCGAGGCGAGCATGGACGCGCCGGGCAGCATGATTGCCCGTCTTTTCGATCGTGCCACTGGCGAGACCATGATCGCCATTGCCGGCATTCCTTGCGCCACCGTCATGAATGCCGCGGATGTAGAACGAATAATCGAAGCGGTGGAGGATGAACTTGATGCTTTCGTTCCACCGGAGGCCTTCAGGAGTTATGCCTGAGGGTGGAATACCCGCGTAAAAGATTAAAAGATCGCAGCCTTCGGCAGCTCCTACAGGAGTTGTCGAGGGCTGCGATTTTTGTGTTTCAGGCTGACGCTTTGCCCTGCCGATGATCGACAAAGAACGCCTTGCCCTTGCCGATCCGGTCGGACGCCTTGGGCATGTTCGCGGCCTGGGTGTCCTGCGCATCGACGTACCAGTAGCAATGGCTGACGGCACGGGTAATACCCACGTACGCCAGCCGCAGGATCTCGTCCTTCTGGGCATTGTCGTAGGGTTCGCTGTCACCGGCCTTGCCCAGGCCCGCCATCCGGTAAACCTGATTCTTGTAGGGCGAACTGGTCAGGTGTTGGCAGTCGCCCAGCAAAAACACCGCATCGGCCTGGAGGCCCTTGGCACTGTGATACGTCAGTTGCTTGAGCCTGCGGGCTGCATGGGGCAAGCTCGAATCAACATTAAGTACTGTCTGAATATGCTCTTCTATCAATGACTTATCGCTACTTTTTCGATAAAGCATCAAGATTGAATCACCCTTCCGGTAATGTTCCATCAGGCGCTGCGCCATGCCCTGGTCATCACGATCGAGGACGTTCACCGGCAGCAATGCCTTGGGTTCACCGCTGGCCTTGGCTTTCTTCCCGGCAATCGCCGGTGCTGCACGCACGATGTGCTCGGCGGCATCGATGATGTGCTGGTGGCTGCGGTAGTTGTCGCTGAGCATGACCTTGGTGGTGCTCGGCGACGGGAACTCCTTGTTGAACTCCATGAAGTAGCTCGGCGAACTCCCGCGCCAGCCATAGATGGATTGCCAGTCATCGCCCACACAGAGCAGCGAGGAACGCTGGGCACCCCGTCCGACGTGCATGGCCGGTCCGCGACTGCGGATCTCTGCCAGGCTGGCCCTGATCCAGGAGACGATTTGCGGCGAGACGTCCTGAAATTCGTCGATCATCAGGTGTGACAGCGGCCGCAGCAGCTCATCACTCAGCAGCTTGAGGTTCTCCGGCGAATGCTCGCTGAACAGGGCGAACATCCGGTTGTAGGTCATGATCGGTGGTTTCTGGTCGAGCAAATGATCTTCCAGCGCCCGCCAGTAAAGGCTCAGGGCCTCGAAGAAGAACCGGTCGGGATCATCCTTGGCGAAACTCATCTGTCCCACGGCACTCGGCACATCCAGCCCGAGGTTTTCGATGAACCCGGCGGCGGCGACAAAGCAATCGAGCAACGGCGCGGATGCGAGCTCGCCCTTGACCTTGTAATCGATGCCCGGCCCGGCACTGGCATCCCCCGCCAGCGAGGCCAGCACGCGCCTTGATGAGTCGTAACTATCCAGCCAAATCAATGGCTTACGACAGAAAGCTTGAAACAGGGTGCGCTTTACTGCCCACTCTGCGCGCACCGTCAGCTTGGCATTGGGCCGCGTGACCTGCGGGTTCTCCCGAGGATCGAACCCCAGCACCACCCAGGCGTCCAGCGTCGGGATGTAGCCGTGACAGTGGAATGTCGAGCCGTTGATATCGAACGACTGGCGATTCGGTTCGATGCCCTTGATGGGCCAGGCACCGGCGCGAAACCACAGGTCTTCAATGGCGTCGCACAACTCTTCATCACGCTTGGCCGCCAGTTCGGTGACGCCCATGCGTTTCTGCACATCGGGATGGTCCCGCTCCAGCTCCTTGAGTTGCAAGGCATGCCGGGACAAAGGCTTGATCAGCTCACGAAAACGCTCGTCGTTACTGTGCAGACGGTGATAGCAGGCGTTGAGCTGTTGGCGCTGAGCGTCGTTGATACGCAGGTCGAACGGATTGCTGTCGACTTCCTCGTCACCCTGTGCAGCCCGCAGGCTGAGGTTCTCGAAGGCCTGCAAACGCTCGAAACCCGGAAGACTGCGCACCATCGGCAGGATCCGCGAGTGAAAGGTGCGCACCAGGTCCCGTGCCTCCTTGAAACTGATCGCGCGGCCCCAGAGCGCAAACAGTTCGATCAGCTTGTTGATGAAGTCCTTGCGCGATTCGCGGGTGAAGGTCACCACCGTCATCGAACTCAGCTCGAAGCCCAGGTAATGGCTCAACAGCAAGATGCGCAGCACCAGCGTGGTCGACTTGCCTGCGCCGGCACCGGCGATCACCGAGGTGGACGGCGTGTCGCTGAAGATCATTTTCCACTGCGCGGCGCTGGGCTGGGCATGGGCCGGCAGCAACCGGGCGACATCAGCCTTCATGCGTTTCTTCAACTCGGCGTTCAACGGCAGGCGCCAATCGTCGAACAGCAGGTCATCGACAGTCGGTGGCCGGTGTTCAGTGGAGCGCGAGTCGCGGATCAGCAGGACCTGCCGACCCTCCTCCAGCCCTTCGAGCTTGCCTTCCCTGTAGCCGTAATCGACCCCGGCACTGTGACCGCTGCGAAAACCGTCGGCCTGGCCATGCAACCACGACGCACGATGTTGAGCGTGCAGGCGGGTCAGGCTGTATCCGAAGAACCGGGCGAGCAGTCGCTTGATCAGCGGCATCTCGGCCAGGGGACGAAGTTCGGGCGGAAGATCGGGGGTGTGTTGCGGCACGCGGACTGACTCCAGGGTGTGAGGCTGTTGAGCACTATGGTGTCTGCATTTGCCATTGAGTTCTAGTGAATTGCTTATGACTCATTGGCTTATGCGATGAAGTGAAGGCTGGATGAGAAAGTTTCGAGCCTATTTAATATCAAAATATTCGATGGGAATGCCGCATTTTTTACGCTTTTTATCGATTGTTGCCTGATGGATGATGGCCGTCATCAACCACCGGTCTCGCTTCGTGGCTCAGGCGCTTCGCCCCATGACGAACCTTTTCTGGAGACGATCATGCTTGAACTCAGACCTTTCAAAACGCTTGGCGGTGCTCACCACGGCTGGTTGGATGCGCATCACCATTTTTCGTTCGCCGAATACTACGATCCACAGCGCATGAACTGGGGCAACCTGCGGGTCTGGAATGACGACGTGATCGCTCCCGGCACCGGTTTCCCGCAGCACCCGCACCGGGACATGGAAATCATCACCTATGTCCGTGAAGGCGCCATTACCCACCAGGACAACCTGGGCAACAAGGGCCGGACCGAAGCGGGTGACGTCCAGGTCATGAGCGCCGGTACCGGAATCGCCCACAGCGAGTACAACCTGGAAGCGACGCCGACCCGGATTTTCCAGATCTGGATCATCCCGAATGAGACCGGTCTGGCACCGTCCTGGGGCGCCAAACCCTTCCCGAAAGGTGACCGCGAAGGTTTTGTCACCCTGGCCAGCGGCAAGGAAGGCGACGAGCAGAGCCTGCGCATCCGCGCCGATGCGCGGCTGGTGGCCGCCAATCTGAAGGCCGGCGAAACGGCCGAATACCTGTTGGACAGCGGTCGTCGTGCCTACCTGGTCCCGGCTACCGGGGTCATTGAAGTCAATGGCTTGCGCGCGCAAGCTCGAGACGGTGTCGCGGTGGCCGATGAGCAGGTGCTGCGGGTGACTGCCATCGAGGACAGTGAGATCGTGTTGGTGGATCTGGCGTGACCTGCTGAGGGCAATCGCAAAAAAGGGGCGACCGTGTTGGTCGCCCCTTTTTTATTGCTGCAGCGAACCCTTTGTGGGAGCGAGCTTGCTCGCGATGGCGGCCTGGCATCCAGCATTGATATTGACTGACAGACCGCTATCGCGAGCAAGCTCGCTCCCACAGGGTTTTATGCAGCTCCAGTGGGAGTTACAGCGCTTACTTCGAGGAAATGGCACCATCCACCAGCGTTTGCGCCTCGGCCACCAGTTGCTTGAGGTGGTCGTCGCTGACAAAGCTTTCGGCGTAGATCTTGTAGATGTCTTCCGTGCCCGACGGACGCGCCGCGAACCAGCCGTTTTCGGTCATGACCTTGAGACCGCCAATGGCCTGGTCGTTGCCTGGTGCGTGGCTGAGGATGCTCTGGATCGGCTCGCCGGCCAGTTGGGTCGAGGTGACCTGTTGCGGCGACAGCTTGCTCAGCAGGGCCTTCTGCTCCGGGTTGGCCTTGGCGTCGACCCTTACCGAGAACGGCTCACCCAGTTCATCGGTCAAGGCACGGTACGCCTGGCTCGGATCGCGACCGGTCCGGGCCGTCATCTCGGCAGCCAGCAAGGCCGGAATCAAACCGTCCTTGTCGGTGCTCCAGACGCCGCCGTCCTTGCGCAGGAACGAGGCACCGGCGCTTTCTTCGCCGCCGAAACCCAGGGAGCCATCGAACAGTCCGTCGGCAAACCATTTGAAACCGACCGGCACTTCGTACAAGCGACGGCCCAGGCGTCTGGCCACGCGATCGATCAAGCCGCTGCTGACCACGGTTTTACCCACGGCAGCATCGGCGCGCCATTGCGGACGATTCTGGAACAGGTAGTCGATGGCAACGGCGAGGTAGTTGTTCGGTGCCAGCAAACCACCGGACGGGGTGACGATGCCATGGCGATCATGGTCAGGGTCGCAGGCAAACGCCACGTCGAAGCGCTCTTTCAGGCCGATCAGGCCTTGCATGGCGTGGCTGGACGATGGGTCCATGCGGATCTGGCCGTCCCAGTCGACGGTCATGAAGCGGAAGGTCGGGTCGACCTGTTTGTTCACCACATCCAGGTCCAGACGGTAATGCTCGGCAATCGCCGACCAGTAGCGCACCCCTGCTCCACCCAGCGGATCGACGCCCAGGCGCAGATTGGCATCGCGGATGGCGTCGAAGTCGATCACGTTGATCAGGTCGGCGACATAGGTGTTGAGGTAATCGTGACGATGGGTGGTGCCGGCCTTCAGTGCCTGCTCGTAGCTGATGCGCTTGACGCCAGCGAGCTTGTTGGCCAGCAATTCGTTGGCCTTGGCTTCGATCCACTTGGTGATGTGGGTATCGGCCGGACCACCGTTGGTGGGGTTGTACTTGTAGCCACCGCTTTGTGGCGGGTTGTGCGACGGCGTGATGACGATGCCGTCCGCCAGGCCGCTGGTGCGGCCACGGTTGTAGCAGAGAATCGCATGGGAAATGGCCGGCGTCGGGGTGTACTCGTCGCCCGCGGCGATCATCACGGTCACGCCGTTGGCCGCCAGCACTTCAAGGGCGCTGGCACCGGCCGGCGTGGACAGCGCGTGGGTGTCGATGCCGACGAACAGCGGGCCGTCGATGCCCTGAGCTTCGCGATACAGGCAAATGGCCTGGCTGATCGCCAGCACGTGCCATTCGTTGAAACTCAGGTCGAACGAGCTACCGCGGTGCCCTGACGTGCCGAAGGCAACGCGCTGGGTCGAAATGGCGGCATCAGGCTGGCCGGTGTAATAGGCCGTTACCAGTCGCGGGATGTCGACCAACAATTCTGCCGGTGCCGGTTTACCCGCAAAAGGACTGAGTGTCATGCAAAACCTCTGGAATAGAGTGGTTCAGGAATTGAGTCGCAGTTTACTGGCAGTTTGACCGCAACGCGATGGGATCGATCCCGCACAGTGGCAGTTGTTATTTTTTGTCACTCACTCGATCGATTCCAGGCGCAGCGCATCCCCCAGCAGTCCCAGCGCGGACGCCAGGTTGTGATCGCCGCCGAAGGTATGACTCAGGCGCACATGCTGCCCGTGCAGGCCGTGGAGGCTGAACAGTTCCCCCGGCGCGATGACCACCTGTTGCGCCAGCAGGCGCTGGAACACACGACGGACATTGACCCGACGCAACGAGCGCACCCAGATCGTTGCACCGCCTTGCGGTTCGACGAAATGCAAGGCATCACCCAGTCGCTCCTGCAACAACTGGGTCATTTGACTCTTGCGCTCCTTGAGCAGCCGGCGCAGCACCAACAGGTGTTGATCGATGCGGCCGCTGCTGTACAAACGGGCGATGGCTTTCTGGCGAATCGGCGACAGTCGAAACGAACGCAACAGGAAGTGCCGTTGCAGTTCGGCGCTCAAGTGCCTGGAAAGCAGGTAACCGTAGGGCGCTTCCGGTCCAATGATTTTCTCGAACGCGGAAAACACCATCAGCCGTTCAGGGGCCAGCAAGTCGCGAAAGCGCAGGCCGCCCGGGTCGAATCCGAGCTCGCCATAACAGTCGTTTTCCAGCACCCAACTGTCATGCGCGGCCAACAGCCGGGCGATCGCCTGCCTGTTTTCCTCAGGCGCCAGGCTGCCACGGGGCATGTTCAGGGCCGAAGACAGCATCACCAGCCGTACCGGCTCGGTCTCAAGCAAGGTTTTCAACCGTTGCGGATCGAGGCAACCATCGGCTTGCACAGGCCATTCGATCACCCGCACGCAGGCGGCTTGAAACAAACGCAGGATCGTCCAGTCGCACGGCGACTCAACCACTACCGTGGCGTCCTTCAAGCCCAGCACGGCAATGAGGATTTCCAGGACACCGCGAAGGTCGGCGCCGATGTAGACATCATCGGCATGCCAGTAACGCATGGGAGACGTGGTGTAGCGTGCTGCCAGGGCGGTGCGCAGCTCGAGCTCGCCGCAGGGTTGCGAGGGCGACTGCGGCTGCCTGGGATACTGGCGCAGCAACTCTCGCTCCAGCAGCAACAAGGGGCTGTCGAGCGGCAGCAGCAACGCCGGTTCATCGGCGCTCAGGACCAGCATCCCCGGACGCCTGGCATTGACATAGACGGCTTCGAGCAGATCGCTGCCGCTGTCCAACAGGTTGAAAGAGGACACTGGCAACGCGTAATAACCCGACTTGGCCACCGAAAACACACGCCCTTCCTTCTCCAGCAGCGAATAGGCGTACTGAATGGTCGAGATCGACACATTGAGGCGCTCCGCCAGCTGGCGCAGCGACGGCAGGCGGATGCGTGAATCCCCTTCGGACTCGTTGATCAGGCTGCCCAGATATCGATACACGGCCTGATAGGCGAAATCCGTTTCTCGTGGACCTTTCATGGCTGAAGGCCGACCGCACTGGCTGATAGTCCGCCCACCCTCAGTGACCCGCTGACCATTCATCCACCAAGGTGTCGCCGGTGTCAGGATCGCCCGCTGCCTCTTGCAACGCGGCGCACTGGATATGCGCTTCGGGCGCCCCGTCACCGCTGCCTGGCGCCCGCTCCATGCGATAAAGCCGGCCGATCAGGCTGACGGGCAACCCGCTGACATCAATCATCCATTGCATGATCTGTTCGGCGACCGGCTGCCCCTGCATGGCCCGGTGCAACTCGGGCATGGCCACCAGCATGCCCGGATGGCACTGACGCAAAAATCGCTCAAGCCCCGCACCTTCTTCGATAAACGGCGCAAAAAGCAGACACACCAGCTGTGCTTCACTCAGGCCCAGGGTCTTTTGCGCCTCGGTCGCTGCGCGGGCACGCTGGTCGCCCAGTGTCGCCGGGTTGCCGAACACCTCGATGGCCTGCTCGCACAAACGCTCGGGCACGCGCTTGCGGCGCATCATCACCAGGGCGCGTTGCAGGTATTGCGCAACGCCTGACTCGTAATCGCGGCCGTGCACGAAGCTCGCTTGCAAGCCACGCACATGCGCCGAGATCGACGCGCTGACGAATTCGTTGTCGCTGATCTGCGCGGACAGTTCGTCAGGCTGGAAGCCGAGAAATTCAGTCAGCAATGACCAGCGCTCTTCCAGGTTGCTGACCAGCAGGTCGTGAATCTCGATGCAGGTGGTACGACGGCAGGTCTCAAAGCGCCCTTCAGGACGCCATCGGGCCTGGCCGTCATCGGCATGGAACGCCTGATAACAGTCGCTGCCCAGCTCATCGAGCAATGCAAACAACCCCGCATGGCCGGCCTCGCCCACGTGCGAGGGCTTGAGCCCTGCCTTGGTGGCGGCACGCTTCAAACCGTCGATGAACTGTTTCTGCTGACGCGGCGTGTCACTGATGAGCAAAGCGTCGACGCCACCGTCCCAGCGGGCGATTTGCCCGTAGAACTCTCCCGTGGCCAGGTATCCGTCATCCCACAGGTCGAACCCGCCGTGCCACTCCCGGCGATGGCCGATCAGCAGCAGGTTCACGCGGCTGGACTCGCGGCCGGCGTCGGAGATCGGCGCCAGGTGATTGAACGGCAGGACTTCCCGATCATCGACCATCAGCACCTCGACCCGCGGATCGTCATAGACAAACAGTGCGCTGTTGGTCCGGTGCATGTTTTCCACGGCCGCCCGGCTGGTCCCGTTCAACCGCAACGAGGCGATGCGCAACTGGAAGGTCGCCGGGGACCGAGTGGCGATGGTCAATTGCGCCGCACGCAACAGCGCCAGGCTGTAGCAGTTGTCGCGGGCCCCGGACTGGATTGCCAACACCTTGTAATCACCAATACGTTCCATGCCCCCCGCCGCCACTGCCAGACGCTGAATCAACAACTGCAATGCAGTGCGCTCGGCACGGGAGAAGAACCCCAGCAATCGCTGCAACACTTGTTGATAGACATAGTTCATCGCTTGGTCATGGATGCTGGTCATCTTTATTTACCTGGTACTCGTAAGTTCAATATCGCGCGGACAACACATTCCGCTGGATTGCCTGCACGAATGCAGTCATCGACTTTATTGCCAAATGCTAGCAATTGAATTTAATGGAAATCATTTGAAACGATCGTAACAACCCTTCTTTCGCACGCCAAAGACAAGGCTGTAGCGCCCGGCTGGCAAGGGTTTTATCGATTGTAGACGGAGTCCTAGGAAGCGTCCGACAGAGTCCCACAGACACTTAACACAAGAAATAAGGAAAGCAGCTGTTGCTGTCTTTTTGGCAACTACACAACAACTAACTAAATTGGAGGCGTGCACCGAGGGCGCACATTGAAAAGTTTTAGCCTGACACCCAGCCATGACTCATTCCTTGAGATGAAAGTAATCATTCAATTATCAGGGCTTAGTGGCTGATTAGAAGCTACAGATTACGGGCAAAAACCAGTTCAGTTGCTGGACCGGCCTGCGGATCGACGTGTTTTTTTTGCCCTTCTCTCTTCTGTAGGAGCAGCCGGTCGACGCTCGATTGCTCGCGATGAAGGTCAACGATGCTGCGGGGAGCCTGACACCCCGCGGTGCTCTCAGGTTTTTCGTCGGAACGCCGCCCGGAGCAAGCTCGCTCCTACAAA
>NZ_JBYSVW010000008.1:0-22464 GCF_058986625.1 Pseudomonas sp. GW821-FHT07G06
ACGACGCATCGCCGATGGTAGTGTGGGGTTTCCCCATGTGAGAGTAGGTCATCGTCAAGATTAAATTCCGAAACCCCAATTGCGAAAGCAATTGGGGTTTTGTTTTTGGCGTAGAAAAAGCACGCTCAATCAAGCACAAATTGGCGCAGTTATTTTTGTCCCGGGACACTAGAATAGGTCCAACTTTTTCAGAGTCAGAGCGCTTATGCCGGATTCGGTTGACGCCAAAGAGCTGTCAGAATTACCACTGGAGAATCTGGTTGCCTGTCATGAGTGCGACTTGCTCATGCGTAAGCCAGAACTCGCCCATGGCGAAAAAGCCCTGTGCCCGCGCTGCGGCTACGAGCTTTATGCCAATCGGTACAACGTCGTACAGCGCAGTCTCGCCCTGGTCATAGCCGCCTTGTTGTTGTTTATTCCGGCGAACTTTTTACCCATCATGCAGCTCCATCTACTCGGGCAGTCTTCGCAAGACACTGTCTGGAGCGGCGTTGTCGCCCTTTTTGACACGGGCATGCAAAGCGTTTCAGTGATTGTATTCCTGTGCAGCATGGGGATCCCGCTGCTCAAGCTGCTGTGCCAATTGGCCGTATTGTTGAGTATCCGTTTTGATGTCGGGCGCAGCTACGGTTTGTTGCTCTATCGCATTTATCACCATATACGCGAATGGGGGATGCTCGAGGTTTACTTCATGGGCGTGCTGGTGGCGATCGTCAAACTGGCAGATATGGCAGCCATCACCGTCGGCCTCGGCCTGGCGTGCTTCATTGGTTTATTGCTGATTCAAGTCTGGCTGGAGGTCGTAATGTCGCCTCACCAGATCTGGCAAGCGTTATCAGGAGAGGATGCCCATGCGGGCGATTGATGCAGGCATTCTGATTTGCAAGGAATGTCATGAATTGAACAGGCAGGAAGCTGATACCGACGAGCAGGTCTGTACACGCTGCGGAGCGTTGGTGCATGCCCGCAGCCCGAATAGCCTGGTGCGCACCTGGGCATTGCTGATTACCGCCGCCATTCTTTACATACCGGCCAATTTGTTGCCGATCATGACCGTGAACTCCCTCGGCAAAGGAGCGCCCAGCACGATCATGGCGGGTGTGATCGAGTTGGTGCACTACGGCATGTTCCCCATTGCGGCCGTGGTGTTTATCGCCAGTATCGTGGTGCCCACGTTCAAGTTGGTGGGCATTGCTCTGCTGCTGTTTTCCGTGCAGCGCCGTCAGCCCCTTTCGGCTCGCCAGCGTATCTGGATGTACCGTTTCATTGAATTCATCGGCCGCTGGTCGATGCTCGATATCTTTGTGATTGCCATCCTCGTGGCGGTCGTGAATTTTGGGCGGCTTGCCAGTATCGAAGCCAATCTTGGCGCCATCGCCTTCGCCTCGGTGGTGATTCTGACGATGCTTGCCGCAGTAACCTTTGATCCCCGACTGATTTGGGATAACACGGAGTCGGACGACGACCATGACTGATTTGCCTGTAGCGAAAACCCGACCGGCTTCGAACTGGTCTGCCATTTGGGTGTTGCCCCTGATCGCCTTGATCATCGGCGGCTGGCTCGGCTGGCGTGCCTATAACGAGACCGGTATCGAGATTCAGGTACGCTTTGAAAGTGGCGAAGGCATTCAGGCCAACAAGACCGAAGTTGTCTATAAAGGCATGTCGGTCGGCAAGGTAAAAAGCCTCAAGCTCGATGACGAAGGCAGTTCCAAAGGCGTGATCGCCAGCATCGAAATGAACAAGGACGTAGAGCAATACCTGCGCACCAGCACGCGTTTCTGGCTGGTCAAGCCGAGCGTGACGTTGGCAGGGATTACCGGTCTTGAGACGCTGGTTTCGGGCAACTACGTTGCGATCAGTCCGGGCGAGGGTGAACCGGTTCGCAAGTTCAAGGCCCTGGCCCAGGAACCGCCACTTTCCGATGCCCAGCCCGGTCTGCACCTGACCATCAAGGCTGACCGCCTGGGCTCGCTGAACCGTGGCAGTCCGGTGTTTTACAAACAGATCAAAGTGGGCCAGATCAAAAGCTATGTGTTGTCCGAGGACCAGAGCACCGTCGAGCTCAAGGTCTTCATTGAGCCGACATACGCCAAGCTGGTGCGCAAACACACACGTTTCTGGAATGCCAGCGGCGTCAGCATCGACGCCAATCTGTCGGGAGTGAAGATTCGCAGTGAATCCCTGGCCAGCATTGTCGCCGGTGGTATTGCGTTCGCTACACCCGAAAACCGTAAGGAAAGCCCGCCTACCGACCCAAGCCTGCCGTTCAGACTCTATGAAGACTTCGATGCAGCGGCGGCCGGTATCCGGATCAAGGTCAAGCTCAGCGACTTCGAAGGCTTGCAGGCCGGTCGTACGCCGGTGATGTACAAAGGCATTCAGGTTGGCAATCTCAAGGCGCTGAAGGTCGATCCTGACCTGTCCGGGGCCACCGCCGAGTTGACGATGGACCCGTTGGCCGAAGATTACCTGGTCGACGGCACGCAGTTCTGGGTGGTCAAACCGTCGATTTCTCTCGCCGGGATTACCGGGCTCGAGGCGCTGGTCAAAGGTAACTACATCGCTGTGCGTCCTGGCGACAAGGGGGCCGCGCCGCAACGCGAATTCGTGGCGCGGCCCAAGGCGCCACCCCTGGATCTGCGTGCGCCGGGCCTGCACCTGGTGTTGTTCACCGAAAACCTTGGCTCGCTGGAAGTCGGCAGCCCGGTTCTCTACAAGCAGGTCAAGGTCGGTTCGGTACAGAGCTATCAGTTCTCGCGCAAAAAAAAGCAATTGATCATCGGTGTGCATATCGAGAAGGAATACGAGGATCTGGTCAACGCCTCGACACGCTTCTGGAATGCCAGCGGTATCACGCTCTCGGGTGGCCTGACCGGTGGCATTCAAGTCAAGAGTGAATCGCTGCAAAGCCTGATGGCCGGCGGTATCGCGTTTGAAACCCCGGAAGCCAAGGCGCCGCTACAAAAGCGCATTCCACGTTTCCGCTTGTTCGCCAGCCATGACGACGCCACGCAAAAGGGCGAGGTGATTACCATCAAGGTAGATCGCGCCGATGGATTGCGTACGGGCACACCGATTCGCTTCAAGGGCCTGGATGTCGGCAAGATCGAGGACGTTGACCTGAGTGACGACCTGCAATCGGTGCTGCTGACCGCGCGGATTACCGAAGTGCCGGAGCGCATCGCCCGGGTCGGCAGTCAGTTCTGGGTGGTCAAGCCTGAACTGGGGCTGATCAAGACATCGAACCTTGAAACCCTGGTGACCGGGCAATACATCGAAGTGCTGCCAGCTGCCAAGAATCTGGGGCCGCAGAAAAGCTTCATGGCCCTGGCCAGTCCGCCTGAAGCTGTAAAGCGTGAGGACGGTTTGAGTCTGGTGTTGAGCGCCGCTCGTCGCGGTTCGCTGAAGGCCGGTGTGCCGGTGACGTATCGCGAAATCACGGTGGGCAAGGTAACGGGTTATGAATTGGGGCAGACCGCTGATCGTGTCCTGATCCATATCCTGATCGAGCCGAAGTACGCGCCATTGGTGCGTAGCGGCACACGGTTCTGGAACACTAGCGGTTTCGACTTCGATGTCGGACTGTTCAGGGGGGCAACGGTGCGCACTGAGTCCCTGGAGACGATGATTCAGGGCGGTGTTGCTTTCGCCACGCCGGACGGCGAGCGCATGGGTAGCCCGGCGCGACCGGAGCAGACATTCGCGTTGTTCGACAAGTTCGAAGAGGAATGGCTGACCTGGGCGCCGAAGATTTCGCTCGGCAAGTAGTTTTTTGGTGTCTGTGCTGCCGTCTTCGCGAGCAGGCTCGCTCCCACAATGGATTGCGTTACACCGATCTGATGTGGGAGCGAGCCTGCTCGCGAAGAGGCCTTCAAATGCACCGAAAGCCTAAAAACAAGTCGTAAAAAAGGCCGCGATCCAATGGATCGCGGCCTTTTTCATTGCCCTCGATTCAAGCGTCAGACCGCATCCAGCTCCGGTTCATCCGCTTGTTCGTTGACCGTCGCCTTGACCTGATCGTGACGACGGATGTACTTCCAGTCCGCCTCGTCGATGTAGATGCCGGCCGGGCCGCTGCCGCCTTCCAGGTCGATGGCGACACTGGCGCAGACCTGCGGCTTCACGCTCGCCAGGATCGGCACGAAGCCCAGTTGCAGACTGGTTTCCAGCAACGCGGCCTGGTTCTTCTCATCGATGTCCGCCGCTTCATCGAGGTAGTACGGCAGGCGTACACGACCGGCCTGGTCACGGTCCATCAAGTGCAGCAACAAGTACATGTTGGTCAGCGCCTTGATGGTCATGGTGGTGCCGTTGGACGCGGCGCCGTCGATGTCGGTGTGGATCACCGGCTGACCGTTGACCTTGGTGATCTCGAACGCCAGCTCGAACAAGTCCTTGAGGCCGAGCTGGTTGTGGTTCGCCGCCACCAGCCGTGCCAGGTATTCCTTGGCCTCTTCGTTCTTGTTGTCCTGCTCGGCACTTTGGCTGAGGTCGAAGACCGACAGGGTTTCGCCTTCCTCGTACTGACCGGCGCTGTGGATGATCTGGTCGATGTGCTTGAGCGCTTCCTTGTTCGGCGCGAGCACGATGCGGAAGCTTTGCAGGTTGGAGACCTGGCGTTTGTTGATTTCGCGGTTGAACAGCGCCAGCTGGTGTTCGAGGCTGTCGTAGTCGCTGCGGATGTTGCGCAGGGTCCGGGCGATGTCCGTCACGGCGGCACGGCGAGCCTTGCCCAGGGTCAGGGCTTCGTCGGTACGGTGTGCATAGGCGTTGATCAACAGTTGCAGGCGACGCTCCATATCGTCTTCGCTGTCGAACTTGGCCACGCCCTTGAGGCGCACCTGAGCGTATAGCGCCTCGATCTGGCCGTCGGCCCGCAGCAGGCCTTGCCAGCTGTCCTGATAGTCGTTGAGCAGCGGCAGCAGGTTGTCCATGGAGTCGTCGATCGGGTCCATGAACGGCGTGCCGAACGGCAGGTCCGCCGGCAACAGCTGGCGGCGGCGCAGGGCGTCGTCGAGGGTGCGTTGCTTGGCTTCCATGTCGCCGATCTGCCGGCCGACCAGTTGCAGCTTGGCCGACAGTTGCTGGACGCGCTCGGTGAAGGCATCGCTGGAACGTTTCAATTCGTCCTGTGCGGCTTCCATCTGAGCCATCTGTTCCAGCTTGTCGCCTTCTTCGGCGCTCAGGGTTTGCGCGCGACGGAAATCTTCCAGGGCTTTCTGCGCATCCAGCACTTGCTGGTACAGCACTTCGGTCTGGGTCTTGCTCGCGGCACGGTCGGCAGCTACGGCTTGCTGGGTTTTCAGTTGCTTGAGTTCTTTTTCCAGGCGCTCTTTCTGGTCGCGCAGGGCCGCACGGTCAGCCAGAGCCTGCAAGGCCGGCGGTTCGATGTGCGAGATGTCGATGGACAGGCCCGGCACTTCGAAGCGTTCACCTTTGAAGCCGTCGAGGATCAGCTCCACGGATTTCACCCAGTCGCCG
This sequence comes from Pseudomonas sp. GW821-FHT07G06, assembly GCF_058986625.1. NCBI lineage: Bacteria > Pseudomonadati > Pseudomonadota > Gammaproteobacteria > Pseudomonadales > Pseudomonadaceae > Pseudomonas > Pseudomonas sp. GW821-FHT07G06. The sequence continues at coordinate 5,485 of NZ_JBYSVW010000008.1, forward strand.
TTTTCGTCGAGGGTGATGCCATGTTCGCCCAGCGGCAGGCTGAACAGCGCACTGTTAAACAGACGCATCAGGCGCTCGACGTCCTGCTGCGAGAACTCTTCGCGCAGTCGGGCGTAGCTGTTGTTGTCGGCGTGATCGAGCTGCTGCTTGACCGACTTCAGGCGTTTTTCCAGGTCGCGCAGGCGCTCGTCGAGGTCTTCGGCGCTGAACTGACGAGACTGCGCCAAGGCGCCGGCCAGTTCATCGTGGGCGTCCTTGGCGGCCAGCAGTTGCTGCTCCAGCACCTTGACGTCATCGACCAGGGCAAAGCGATGCTTGAGCACCGACAATTCGCCGAGCCAGCGCTGGATGCCGGTGATTTCCCGTTCCAGGCGCATCAGTTCCTGAGTGCCACCGCGCTGGTCGTTCTGCAGGGCGTCCTGCTCGTTGCGGTAGTGCTCGGCCTGAATGGTCAGCTCTTCCTTGCGCGCACTGGCGTAGTCCGACCAGGTGCCCAGCAATGAGTCGAGCAGCGGTGAGATACGGTGCAGTTTGCCGCGCAGAATGTCGCGTTGCTTCACGCCGTTGGCCAGCGCTTCGACCAGCGGACCGGCGGCGACCAGCGAGTTGTAGTCCTGCTCCATGCGTCGTACATCGCGGAAGGCTTCTTCGCACGCGGCAATGTAATCGACGCTGCCGGAACGCAGGCTGTGTTCGAAGGCATCGAGGAACAGTTGCTTGAGTTTGGCCGCGGTGATTTCGCGCATGTGCAGCAAGTTGATGAACAGTGCGCGGAAGGTCTTCAGGCTCTGCTCGCTGGTGGAGCGCAGCGGGATCAGCGTCAGGTCCAGCGGGATCGAGGTGTGGCCACCGACCAGCAAGCGGCGCAGTTCGTCCGGCTTGAGTTCGTAGGCTTTCAGGCCTTCGCGCTCAAGGTTCGTGAACAGCTCTTTCTGACGCAGGCAGGTGTCGTTTTTCTGGTAGTGGGCCAGGTCCAGCTTGCCGGCGTAGGCAAAGAACTGGTGACCGAAACCGCCACCGGGGCCGCGACCGACCACACCGATCACGTGCGGACCGTGGGGCAGGTTGACTTCGACCAGGATGTAGCTGGTGTCCGAGGCGAAGTAGAAACGCCGGGATTGTTCCAGGCTGTACTTGCCGAAGCTCATGTCCGACATGCGCGCCAGGATCGGGAACTGCAAGGCGTTGATCGAGGCGGATTTACCGAGGTTGTTCGCGCCGTAGACCGACAGCGGCTCTTCCAGCGGGAACAGGCCGAGGCTGTAGCCGGCGGTGTTCAAAAGGGCAAAACGGCGGATGCCGTAACGTTCCTTGCTCATGCGTCGAGCTCCTGTTCTTCGGCAATGGCCCGGGCCAGGGCGTCTTCTTCGCTTTCACTTTCGAATTCGCTCAAGTCGAGCGGGTCGTCGGTCTGCAGCAGTTTTTCGTCGCTGTCTTCGTCGATCAGCACCGGTACCGGCAACGGCAGGACGCTGTGCAGGCTGGCGGCCAGATCGCGGTCTTGCTGCACCGACAGGCACACATCAAGGAAACGGTGCATCGGCGGCAGGAAACGGTAGACGCCGTTTTCTTCACTGGCGAAACCGAGTTGGGTCATGCGGCGCATGATCTTTTCTTCCAGCTCGTCCTGGGTCTGCACTTCGGCCTGGATGAACAGGTCGCGGTACTTTTCCAGCAGCGACGGCAGCTCATCGCGGCCGAGGCTGCCACCGTCGAGCACGGAGATCGGGTCGCGGCCCTGGTCGGCCAGGTGCTCGACGAGGATGAAGGTGAACAGCGCCAGGCGCTGGGCGGTCTTGTTCACCGCCGCTGCCGCGAGGTCCGGCACGAAGTAGTAGAAGCCGCGGGTGTCGCAGACCAGTTCAAAACCCAGTGCCTTGAACAGCGTGCGGTATTGGTCCTGAAAGTTCGACAACTGTGCGTACAGCTCCGGATCGCGGCGGCTGACGTGGTAACCCTTGAACAGCTCGCGAAAGATCGGTGCCAGATGGGACAGTTCGGATAGATCAAGATGCATAAGGAGTGCTCGCAGAATTCTCGGCGGCGTCATCGCTGACCGAGAGCAGGGCGAAGGAGCGCAGGCTGACCTGGTGCTCGTGAGTATGGTATTCGCGACGTTCCAGACGCTCGCGCTTGAAGCGTTTTTCCCGCGACAGGCGCGAGAACCAGTACAGCAATTCGTCGGTGGCGCCGTCCGGTTCCTGCTCCAGCAGCCAGGTCATCAGGTCCGGCATCGGCAGGGCGTCTTCGCAGCGTTCGAGCATTTCCCGAACCGTGCGAGGCGCGCGCGGGGCTTCGCCTTTTTGCGTTTTGTGCGCCTTGGGGAAGCGCGCCGGTTTCGGTTCGAAACGCGCCAGCGCGTAGACGTAGGCTTCAACCTGACTGGCGCTGCCGAGGAAAGTGCTTTGCGGCCGTGTGAACAGCGGCATCGCCGCTTGTGGTACGGCATCGATGCCCTTGCGTCGGATGGCGGCCAGGGCCAGCGCTGCGCCACGGGTCACGGCGTTGTGCCGGCGGGCCTCTTCACGCAACGGCAAGAGCAGCTCGCGGGCATGTCGCAGGGTCAGCTGGGCGCTGGTCTGCATTTCGAGGATGCGCGCGTGGGTGCGCAGCAGCATGTCGTCGTCGACCAGGTGGCCGAGGCGCTGCTGTTCGCTGAGCATCTTCAGCAGCACGGTTTCGACCTTGCGCACGCCTTGTTCGAAGGCGCCGTCGGCATTCACCAGATCAATCATCGGCTCGACGTATTCGTCCCAGGTCGCCAGCACTTCCGCGTAACGCTGGCGCAACGGAATCTGCCGGTCGCTGGTTTTCGCCCGTTCGGCGACGGCCACCAGTGCCTGTTCGTCGTTATCGAGTTTTTTCAGCACGTCACGCACGCGCATGTCGAGCAAGCGCAACTGGCGGGCCAGGTCATTGCCGTCGCGTATGTCGAACGCGTCCTGGATGTAGCCGGCCAGACGCTCAAGGTGGCGCAGGTAGGCTTCGATCTCCAGGCACAGGCCCAGGCGGTGTTCACGGCGCAGATAGGCAAGGAAGTCGTGAATCTGCGCATTGAGCTCGAAACGGTTCGGGCTTTTGGCCACGGGAACCAGGATGTCGAGGCGAATCCACACGTCGAGCAGGCTGGTAATGTCCTGCGGCGTGCTGTCGAGTTGCTGGGCGGCCAGTTGCGTGCGCAGTTCGTTGAGGCTCAGTGTGCCTTGGTCGAAGTGCTCGCACAGTGGCTCCAGAAGTGCCCAGTGTTCAGCGAGGGCGCGCAAGACGCGCTTGGGTTCGATCATCGGAATGGCCGGCTGGTTGGCGATTAAAAGCAGCGATTGTACTGCATCGGGGGCAATGCGATTCACTCTCGGGACGGGCTGTTGTTATTTCTGTCCGTGAAGTCTATCGATCAACAGCGCGCGATCTTGTGCGAACGGCGGTAGAATCAGCGCACTTTAGTTATCCACAAGTGGCCGACCTTTGCTTATCGAGTCCCGTCGTCGCGCTTATTTGAACGCCATGCAGGTGGTCAACTGGCTGCCGCGCACCGAATTGCCCTTTGCTGCGCCGTCACGCCCCGAGCTGCTGGAGATACCCGAGCCGGTCGTGGTCGCGCCTGCCGTGCCGGCTGTCGCGGCTGAGACGCCCGTGGCGCCTGTGGTCAAACCGGCCGAGCGGGTGAAGATCGAGGTGCCGCGGCCATCGCTGGCGAGCACCCGCACCGGTGCCAAACCGGTGGAAGAGGCCGAAGAGGCACCCGTCGTGGTCAAGGCGCCGGTCGTGCCGCCGCCGCGTTTCGCCCTGCAGTTGCTGCGGGCCGGGCGTTGCCTGCTGCTGGTGGAGTTACCCACAGGCGAATCCTTCCAGACCCGCGACCCTGCTTATCTGCTGCTCAAGGACATGCTGCGCGCCGCCGGTCTGCCGGACAGCCCGCAGATCGTCGGCGAGCCGGTGCGCTGGCCGCTGTTGGTGCGTGGCACGATGGACCAGGGCCCGGAAGCGGCCCGCGACTTCGTGCAAGGTTTTCTCTCGGTGCGCATGGAAGAAACGCCGTGCGCCTGCCTGTGGCTGGTCGGCCTGCCCGCCGTGCGTTTTGCCGGCGAAGCGGATGCCGAGGCGTTCAATCGCGAGTTGCAGATCGAAGGTCTGGGGTCGGCCTGGGCGGTACCGGGCCTGGAATTATTAATGGAAGAGCCACAGCGTAAGGCTGATGTCTGGCAAGCCATGCGTCGGCTGATGGCGCGCTGGAAAGAATCGAATGAGTGACGCTGTATCGTTTCGCCCGATGACCGAGGCGGACCTGGAAACCGTGCTGAAAATCGAGTACGCGGCCTATAGCCATCCCTGGACCCGCGGGATTTTCCTCGACGGCCTGGGCAAGTACCAGATCTGGCTGATGTTCGAAGGCCAGCAACAGGTGGGCCACGGTGTGGTGCAGATCATCCTCGACGAGGCGCACCTGCTGAACATCACGGTCAAGCCGGAAAACCAGGGCCGCGGCCTGGGGCTGACATTGCTGGAGCATTTGATGTCGATTGCCTACAAGGCCGACGCCCGGGAGTGTTTCCTGGAAGTGCGCGACAGCAATACCGCGGCGTTCAAACTGTACGAGCGTTATGGTTTCAACGAAATCGGCCGGCGCCGGGATTACTACCCGGCGGTGGGTGGTCGCGAAGATGCGGTGGTCATGGCCTGCACATTGGTCGATTGAACCCTTCATGGCCTGCACGTTGGTCGATTGAACCCTGTAGGAGCTGCCGAAGGCTGCGATCTTTTCAAGGATCAAAAGATCGCAGCCTTCGGCAGCTCCTACAGGTGTCCGTGGAATTCAGCGTTTTTTGTCGAGAGGATCGCGCTGCGCCATTTCCGCTTCATCCAGGCCATTACCACCGCCAATATCGTCCTCATCGACGATGCTCAGGTCCCAATCCGCGCGTTTGTCATTGCCCGCCTCATGGGCATCCCGGGCGCCGTCTTCACGTATCAGGGTTTCCGGGCTCATGTCGTCGTCGGTAGGTTGATGGTCGCCGGTCGAGGCCCCCGTCAGGCCTGCTTCACGTCCGCGGCGGCGCGGCATCAGTTGTTCGCGCTCGTTTTCCGGAAGTTCGTCACCGATCCTGGCGCTGGGTTCTTCGGTGTCGAAATCCAGCTCACGCACCGAGCCCATGCGGTCTTCGTTGTCGTCGACGGGTTCCGGTTGCACCGCATCGTACGGACGTCGTGAATCATTCATGGCAATTCCTCATACTGTAGGCCTTACTACGGTTGACCCACGTGGCTACCGAGAATTCCACCGGCATGGAGCCCCGTGTACCGGATCAGGAGAGCATCCGCATTTCGCGCGTGACCTCGACGGACGGTTGTCAGTCAAAGCTGCGCATCATTCTTGAGGCTTCAGAGCATGAACGAATTACAAGATCTGATTGATAACAACGAGCGTTGGGCCGCTGCGATCAAGGAGGAGGATCCTGACTTCTTCGCCAAGCTGGCCCGCCAACAGACCCCGGAGTTCCTGTGGATCGGTTGTTCCGATGCCCGGGTGCCGGCCAACGAGATCGTCGGCATGCTGCCGGGCGATCTGTTCGTACACCGTAATGTGGCCAACGTCGTGCTGCACACCGACCTCAACTGCCTGTCGGTGATTCAGTACGCGGTCGACGTACTCAAGGTCAAGCACATCCTCGTCACTGGCCACTATGGCTGCGGCGGCGTGCGCGCCTCGATGCAGGATCGCCAGTTCGGCCTGATCGACGGCTGGCTGCGCTCGATTCGCGACCTGTATTACGAAAAGCGCGAAGAACTCGCCAAACTGGCCACCGAAGAAGAGCGGGTCGACCGTCTCTGCGAACTCAACGTGATCCAGCAAGTGGCCAACGTCGGGCACACCAGCATTGTGCAAAACGCCTGGCACCGTGGGCAGAGCCTGTCGATTCATGGCTGCATCTACGGTATCAAGGACGGTCGCTGGAAGAGCCTGAACGCCACCATCAGCGGCTTCGAGCAGTTGCCGCCGCAGTACCGCCTGCGTCCGTTCGAACCCCTGTAAAGCCCTTCAGCGCGGACTTTGCCGACGCCACTGTTGCAAAAACAGCTGGCCGTCGGCATTCGGCGCTTCATCGAAGCCGGTGATCCAGCCCCGGCAGTTGTATGAACCGCAGCGGCAGGCGAACTGGCGCAGCAGTTTGTCCTCCGTGGCGGCGTAATCCATCGACAGCCAGTCACCTTTCTGAATGTCTTTGAGTGCCCACAACCACAGCTCACTCATGTCGAGAAACACGTTCGGGTCGCAAGAGTGGCGCAGCAACCCGCAGAAATGCGGGTCATGGACATGAATATCTCGGGCCAGTTGTCGGGTATGCCGACCACGACAGGGCAGCAAATGCCCCGATACCCGGCAGATCCGGCTTATGCGGGGAAACTCGCGCAACGCTGCCGCGGCCATGGGTGTGCCCTGGTCGTTCGAGATAATCTCGAAATCGGCCAGGGTTGGATATCCGAGGTGCGGGGGTAACTCCACAAAAGGGTAAACACCCTGCGGCGGCGGTGCGAGAGACTTGCGCAGTGCATCGGCTTTCATAACGATCCCTGTCGGCTGGGTGCTGCGGCTTCCATCGGCTGACGGTCCAGTCAGCGCTGCAGCACATGGGGTACGGCCCAAGCCTCTCGCAGATATCGCGGGCGGTCTACTGTCATAACTGACAGATGGACTGCCGATAGTCGGTTTACAGCGGTGGCGCGGGCAGGGCGGTGGCCGGTGCGGGGGCCTTGAGCTGTTTGAGCTGCAACTGGATCGCTGCTGTCGAGCATTTGGCTGCCGCCTGTCCCGGTGTCAGGTTGCGAATCGAGGTGTAGAACAGCGCGCAGGTTTTATCCTTCTCGGCCACTTGCCAGGTTTGTGTGCAGGTTTTCAGCTCGATATCGGCATTGCTGTCCGGTTGGCGGCCCATGACGGCCTGCCAGCAGGCGGCACTCAAATCCTGGCCCATGACTTTCAGCCCCGCCGCATCGGCCTTGGCCTTGGCGTCGTTGCCGGTATAGCTTGCCGGATCGGCGGCATACCAGATGTAGCTTGGGTGGTTGGAACCCAGCACCCGCACTTTCACCCCGTCACTCGGGCTGATCGTCGCCAGCCCCAGTACATTCACGGTCGCCCCGTATTGTTGCTTGATCCAGTTACGCACCGGTGAGCCGAAGGCGACCATCGGCAATGTTTCACCGCTGGCGTGCAGGCTGACGTTCCTGACCATGGTGGTCTGGTAGTCGTTGAAGTAGCTGTAGACACCCTCCAGGTCCTTGCCGGCGTTGGAGGGGGCGGCGATAGGGGCGATGTCGATGATGGTTTGAAAGGCTGGCGTCTGCTCGGCCGGGATGCCATTGACGGTGAGCAGCGAGGCCCAGCGATCCGTGGTGGCGGACTTCAGGTAATCCTGGGCCTGGGTCAACGAATAGTCGGGCGGGAAGTGCAGCAACTCGACACTTCTGCGGTTCTCCAGGGCCATGCCCAGCGGCAGGAACAGGTACCAGCTGTACGCCCACTTGCCGTCGGCATTCAGTTTGCTGGCGCCGTTATAGGCCAGGTCCCCGGCATCGAGCAGCGCTGCCAATGGTTTTTCATAGCCATTGGGCACACCGATGATTTCCGCGTGGAGCTGACCGTTATCGGTTTTGACCAGAACCTTCGCGTCGCCGTAGCCATCGCGCTGCACGCTCTGGGTCAGGTAATGCTCGACGGTTTGCTCGAGCGTCCAGTTGCGAAAGCAGATCACGTTGCAATTGTTGGGGTAGGCGAAGAGGCGGGTAACGCGTTCGGTCGTGCCCAGCTTCAAATTGACATCGGCGTGGGCGGTGGTGCTCAGAGTGAAGGCTGCGAGGGTGAGTGCCGCAAGTTTGAACATGCTCAGATCCTTTTCAGCGTATTAGACCAGCAGATACTGAAACCGACGGGCGGAAAAACAAGAGGCCGATCAATACCGGCCCCTTTTGGGTTACGGCATGACTGGCGGCAAATACGCCAGCGTCGTCCCCAGTGCCCATAACAACACTAGCACCAGTGGCGTGTGTACCAGTAACTGCACGAACGAGAAACCGATCAGGTCCCGCGCCTTCAGCCCCAGCACGCCCAGCAATGGCAGCATGTAGAAGGGGTTGATCAGGTTCGGCAAGGCTTCGGCGGCGTTGTAGATCTGTACCGCCCAACCCAGGTGATAGTTCAGGTCATTGGCCACCTGCATCACGTACGGCGCTTCGATGATCCACTTGCCGCCACCGGACGGAATGAAGAAGCCGAGGATCGCCGAGTACACACCCATCAGCACGGCATAGGTGTCGTGGGAGGCAATGCTGACGAAGAAGGTCGAAATGTGATGCGCCAGGGTCTGCGCATCGGCGCCTTTGACCGTGGTCATCAGTGCCGCGATCGAGCCATACAGCGGGAACTGGATCAACACCCCGGTGGTGGTCGGCACCGCACGGGACACGGCATCCAGAAAGCTGCGAGGGCGCCAGTGCAGCAGGGCCCCCAGCATGATGAACAGGAAGTTGTAGGTGTTCAGCCCGGAAATCGCACTGATGGCCGGTTTGGTCGAAAACTCATGGAACAACCACCCGGCAGCCAGCAATACCAGCAGAATCGTCAGCAGCGGGCTGTGTTCCAGCCATTCGCCGGGGCGGGTGCGTGGTTGCAGCGGTGGCAGGTTGAAACTCGGGTCGACACCACAGGCCTTGGCGTCACGCGCCGAATTCGGGCCGGGGGCGGTGGCGTAGGCGATGATCAGCGAAATCACGATCAGGGCCAGCAACATCACACCGGACTGCCAGAGAAAGATCGTCTGAGTGAATGGAATCACCCCGGTGATCGACAGAATCGAGGGCGGCAGGCTGCCCGGGTTGGCCTGCAGTTGAGCGGCCGATGACGATAGGCCCAAGGCCCACACGGCACCGAGCCCCAGATAGGCGGCGGCACCGGCGGCACGGTAATCCATTTTCAGATCGGTGCGGCGGGCGAGGGCGCGCACCAGCAATCCGCCGAACACCAGGGACAAGCCCCAGTTCAGCAACGAGGCGACCATCGAGATCAGCGCGACCCAGGCGACGGCAGAGCGGCCGTTTTTCGGGATTTTCGCCAGACGGTCGATCAGTTTCACTGCCGGTGGCGAACTGGCGACCACATAACCGCCGATCACCACGAAGGCCATCTGCATGGTGAAAGGGATCAGGCTCCAGAAGCCATCACCGAAGGCCATGGCGGCGTCGGTGGGCTTGGCGCCCATGGCGATGGTGGCCACCGCCACGATAATCACCGCCAGGGCAGCAAACACCCAGGAGTCGGGGAACCAGCGTTCGGCAAAACTTGAGCAGCGCAGGGCAAAGCGGGCGGAGCGGCTATCTTCGATATCAGCGGCCACGGGGGTACCTCGAATTTTTATGTTTGTAGTGGTCTTCGGGGCGGTAACCGCCCGTCTGGACAAGCGCCAACATTAATTCAAGCCGAGGATTTTTGCGGGGCTGATTTGTGGCTATGGGACTTTGGTCTAACGGGTTGTCCGCCAGCGCGTTTGCGTAGACCATGGGCGCCTTGGTTTTTGCCTGTGCCAGAGTTCTTTACATGACTGCCAACACCGATTCGCGCCCGGCGCCGTTCAGCCGCTCGGACTACAAGACCCTGGGGCTTGCCGCCCTCGGCGGGGCGCTGGAAATCTACGACTTCATCATTTTCGTGTTTTTCGCCCTGACCCTCAGCCAGTTGTTCTTCCCGCCGGAAATGCCCGAGTGGCTGCGCCTGCTGCAAAGCTTCGGGATTTTCGTCACCGGTTACCTGGCGCGACCGTTGGGCGGCATCCTGATGGCGCACTTCGCCGATCGCCTGGGGCGCAAGAAAGTCTTCAGCCTGAGCATCCTGATGATGGCGTTGCCCTGCCTGCTGATCGGGATCATGCCGACCTACGCGCAAATCGGTTATTTCGCACCCTTGTTGCTACTGGTCCTGCGCGTTCTCCAGGGCGCGGCAGTGGGCGGCGAAGTGCCGAGTGCCTGGGTTTTCGTCGCCGAGCATGCGCCGATCGGTCACCGAGGCTATGCCCTGGGTTTCCTGCAGGCGGGGCTGACGTTCGGCTATCTGATCGGTGCATTGACCGCGACCTTCCTGGCGCAGGCCTTCACTCCGGTGGAAATTCTCGATTACGCCTGGCGTTACCCGTTCCTGCTGGGCGGCGTGTTTGGTGTGATCGGCGTCTGGCTGCGTCGCTGGCTCAGCGAAACCCCGGTGTTCATGGCCATGCAGGCGCAGCGTGAGGCGGCCGGCGAACTGCCGCTGCGCACGGTCTTGCGCAAGCATCGGCTGGCCATTTTGCCCGCGATGATTCTCACCTGTGTGCTGACCTCGGCCGTGGTGGTTTTCGTGGTCATTACCCCGACCATGATGCAGAAAACCTTTGGCATGACCGCCAGCCATACCTTCGCCTTGAGCGCACTGGGCATCGTGTTCCTGAACCTCGGCTGCGTGCTCGCCGGGCTGCTGGTCGACCGCATTGGCGCCTGGCGCACGGTGATGCTCTATAGCCTGCTGCTGCCGCTGGGCATCGGTGTGCTTTACAGCTGTCTGATCATGGGCGGTGACTGGATCGGCCTGGCTTACGCCGTGGCAGGGCTGGCCTGCGGGGTGGTCGGCGCGGTGCCATCGGTGATGGTCAGCCTGTTCCCCGCGCGGATTCGCGTCTCGGGCATCTCGTTCACTTACAACATTGCCTACGCCGCGTGGGCGAGCATCACACCACTGTTGTTGATCGGCCTGATGCCGTGGAGTCCGTGGATCTGCGTAATGTTCAGTGCGGTGATGGGGGCGGTGGGCGTGGGCAGTGCGGCGTACTTCGGTGTGCGGATGCCGAGAATCGCAGGCTGTTCTGCCGCTGGCGCGCATTGATCGGGCGCGTCGTCACTATTTTTGTAGGACAAACCTGAAACACGCTTAAGTAAATGTTTCCATGGCCGATGGTTAGGCTGCATATCGCTTTCTACCCCTGTCCATCGGTGCTTTTCCATGTTCAATAAACGCTTGAAGCAGGAGCTGTCGGCTCTTCGTGAAGAACTCTCCAGCCTCCAGCAAGTGAAGGAAAGTCTGGAAAGCGAGATGCTGGTGCTGACCCTCGACAGCGATGGACGGGTTCAGTCGGTCAATCAGAACTTCCTCGGCGAAATGCATTACAAGAGTGGTGAGCTGATCGGTCGACACATCGACGACCTCGTCCCGGAACACGTGAAATTCGACGAATTCCAGCAGCGCTTCAAGAACGCGTTGACCCGTGGCGAGCACTTCGCCGGTGCGGTACGCCTGTTGCGCGGCACGGGCCAGGAAGCCTGGTTGCGTTCGATCCTGCAGCCGGTGCGCTCGGCGGACGGGCGGATCAAGAACTTTTCGATTTTCTCCAGCGACCTGACCCGCACCATCGAGGCCTCCCGTGAACACGAGAACCTGATCGGTGCGCTGGTGCGCTCCACGGCGGTGATCGAATTCGACCTCAATGGCAACGTGCTGACCGCCAACGACCGCTTCCTCGCTGGCATGGGTTACAGCCTGGCGCAGATCAAAGGCAAGCATCACCGCACCTTCTGCCAGCCGGAGGAATACAACAGTGCCGAGTACCAGAACTTCTGGCGTCGCCTGAACGCGGGTGAGTACGTGGCCGGCCGTTTCAAACGTGTCGACAGCCATGGTCGTACCGTCTGGCTTGAGGCGTCCTACAACCCGGTGACCGATGCCAACAATAATCTCTACAAAGTGGTGAAGTTCGCCACGGTGATTACCGATCAGGTCAATCAGGAACAGGCCGTCGCCGAAGCCGCCAACATTGCCTACAGCACCTCGCAGCAAACCGACCAAAGCGCCCAGCGCGGCAACGCCGTGGTGACCCAGGCCGTGGACGTGATGCGTGACCTGGCCAAACACATGCAAACCGCCGGCGACGGCATCGAAGCCTTGAACGAGCAGTCGCTGGTGATCGGTACCATCGTCAAAACCATCAGCGGCATTGCCGAACAGACCAATCTGCTGGCGCTCAACGCGGCCATCGAAGCGGCGCGTGCAGGCGAGCAGGGTCGCGGCTTCGCCGTGGTGGCGGATGAAGTCCGGCAACTGGCGTCGCGCACCAGCCAGGCCACCGACGAAATCGTCCTCGTGGTGCGGCAGAACCAGGACATGGCGCGCAACGCCGTGGCATTGATGACCGATGGCAAACTCCAGGCCGAACAGGGCCTGGCACTGGCAGCGGAAGCGGGCACGGTGATTGTCGAGATCCAGGACGGCGCCCAGAAAGTGGTCAATGCGGTGGGGCAGTTTGCCAATCAGTTGTCCAACTAGGGTCTGATTGTCGAGAGATCGCAGCGTGCACACCAATCCAATGTAGGAGCTGCCGCAGGCTGCGATCTTTTGATCTTTTGATCTTTTGATCTTTTGATCTTTTGATCTTTTGATCTTTTGATCTTTTGATCTTTTGATCTTTCGATTTCTATTCGGGCGGATCAATCCGATACAGCGCCCGGTTTACCGCCAGTTCCCCCAGCATGATGACTTGGGCAATCCCCAACAGCGTATTTCGACTTGTCCCTTCCGTACGATCCGCCAGATCCATGGTCATGACATTGGCCGAGGCCAGCGACTCACAGGCATGGGCCAGCAGGATTTCGGCATGGAGGTCCTTGTTGACGATAAACATGGTGCAGAGCTTGCGTGGGGTGGCGCGGATGTCGGCGGCTGAGGGGATACGTTCAGACGGCTCGTGAAGTGTATTTGAATCCAGGGTTTCTGAAGGCGTTTCCGCATCGGCTTCCGGTGGGTTAGGTGTCGGTTTGAACATAGATGAAACTCCATATGGGATTGATGGAGTCATCACCCTCGCTACCAAACGAATGGTGGTGACCATACGAAGGTTGGTAGACCGGCCCATATGGCAAACCCGGCGCACCCGAGGGTGCCCTGCGCATGGTCACCATTGATACAAGTGCCGTAGAAATGCACCTGTAAATGATGACGCTATACGCCATATGAGAACGGGCTACCAAACCCGATCGCTGTTATTTCAGCGACCGGCAAACGATAAAACCCAGCCCCAAGGCGCACAAGCCGGCGGATTCTGGGGTATGTGTAGGCAACGACGCAAGGCGCTGTGGCTTTCGTGAGGTAACTTGGCGAGCTTTTAAACACGCAAAAACTTGCATGCCAAAAAGCTCCTGAAAGAAATCGAAAAGCCCTCGACTTGTCCCCCTTCAAGTACGTCGAATTAGTCCTGCAGACCCGACACGCCAACATCCCGGACGCATCCTACGCGCATACCAGAAGCCTCCTGTTTCAGGGCCAAAAAAGGCGCCAAGGTTAGGAGGGGCTGGGAGAAACGGGTGAAGCGCTGGAAGTGTGCGCCGCGTTCGCGAGAGTATGAAGGTTGCCAACGTGTCCCCGAGCGATGGGCTCGGCATTGGAGAGCAGAACTGCTGCGGGTTCAAATTGCAGCGCCCAAGTTTCTTTGGCCCACTCTGTAGGAGCTGCCGCAGGCTGCGATCTTTTCATTTGGGATGTCGCTACAATTGGCTCTTTTCCTCCAGGAGCAGACTTCCATGAGCGCTTCCCACCGCCGTCCGGTTCCCTTGTCCAAGGCTTATCGTCTGCTCAATCATGGCCCGACCGTTCTGGTAAGCGCCGCTCACGATGGCCAGCGCAATATCATGGCGGCAGCCTGGGCCATGCCGCTGGATTTCGAACCGCCGAAAATTGCCGTGGTGCTGGACAAGTCCACCTGGACTCGCCAGTTGCTGGAAGCCTCGGGCACTTTTGTGCTGAATGTTCCTTGCGCTGCCCAGGCCGACATTGTGCAGACCGTCGGTTCGACCTCCGGCCTGGAGTTGACCCAGGGCCAGGGGCGCGACAAGTTCGCGACCTACGACTTGCAGACCTTCACCGGTGAATCGGTCGATGCGCCGATGCTCGAGGGCTGCGTGGCCTGGCTGGAATGTCGCCTGTTGCCAGAACCGAACAACCACCAGCAATACGATCTGTTCCTGGCCGAAGTGATTGCCGCCCAGGCCGACGAGCGCGTGTTCAGCGAAGGACGCTGGCACTTCGAAGGGCAAGATGCCTTGCGCACCTTGCACCACGTGGCGGGCGGGCACTTCCTGACTATTGGCGAGCCGGTGGACGGCAAGACCTTGCAGGCGTAAGCCGGTCGGCGCTCAGATCCACACATCATTCTCGGCCGTGCGCTCGCCACCTTCGCTGCCGGTGTTGAGCACGCCCTTGGGTTCGATCAACAGGAGTTTTACCTCCTGCCCGGCATAGGGTTTGTGCTTGACACCTTTGGGCACCACGTACATTTCCCCGGCGTTCACCAGCACGTGGCCATCGCGAAAATCGATGCGCAACCGGCCTTCGAGCACGATGAAGGTTTCGTCGGTATCAAGGTGGTCGTGCCAGATAAAGTCCCCCAGCAGTTTTACCACCTTGAACTGATAGTCGTTCATTTCGGCGATGACCCGGGGTGACCAGTGCGAGTCGATCCGGTTGATTTTTTCAGCGAAGTTCAGGCTTTCGTAAGCGTTCATGAAACTGCTCTCGCGGTTGTTTGTGAACCCACGATAGCCAGCGACTCAGTACGCTTCTTGTACGATTGTGCGTGGCTCAACGGCGCTGCATGTTCATCCAGCGGGCCGGTGACAGGCCGTAGGTTTTGCTGAATTGCCGAGTCATGTGGCTCTGGTCGGTGAAGCCTGCGATCAACGCGGCACTGACCAGCGTCTGACCCTGAATCAGTAGCGCACGGACCATGTCCAGACGCCGCATGGTCAGGTAGCGGTAGGGGCTGGTGCCGAACAACAGGCGAAAATCCCGGGACAGGCTCCAGCGATCCCGATCGCTATGCTGCGCCAGTTCATCGAGTGTAACGGTACGATCGAGGGCGCCGTGGATGTATTCCCGCGCACGTTGCGCGGCCACGTAGTCGAAGCCCGAGCGTTTGCTCGGCACACCGGAAACCGCGTTCAAGGCTTGCGCCAGGTCGAATAAGGCATCCTGTTCTTCCAGCGGGTCGAGCGGACAATCCAGGCTGCGCAACAACGCTCCCGTGGCGGCGAACAAGCGGGGATCGCTCGACAGCCCGGTCTTGATGAATGGCAGCGGTTGCCCGCCGAGCATCTGCTGGATCAGTGCCGGCTCGATGTACATCATCCGGTACTGGAAACCGGACTCGGTACCGGCTTCGCCATCGTGGGCTTCGTCCGGGTGCAGCACAATCGTTGCGCCCGGCAGGCTGTGACGCCAGCCACCGCGATACTGAAAACTCTGCACCCCGGCCAGGGTGTGGCCGATGGCATAGGTGTCATGGCGGTGAAGGTCGTAGCCATGGCCGGCAAAAAACGCCTCGAAACGCTGAAGCCCGCCGACATCGGGCGCACGAAGGAACCAGTCATTGCGAGGTGGACGCTTGGCCATGGTGATTGTTGTCTTGAGCTTGATGCGCAACACGGTAACCCACCCGGCGGTTCCCTGTCTTCTGATCGGAAGGCGGCTTGCCTGCTAGAAAACCCAGGGCAAATACTGCACTGTGGGGCGCATTCGCTACAGGTTGTTTTTTATTTGTCAGGATGAGGTCAGGTCATGAGCAAATTGCGTGTGGGGATCATTTTCGGGGGGCGCTCGGCAGAGCACGAAGTGTCGCTGCAGTCGGCGAAAAACATCGTCGATGCGCTGGATCGTTCACGCTTCGAGCCGGTGCTGATCGGCATCGACAAGCAAGGCCACTGGCACCTCAACGACCCTTCCAACTTTTTGCTGAATCAGGAAAACCCGGCGCTGATCGCCCTCAATCAGTCCAATCGCGAGCTGGCCGTGGTGCCGGGCAAAGCCAGCCAGCAACTGGTGGAAACCAGCAGTCAGGAAATGCTCGGCCATGTCGATGTGATCTTCCCGATCGTCCACGGCACCCTGGGTGAAGACGGTTGCCTGCAAGGTTTGCTGCGTATGGCCGATCTGCCGTTTGTCGGCTCCGATGTGCTCGGCTCGGCGGTCTGCATGGACAAGGACATCAGCAAGCGTCTGCTGCGCGATGCCGGCCTGGCCGTGACGCCCTTCGTGACATTGACCCGTGCCTCGGCGGCGCGCACCGGGTTTGCCGAGGTTCAGTCCCGGCTCGGTTTGCCGCTGTTCGTCAAGCCGGCGAACCAGGGCTCTTCCGTGGGCGTGAGCAAGGTCACCGACGAGGCCGAATACACCTCGGCGGTGGAACTGGCCTTGAGTTTCGATACCAAGGTGTTGATCGAGTCCGCCGTCAGCGGCCGCGAGATTGAATGCGCTGTGCTCGGCAATGAAGAGGCGATCGCCAGTGGTTGCGGCGAGATTGTGGTGCGCAGCGGGTTCTATTCCTACGACAGCAAATACATCGACGACACGGCCGCAGAAGTCGTGGTGCCGGCCAATATCAGCGTCGAGGCCAGCGAGCGCATCCGCGCCCTGGCCGTCGAGGCGTTCCAGGTGCTGGGCTGTTCCGGCCTGGCCCGTGTCGATGTGTTCCTGACCGACAGCGGCGAAGTGCTGATCAACGAAATCAATTCGCTGCCCGGTTTCACCCGCATCAGCATGTACCCGAAATTGTGGCAGGCCACCGGCATGACCTACAGCGAGCTGGTGACGCGGTTGATTGAACTGGCGCTGGAAAAACATCAGGTTCGGCAGGAGTTGAAGATCAGTCGTTGAGTGCGCTGCTGAAGGGCGCTGCGTTTATCCAGTTCACACGCGTTATCGTTAACCACCATCGCAGGCAAGCCAGCTCCCACAGGGGGACCGTGCCCACGCGGGGAAGCTGTAGGAGCCAGCTTGCTGGCGATGGACTCAAGTGCGCTGCGTTTATCCGGTTTACACGCGTTATCGTTAACCACCATCGCTGGCAAGCCAGCTCCCACAGGGGGACCGTGCCCACGCGGGGAAGCTGTAGGAGCCAGCTTGCTGGCGATGGACTCAAG
>NZ_JBYSVW010000008.1:22563-318025 GCF_058986625.1 Pseudomonas sp. GW821-FHT07G06
GTGCGCTGCGTTTATCCAGTTCACACGCATTATCGTTAACCACCATCGCTGGCAGGCCTTTCATCATTCCAGCGCGTGACTCAATCCCCCAGCGCCTGCCCCTCACGCCGCGGGTCGGCACCTCCCGTCAGCGACGCTTTGCCCTGGGCGTCCTTGATCCGAACAATCGCCTGGGTGCCGCTGGTCATGTCGATTTCGCTCACGCTGTGCCCTTTGTCTTTCAGCGCCTGAATCAGCGCGGGGCTGAACTGGCCCTGTTCCAGTTCTGTCGGGCCGTTGCGGCTGCCGAAGTTGGGCAGGTTGATGGCCGCTTGCGCATCGAGGTTCCAGTCGAGCAGGCCGATGGTGGATTTGGCCACGTATTCGATGATTTGCGAGCCGCCGGGGGAGCCGACAGTGGCGAGGAATTCGCCGCTCTGGCGGTCGAAGATCAGGGTCGGCGCCATGGACGAGCGCGGGCGTTTGCCGGGCTCGACGCGGTTGGCGACTTTCTGCCCGTTTTCCTCGGGGATGAACGAGAAGTCGGTCATCTCGTTATTGAGCATGAAACCCTGAACCATGATGTGCGAGCCGAACGCTGACTCGATGGTGGTGGTCATCGACACGGCGCCGCCTGCGTCATCGACGGCCACCACTTGCGAGGTGGAAATCCGCAGTGGCGAACGGTCCGGCGCATAGGCCACCTGGATGCCCGGCGGCGTGCCGGGTTTGGCCGTGCCCATGCTGCGTTCGCCGATCAGGGCGGCGCGGCTGGCGAGGTAGGCTGGATCGACCAGGCCTTTGACCGGCACGGGCACGAAGTCGGTATCGGCCAGGTACTGCGCGCGGTCAGCGTAGGCCAGGCGTTCGGCTTCAGAGATCAGGTGCACGGCTTGCGGGTCGGGTTCGATGCCGGCCGGGGCCGTGGTCTTGACCGGTTTCAGCGGTGCCAGCGCCAGGCGCTTGTCGCGAGCTTCCAGGGCTTGCAGCGTACCGAGGGTCTGCGCCACGGCGATCCCGCCCGACGACGGTGGTGGCATGCCGCAGACCTGCCAGCGCTTGTAGTCGGTACACAGCGGTGCGCGCTCCTTGGCCTGATAGTTGGCGAGGTCGGTCAGGGATAGGCTGCCGGGGTTGGCGTGACCCTGGACCTTGGCAGCGATTTCCTCGGCGACCGGGCCTTTGTACAGGGCGTCCGGGCCTTCGTGGGCGATGCGTTTGAACACGGCCGCCAGTGCCGGGTTCTTCAGGTTGGTGCCGACGGCTTTAGGGCTGCCATCGGCATTGCGGAAGTAAGCCATCATTTCCGGCGAGCGTGGCATGGACGAATCCGCGGCGATCAACTGGTGCAGGCGTGGCGAAATGGCGAAGCCTTGCCCGGCGAGCCGGATGGCCGGTTCAAACAGCTGCGCCCAGGGTAGACGACCATGTTTTTGATGGGCCAGTTCGAGCGCGCGCAGTACGCCGGGTGTGCCCACCGAGCGGCCGCCAATCTGCGCCTGGGTGAACCCCATCGGTTGTCCATTGGCTTGCAGGAAAAGTTTTTCGGTGGCACCGGCCGGGGCGGTTTCACGGCCGTCGTAGGTGCGCACGGCCTTGCCATCCCAGAGTACGATCAATGCGCCGCCGCCGATGCCCGACGACTGTGGTTCGACCAGCGTCAACACCGCTTGCATCGCAATCGCGGCATCGATGGCGGAACCGCCCCGGCGCAGCATCTCTCGCCCGGCCTCGGCCGCCAGCGGGTTGGCCGCCGCGGCCATGAATTTCTCGGCGTGTTGAGTTTTCAGGTCGGTGCGGAAACCGGAAGCGCTTTCCGGGGCGATTGGCAGCGTCGGCACCGAAGCGTTGTTGCACGCGGCCAGGGTCAAGGCACTGACGATCAGCGCCAGGGCAGGCAGGCGATAGCGGCGCAAAGCGAAGGTTGAGAACACGTGGGGTACTCCGTCCGTTGGATCTACGATCAGTGGACTTTATCGGCCGACCGGGAGGGACGCAAACCGGGTCCCACGGCTCTGACGTTTTTGTCCTTCATCAATGGCAGGAATTTCTGTAGGGTCGTTGCCAACAGACAGGCCAGAAAATCAACAAGAGGCAGACATGCACACCGAGTTCCCAACCCAGCCCGGCTATCGCACCCAGCGTGAACAGTTCCTGGCTGCAGCGGCTGCCGCAGGCGCAACCTTGACTGAATATCCACACCCGCTCAAAGGTCCGTTCGGTGAGTCGCTGAGTACCGATGTGGCGGTGTTGGGTGATCCGGGCGCCAAGCGTCTGTTGATTGCGCTGAGTGGCACTCATGGAGTTGAAGGCTTCTATGGCTCGGGCTGCCAGATCAAATGGCTGCAGGAGTTGGGCAAGCGTTCCCTGCCAAAGGATGTCGCCGTGGTCATGATCCATGCCATCAACCCCTGGGGCATGGCGTGGTTGCGCCGGGTCAACGAAGACAACATCGACCTGAACCGCAATCATCTGGATTTCCAGCGATCGCTGCCGGACAACCAGGCCTATAACACCCTGCATGAAATCTATGCCTGCCCGCAGTTGCACGGCCCCGAGCGTGAGCGTGCCGATGCCTTGCTCGACGAGCAGATCCGCCTGCATGGCTGGCCAGCGGTGATGTCGATTGTCGAGGGCGGTCAGCATGCTCACCCCGATGGCCTGTTCTACGGCGGGCTGGCGCCGAGCTGGTCGAACCGAACGCTGCACCGGATCGTGCAACAGCAGGTGGCCCATGCCGAAGTGGCCATGTGTTTCGACTTGCACACCGGTGCAGGTGAATACGGTCATCCGATGTTACTGACCATCACCGAGTCCGCCTATCCGGCGCTGCCGGATGCGCAGGCGATTTACGGCCCGTGGCTCTACAGCCTGCAAACCGGCGCCGATACCCTGAGCGAAACCGGCGTAGCGGCGACGGCTACCGGCTACACCTCGCAGGCGTTGATCGATGCGCTGCCGCAGGTGCGCTTGATGCCTTTCGTCATCGAATGCGGGACGTATCCGGGGCCGGACGTTCACCGCCATTTGCGCGATGATCACTGGCTGCACTTGCACGGCAACCCGAGTGACGCAGTGGGGCGCGGGATCAAGTTGAACCTGCTGGAGCAGTTCTATCCGGCCGATAGCGATTGGCAGGCGATGGTCTGGTTGCGCACGTGGCAGATCTGGGAGCGGGCGTTGTCGGCATTGCCGACATTGTAGGAGCGAGCTTGCTCGCGATGGTCGTTAACGATAACGCGTGTTTACTGCTTAAACGCGGCGCTCTTGAGTCCATCGCGAGCAAGCTCGCTCCTACAGGCATAAAAAAACGAGGCATAAAAAAACGGCCTACCTTTCGGTAAGCCGTTTTTAGTACTTGGTGGCTACACAGGGACTTGAACCCCGGACCCCAGCATTATGAATGCTATGCTCTAACCAACTGAGCTATGTAGCCAAGTGGCGCGCATTATTCACCGGTAACGGGGATGCGTCAAGCATAAATCTAAAATATTTCTCTGCGCTTTCAACCGTTTATCAAAATCTCTCATCCAGGCAGGGGTGAAGGGCAGCGCTGAAAACCGCCAACGACCTCGACATCCACCTCAATTCGGACGTGCTCTACGTCAACAACGACCACGCGCTGTCGGTGGCCGAGAGCGGGCAGGGCATTGCGTTGGCCAACGAAGTGCTGGTGTGGGTGGTGGATGCGCAAGTGAAGCAGCTGGAAAGCTATCGGGTACTCACGCCGTCCGCCGAGCTCTCGGCGGATGTGGCGTGGTTTATCGAATGGCTCAAGACCGAACTGGAGCAGGACTTCCCGGAAGCGGTGATCCGCGCCTGAGCAGGGCTGCCGGATTCAACTCAAGCGGAAGCGCCCGGTGTTGTCGCTCAAGGCTTTGCTGCCTTGACTCAGGGTGTCCGCTGCCTGGTTCACCGCACGGGCACCTTCGAGCAAACGTAGCGCTGCCTGATCGACCTGCTGGATATTGCCGCTGACCTCGTCGGCGGTACTGGCCTGCTCTTCCACCGCCGTGGCGATGTGCGCCAGGGTATCGGTGACACTCTGCACCGCACTGGCGATTTCCCCGAGCCGTTCACCAAGACCGGTGACCGCTTGTGCATCACTCTCTGCCTGAGTGCACGCGGCCTCCATCAGGTTGACGGCCTCGTTCACGGTGTGGCGCAGGCTGTCGACCGTGCCGGCAATCTGTGCGGTCGACGATTGAGTGCGCTGCGACAGGCTGCGTACTTCATCGGCCACCACCGCAAAGCCACGTCCTTGTTCGCCCGCCCGTGCCGCCTCGATGGCGGCGTTGAGTGCCAGCAGGTTGGTCTGCTCGGCGACGCCGCGAATGGTGTCGACCACCAGTTGAATCTGCTGTCCTTGCTCGCTGACCCGGCCCAGTGCCGCCGCGGTTTCGTTCAGGCGTTGGTTGAGCTGCTGGATGCTCGCGGTGGTGCGCTGGCTGTCGCGGCTGCTGTCGGCGGCAATGCGCCGGGTGTGCTGGGCGCTGCCGGACGCCTGTTCGCAACTGTGGGCGACCCCTTGTGAGGTGGCGGCCAGTTGCGTCGCCGCCGCGGCAATCTGGCTGATCTGCAATTGCTGGGCTTCGACTTCGCCCAGGGCGTCACTGGAATGATGGTTGAGGGTTTGCACCGCGTGGCTCAGTTGCAGGGTTTCGTGATCCACGCCTTGCAGGCTGGTGCGCAGTTGCACCACGGCGACGTTCAGCGCGGTGCTGATGACCGCCAGTTCGTCGCGTCCCTGGACCGGTACTTGCAGGCTCAGATTGCCATCGCGCAAGGCCTCGGCCAGCACCGTGATGCCGCTGGCGCTGCGGCGGATCGAAGCCTGCAAGCAGATGAACAGATACAGTGCAGCCAACAGCAGGCAGCCGAACACGACGGCCACCACAATGAACTGGCGGATCGCCGAGCCGTGGTAGTAATCCAGGCGTTGATCCAGTGACACCAGCGACTGCTGGCGCAACGAGGCGAGGTCGGAGAGCAGGGCGTCGAGACTGTGTTCGAAGTCCTCTGGCTTGAGGTTGATGCTGCCGCCGAACACGCCGTCATCCAGCACCTTCAGGCCCGCATCCAGGCGCTTGAGGCTGTCATGGTATTGCCCGGCCCAGGTTTGCAGGGCGCTGGGCAAGCGCGCTTCGAGCAGACCCGCCGTTTTCACCAACTGTTCTCGTGCATCGCCGATGCGGCTGCGCAGGTCGCGCAGTTGCAGGCGGCTTTGCAGGGTGAACTGCCCGGACACGACCGACGCCTGGCCCACCGCCGCCAGGCGACCGACCCGTTCGATCAGGTCGGGGGCGTGTTGGGTGGAGATCTGCGTCAGCAGATAGGTCTCCAGCCACGGTGCCAGTGTCAGGCGATTGTCCATGGCGATCTGCTCGCGCAAGGCCTGCAGGGCGCTCAGGGCGTTGGTGAAGCGATCGTAGCCATCCGGCCACCAGCCGACGCTGCTCAGGCTTTTTGAGTCGAGGCCATCGAGGGTGGTTTGCAGGGCCTGAAAACGGCTCAGTGTTTCGCTCTCGGCGCGTTCTTTTTGCAGGGCATTGCCCAACTCGACTATGGCCTGGCTGACGGCGGGTTGGACCGCATCGAAGGCCGCCATCGCGGCGAGGGTGGCCGGTGTCGGCTGGCGATTGGTTTCCGTTGCGCGCCAGCGGGCGGCGCGATCACGCTGGGCGGCGAGCAGGTCATCCAGTACATCAAGAGCCAGCAGTTGCCGCACCCCGGCACGCTCGCCGGAGATCAGGCTGAGTTTGTCGCGATAGTCCTGGCCGATCATCCACAGGCTGCCGGCCAGCGGCAGGATAAACAGCAGAAACAACAGCTGGAATTTGCGCGCAAAGCCAAAACGCCCCAGCAATCCGATCCCCGGTGATAAAAAAGCCTGCATGCCCCAAGACTCCTCTGGACACCACGCACCATTGGCGTGCGTCGGAGGTTGTTGCACCGCCGACTCGTGCCCTCTAAAAAGGCCTCGAAAGTTCACCCTTGTCCGCTCTGTAGGCTGACTCTGTGGCGAAACTTCCCATTGTCGGTCTCCTTTGTAAGGAAGCCGCGTTCAAGCCGACAAAGAAGGCAAGATTCAGACCATGGCGTTGCGCCATCAATGTTGTGGCGATGAAAAGCGAGGTCGTTAGCAGGCTAAGGGGATGGCGTTGCCGCACTGAAAAATGGCACATTGACGCACCTGCCCGTTTGTACCTCCTGTTGTTTGGAAATTCCCATGGCTATCAGCAACGCCCAGACCGGCTCAGTGCCGGCGTCCGCTACTCCCCAAAGCAGCCCCTTGGTGATGCGCATCATCGGTGCGGTGGCGCTGGCGCATTTGATCAACGACCTGATCCAGTCGGTGCTGCCGTCGATCTACCCGATGCTCAAGGCCAGCTATGGCCTGACCTTCACCCAGGTCGGCCTGATCACCCTGACGTTCCAGTTGACGGCCTCGCTGTTGCAGCCGTGGGTCGGTTACTACACCGATCGCCACCCCAAGCCGTGGCTGCTGCCGGCGGGTACGATCTGCACTCTGGTCGGCATTCTGATGATGTCGGTGGTTGGCAGCTTCCCGCTGATTTTGCTGGCGGCGGGCTTGATCGGCATCGGTTCTTCGACCTTCCACCCCGAGGCTTCCCGCGTGGCGCGACTGGCTTCGGGCGGGCGCTTCGGGCTGGCGCAATCGACCTTCCAGGTCGGCGGTAACGCAGGCTCGGCGTTCGGCCCGTTACTGGCGGCGGCGATCATCATTCCCTATGGTCAAGGGCACGTGGCCTGGTTCGGCCTGTTCGCGGTGTTTGCGTTGTTCGTGCTGTACCGGATCAGCCGCTGGTACGCCAACCACTTGAACCTGTTCAAGCTCAAGCAAGGTCAGGCAGCGACTCACGGCCTGTCCAAGGGCCGAGTGACCAGCGCGCTGGTGGTGCTCGGGTTGCTGGTGTTCTCCAAGTATTTCTACATGGCCAGCCTCACCAGTTATTTCACCTTCTACCTGATCGAGAAGTTCGACCTGTCGGTCGCCAGTTCGCAGTTGCACCTGTTCCTGTTCCTTGGTGCGGTAGCGGCGGGGACGTTCTTTGGCGGGCCGATCGGCGACAGGATCGGGCGTAAGGCAGTGATCTGGTTCTCGATCCTCGGCGTTGCACCGTTCACCTTGTTGCTGCCCCATGTCGACCTGTTCTGGACCAGCATCCTGAGCGTCGTCATCGGCTTCATCCTCGCCTCGGCGTTCTCGGCCATCGTGGTGTACGCCCAGGAACTGGTGCCGGGCAATGTCGGGATGATCGCCGGGGTGTTCTTCGGTTTGATGTTCGGTTTCGGCGGGATCGGCGCGGCGTTGCTGGGGCATCTGGCGGATATTCACGGCATCGAATACGTGTATTACCTGTGTTCGTTCCTGCCGTTGTTCGGAGTGTTGGCGATCTTCCTGCCTCGGGCCAAAAAGGCCTGACTCGACACAAATCCCCTGTGGGAGCGAGCCTGCTCGCGAAGAGGGAGTGTCAATCGACATGCATGTGGCTGATACACCGCCTTCGCGAGCAGGCTCGCTCCCACAATGGGGCGGTGGTGTGGCGGATGATTGTTTCAGGCATAAAAAAGCCGCGTATCAAACGCGGCTTTTTCTTGGGCGTGTGGCTTACACGTTGAAGCGGAAGTGCATCACGTCGCCGTCCTTGACGATGTAATCCTTGCCTTCCAGACGCCATTTACCGGCTTCCTTGGTACCGGCTTCACCCTTGTACTGGATGAAGTCGTTGTAGGCGATCACTTCGGCGCGGATGAAGCCTTTCTCGAAGTCGGTGTGGATCACACCAGCGGCTTGTGGTGCGGTGGCACCGACGCGTACGGTCCAGGCGCGGACTTCTTCGACACCGGCGGTGAAGTAGGTCTGCAGGTGCAGCATTTCGTAGCCGGCGCGGATCACGCGGTTCAGGCCAGGCTCTTCGAGGCCCAGGGCTTCGAGGAACATGTCTTTCTCTTCGCCGTCGTCGAGCTCGGCGATTTCCGCTTCGATCTTGTTGCACACCGGAACAACCATGGCGCCTTCTTCTTCGGCGATGGCCTTGACCACGTCCAGGTGCGGGTTGTTTTCGAAACCGTCTTCAGCGACGTTGGCGATGTACATGACCGGCTTGGTAGTCAGCAGGTGGAAGCCCTTGATCACCGCTTTCTCGTCGGTGCCCATGTTCTTCATCAGGCTGCGCGCCGGCTTTCCTTCGGTGAAGTGAGCGATCAATTGCTCCAGCAGACCTTTCTGCACCACGGCGTCCTTGTCACCACCCTTGGCATTGCGCGCGACTTTCTGCAGTTGCTTCTCGCAGCTGTCGAGGTCGGCGAAGATCAGTTCCAGGTCGATGATTTCGATGTCGCGTTTCGGGTCGACGCTGTTGGAGACGTGAATCACGTTCTCGTCTTCGAAGCAGCGGACCACGTGGGCGATGGCATCGGTTTCACGGATGTTGGCCAAAAACTTGTTGCCCAGGCCTTCACCTTTCGACGCGCCGGCAACCAGGCCTGCGATGTCGACGAATTCCATGGTGGTGGGCAGGATGCGCTTTGGATTGACGATGGCCGCCAGGGCTTCCAGGCGCGGATCCGGCATCGGCACGATACCGCTGTTCGGTTCGATGGTGCAGAAGGGGAAGTTCTCGGCCGCGATCCCGGATTTGGTCAGGGCGTTGAACAGGGTGGACTTGCCGACGTTAGGCAGACCGACGATGCCGCAATTGAATCCCATGGTGTTTTCCCCGAGGAGTGAGTCAGGCCTTCTGGCTGTGCAGGTTTTTCATCGCGCGGTTCCATTCCCCGGCGAGGATATCCGGCAGCACGCCGAGGGCAAAGTCGATGCTGGCATCGAGTTTTTCCTGTTCGGCGCGTGGCGCACGACCCAGGACGAAATTTGAAACCATACTGGCAACGCCCGGGTGGCCAATGCCAAGCCGCAAGCGATGAAAGGTATTCTGATTGCCCAGTTGCGCAATGATGTCGCGCAACCCGTTGTGACCGCCGTGGCCGCCGCCCACTTTGAGTTTGGCAACGCCCGGAGGCAGATCGAGTTCGTCGTGTGCCACGAGGATTTCTTCAGGCTTGATGCGGAAGAAACCTGCAAGGGCCGCCACGGCCTGGCCGCTACGGTTCATGTACGTGGTGGGAATCAGCAGACGAACATCCTGACCCTGATGCGAAAAGCGCCCGGTCAGGCCGAAATATTTGCGGTCCGCCACAAGGTTCACGCCTTGTGCGTTCGCGATGCGCTCAACAAAAAGGGCCCCTGCGTTATGCCGGGTCTGTTCGTATTCAGCGCCTGGATTTCCCAAGCCAACGATCAGTTTGATGGCAGTCACGATAGGGGCCCTTCATTGGAGTGGTGGATAACATCGCCGCAATCAGGGAAAGCGGCGAAAGTGGACGAAAATTGCTCATTTACCATGATGTAAACTCCGCGTTCTCGCCCGCTTTCTCGCTATGCTCTAGTCCGCGATGTTTCCGGTCACTCCGGCGTACAGAGTAAAATTACTCTGCAGCGCCTTCTGCAGCTTCTGGAGCAACACGTGGCGCGTGGACGTTGGCAACAGCCTTGTCATCGCCGTGTGCCAGGGCTACGAACTCAACGCCTTTAGGCGCCTTGAGGTCCGACAGGTGAATGATCGAACCGATTTCAGCGTTAGCCAGGTCGACTTCGATGAACTCAGGCAGATCTTTCGGCAGGCAGGAAACTTCGATCTCGGCAACAACGTGCGAGATTTCGCCGCCTTTCTTGGTCGGTGCTTCTTCGTTGATGAAGTGCACTGGAACGATAGCGGTCAGTTTCTGGCCAGCGACTACGCGTACGAAGTCAGCGTGCATCACGTGGCCTTTGGCCGGGTGACGCTGCAGGGCTTTGATCACGACGTTCTGCTTGGTGCCACCAACGTTCAGCTCGATGATGTGGCTGTAAGCCGCTTCGTTTTCGAGCAGTTTGGCAACTTCTTTGGCCAGCATGCTGATGGATTCAGGGGCTTTGTCGCCACCGTAAACTACAGCTGGAACCAGGCTTGCGAGACGACGCAGGCGGCGGCTCGCACCTTTCCCCAGGTCGGAACGCACTTCAGCATTCAGAGTAAAATCGTTCATGTTGTATCTCCAAAATAACCACACTCGCCCCAGCGTTTGCGACCAGCGCTAAAGGCGATATGGGCAAAAAAGCCCCGCCCCGACAGGAATGCCGGGGCGGGGCGCTTTTCGTCAACGAGACATTTCGAGAAGGGCAGGGCCCTTAGCGGAACATCGCGCTGATCGATTCTTCATTGCTGATGCGGCGGACCGCCTCGGCAACTACCGGTGCGATATCCAGTTGGCGGATACGCGCACAGGCTTGTGCTGCAGCGGACAGCGGAATGGTGTTGGTCACCACCAGCTCGTCCAGCACGGAATTTTCAATGTTCTCGATTGCCCGACCCGACAGCACAGGGTGCGTGCAGTAGGCGAAAACCTTGGCAGCGCCATGCTCTTTCAGGGCCTTGGCCGCGTGGCACAGGGTGCCGGCGGTATCGACCATGTCATCGACCAGAATACAGGTACGCCCTTCGACATCACCGATGATATGCATCACTTCAGAGTGATTGGCTTTCTCACGGCGTTTGTCGATGATCCCGAGATCCACGCCCAGGGATTTGGCAACGGCACGTGCACGCACGACGCCGCCAATGTCCGGGGACACGATCATCAGGTTTTCGAAGCGCTGATCTTCGATGTCATCCACTAGAACCGGGGAGCCGTAGATGTTATCTACCGGAATATCGAAGAAACCCTGGATTTGGTCAGCATGCAGATCAACCGTGAGAACACGGTCGATGCCGACTACGGTAAGCATGTCAGCCACGACTTTCGCGCTGATAGCCACACGTGCGGAACGCGGACGGCGATCCTGACGGGCATAACCAAAGTAAGGAATAACAGCAGTGATACGAGTAGCCGAGGAGCGGCGGAAGGCATCAGCCATCACTACCAGTTCCATCAGGTTATCGTTGGTCGGAGCGCAAGTCGGCTGAATAATGAAGACGTCTTTACCGCGGACGTTTTCATTGATCTCGGCTGTAATTTCGCCGTCGGAGAATTTACCGACAGAGATGTCACCGAGAGGGATATGCAGCTGACGTACGACACGCCGAGCCAGATCGGGGTTAGCGTTCCCCGTAAAGACCATCATCTTGGACACGCGCAGTACCTGAAGGCTGAGGGTAACCTGGATGAGTATAGGAAAATGGCAGGGGCGGCTGGATTCGAACCAACGCATGGCAGGATCAAAACCTGCTGCCTTACCGCTTGGCGACGCCCCTGTATCTGTTGCAACGATTACCCGGTAATCGGTTCCTTTAGAGCAGACTTTGAAGCTTGCGATGCAACATCGAAACGTTGCTTCCTTTTGCTACAAAACCTGTAAGGGTCTCTGTCAGAAGGGCCGAGACTTTATCAGCTTCAGCTTTGCTTGGGAAGCCCCCAAACACACAACTTCCAGTTCCGGTGAGTTTTGCTTCGGTAAATTTACCTAACAAATTCAAAGCGTTACGTACCTCTGGATAACGCCTTGTTACCACCGGTAAGCAGTCATTTCGACTGTTTCCCTTGGGAACGGGGCGCACTTTAATGGGAGGAGTGTTACGTGTCAACAACGGATCTGAAAAAATTTCTGCCGTACTTACAGAGACTTGCGGTACCAGCACCAGATACCACGGTTCTTCGGGGTCGACAGGGGTCAGTTTCTCCCCCACACCCTCGGCGAAAGCCGCATGACCACGAACGAAAACCGGGACGTCGGCGCCCAGCGTCAATCCCAGGCCAGCCAGGCGATCTTCATCCCAGCGCAATTGCCACAGGTGATTGAGGCCGAGCAGCGTCGTTGCGGCATTCGAACTGCCGCCGCCAATGCCGCCGCCCATGGGCAGGATCTTTTCGATCCAGATATCGACGCCCAGCGAACAACCGGATTGCTCCTGTAGTTTTTTCGCTGCCTTGACGATCAGGTTGCTGTCGTGGGGCACGCCTGCGAACTCGGTGTGCAGCTGAATGACACCATCATCGCGCAGGGCGTAGGTGATTTCGTCGCCGTAATCGAGAAACTGAAACATCGTTTGCAGTTCGTGGTAGCCGTCTTCGCGGCGACCGAGAATGTGCAGCATCAAATTGAGTTTGGCCGGAGACGGCAACGTCAGGCGATTGGCTGGCATGTCATGACCCCAGTTTGCGTGGTTGCCAGGCCTTGATCACCAGGGTGACGTCAAGGTCGGTGCCATGCAGCTTGATGCGCTCGGGCAGCCAGTAACCGTTTTGCTGGGTGTAGTCGGTGTATTCGACCTGCCAGCCATCCTGTTCGAGGTTGGCCAGGCGACTGTCGGTATCCAGGGTCAGGCGACTTTTGCTGTCCGGAGCCGGGAGCCCGCGTACCCACCAGGCCAGATTGGACACCGGCAACTTCCAGCCCAGCTGTTCTTCGAGCAGCACTTCCGGATTCGGCGCGTCGTAGCGTCCCTGGTTGGCGACTTCCAGCGACACCTTGCCCGGACGTCCGGTCAGGCGAGCCGCACCACGGCCCAGTGGCCCGGACAGGCGAATGTCGTAGTAATCCTGGCGCTGCAACCAGAACAGCGTGCCGCTGCCCGAGTCTTTCGGCGCACGGATGCCGATCTTGCCGTCGATCTGCCAGCCATCGAGGCCGGTCAGTTGCTGTTTGTGCTCGCGCCATTGGGCGGCGTTGCCACGTCCCTCGACCGATTCGCGGGGACCAAGGCCTGCGCAACCGGCGAGCAGGGCGATAAAGCTGAAAACGATGAAATGGCGCAAAAACATAACTTAAAGAGTCTCTGATCCGGTCAGGCGTTTGATGGTGCCACGCAGGGTCGGGCTGTCAGGCTGTTCCTTGAGGAATTTGCCCCAGACTTGTCTGGCTTCGCGCTGTTTGCCGTTGGCCCACAGGACTTCGCCCAGGTGCGCGGCGACTTCCTGGTCGGGGAAGCGTTCCAGGGCCTGGCGCAGCAGGCGCTCGGCTTCGTCGAGATTGCCCAGGCGATAATTCACCCAGCCAAGGCTGTCGAGTACCGCCGGATCTTCCGGACTGATCTGGTGTGCCTGTTCGATCAGGGCCTTGGCTTCGGCGTAGCGTGTGGTGCGGTCGGACAGGGTGTAGCCGAGGGCGTTCAACGCCATGGCATTGTCCGGGTCGCGCTTGATGATCGTGCGCAGGTCTTTTTCCATCTGCGCCAGGTCATTGCGTTTTTCCGCCTGCATGGCACGGGTGTAGAGCAGGTTCAAATCGTCCGGGTATTGCTCCAGGGCTTGATGCAGAACGCTCCAGGCCTTGTCGCCCTGATTGTTGGCGGACAGGGTTTCGGCTTCGATGAGGTACAGCTGGATCGCGTAATCCGGCTGCTCGTCGCGCTCTGCTGCCAGCTTTCTTTGCGCTTCGGCGGTCCTGCCGTTGTCTATCAGGATGTCGGCCTGACGCAATTGCGCCGGCAGGAAATCGTTGCCCGGGCCAACCTTGGCGTACTCGATCAATGCGCCTTGCGGGTCGTTTTGTTCTTCGGCGATGCGACCGAGGTTCAGGTGCGCCGAGTCGACATGGCTGTCCCGGGCGATCAGGTCTTCAAGATAACCCTTGGCCTCATTCCAGGCCTTGGCTTCCAGGCAGACCAGTGCCAGGGAATATCGCAGATCGTCGTCTTCCGGGTATTGCTGAACCAGGCTCGAGAACTCGGCCTTGGCATCGTCCATGCGGTCCTGTTCAACCAGCATCCGCGCATAAGTCAGGCGCAGGCGCTTGTCGTCCGGGTATTTCTTGATGCTTTTCTGCAGCAGCGGCAAGGCCTCGTCACCGCGATCGAGGGTTTGCAGCAGGCGTGCGCGCAGCAGAATCGGGGCAATTTCGTCGTCGTCCGGCGGATTGTCTTCCAGCAGTTTCAGTGCGCCTTTGGTGTCGCCATCCTGTTGCATCAGCAGGGCCTTGCCGAAAATCAGCTGGCTGTTGTTCGGATGGCGCTGCAGCAAGCGGTCGAAGCTTTTCATCAGGCCGTTGCGTGTGTCCTGGTCGGTGTCGGCTGCCGACAGCGCCAGGAAGTCGAAATGAGTGTCGCCCTTGCCTTGCAGGACTTTCTCCATATAGACCATGGAGTCGTCATAACGCCCGGCGCGGGCCAGTTGCACGGCAGCGGCGCGTTGCGCTTCGAGGTCGTCGGGGGCGTTTTTCGCCCAGATCAGCGCGGTGTCCAGGGCAGCCTGATCGGCGCCCAGGTATTCGGCGATACGGAATGCCCGCTCCGAGATGCCCGGATCCTGGGTGTTGATGGCCTGGGTCACATAGTTGTCCAGGGCAATGTCGAAACGATTGCGCTGGCCAGCCAGTTCGGCGCTCAACAGGCTGAAGATGGTTTCCTCGCTGAAGGAGCTGTAGACCTTCGGCTTTTCAGGGGCCGGAGTGCTGTCTTCAACCGGCGGCGTACCGTCCGACGAAACGGGTGCCAAAGCCTGGCAGCCGCTGAGGAAGACAAAAGCGAGGAGCAACGCGGAAGATCTATTCATATAGGAAGAGGACGACTAACCTGCGGTCGGATCATCATGACACAAGCTTTAGGCCAAACATAACCGGCCCGCCAATTTACCCAATCCCCGGACTTGCGCGATGCCCCTGTAGGAGCTGCCGCAGGCTGCGATCTTTTGATCTTGAAAAACAAAGTCAAAAGATCGCAGCCTGCGGCAGCTCCTACAAAGAGCCGAAACGAGAATTGCTCGCAACGTTGGCGTCGCCTACCGGTGCGATAGATATCGAGTGGTTGTTCTGACTCCGTCGAAGTAGGACAATTACCGGCTTCACGTCACCATCAGCGACTTTGAATGGCCTTCCTTGCACTCGGTATAAACCACAAGACTGCTTCAGTAGACGTCCGCGAGCGCGTGGCTTTTACCCCTGAGCAGCTGGTTGAGGCCTTGCAGCAGCTCTGCCGACTCACCGACAGCCGCGAAGCTGCGATCCTCTCCACCTGCAATCGCAGTGAACTCTATATAGAACAGGATCACCTGTCGGCGGACGTCGTGCTGCGCTGGCTGGCCGAATATCATCATTTGAGCTACGACGAGCTGCGCGAAAGCGCCTATGTGCATGAAGATGATGCGGCAGTTCGTCACATGATGCGGGTGGCCTCCGGGCTCGACTCGCTGGTGTTGGGCGAACCGCAGATTCTCGGCCAGATGAAGTCGGCCTATGCCGTGGCTCGCGAGGCGGGCACCATCGGGCCGTTGCTCGGGCGGCTGTTCCAGGCCACGTTCAACGCGGCCAAGCAGGTGCGCACCGACACGGCCATCGGCGAGAACCCGGTGTCGGTGGCATTTGCCGCGGTGAGCCTGGCCAAGCAGATTTTCAGTGACCTGCAACGCAGCCAGGCCTTGTTGATCGGTGCCGGCGAGACCATCACCCTGGTCGCGCGCCATCTGCATGACCTGGGTGTAAAGCGCATCGTGGTCGCCAACCGTACCCTGGAGCGCGCCAGTACTCTGGCCGAACAGTTCGGCGCCCATGCGGTGTTGTTGTCGGATATTCCGGCAGAGCTGGTGCGCAGCGATATCGTCATCAGTTCCACCGCCAGCCAGTTGCCGATCCTGGGCAAGGGTGCAGTGGAAAGCGCCTTGAAACTGCGCAAGCACAAACCCATTTTCATGGTGGATATCGCCGTTCCCCGCGACATCGAACCAGAAGTCGGCGAGTTGGACGACGTTTACCTGTATAGCGTCGACGATCTTCACGAAGTGGTCGCCGAGAACCTCAAGAGCCGCCAGGGCGCTGCCCAGGCCGCCGAAGAGATGGTCTCGGTCGGCGCCGAAGACTTCATGGTCCGCCTGCGTGAATTGGCGGCGGTGGACGTGCTCAAGGCCTATCGTCAACAGAGCGAACGCCTGCGCGACGAAGAGTTGCAAAAAGCCCAGCGTATGCTGGCCAACGGCAGCAGCGCCGAAGAGGTGCTGGTGCAACTGGCTCGCGGGCTGACCAACAAACTCTTGCACGCACCGAGCGTGCAGTTGAAAAAGCTCTCTGCCGAAGGTCGCCTGGATGCGCTGGCGATGGCCCAGGAACTCTTTGCCCTCGGTGAGGGCTCATCGGATAGCTTTTCGGATAAAAAACCGCAATGAAAGCGTCACTGCTCAATAAGCTGGATATTCTCCAGGACCGTTTCGAGGAATTGACCGCCCTGCTGGGCGATGGCGAGGTCATTTCTGATCAGAACAAGTTCCGTACCTATTCCAAGGAGTACGCGGAAGTTGAACCGATCGTGGGCACCTATAAAGAACTGCTGAAAGTGCAGGATGACCTCGAAGGCGCCCAGGCTCTGCTCAAGGACAGCGACCCGGACATGCGTGAAATGGCCGTGGAAGAAGTCCGCGAGGCCAAGGAGCGCCTGGTCACGCTCGAGGCCGACCTGCAACGCATGCTGCTGCCAAAGGACCCGAACGACGGGCGCAACGTGTTCCTCGAAATCCGGGCCGGCACGGGCGGCGACGAGGCGGCGATTTTCTCCGGCGACCTGTTCCGCATGTATTCGCGTTACGCTGAGCGTCGTGGCTGGCGGGTAGAGATCCTCTCGGAAAACGAGGGTGAACACGGCGGCTATAAGGAGGTGATTGCCCGGGTCGAGGGCGATAACGTCTACGGCAAGCTCAAGTTCGAATCCGGTGCGCACCGCGTGCAGCGGGTTCCGGCGACCGAATCTCAGGGCCGCATCCACACCTCGGCCTGCACCGTGGCGGTACTGCCCGAGCCGGACGAACAGGAAGCCATCGAGATCAACCCGGCTGACCTGCGCATCGATACCTATCGCTCCTCCGGCGCCGGTGGCCAGCACGTCAACAAGACCGACTCGGCGATCCGCATCACTCACTTGCCGTCCGGCATTGTGGTCGAGTGCCAGGAAGAACGTTCGCAGCACAAGAACCGCGCCCGGGCGATGTCCTGGTTGTCGGCCAAACTGAACGATCAGCAGACCTCCGCCGCGGCCAACGCCATCGCCAGCGAACGCAAGCTGTTGGTGGGGTCCGGTGATCGCTCCGAGCGCATCCGCACCTACAATTTTGCCCAGGGCCGGGTCACCGACCACCGGGTCAACCTGACCTTGTATTCCCTCGACGAGATCCTCGCCGGAGGTGTCGAGGCGGTGATCGAGCCGTTGCTGGCCGAGTACCAGGCCGATCAACTGGCAGCGATAGGTGAGTAAATGACGATCATTGCCAGTTTGTTGCGTGCCGCCGATCTGCCCGACTCGCCGACGGCGCGTCTGGATGCCGAATTGCTGTTGGCGGCGGCGTTGGGCAAGTCCCGCAGTTTCCTGCACACCTGGCCGGAACGTATCGTGCCGAGCGAAGCGGCGCTGACGTTCGCCGAGTATTTGCAGCGCCGCCGCAGCGGCGAGCCGGTGGCCTATATCCTCGGCCAGCAAGGTTTCTGGAAGCTGGACCTGGAAGTGGCACCGCACACGCTGATCCCGCGCCCGGACACCGAACTGCTGGTGGAAGCTGCGCTGGAATTGTTGCCGGCAACACCGGCCAAGGTGCTCGACCTCGGTACCGGCAGCGGCGCGATTGCCCTGGCCCTGGCCAGTGAGCGTCCGGCCTGGAACGTCACTGCCGTGGATCGCGTGCTGGAAGCCGTCGCCCTGGCCGAGCGCAATCGCCAGCGTCTGCACCTGAACAACGCCAAGGTGTTGAGCAGCCATTGGTTCAGTGCCCTGGAAGGTCAGCGTTTTCAGCTGATCATCAGCAATCCGCCCTACATTGCAGCGGCCGATCCGCATCTGGTCGAGGGCGATGTGCGCTTTGAACCGGCCAGTGCCCTGGTGGCCGGTGTCGACGGGCTCGACGATCTGCGTCTGATCGTCGCCCAGGCGCCAGATCATCTCGACGCTGGCGGCTGGCTGATGCTTGAGCATGGCTATGATCAGGCCGAGTCGGTCCGCGACCTGCTGCTGACCCGCGGTTTTGAAGAAGTCCACAGCCGCACCGATCTGGGCGGTCATCAACGCATCAGTCTGGGGCGCCTGCCGTGCTGAATGATCAGGAGTTGCTGCGTTACAGTCGGCAGATTCTGCTGCAACACATCGATATCGACGGCCAGTTGCGGCTCAAGGACAGCCGCGTATTGATCGTCGGACTGGGCGGCCTTGGCGCGCCAGTGGCGCTGTATCTGGCGGCCGCCGGCATT
Source organism: Pseudomonas sp. GW821-FHT07G06 (assembly GCF_058986625.1). Classification (NCBI taxonomy): domain Bacteria; kingdom Pseudomonadati; phylum Pseudomonadota; class Gammaproteobacteria; order Pseudomonadales; family Pseudomonadaceae; genus Pseudomonas; species Pseudomonas sp. GW821-FHT07G06. The sequence continues at coordinate 40,757 of NZ_JBYSVW010000008.1, forward strand.
GGCGAGATGCACCTGGCGGACTTCGACACGGTCGACCTGACCAACCTGCAACGCCAGATCATTCACGACACCGACAGCATCGGCATGGGCAAGGTCGATTCAGCGATCAAGCGCCTGACGGCAATCAACCCCGAGATCCGCTTGATTGCCCATCGCGCGGCGCTGGACGAAGATTCCCTTTGCGCCGTGGTGGCCGGGGTGGATCTGGTCCTCGATTGCTCGGACAATTTTTCCACCCGAGAAGCGGTCAATGCCGCGTGCGTGGCCGCCGGCAAACCGCTGGTCAGCGGCGCGGCGATTCGCCTCGAAGGCCAACTGTCGGTGTTCGATCCACGTCGGCCGGAGAGTCCGTGCTACCACTGTTTGTACGGGCACGGCAGCGAAGCCGAACTGACCTGCAGCGAGGCCGGCGTGGTCGGACCGCTGGTGGGGCTGGTCGGCAGCCTGCAAGCGCTTGAAGCGCTGAAGTTGCTGGCCGGATTCGGTGAGCCACTGGTGGGGCGCCTGTTGCTGATCGATGCCTTGGGCACGCGCTTTCGCGAATTGCGGGTCAAGCGCGATCCGGGCTGTAGCGTCTGTGGGTCGAAACATGCGTGAAGCGCCGATTGGCGTGTTCGACTCCGGTGTCGGTGGGCTCTCGGTTCTGGCCGAGATCCAGCGCTTGCTGCCCAACGAGACGCTGATGTACGTCGCCGATTGCGGCAATGTTCCCTATGGCGAGAAAACCCCGGAATTTATCCAGCAGCGTTGCAGTGTGATGGCCGATTTCTTTCAGCAGCAGGGCGCCAAGGCCCTGGTGCTGGCCTGCAACACGGCAACGGTGGCCGGCGTCGCCGACTTGCGTCGCGACTATCCCGAATGGCCCATCGTCGGCATGGAGCCGGCCGTCAAGCCGGCCGCCGCCGCGACCCGCTCCGGCGTGGTCGGGGTGCTGGCCACCACCGGCACCTTGCAGAGTGCCAAGTTCGCCGCGTTGCTCGACCGTTTCGCTACGGACGTGAAAGTGATCACCCAGCCCTGTCCCGGGCTGGTGGAGCTGATTGAAAACGGCGACCTGCATAGCACCGAACTGCGTCAGCTGTTGGCCGGTTATGTCGAGCCACTGCTGGCGGCTGGCGCGGACACCCTGATTCTCGGCTGCACCCATTACCCCTTTCTCAAGCCGATGCTCCGGCAGATGATCCCCGCGGACATCAGCCTGATCGATACCGGTGCCGCCGTCGCGCGGCAACTCCAGCGGCTTTTGGCCGAACGCGAACTGCTCGCCGCCGGGCCTGCCCGTGAAGCGCAGTTCTGGACCAGCGCCGATCCGCTTCATTTCAGAAATATCTTGCCGATACTGTGGAATACCTCTGGCGTTGTGCGAAGCTTCAACCGGTAGAAGGCTGTCTGGGGGGAGTACGAAAAATCGGGGTGAACTTCTGATAAATCGCTGACTTCTATAGTTTTGCTGGGCCAGGCAACAACAAAATCATACGAAATCGTTCGGAAAAGGAAGTTTCTAGTGAAGCGACTATTCTGCTTGGCCGCGATTGCGGCCGCATTAATGGGGCACACCTTTACAGCGCAGGCGGCAGGTGTGGAGTTCGCGGTAGGTCAGACCAGCGATTCGACCATGACGTATCGACTGGGCATGCAATTCGATTGGGACCAGAGTTGGTGGCAGAGCGGCGTGGGTCGTCTGACCGGTTACTGGGACGGCGCCTACACCTATTGGGAGGGTGACGAGAAATCCAGTAACCACAGCCTGTCGTTCTCGCCTGTGCTCGTTTATGAATTTGCCGGCCAGAACGTCAAACCCTACATCGAGTTCGGGATTGGCGTGGCGGCATTTGCCAGCACCGAAGTCGAAAGCAACGATCTGGGCAGCGCCTTCCAGTTTGAAGACCGCTTTGGGTTCGGTTTGCGCTTTGCCGGTGGGCATGAAGTCGGGGTTCGTGCGACGCACTATTCCAACGCAGGGATCGCTACTCCGAACGATGGTGTAGAAAGTTACGCATTGCATTACACGATGCCGTTGTAAGACAGCAACGCTGTACTAAATGTGGGAGCGAGCCTGCTCGCGAAAGCGGTTTAACATTCACCATTTATAGTGATTGTCAGACTGCATTCGCGAGCAGGCTCGCTCCCACATTTGTATTCGGGTGACTTCAAAACTCAGCGATACGCCGTCGAAATCCCCAGGCGTTCGTCGATGCACTCCGGTGCGCCCATCTCGAACTCCCGGCAGATCAGCGGACGTTTTTCGTAGATGGTGCACATCATCGTGTTGCGATCCAGCGCGGCACACCAGCCGTCGTCCAGACGCAGCATGACTTCCCCGCCCCAGTCATCGGTATCGATGAACCGTTCAGGCACACCCGTGTCGGTGATCAACATGACTTCGAGCTGGCAGCAGCAGGCTGCGCAGGTCGAGCACGTGACTGCGGGTTCCGCGATTTGCGTATGGGGGATGGTTTTCATGGCGCGCAGTGTAAGGCAGTCACCCGGTGCTGTGTGAAAGGTCTGACGGACGCCCGGGTATCGGAGTGCCCGGGATACCTCTGCCGATGAAGGCGATTTTCAGGGTTGGTCCTTGATCGGTGGCTGGCTGCGCACCATGCGTTTGCCGATCTCCAGATTCATTTGGTCCGGCCGTTTGGAGAGCGGCCAGAGGGCAGCCATGAATGCTGCCGGGAAAGCGATTGCCAGCGGGCGGTCCTTGAGCTTTTCGAAGAGGTGCCTCGCGGCTTTCTCCACCGGCCAGCTCAAGGGCATGGGAAAGTCGTTTTTCGCCGCCAGCGGCGTTTCGACAGCCCCGGGGCTGATCACTGTGAGTTCTATGCCTTCAGGGGCCAGGTCGATGCGCAGGGATTCGAGCAGGGAACGCAGCCCGGCCTTTGAGGTGCCATACGTTTCTGCCGCGGGCAGAGGCAGGTAAGTTACCGCGCTGGCCATGGCTACCATATGTGGTGCGGTGCCGGCACGCAGCAAAGGCAGGGCGGCGTTGATGCAATAGCTACTGGCCAACAGGTTGGTACGCAACACGTGCTCGACAATCGACGCATCGAACTGATTGGCATCCACGTACTCGGTGGTGCCGGCATTGAGTATCACGGTGTCCAGCGAACCCCAGTCCTCGGCAATCTGCTCGCCGATCTCGCGCACGGTCTGGCTGTTGGTCAGGTCACCGGCCACAACCAGCACTTGCCCCGGATAGCGTTGTGACAAGACTTTCAACCGCGCTACCGAACGCGAACTGACGGCCAGGTGCGCACCGCTTTTCAGAATTTCTTCAGCCAGGGCGGCACCGATACCGCTGGAGGCGCCGGTCAGCCAGTATCGTCGTGCGAGCGTACGACTCATCCCAATCTCCTTTTCAGCCAGGCCATTGCCCGGCCCAATACGGGTAAACGTTTATAAAGCAGAGCCCCGGCAACGAGGTAATCCCGGTGGCGGTCATTCATGATCCAGCGACGGCGTATTGCCGTGACGGCAGGTTTTTGAACGCCATCAACGCTCGCGTCCGGGATGTGCTCAAGTCGACGATCGGTGACGGATAATCCACCACACCAAACAGGCCGCCGAGATTGGCAGGGTTGTGCACGTCTTTTTTGTTCAGCCCTGCCAGCTCCGGCAGCCATTGCTTGATGAACACACCTTCGGGATCGAATTTTTCCGATTGGCTCAGCGGGTTGAAAATCCGGAAGTAAGGCGCTGAGTCGGTGCCGGTTGAAGAGCTCCATTGCCAGCCACCATTGTTCGCCGCCAGGTCGCCATCGATCAGGTGACGCATGAAAAAGCGTTCGCCCTCGCGCCAGTCGATCAGCAGGTTCTTGGTCAGGAACATCGCCACCACCATGCGCAGGCGGTTGTGCATCCAGCCGGTAGCCAGCAGTTGGCGCATGGCGGCGTCGATAATCGGCAACCCGGTGCGCGCCTGTTGCCAGGCGGCCAGTTCATCGGGAGCGTCGCGCCAGGCCAGCGCTTCGGTTTCCGGTCGAAATGCGCGGTGCCGGGACACTCGCGGGTAGCCCACAAGGATGTGTTTGTAGAATTCGCGCCACAGCAGTTCGTTCATCCAGGTGACAGCGCCTGTGTTGCCGCTTTCGAACTCACCCTGGTTGCTGTTCAGCGCGGCGTGCAGGCATTGGCGTGGAGAAATCACCCCGGCGGCAAGATAGGCCGATAGCTGACTGGTACCGGGTTTTGCCGGGAAGTCGCGTTCGTTCTGGTAGTGGTCGATCTGCGCTTCGCTAAAGCTGTCGAGGCGACGCCGGGCTTCGGTTTCGCCGGCCGGCCACAGGCTGCGCAGGTGATCACCGGGTGTTGCGAAACCCTCGACGCTCAAGGGGATCGCATCGCTGGCAATGTTCAGCGGCGCTTGTTTGTGTGGGGCGCGGATCAGGCTGGGCAGCGAGTGGTGCAGTCGTTCGTAGCAGACTTTGCGGAACTGGCTGAAGACCTGAAAGTAAGTGCCGGTCCGGGTCAGCACGCTTCCCGGCTTGAACAGCAATTGATCGAGGTAGCGGTGAACTTCGATGCCTTCGGCCTGTAGCGTCCGGGCGACCGTTGCATCGCGACGGGATTCGTGGATGCCGTACTCTTCGTTGAGGTGCAGCGCGTTGACCTGCCACTGTCGGCACAGGTTCAGCAATACGCTGGGCGCGTCATCCCAGCGGGGAGCCTGGCGGATCAGCAGGGGAATGTTCAGATGACCCAGTGCGCGGCTCAGCTCGTGCAGGTTCCGTAGCCAGAAGTCCACTTTGCAGGGCGCATCGTCGTGTTCCAGCCATTGCTCCGGACTCAGCAGATACACCGCCACGCAGGGGCCACGAGCCGCGGCGGCCGAGAGGGCGGTGTTGTCATGTAGGCGCAAGTCGCTGCGCAGCCAGATCAATTGCATAGGGGGATCCACGCGATTCATTTAAATCAGCCCGCACTGAACGAGTGCCTGATGTGCCGACAATGGATCTTCGGCCAGGTACAAGTCAGTGATCTCGGTGGTACTTGCGGACAACTCGGCGTGGTGGATGCACACCGTGGGTCCGGCAATCATTTTTGGGCAACCGACACCTTTGAAAAGTTTCGGCAGTTGCGCCAGGTTCATAGCCTTGCTGGAGTACAGCAAAACCCCGCGGGGTTGCAGCAGTTCGACCGCCAATGCCAGTTCGCCGACAGGCAGCGGCCCGTCGAAGACCTCCACCGGGCAATCCGCGCTGCTGATCAGCCAGGCCGTGAGCCATAGCTGAGGCTCCATGGGCAGGTCCGAGTGGTTGATCAACAGCATTGGCGCGGTGCGCAACTGACGATTGTTATGGTAGATGCGTGCGCCGAATTTGCTGCGTAGCCAGGCACAAAAAAAGCCCCGTTCCATCTGTGCACCGAACTGGCCTTGCCAGCGTTGCTCCAGAGCGGCCAGCAAAGGCATCAACAATTGCTCGCACAGGGTTCGCGGCGGATACAGCGCCATCGCCTGATTGACGTTGTCATCCAGGGCGCGTTCCTGCAATCCGCTGACCGCCTGCAGCAACGTTAGCAGCAAGGTGTGCCAATCGTTGTCGACGGACTCGCTGAATACTTGCGGCGTATCGAGCAACTCCTTGACCTGGCTGACGGCGACGCCACGGTTGAGCCAGGTGAGGATGGCCTGGATACGTTGTACATGGTCGGCCGAGAACAGCCGATGCCCCTTGGGTGTGCGTTGCGGCACGATCAGACCGTAGCGCCGCTCCCAGGCGCGCAGGGTCACGGCGTTGACGCCGGTCAGGCGCGCCACTTCGCGGATCGGCAGCCAGCCTTCGTCCAGCGCCTTTTCAAAGTCATCGCCGAGGTCTTCGCGGGCGCTGGTGTCGAGTGTTTTTTTCATCAGATGGCGTTTCGCAGGCTGAGGTTTTCCGGGTGCGGTTGCAGATAGACCTGCTGTGCGATGTACGGATCGGGGTGTTGGCGAAAGTGATGTTTGAGCAGCGTCAGCGGCACCACCAGCGGCACGAAGCCTTGGCGGTACTGGTTGATCAGCTGTTGCACTTCCTGCTTGTCTTCGCGGCTGATGGCCTGTTTCAGGTAGCCACTGAGGTGTTGCAGGACGTTGGTATGGGTGCGGCGGGTGGCGCACTTCTTCAGTGCCGCCATCAACTCGCTGAAATAGCGGGGGCCCAGTTCCTGCGGATCGTTTTTGCCCATGCTGCCCAGCAGGTGGCCCAGGGTTTTGTATTGCACCGGGTTGTGGGCCATCAGCAGGTATTTATAACGTGAGTGAAAGTCTGTGAGGCCACGCCGGGTCAGGCCTTGCTGGCGTAGCTGCTGCCAGGCGCTGTAGGCGAATACGCGGGTGAGGAAGTTTTCCCGAAGCACCGGATCGTTCAGCCGGCCGTCCTCCTCCACCGGCAAGTCCGGGTGCAGCAGGCAGAAGGCCCGGGCGTAGATCCCGCGACCGCCACTGTCCGCTCGTGTGCCGTTGGCGTGGTAGACCTTGACCCGTTCCAGGCCACAGGACGGGGAATTTTGCATGAAGATATAACCGCAAATATCCCCCAGCTGCGCTGCCATGTCCCGGCCGTAGGTGGCCAGCGGTTGTGTCACGTTCAGGTTGTGATCCAGGGTTCCCACGGCTTCGGGTTGATCGGCACCACTCACCAGTCGAATCGGTTGGCGGGGTACGCCGAGACCGATGGCCACTTCCGGGCAGACCGGGATGAAATCGAAATAATCAGTGAGGGTACGGCTGCACAGCCGCGACTCCTTGTGCCCGCCGTTGAAGCGCACATCGAGCCCCATCAGGCAGGCGCTGATGGCTATTTTCGGTTTGACGGGGGCGTGGGACATCGGAACACCTCGAATCTGAACCTGTACAAACATTTGTGTCCGTACAAGATAACTTCATCATAGATTCGAAGTTGTACAAGTCAAATTTTCTGTATAGGTTTTTTCGACGCTATGCCCCTGTAGGAGCTGCCGAAGGCTGCGATCTTTTGATTTTTTTTAAGATCAAAAGATCGCAGCCTTCGGCAGCTCCTACGGTTCATTGCAGGTGTTCATGCAAGCGGCGGGCGGCTTCCTGACCGCTTAGCCAGGCGCCTTCGACGCGTCCGGACAGGCACCAGTCGCCACAGGCGTAAAGCCCCAGGTCGGCATCGGCCAGGGTGCCCCATTCGTGACTGCTGGCGGGGCGGGCGTAGAGCCAGCGGTGGGCGAGGCTGAAGCTCGGCGCAGGCATGGAGTCGTGCAGCAGTTCGGCAAACGCGCCGTGCAATTGCTCGATCACCGCCTCCTTGGGCAGGTCGATGTGTTGTCGGCTCCAGGCACTCGTGGCGTGCAGCACCCAGGTGTCGAGGGTGTTGTCGCGCCCGGGTTTGCTGCGGTTGCGGGCCAGCCAGTCGAGTGGGCTGTCCTGTACGAAGCAGCCTTCCATGGGCGTTTCCAGCGGTGTTTCGAAGGCGAGGGCGATGGCCCAGGTCGGGTCCATTTTCACCCCGGCGGCGGCCCCCGCGAGTTTCGGCGCCGATGCCAGCAGAGCCGTGGCCTGCGGCGCCGGTGTGGCGATGACGACGTGGCTGAACGGTCCGTGGGTGAAGCCCTCGGCGTCCTGCAGATGCCAGTGTTCTTCCCCGCGATAGACCTCGGTGATCCGGCAGGCGAAGTGCACTTCAAGGTCACCGAGCAGGGCGCGGGTGATGGCGCTCATGCGGGGCGTGCCGACCCAGCGGGTCTGTTCGTCCGGCGACAGGTTGAGCTGACCGCCATGGTAGGTGTACAGCTGCGGCGTCCACTCGGCGACCCAGCCCCTGGCCTGCCAGCGCTGGACTTCCGTGACAAAGCGGCGGTCGCGGGCGGTGAAATATTGCGCGCCCATATCCAGAGCACCCGCATCGCTGCGCTTGCTCGACATGCGCCCGCCGCTACCGCGGCTTTTATCGAAAAGTTGAACCACGTACCCGAGGTCCGTCAGGGCCTGGGCGGCGGAGAGTCCGGCAATGCCGGTGCCAATGATTGCGATAGGTACAGTCATAGGGGCCTCGTTTACCTTTCTGTACAGACTACGCCGGGGTTCAAACCTGTACAATATTGTTTTTTGGTATAACTTTTAGCGTTCTCGTTCTGACAGCTTGGCCTATTGTTAACCATAGAGCCTGCTCGATACCAAAGATCCCTGCTTATAAAAATAGACTAGTGGACAGGGTAAAACGCCACGCGAGGAAGAAGTCATGCACATATTGCTGACCGGCGGTACTGGTTTGATAGGACGTCAGCTCTGCCGGCACTGGTCGGGGCAGGGCCATCGCCTGACAGTCTGGAGCCGCAAGCCTGAAAAAGTCGCGAAAACATGTGGTGCCCAAGTGCGTGGAATTGCCCGGTTGGAGGATCTGGGGCAGGAACCGGTGGATGCGATCGTCAATCTGGCCGGAGCGCCGATTGCCGACCGGCCCTGGACGCACAAGCGAAAAGCCCTGTTGTGGAGCAGCCGGATCACGCTGACTGAAACCCTGCTGGCGTGGCTTGAGAGTCGCGAGCAGAAACCCCGTGTGTTGATTTCCGGTTCGGCTGTCGGTTGGTATGGCGACGGTGGCGAGCGCGAGCTGACCGAGGACTCGGGGCCGGTCAGCGAAGACTTCGCCAGCCAGCTATGCATCGCCTGGGAAGAGACCGCGCAACGGGCTGAAGCGCTGGGCATCCGCGTCATCCTCATTCGAACCGGGTTGGTGCTGTCGGCCGAGGGCGGCTTTTTGTCGCGGCTGTTACTGCCCTTCAAGCTGGGGCTGGGAGGGCCGATCGGCAACGGCCGGCAATGGATGCCATGGATTCATATCGACGATCAAATCGCTCTGATTGATTTTCTTCTGCATCGCAACGAGGCTAGCGGTCCCTATAATGCGTGCGCACCCACACCGGTGCGCAACCGCGAGTTTGCCAAGACGTTGGGCAGCGTACTGCATCGCCCGGCATTCATGCCGATGCCGGCCTTCGCCTTGAAGGTCGGGCTGGGCGAGTTGTCCTTGCTGTTGCTGGGTGGCCAACGGGCCACGCCTGTTCGCTTGTTGCAGGCAGGTTTCACTTTTCAGTTCACGGACTTGCGCGCGGCTCTGGACGATCTGTCCGCTCGCCTTTGAAATAGGATGTTGCATGACCGATCACGCGTTGCTTCTGGTCAACCTGGGTTCACCTGCCTCCACCTCGGTGGCGGATGTGCGCAGCTACCTCAATCAATTTCTGATGGACCCATACGTGATCGACCTGCCATGGCCGGTTCGACGCTTGCTGGTGTCGCTGATCCTGATCAAGCGTCCCGAGCAGTCGGCCCATGCCTATGCCTCGATCTGGTGGGACGAGGGCTCGCCGCTGGTGGTGCTCAGCCGTCGCCTGCAACAAGCCATGACTGCCCAGTGGCCGCACGGCCCGGTCGAGCTGGCGATGCGCTACGGCGAGCCGTCGATCGAATCGACGCTGGTGCGCATGGCTGCGGCGGGGCAGAAGCGGATAACCCTGGCGCCGCTCTATCCACAGTTCGCCGACAGCACCACGACTACGGTCATCGAAGAGGCCAAGCGCGTGGTGCGTGAGAAAAACCTCGACGTGCAGCTGTCGGTGCTCCAGCCGTTCTACGATCAACCCGAGTACCTCGATGCGCTGGCGGCCACGACCAAGCCCTATCTGGAGCAGGATTTCGATCACTTGCTGATGAGCTTTCACGGCTTGCCGGAACGGCATCTGAAGAAACTCAACCCCGATCACCGCTTCGAGGGTGGCGGTGATTGCTGCGCCGGAGCGCCACCGGAGGTGGTCGCCACCTGTTATCGCGGCCAATGCCTGCGGACGGCGGCAGAGGTCGCCAAGCGCATGGGGCTACCGGAGGGCAAGTGGTCGGTGTCGTTCCAGTCGCGCCTGGGGCGCGCCAAGTGGATCGAACCCTACACCGAGGCGCGTCTCGATGAGTTGGCTAAAAGCGGCGTGAAAAAGATGCTTGTGATGTGCCCGGCGTTCGTTGCCGATTGCATCGAGACCCTGGAAGAGATCGGTGATCGCGGCAAGGAGCAATTCCGCGCGGCGGGGGGAGAGGAGTTGGTGCTGGTGCCGTGCCTCAACGATGACCCGCATTGGGCGAGGGCGTTGAGTGCGTTGTGCGAGCGCGCGCCGATGGCGCTTTAAAAGCTTCGCGAGCAGGCTCGCTCCCACAGGGGAATACATTACAAACTGTGGGAGCGAGCCTGCTCGCGAAAGCTATTTCATTAACAACAAAGCGCTTGAAGCCTTACAGCAGCGGCTCATTCGCCTTCTTGTGCTTCCAGCTGTCATTGCCCGGCAGGATCAGGTTCAAGCCAATCGCCACCACCGCGCACAGCGCGATGCCTTTGAGGCCGAAGTCGTCCGGCCCCGTGCCGGTACCGATCAGCACACCGCCGATCCCGAACACCAGGGTCACCGAAACAATCACCAGATTGCGCGCCTCGCCCAGATCGATCTTGTGGCGAATCAGCGTGTTCATCCCCACCGCCGCAATCGAACCGAACAACAGGCACAGAATCCCGCCCATCACGGGCACTGGAATGCTTTGCAGCAGCGCACCGAACTTGCCGATGAACGCCAGGCTGATGGCGAAGATCGCTGCCCAGGTCATGATTTTCGGGTTGTAGTTCTTGGTCAGCATGACCGCGCCGGTCACTTCGGCGTAGGTGGTGTTGGGCGGGCCGCCAAACAGACCGGCCGCCGTGGTGGCAATGCCGTCGCCGAGCAGGGTGCGGTGCAGGCCGGGCTTCTTCAGGTAATCGCGGCCGGTCACGCTACCCACGGCAATCACGCCGCCGATGTGTTCGATGGCCGGGGCCAAAGCCACCGGAACGATGAACAGGATCGCCTGCCAGTTGAATTCCGGCGCGGTGAAGTGCGGGATGGCGAACCAGGGCGCCGCAGCGATCTTCGCGGTATCGACCACGCCGAAGTAGAACGACATGCCGAAGCCGACCAGCACGCCGGAGATGATCGGCACCAGGCGGAAGATGCCCTTGCCGAAAACCGCGACGATCAGCGTGGTCAGCAGCGCAGGCATCGAGATCATCATCGCCGTCTGGTAATGAATCAATTCACTGCCGTCACCGGCCTTGCCCATGGCCATGTTGGCGGCAATCGGTGCCATCGCCAGGCCAATCGAAATGATCACCGGCCCGATCACCACCGGCGGCAGCAGGCGGTCGATGAAACCGGTGCCTTTGATCTTCACCGCGAGGCCGAGGAAGGTATAGACGAAACCCGCCGCCATCACGCCGCCCATGGTCGCGGCCAGGCCGAACTGGCCCTTGGCGAGAATGATCGGGGTGATGAAGGCAAAGCTCGATGCCAGGAACACCGGCACCTGACGCCCGGTGACGATCTGGAACAGGATCGTCCCCAGGCCGGCCGTGAACAGCGCCACGTTCGGGTCGAGACCGGTGATCAGCGGCATCAACACCAGGGCGCCGAAGGCCACGAACAGCATCTGTGCACCCGACAGCACCGTGCGCCAGAGCGGATCGTTGAACTCTTGCTGCATGGTCACGCGTCCTTCTGCTTGGTGCCGAAGATCTTGTCACCGGCATCGCCCAGCCCCGGGATGATGTAGCCGTGTTCATTCAGTTTTTGATCAATGGACGCGGTGTAGATGATCACGTCCGGGTGAGCCTTCCCGACCACGGCAATGCCTTCTGGCGCAGCGACCAGCACCATGGCGCGGATGTCCTTGCAGCCGGCTTTTTTCAGCAGGTCGATGGTTGCAACCATCGAGCCGCCGGTAGCGAGCATCGGGTCGATGATCATGGCCAGGCGTTCGTCGATTTCCGGCACCAGCTTCTCGAGGTAGGTATGGGCCTCGAGGGTTTCCTCGTTGCGGGCCACGCCCACGGCGCTGACTTTGGCGCCCGGGATCAGGCTGAGCACGCCTTCGAGCATGCCGATGCCAGCACGCAGGATTGGCACAACGGTGATTTTCTTGCCGGCGATTTTCTCGACCGACACAGTGCCGCACCAGCCATCGATATCGTAGGATTCCAGCGGCAGGTCTTTGGTGGCTTCATAGGTCAACAGGGCACCGACTTCCTGAGCGAGCTCACGGAAATTCTTGGTGCTGATGTCTGCGCGGCGCATAAGGCCAAGTTTATGACGGATCAGCGGGTGGCGGATCTCATGGATGGGCATGGGGAAAGGCTCCGGCGGCGGGCAAAAAAACCGGCCTAGATTAATCTATCCGAGGGTGTTGTCCTATAGACATACAGTACGTTAGTCCACAAACGCTTGATCTGGCCTCGCTTGATGCGTACCTTTGCCCGCTTTTCCGAATCCGTCCCTCCCCCTCAAACCCCTGGAGAGCGCCATGTCCGCTGATCTCGAGCATATCCGTCAAATCATGCGAGAGGCTGACTGCCTGTACACCGAAGCTGAAGTCGAGGCGGCCATCGCCCGCGTCGGTGCACAAATCAACGAACAAATGGCCGACAGCAACCCGGTGGTGTTCTGTGTCATGAACGGCGGACTGATTTTTTCGGGCAAGCTGCTGACTTATCTGCAGTTCCCGCTGGAAGCGTCCTACCTGCACGCTACCCGCTATCGCAACGAAACCAGCGGTGGCGATCTGTTCTGGAAGGCCAAGCCGGAAGTGTCCTTCATCGACCGTGATGTGCTGATCATTGACGACATCCTCGATGAAGGTCACACCCTGGGCGCGATCATCGACTTCTGCAAACACGCTGGCGCACGTAAAGTGCACACCGCGGTGCTGATCGATAAAGACCACGACCGCAAGGCCCGTCCGGACCTCAAGGCCGATTTCGTCGGTCTGCCGTGCGTCGACCGCTACATCTTCGGTTACGGTATGGACTACAAAGGCTACTGGCGTAACGCCAACGGGATTTTCGCCGTTAAAGGAATGTAAGACATGGATACTCCTCGCTTTCTTGATCAGACCTTGTTCGCCGAGCTGGCCGGGAAAGCCGCGGCCAGTCCTCGCGGGCGCCAGCATCACAATTTCCACCAGATGGAGGACGCTTGCCATCGCATGGCGGTGGGGTTGCAGCCGTCCACGTATATCCCGCCTCACCGGCACTTGGGCGACAACAAGGCAGAAACCTTGCTGGTCCTCAAAGGCCGCCTCGGCGTGTTGATTTTCGACGAAGCCGGCGCCGTGCTGAGCAAGACAGTTCTGCAGGCCGGTGGCGACTGTGTGGGCGTGGATCTGCCAACTGGCGTATTCCACGGCTTGGTGGTGTTGGAAGCCGATAGCCTGATGTTCGAATGCAAGGCTGGTCCTTACCGTCCTGTCGGTGAAGGTGAGCTGGCGCATTGGGCTCCGCGCGAAGGCGAGCCGGGTGTTGCCGAGTATCAGGCCTGGATGCGCGCGCAATTCGATTAGGATCAAAAGATCGCAGCCTTCGGCAGCTCCTACAGGGGCTGCGATCTTTTGCTTTTACACCCATGGTAAAGTGCCCGGCCCCGCCCTCCGGAGCCCATCATGAGTGTTTTGATCCGCTGTTGCGCCGCTCTGGCGCTGACCCTCAGCCTGCCCTTGGCCGCCGCCCCGGCGCCCATGCACAGTCAATTCCTGCCGCCGGACGATCTCACCCTGCGCGCTGCTGATCCCGAGCAGCAGCAACTGATGCAGGTCACCGATTATTCGGTAGTGGTCGGCGCTCAGCGTCAATCCACTCAACAGCCGATTCCGGTCACTTCGCCGTTGCTGATTCGTCTCAAGGGCAAATCCCTGAACAAGGGCGCTACCATCAGTCAGGTGCTGGTCAATTTCGATGGTGAAAGCAAAAGCCTGAAGAAGCCGGTTTACGACGAGCCGAGCAAGACCCTGACCCTCTATTACCCGCTGGCGCAATACCGGGTGGTGATCGACTTGCTGCGCAATGACACGGTGTATTGCCAGTTTCTCAGCTACGCCAATGGCCATGTCTGGGCTGATCTGCACACCGGCAGCACTCGTGTGCGTTGAGCCCTGTGCCTGCGCGGGGGTAAACTGCCCGCCCCGTGAAATGTCTGCGAGCTGGAGTCGGCAATGCGTAAAGATAAAAAACAAGTGATTGGTGACGAGATCGGCGATGAGCAGATCAAGTTGTTCCTTGATTTCGAACCGGTCGACGCGACTTCTCCGTCCCTGCACAAGCTGGTCAAGGCCTACCGTGGCCTGCGCATCGACGATTTCGAGCGTTTCCTGACGTTTTTCGTCGAAGCTGGTTACGACGTGAATGGCAAGGATGAGCACGGCAATGACTTCGTTGCCCTGATCAAGGATCAGCGCAATGCACCGGACTACATCGAGCTGATCGAGAAGGTTCGCGGTTAAGATCCAGAGATCGCGTGTTCCTGTAGGAGCTGTCGAGCGAAGCGAGGCTGCGATCTTTCAAATGCATAAAAAAACGCCCCGTATTCAGCGAGTACGGGGCGTTTTTCATGCAACCGAATCAAGCGTAGCTTTCGGTCTCGCTGCTGGCTTCAACCAGTTCCAGGGCAACGTTGTTCTGCGTGTTGATCTTGCGATACAGCGCAGCGTCGGTTTCCAGAACCTTCTCCCGGGCCGGGAAGATTTCTGCCAGTTTGCCAGCCCATTCGCCCTTGGCTTTGCTCGGGAAGCATTTCTCGATCAGCTCGAGCATGATCGAAACAGTCACCGATGCACCTGGCGAAGCGCCGAGCAGTGCCGCCAGGGAACCGTCCTTGGCCGCGACCAGTTCGGTACCGAACTGCAGGATGCCGCCTTTTTTCGGGTCTTTCTTGATGATCTGCACCCGTTGGCCGGCCACTTCCAGGCGCCAGTCTTCGGCTTTCGCCTCCGGGTAGAAGCGACGCAGGGACTCCAGGCGCTGCTCCATCGACTGCATCACTTCGCTGACCAGGTACTTGGTCAGGTCCATGTTGTTTTTCGCTACCGCGAGCATCGGGCCGATGTTGCCGGCGCGAACCGACAGCGGCAGGTCCATGAAGGAGCCGTGCTTGAGGAACTTGGTGGTGAAGCCGGCGTACGGTCCGAACAGCAGGGACTTCTTGCCATCGACCACGCGGGTGTCCAGGTGCGGCACGGACATTGGCGGCGAACCTACCGCAGCCTGGCTGTACACCTTGGCCTGGTGGTGCTTGACCACTTCCGGGTTGTCGCAGCGCAGCCACTGGCCGCTGATCGGGAAGCCGCCGAAGCCTTTGCTCTCTTCGATGCCCGAGGCTTGCAGCAGCGGCAGTGCCGCGCCGCCAGCGCCGAGGAAGACGAATTTGGCGTCGACTTCACGGGTGTTGCCGCTGTTGACGTCCTTGATGCTGACAGTCCAGCCGCCGTTGTTGCGCTTGAGACCGGTCACGCGCTTGCAGTACTTGACCTGGGCATCGGGTGCGCTAGTCAGGTGCTTGAGCAACTGGTTGGTCAGGGCGCCGAAGTTGACGTCGGTGCCATTGATCACGCGGGTCGCGGCGAGGGTTTCGCCAGGATCGCGGCCAGGCATCATCAGCGGCATCCACTCGGCCATTTTGGCCTTGTCTTCGGTGTATTCCATGTCGGCGAAGGCATGGTGCTTGCTCAGCACCTTGAAGCGTTCCTTGAGGAAGGACACGCCGCTGTCGCCCTGCACGAAACTCAGGTGTGGCACCGGGCTGATAAACGACTTGCACGAGCCGAACGTGCCTTTTTTGGTCAGGTACGACCAGAACTGCTTCGACACCTCGAACTGGGTGTTGATGTGCACGGCTTTCTTGATGTCGACGGCGCCATCGGCTGCCTGCGGCGTGTAGTTGAGCTCACACAGCCCGGCGTGACCGGTACCGGCGTTGTTCCACGGGTTGGAACTCTCCGCGGCACCGGAATCCATCAGCTCGACGACTTCCAGCTTGATCGCGGGGTCGAGCTCTTTGAGCAGCACTGCAAGGGTGGCACTCATGATGCCGGCCCCAACCAGTACTACGTCGACTGCTTCGTTATGCGCCATTTAACGCGTCTCCAAAATCTGCAGCACCAAATTGTCGGCATGGCTGCCAGGCGTTCCGGGGCGTGTCAGTGTGGCCCCAGGGTATCCATGGCAGTATCGCCATGTCCGAATCTTCGCAATTTATCGCAACTTCGACGGACGCTACCTGCCGGGCCTAATAAGAGCTCTATGAACTCATTTCAACGTGCGACTGGCAATTCGACTTATGGTCGAGACATCCGTTTGTGCAACCAAATCCGTAGCGGACAGGCTTCAGGCTCCGGTGTTCGAGGAATACTCGGTCCTGTGTCGTTGGGCTGTTGTAGACGCTAATGGTGCATGTTCAGACGCAAAACTATTCATTTGCTCGCCACACTCTTGTGAAGTTGTGAAAACCCGTTTTTTTCACGCTCTTTTGAAGACGTGAACCTCAAAAAGGGCTGTCCCAGCCTGGCACCGTGCCCGGATGGATTGCCGCCATGGGATACAGGGCAGGCAAAACGGGCAAACAGCTCAGTGACCGAGCGTAATGACAGCTCTGCAGATTCGCGAAAAGTGGAGGTTTTGCTCAACAAAACAGCAAGCGCGCCAGCTTCACTCGATCTGTGTGGGCGGCTCTCTGTGGGCGGTGCGGGGTGTCAATACAAGCGCATTGACGATGCTGCGAGGCCCGATCAGGAGACGTCCTTATAATCGGGGGGAGATTGTATCTAAGAAACGCAGGGAAATGGTCGTGTTTAATGACTTTTATTAGGTGTTTGGTCAGGTTGTCAGCAGTTGCTGTGCACGCGAGCGTGGTTGGCGCGGTTGCGAAACGACGCGGGCACCGGCCGGCAGCGGCTGATTCAGCCAGTTCAGGCGGATTTCCTCGATTTCAACCCAGCCATCTCCCATGGGTTGCAAGCTGCACTGCTTGAAGGCCTGGCAGTGGCCGTTGCGGTCGAGCAGGGCGAAACAACGGTGCAACGGGCGTGGCGCGAACAGAGAGATCAGATGGCGCATGGTGAAGTACCGTGTGGGTGATTGCCCGGAAGGTTGCCTGTAGGCCATTACGTGCAAGTGTAGGAGTGGTGACATCTGTGTGACATGAACTGCGATCCCCAGGGTTTGTCAGAGATTTCATCAAACACTGTGAGGTGCTGGTTCCCCGCAGTGGCGCACCGCTATACTGCCGGCCTGTTTGTGCCTGATTCTGGAGAGAAGAGCATGTTGCAACGCCTGTTGTTCGGTTTGATCACTGTGACCAGTTTGAGCCTGGTTGGCTGCGCCCACAGCCCGCAACAACTGAGCCCGGAACCCAAGCTGACCGCCCAGTTGGCCCCGGTCGGCCATGGCCAGCCCGTCGTGGTGCGTGTCGTGGACGGTCGCCCGTCGCCGACGCTGGGCACCCGTGGTGGCCTGTACCCGGAGACCAGCGCGATCACCGTGCAGGGCGCGCAGATCCTGCCGAAGCTGCAGGCCCAGGCTGAAGCCGCCGTGCGTCTGTTGGGCTTTACCCCGACAAACAACGCCATGAATGCGCCGCAACTGACCGTGACCCTGGCAGAGTTGAAGTACCAGTCGCCCAAGGAAGGCATGTACGTGACCGAGGCCACCATCGGCGCGACGTTCCGCTCGGATGTGCAGAACGCCAACCGTCGCTACAGCGGCCGTTATGGTTCGTCCCTGGATCAGCGCTTCGGCATGGCGCCGAACCAGGAAACCAACACCAAGCTGGTCAGCGATGTGCTGAGCGATGCGTTGACCCGCCTGTTCAAGGACCCGACCGTAGGGCAGATTCTGGGCGAGTAATGCGAGCCCCGTAGGAGCTGCCGAAGGCTGCGATCTTTTGATCTTGATCTTGATCTTCGACGGCTCAACCCTCAAAAAACAAATCAAAAGATCGCAGCCTGCGGCAGCTCCTACAGGACGGTGTCGTCAGAAGAATGTCGTCAGGAGGACGGTGTCGTCACAAGGGCGTTATCAGGCAGCCTGCGAGTAAAAATCCAGCACGCTCACGCCCGTCAGCAAATCCGCCTCCGGCAAATCCGCATGCTGATGCCCACCCAAGGCGCAATACACCAGCCAGTGGCGATCCTGAACGTTGAAGGCGAGGCTGCCGACGAGGGCTTGCTGTTCTTCGCTGGGGGTGATGAGGTAGAGACGATCCTGGTTTTCGGCGTGGAGCATGACGTGATCCGTGTCGGTTTCGGGACGCGCATGTTCGCCGATACAGATGACGAAGCCGTGACTCAGGACAGCCATTGATCAAAAGCTTCGTTATTTGTCGGAAACAGAGGGCAGGGGTGCAGGCTTTCGGTAGAATCCGCGCCGCGGTGGCCCGTCCGGCAACTGCTACCTGTTTGACTTGAGGTTTGTGATGTCGCTGCACTTGATGACGCTGTTTACCGCCCATCCCGCCAAACTGATCAATCTGCTGGCCTTGCTCTTTGCCTTCCCGGGCGGCTGGTTGCTGCACGCCACCCGTCGCCGCGAACTGCGAGCGATGGCCAGTTTGCAGGCGCAGCGCCAGAGCAGCCCGAACGTAGAGCCCACGCTGGATTGGGCGACCTTGCGCATGAACCGGTTTTTCTACATCTTCGGTTTTGCCTGCATGGGGATGGCGTTGCTGGTGTCCTGGATCAGCACTCAAGTCTGAACCTTTTCAAAGCAAAAGATCGCAGCCTTCGGCAGCTCCTACAGGTGTACATCAATCCCCTGTAGGAGCTGCCGAAGGCTGCGATCTTTTGATCTTGATTAAAAAATCGTATCCAGCCAAACCGCTTACAGCGACAACCCTGCCTTCACCCGGTACTGATTACGCACCGGCGTCGCATATTGCAGCACCAGGTATGGACGATGCTCTTGCGGGCAAGCGTCCAGGCGGCGTTGCCATTCTTCCTGGGCCTTGGCCAGTTCTTCGGCCGGGAACACCTCGGCGGCCTTCGGCACCTGCAACTGCGGATCAGCGTCTTTCCACTGCGCGTAAGCCAGGTAGTGCACCGGGAACAAGCGATAGCCGCTGAGGATTTGCTTGTCCATCTCGACCGCCAATTGCTTGGTGTCTTCGAACAGTTCGGTGATCGGTGCGGCAAAGTTCACATGTACCCGGCCCTTGTAGCCAGTGATGCCCTTGGCGATGCTCACGTCATCCTCGCCCGGCACCTTGGTGTAGCTGCCGGTGGTGGCGCGGATGTAAAGTTCGCGGGCCTTGGCCTGATCGCAGGGGTCGTACTCGTAGCTGATCGACACCGGGGTCAGGTTCAACGACTGAATGACTTCGCCGAACGGCTCGTCCTTGCGGCTCATGTGGAACATCTTGAGGATCGCCGATTCGGTACGGTCGTCACCGTCCTTGGCGCGGCCCTCGGCCTGGGCGATCCAGATCGAGGCGCAATCGTTGCGGATCGAATGGTTGATATACGCCGACAGCAATTGATAGGCCGCCATTTTCTCCCGGCGACCGCTGATCGAGCGGTGCACGATGAAGCTCTTGTTCAGGCGCATCAGGTCGCTGACGAAAGGCTTTTGCAGCAGGTTGTCGCCAATGGCGATGCGCGGGGTCGGCAGGCCGGCGTGGTACACGGCGTAGTTGACGAAGGCCGGGTCCATCACGATATCGCGGTGGTTGGCGATAAACAGGTAGGCACTGCCGGACTTGAATTGCTCCACCCCGGTATAAGTGACACCGTCGGTGGCGCGCTCGATGGTGTGGTCGACGTAAACCTCGACTTTGTCCTGTAACGTGGCCACACAGGTCACGCCGGCAAACTCACGGCGCAGCCGATGGGCTATAAGAGGTTTGAGCGCCCAGCCTAAAGCGCCGGCAAAACGCGGGAAGCGGAAGTGGGTGAGGATATCTAGAAACGCCTTGTCGCCGAGCAGCCGGTCCAGCACCGCTGGGACTTCGCTGTCGTCGTAAGGTCGGATGGCATCGAATTCGCCCATCATGCTCTCTTGTTAGAAACGGCTAGGGTAAGTAAAGGTTTTGTTCGAAAACCGGCGGGGCACGGTCTGAAAAAGTAGCCAGACAAAAATAGCCCTGCAAATAGACCGGCGATTATACGCACAAGTCACCTGGGAGACCGCGATGCTGGAAAACGCAGTGTATGAATGTCCGTATTGTGGTGAGGAGGTAGAGACTACTCTGGATTTGTCCGGTGGCGATCAGACCTACATCGAGGACTGTCAGGTGTGCTGCCGGCCGATAACCTTCGTGTTGCAGGTTCATGAAGAGGAATGGCATCTCGAAGTGTTCAGCGAAAACGAATGAGGGGCGTGTATGCAGCGCATCTACGATCCGGAAAACCTGATGGAAGGCGAGTTGCTGCAAGGCATGCTCGCCAGCGAGGGTATCGAGGCGCATCTGGTGGGCCGTGATTTGCTCGGCGGCTCCGGGGAGTTGCCGATCTATGGCCTGCTCGGGCTGTCGGTCGAGAACGACCAGGCCGAATACGCCCGCGAGCTGATCACCGCGTACAATGCAGCGCTGCCGCTGTCCGGCGATGAACCGGACAGCTTTCCCGGCACGCTGGTCTGTTAGGCTGGCGTTCGTTTGATCAAGAGCCGTGTTGCCCCATGTGTGGACGTTATGCCCTGTTTCGCTGGAACCCTGCCTTCGCGGCCCTGCCCGGTTTTCCCGCCGACCAGAAGGCGCAGTGGAACATTTCCCCGAATGATTCGGTGTTGATGCTGCGGGCCGAGCCTGACGGTCAGCGCTCGCTTGCCCGCGCCCGCTGGGGCCTGACGCCACCCTGGCTGACCGATCTGTCCCGCACCCCGGCCCATGCCCGCGCCGAAACCGTTGCCGAGCAGCCAATGTTTCGCCAGGCCTTGCGCGAGCGCCGCTGCCTGTTGCCGGCCAATGGCTTCTACGAATGGCGCGGGACGACGCGCAAGCGCCCGTACTGGCTGACACCGGGGGAGGGCTCGTCATTGTTTTTTGCGGCGATCTGGGAGGCGTATCCGGTACAGGAGCAGGTGTGGCTGAGTACCGCCGTGATTACACAGCCAGCGGCGAGCCAGCGGCGGCCGCTGATTCTTGATGAGGCGGGGCAGGCCGCGTGGCTCGATCCCGAGACACCGTTGCATGCTTTGCAAGCCTTGCTGGCCAGCGAGCCTGCCGCGTTGCGCGAACGGGTGCTGGCCAACATGGTGAATGATCCGAAGCTCAATGGGCCGGAGTGTCTCACCCCGGGTTAGTCCGGCGCCAGTTCTGGCCCTTTCGCGAGCAGGCTCGCTCCCACAGTTGAAATGCATTCCAATGTGGGAGCGAGCCTGCTCGCGATAAGGTCCGCAGGACCTTCCGGCAACACTTAAACCCTGAACTGATTGATCAACCGCCGCTGCTGTTCCGCCAGCTTGGTCAAGTCCGCACTGGCCGCACTCGACTCATCCGCACCGCCGGCCACTTCATTGGCCACCTGGCCGATGTTGATCACGTTGCGGTTGATGTCGTCCGCCACCGCACTTTGCTCCTCGGCCGCGCTGGCGATCTGGGTGTTCATGTCGTTGATCACCGACACCGCCTGAGTAATGGTCTCCAGTGCTTCGGCAGCCTTCGATGCGTGCAGTACGCTTTCGTCCGTGCGGTTCTGGCTGTCTTCCATGACTCGCACCACATCCCGCGTGCCTTGCTGCAGTTGCTGGATCATGGCCTGGATTTCTTCGGTGGCCTTTTGTGTCTTCTGCGCCAGGTTGCGCACCTCGTCGGCCACCACGGCAAACCCCCGGCCCTGTTCACCGGCGCGGGCGGCTTCGATGGCTGCGTTCAGGGCCAGCAGGTTGGTCTGCTCGGCGATTCCGCGAATGGCGGTGAGGATGGCGTTGATGTTTTCGCTGTCCTTGGCCAGGGTCTGCACCACGCCGACGGCCCGGCCGATCTCCACGGCGAGGGCACCAATCGAGTTCGAGGTGTCGCGCACGATCTGCATGCCTTGGCTGGCGGCTTGATCGGCATGGCTGGCGGCCTGTGCGGCCTGGGTCGCGTTGCGCGCAACGTCCTGGGCGGTGGCGGTCATTTCCTGCACGGCGGTGGCCACCTGATCGATCTCGGCCATTTGCTTGTGTACGCCGGTGTTGGTACGGATGGCGATGTCGGCGGTGTGTTCCGACGAATCGCTGACGCTCTGCACCGACGTCACCACCTGGGTGATCATCGCCTGCAACTTGGCCAGGAAGGTGTTGAAGCCTTTGGCGATCGAACCCAGTTCATCGGCGCGGTCGCTGGTCAGGCGCCGGGTCAGGTCGCCTTCGCCCTGGGCGATATCGTCGAGCATGGCCACCATCTGCTTGAGCGGACGGGCGATGCCGTGGCCCACCAGCCAGATCACCAGCAAACCGATACCGGCAATCACCAGGCCGACCATCGCCATGCCGAAGGTGTCGGATTTACGCTGCGCATCCAGGTCTGCCTGGAGTTTTTGCAGGTCGGCCATGACCGCGTTCAGCGGCAATTGCAGCATCAGGGTCCAGCGCGCATCGGTCTGGCCAATGCCGAACGGCAGGTACAACTCGATCCGGCCCTGGGCCTTGTCGACGGTATAGGTGACTTCGCCGCGCTTGAGATTGGCCATGTTGGCAATCTGCTTGCTGTCGAGGATATCGCTGACTTTTTCGCCGAATTTGCTCGGATCCTTGGTGTAGGCAACGATGCGGCCATTGCCGCCGATCAGGGCCATTTCCCCGGCGCCGCTGTAGAGTTTCTGGTTGGCGCCCAGGAGCATTTCCTGAATGAAGTTCACCGACAGGTCGGCGCCGACGATGCCCTGGAAGGCACCGTTGAGCATAATCGGTTCAATAAAGGAGGCGAGCATGACGATTTTGTCGCCCACCTTATAAGGCGCCGGATCGATCACGCAGGATTTTCCGGTTTCTTTCGAGCACAGGTAGTACTCGCTGGCGCGCACGCCGGTGGACAGGGTTTTCTGGTCGTCGACGTCCACCAGTTTGTCCAGGCCCAGGGTGCCGTCGTCGTTGCGGAACCACCAGGGCAGGAAGCGCCCGTTGCTGGCGTCGATGCCGACCACCTGGGTGCCGACGTAGGCCGCATCGTTGTGGTCCAGTGCGTCTTTTTCCCAACCGATGTAGGTGCCGAGGATCTTCGGGTTCTTGACCACGTTTTCCTTGATCAGGCCGATCAGTTGCTCACGGCTGAGGCTCAGGGCGGGCTGGCCATCGGCACCGGGTGTGCCGATCAGGGCGTTGACCCGCACCAGTCCGCCGGCGATCAGCAGCGGTGCTTCGAGTTCACGCTGGATCTGGCTGACCTGGGTCTGCGCCAGGGACGTCAGGCGTTGTTCGATGACTTGCTCGAACTGGGCCTGGGTCCGTTCCTGGACCATGTCCTGCGTCCGGGCCCCGGAAAACAGCGCGTACACCACCAGCGCTGCCACGACACTAAGGACAATTGCGCCGGCAAGGGCCGCCACGGAAAACTGGATCGACTTGAATTTCATGGGGGCTCCGCACGCGAAAGGACGTCTGCGGAGGTGTATCGGCAGGGTATCGGGCGGGCATGAGCGCGAGTCGTTGAAATGGCTGTTTTTGCGTGGCGGATGTCGCAAATGAATCAATGCGCGGCGTGACGGGCTGCGGCTCGCCCCGGAATGTGAATTTTTTTCTGCTTTGATGAGAGCTTTGCCTGAATTGCGCGTCTTATGTCTATTGTATCTGGCGTCGATACCATTCCACGCCTAGGATACCCGGCATGTTTTCAGGGAGTTTTTCGATGAACAAGACATTGGCTCTATGTGCGCTGAGCGCAGGTCTGCTGCTCGCTGGCTGCCAGTCGGTCAATACCACCAGTGGTGGTGCTGTGGGCGTTGAGCGCAAGCAGTACATGTTCAGCATGTTGTCCTCCCAGGAGGTCGACCAGATGTACGCCCAGTCCTATACAAAGACTGTGAGTGAGGCGAGCAGCAAAGGCGTGCTGGACAAGACCAGCAGCGATGCCAAGCGTGTTCAGGTCATTGCCGACCGGCTGATCGCCCAGGCACCGAACTTTCGTCCGGACGCGGCCCAGTGGAAGTGGGAAGTGAACCTGATCAAGAGTGACGAGCTCAATGCCAACTGTGGTCCTGGCGGCAAAATCTTTGTCTACACCGGCCTGATCGACAGTCTTCAACTCACTGACGATGAACTCGCCGCGGTCATGGGTCATGAAATCGCCCACGCCCTGCGCGAGCACGGTCGTGAGGCGATGTCCAAGGCATACGGTATCGAAATGGCCAAGCAGGGTGCTGGTGCGTTGCTCGGGTTGGGCCAGGACAGCCTGGCCCTGGCGGACGCTGTAGCCAACTACGGCATGACCTTGCCCAACAGCCGTGCCAATGAAAACGAGGCGGACCTGATCGGCCTGGAGTTGGCTGCCCGCGCCGGCTACAACCCGAACGCCGCGATCACCCTGTGGAACAAGATGAGCAAGGCCAGTGAAGGTGCTCCGCCGGAGTTCCTCAGCACGCACCCGTCTTCGAGCAGCCGGACTGCGGCGTTGCAGGCGGCGATTCCGAAGGTTATGCCGTTGTATGAGCAGGCCAAGAAATCTTGATGTCAATTCTTCGTCAATAAGGCCCTCATCGCGAGCAGGCTCGCTCCCACAGGGGAATGCATCCCAAATGTGGGAGCGAGCCTGCTCGCGAAGAACGATACGCGGTCTAACGACCTATTGGGTCAAACCCACCCACTGCTCTGCATCGCCTTGTACACCGCGACAATCGCCAGGATGAAGAACGCCGACGCCGCCAGTCGACGGATCAGGGTCAGTGGCAGCTTGTCTGCGGCAAAGTTACCCGCCAGAACCACCGGTACGTTGGCAATCAGCATGCCGGCGGTGGTGCCGATGATCACCAGCCACAACTCCGGATATTGCGCAGCCAGCATCACGGTCGCGATCTGAGTCTTGTCGCCGATTTCCGCCAGGAAGAACGCGATCAGCGTGGTCAGGAACGGCCCGAACTTGCGGGCGGTGCTGGCCTCGTCGTCATCCATCTTGTCCGGCACCAGGGTCCACAGGGCGGTCGCGGCGAAGCTCGCGGCAAGGATCCAGTGCAGCATCGTATCCGAGAAGAAACTGCCCACCCAGGCACCGACTGCACCGGCGGCCGCATGGTTGGCCAGGGTCGCGGCAACGATACCGGCGATGATCGGCCAGGGCTTGCGGAAGCGGGCGGCAAGAATGAGCGCGAGCAGTTGCGTCTTGTCGCCGATTTCGGCCAAGGCAACGATTGCGGTGGGTACGAGTAGTGAATCCAGCATCAGGAGTTTTCCTAAGGGGCGGGTCGACACGGCTATGACACGTACAGCCTTCCCGCCCCGGGTAAGGTGTGCGTGTCATAGGTCTTGTCAAACCCTGCGATCCATCTGATGTGGATGCTTGGGTCGCATGCGCCATGGTCTGAGGACCAAGTATGTTGACGCATGCCGGACGAGCGTGGCGCTCGTGGGAGACTACTCCCCTAGGACGGAGCGGATTCTGCCTTTGCGAAACCCATTCGGCAAGCCTTCTTTTTCAAAAAAATCTCAGCCGCGTTTTGCCCGGTAGATTCTGAAGCCCTGTCCTTCGGCCTTGATCGCGCACACGCCAAGGTGCTCTTCGATCAATGGCTGATACTTCAGGAAGCTGTTCGCTACCAGGCGAAGTTCACCACCGTTTTTCAGATGTTTGGCCGCTTTTCGCAGCAAGTTCTCCGTTGCGAAATAGTCGGTGTGCACGCCGACATGGAACGGAGGATTGCTCAAAATCGCACTCAAACCCATCGGGGCGGCATCGATTCCGTCACCGGTAATCACCTCGGCTTCCAGACCATTGGCAGCCAGGGTCAGGCGACTGCTGGCAGCGGCGAAGGCATCCACATCCAGCATCGTGACCTGGTTGTGTGGGTAACGACGTTTCACTGCGGCGCCCAGAACCCCGGCGCCGCAACCGAAATCGAGCAGGTGTCCGCTGGGCAGTTTGTCCAGGTGTTCCAGCAGCAGCGCGCTGCCGCGATCGAGGCGACCATGACTGAACACCCCTGGCAGGCTGATGACCTTCAACGGGCCTTCGGCCAGCGGCAGTTCGTAGGTCTGCGCCAGGCTTTCCAGCGGCTTGGCGTCAGGCGCGTTGGCCACAGTGACCTGCCAGAGTTGGCAGTGGCGCGCGCTGTCGAGTTTGCGTGGCTTGCCGAACGGGTTGAGTTGTTTGGCGGCACCTTCGATGCCGCTTTTTTTCTCGCCGACCAGATACAGCTCGCGGCCGGCCAGCCGCGAGGCGAGGGCGTTGAGGATGTAGTCGGTCAGGTCCTTGGCCTTGGGCAGAAAGACCACGGCGCTATCGAACCCGCGCTCCGGCGCGTTCACGCCAAAGTGGCTGCGCCCGTCGAAGCGGGCGTCCAGCGCGGTCTGATCGCCGGCGTGCCAGCACCAGCCATGGGCATCGGGCAGGCGGCCCAGCAGGTCGTCGGCGGGCAAACCGGCCAACAGCACCGAACCCTGGAATAACTCGGCCTGGCGAAGCAGTACTTCACTGCGCGGATCCATAACTGCTCCCGTGAAAAAAAGTGCCGCAGTTTATCAACTGACGACCCGCAGCGCCTTACCGCTGAAGTATCCCAGTGCGTTTTCGGTCACCTGGCCGACGATCCGCTGGCGCGCTTCACGGCTGCCCCAGGCGTTGTGCGGGGTGACGATCAGGCGCGGGATGTCGTGGGCCAGCAGTGGATTGCCGTTGACGGGAGGCTCAACGCTCAGCACGTCAGTGGCGGCGCCGCCCAGATGACCGTTGCGCAAGGCATCGGCCAGCGCCTGTTCGTCGATCAGGCCGCCGCGTGCGGTGTTGATCACGAACGCTTCGGGTTTCATCGAGGCCAGTTCGCGGGCGCCGATGAAGTGACGGGTGTGTTCGTTGAGCGGGCAGTGCAGGGTCAGGGCATCCACTTGCGGCAGCAGTTCATCCAGTGGCAGGCGGTCCGGGCGGGCAGGGCGTCCGGGAATCTGCCCCAGCAGCACGCGCATGCCGAAGGCTTCAGCCAGCCGTGCGACGGCGCCGCCCAATTCGCCGTGACCCAGCAGGCCAAGGGTTTTGCCTTCGAGTTCGACAATCGGGTAGTCCAGCAAGCAGAACTGTTTGGCCTGTTGCCAGCGGCCCGCGCCGACGGCCTTCTGATAATCGGCCAGGCGCGTGGCCAGGTTGAGCAGCAGCATGATCGTGTGCTGCGCCACCGACGGCGTGCCATAACCCTGGCAGTTACACACGGTGATCCCGTGGGCGCGGGCGGCAGCGAGGTCGACGTTGTTGGTGCCGGTGGCGGTGATCAGGATCAGCTTGAGGTCAGGGCTGGCAGCCATGGCGGCGGCGTCGATCAGGATCTTGTTGCTGATGGCGACGGTGGCGCCCTTGAGGTGTTCGATGACTTGATCGGGCAAGGTCTGGGCGAACAGCTGCAATTCGCTGAAACAACTGCGCAGCGGGTTGAGGTCAAGGTCGCCGAGGTCCAGGGACGGGTGGTCGAGGAAAACGGCGCGGCGAGTATTCGTCATCAACTGTACCTTTTGTGCATTGAACTGAAGGCGTAATCTGCCGAGCCTACCAGATGAAATAACTAGTTACGCTTGGCCTGAAGGAGCCCCACATGTACTGGACAGAGTTCTTGACCGTTGCCCTGATTCACTTGCTGGCCGTGGCCAGCCCCGGCCCGGACTTTGCCGTGGTGGTACGTGAAAGTGTTACCCACGGTCGCCGCGCGGGTACCTGGACCGCGCTGGGTGTGGGGACGGCGATTTTCCTGCATGTGGGTTATTCACTGTTGGGTATCGGCCTGATCGTGTCCCAGTCGATCGTGCTGTTCAATGCCTTGAAATGGGCCGCCGCCGCTTACCTGCTGTACATCGGTTACAAGGCGCTGCGCGCGCAGCCGGCCAAACCTGTGGCGGACGATCTGCACAAGGAAGCCGGCGAGCGCACGGCTCGTGGCGCCTTCACCTCGGGTTTCGTCACCAACGGTCTCAACCCGAAAGCCACACTGTTCTTCCTCTCGCTGTTCACTGTGGTAATCAATCCGCACACGCCGCTGGCCGTGCAGGCCGGTTACGGGGTTTACCTGGCCGGCGCAACGGCCGCCTGGTTCTGCCTGGTGGCGATGTTGTTCAGCCAGCAGCGCGTACGCGCCGGTTTCGCGCGCATGGGGCACTGGTTCGACCGGACCATGGGCGCTGTGCTGATTGCGATTGGCGTGAAGCTCGCTTTTACCGAGATGCATTGATCAAAGGTGATTTCCTGTAGGAGCTGCCGCAGGCTGCGATCTTTTGATCTTGTTCTTCAGCAACTCCAGAATTGTCGAAGATCAAAAGATCGCAGCCTGCGGTAGCTCCTACAGTGCGTAATAAATGACCGGTGCTGGCGCAATGCTAGTATTTGCGGGGCTCTGCAAATCATTCCTTTGGCTGATTTGGCTGACGATCAGGGGCACTACAGTGCGTACTTTCAGTCACGTCCGTGCAGTCAGAAAAAGGGATTCTTATGTTGCAGACTCGCGTTATCCCCCCGGCCGAAGGCGCTTACCAATACCCGCTGCTGATCAAGCGGCTGCTGATGTCCGGTGCCCGTTATGAGAAAACCCGCGAGATCATCTACCGCGACAAGCTGCGCTACAGCTACCCGACCCTGATCGAACGGGTGGCCCGCCTGGCCAACGTACTGACAGCGGCCGGGGTCAAGCCCGGGGATGCCGTGGGTGTGATGGACTGGGACAGCCATCGTTACCTGGAGTGCATGTTCGCCATTCCGATGATCGGCGCGGTGATCCACACCATCAACGTGCGCCTGTCGCCGGAACAGATCCTCTACACCATGAACCACGCCGAGGACCGCTTTGTGCTGGTCAACAGTGAGTTCGTCGGCCTCTACAAGGCCATCGAAGGGCATCTGACCACGGTCGACAAAACCCTGTTGCTGACGGATCTGCCGGAAAAAACCGCGGACCTGCCGAACCTCGTCGGCGAATACGAACAACTGTTGGCCGCAGCGAGCCCGCAGTACGATTTCCAGGATTTCGACGAAAACTCGGTCGCGACCACGTTCTACACCACCGGCACCACCGGCAATCCCAAGGGCGTGTACTTCACCCATCGGCAACTGGTGCTGCACACCATGGGCGTGTCGACCATCATGGGCGCGATCGACAGCGTGCGCCTGCTGGGTACCAGCGACGTGTACATGCCGATCACCCCGATGTTCCACGTCCACGCCTGGGGCTTGCCGTATGTGGCGACCATGCTCGGACTCAAGCAGGTGTACCCCGGCCGCTATGATCCGGAGTACCTGGTGGAGTTGTGGCGCAAGGAGAAGGTCACGTTCTCCCATTGCGTGCCGACCATTTTGCAGATGGTCCTCAATGCCAAGGCTGCGCAGAACGTCGACTTCGGCGGCTGGAAAATCGTCATCGGCGGCAGCGCCCTGAACCGCACGCTGTACGAGGCGGCCAAGGCCAAGGGCATTCAGTTGACCGCCGCCTACGGCATGTCGGAAACCGGGCCACTGGTCTCGTGCGCGCACTTGAACGATGAGTTGATGGCCGGCACCGAAGACGAACGCACCACCTACCGGATCAAGGCCGGTGTGCCCGGGCCGCTGGTGGAGGCAGCGATCGTCGACACCGAGGGCAACTTCCTGCCCGCCGACGGCGAGACCCAGGGCGAACTGGTGTTGCGCGCACCCTGGCTGACCGAGGGCTATTTCAACGAGCCGCAGAAGGGCGCCGAGCTCTGGGCCGGAGGCTGGCTGCACACCGGCGATGTGGCGACCCTGGACAGCATGGGGGTGATCGACATTCGTGACCGCATCAAGGACGTGATCAAGACCGGTGGCGAGTGGATCTCCTCCCTGGACCTGGAAGACCTGATCAGTCGTCATGTGGCGGTACGTGAGGTAGCAGTGGTGGGGATCCCTGATCCGCAGTGGGGAGAGCGGCCATTTGCCCTGCTCGTAGTCCGTGAGGGGCACGTCATCGGGGCGAGGGAACTCAAGGAACACCTCAAGCCTTTTGTGGAGCTGGGGCACCTGAGCAAGTGGGCGATTCCGAGCCAGATCGCCCTTGTTACTGAAATTCCCAAGACCAGCGTCGGCAAACTCGACAAGAAGCGCATTCGTGTCGACATCAGCGAATGGCAGGCCACCAACAGCACCTTCCTTTCGACGCTTTAAGCACCTCCCGGCGTGCCCGAAAGGGCACGCCAGCCCCACCAAGCAAGCGCTTGGCTTGTCAAATCGAAATTTTCAGCCATCCTTGCCGTGCCGACGGGTGTCGGACTGGCGAAAGGACTGTTCCAGAGTGGCTGG
Source organism: Pseudomonas sp. GW821-FHT07G06 (assembly GCF_058986625.1). Lineage (NCBI taxonomy): Bacteria > Pseudomonadati > Pseudomonadota > Gammaproteobacteria > Pseudomonadales > Pseudomonadaceae > Pseudomonas > Pseudomonas sp. GW821-FHT07G06. The sequence goes on from NZ_JBYSVW010000008.1 coordinate 70,946, forward strand.
CAACTGCAAATCACACTTTAGAGGGATCAAGCACTACTACCTGCTGGCTATAGTCCGCTCAAGGATTTTTAAGAACGGGGCAACCGCACGAACCGGGGCGATGCAACTTTGGAATGACTTTGGGATGCCATGGCTCCCGGTTATCCACAGCGTTTTTAGAAGTGCTCAATGCCATAAAAATAAAATGCACATGGAGTAGCGTCGATGACATCAGTAAACCAGTTCTGGCGCCGGGCGAAGCTGCCCCTGGCTGTCAGTCTTGCCTCTACGCTCGCCGGGCCAGCATTCGGCGTCAGTTTCAACATCGGTGAAATCGAAGGTCAGTTCGACTCATCCCTGTCGCTCGGTGCCAGTTGGTCTACCGAAAGTGCCAACAAGAACCTCATTGGTGTCAACAACGGCGGCAAGGGTCTGTCCCAGACTTCTGATGACGGTCACCTGAACTTCAAGAGCGGGGAAACCTTCTCGAAGATCTTCAAGGGCATCCATGACCTTGAACTGAAATACGGCGATACCGGTGTTTTTGTCCGTGGCAAATACTGGTACGACTTTGAACTGAAGGACGAAAGCCGTCCGTTCAAGGACATCAGCGACGCGGGCCGCAAGGAAGGCGCCAAGTCCGCCGGCGGCCAGATCCTCGATGCCTTCGTCTACCACAACTACTCGATTGCCGATCAACCAGGCTCCGTACGTCTGGGCAAGCAGGTGGTGAGCTGGGGTGAAAGTACCTTCATCGGTGGCGGCATCAACTCGATCAACCCGATCGACGTGTCTGCGTTCCGTCGTCCGGGTGCCGAGATCAAGGAAGGCCTGATCCCGGTCAACATGTTCTATGTGTCCCAGAGCCTGACCGAAAACCTCTCGGCCGAAGCGTTCTATCAAATTGAATGGGACCAGACCGTCGTCGACAACTGCGGCACGTTCTTCTCCCAGCCGGACATCGTTGCCGACGGCTGTAACGACAACCTGCGTGTGCTGAACAAGCGTTCGCAAATTCCGGCCATTGCCCTGGGGCCTTTGGCCGCCAACGGCGTCGACGTCAACGAAGAGGGTGTTCTGGTGCGTCGTGGCCCGGATCGTGATGCCCGCGACAGCGGTCAGTGGGGCGCATCCCTCAAGTACATGTTCGATCCGCTGGACACCGAGTTCGGCGCTTACTTCATGAACTACCACAGCCGTGCACCGATCTTCAGCGCCACGGGTGCGCCGCAATCGGTCTACAACACGGCAGCGGGGCTCCCAGGCCCGTTCGCGGCACTCGGGCCACTGCTGGTGGCAGGCAATTCGCAATACTTCATCGAATACCCCGAGGACATTCGCCTGTATGGCTTGAGCTTCTCCACCACCCTGCCTACCGGTACGGCGTGGAGCGGTGAGATCAGTTACCGTCCGAACGCTCCGGTGCAGCTCAACTCCACCGATATCCTGTTCTCCGGTGTGCGTCCTTTGGGCAATAACAACCCGAATAACCCATTGACCAATGCATCGTTGCTGACCGGCGTGCCGGGTCAGGACCTGCACGGGTATCGTCGCAAGGAAATCACCCAGTTCCAGACCACCCTGACGCACTTCTTCGACCAGGTCATGGGCGCCAGCCGACTGACCCTGGTGGGCGAAGTGGGCGTGACCCACGTCGGTGGCCTGGAAAGCACTTCCGATGTTCGTTATGGCCGCGATCCGGTCTACGGCCCGGGTGAGTTGCCACCTTCTGGCGCGCTCGATACCTGCGTGGCGCTCAACACCAGCACCATCAACGGTGCCGGCCCGGGTACGCCGACCAACAACCGCAGCCGCAACTGCAACGACGAAGGCTTCACCACCGCGACTTCGTGGGGCTACCGCGGTCGTGCCATCTGGGAATACAACGACGTGTTTGCCGGTGTGAACCTCAAGCCGAACGTTGCCTGGTCCCATGACGTGGAAGGTTACTCCCCTGGCCCTGGCGGCAACTTCGAGGAAGGCCGCAAGGCGGTCAGCCTCGGTGTCGATGCCGAGTACCAGAACACCTACACCGCGAGCCTGGCCTACACCAACTTCTTCGACGGCAAGTACACCACCGTGGATGACCGCGACTTCGTTGCGCTCAGCGTCGGCGTGAACTTCTAAGCACTGAATTTTCAGGACGAACAAACATATGAAAATAACAAAGAGTCTGTTCCACGCCGGTGTTCTGGGTCTTTCGCTGCTGGCGACCAGCGTCATCGCAGCGGTTCCCCAGGCCGAGGCCGACAAACTGGGCAAGAGCCTGACCCCGATGGGCGCCGAAATGGCGGGTAACGCCGACGGTTCGATCCCGGCCTGGAAGCCGCTGGCGAAGAACGCCGGTACGGTCGACAGCAAAGGTTTCCTGTCCAATCCGTACGCCAGCGAAAAACCGCTGTTCACCATCACGGCGCAGAACGTCGACCAGTACAAGGACAAGCTCGCACCGGGTCAGTACGCGATGTTCAAGCGCTACCCGGAAACCTACAAGATGCCGGTATACCCGTCTCATCGCGGTTCTACCGTGCCGGATGAGGTGTTCGCCGCCATCAAGAAAAACGCCACCAACACCAAGCTGGTGTCCGGCGGCAACGGCCTGGAAAACTTCGAAACCGCCATTCCGTTCCCGATTCCAAAAAGCGGCGTTGAAGTCATCTGGAACCACATCACCCGCTATCGGGGTGGTAGCGTGACCCGTCTGGTGGCCCAGGCCACGCCACAGCCGAACGGCTCGTTCAGCCTGGTGTACTTCCAGGACCAGTTCGTGTTCCGTGACAAGATGAAGGACTACGATCCGGCGAACCCGGGCAACATCCTGTTCTACTACAAGCAGAAAGTGCTCGCCCCGGCACGTCTGGCCGGTGGTGTGCTGCTGGTGCACGAAACCCTCGACCAGGTGAAGGAACCGCGTTCGGCGTGGGTCTACAACGCCGGCCAACGCCGAGTGCGTCGTGCACCACAAGTGTCCTATGACGGCCCGGGTACCGCAGCCGACGGCCTGCGTACTTCCGATAACCTGGACATGTTCAACGGTGCACCGGATCGCTACGACTGGAAACTCGAAGGCAAGAAAGAGATGTACATCGCCTCCGACAGCTACAAGCTCGACGATCCGAAGCTCAAGTACTCCGATATCATCAAGGCCGGTCACATCAACCAGGACCTGGCTCGTTACGAGCTGCGCCGGGTATGGCATGTGGTTGCCACCTTGAAGGAAGGTCAGCGCCACATCTACGCCAAGCGTGACATCTACATCGACGAAGATACCTGGCAAGCGGCGGTGGTCGATCACTACGACGGTCGTGGTCAACTGTGGCGCGTCGCCGAGGCACATGCCGAGGATTACTACGACAAGCAAGTGCCGTGGTACGCCCTGGAAGCCTTGTACGACCTGCAATCTGGCCGTTACCTGGCGCTGGGTATGAAGAACGAAGAGAAGTCGTCGTATGACTTCGGCTTCACTGCCACTACCAGCGACTTCACCCCGGCGGCATTGCGTCAGGACGGTATTCGCTAACGAGCGCCGAAACGAGGCCGCACCCTCTGAAACGCCCCGACTGGTTCGGGGCGTTTTTTTTTGCTTGTAGACTTTTTGTAGCCATTTGTAGCAATTACCTTCATTCCCTATCCGTTTACGGCTAGTCTGCGGACATCTGCAACGCCGCCACCCGCAATTCAAACAAGAGCCGGCTATGACTGATTTGTCTACACCCCCAGGTTCTGCACAGTCTGCCGTCGCGACACTCGACGGGCGGTTTTTCCGTCCGCCGTTGCCCGATGGTCATGTGCTGCGTCCACGTTTGTGCGAGCGTCTGAGTGCCGGGCTCGCAGGCAGGTTATTGCTGGTCAGTGCCCCGGCAGGGTTCGGCAAGAGTTCGCTGGCGGTGGAGTTTTGTCAGGGGTTGCCGGCGCACTGGCAAAGTCTCTGGCTGGGGTTGAGTCCGCGAGACAGTGACCCGGGACGCTTTCTCGAGCGGCTGCTGGAAGGCCTTCAGGACTATTTCCCGCACCTGGGCAGGCAATCCCTCGGGCTGTTGAAAATGCGTCAGCGCCATCAGCCGTTCGCATTCGAAGAATGGCTCGACGGCTTGCTCGACGAACTGGCCGTACACCTGTCCACGGCGACGCCCTTGCTGCTGGTGCTGGATGATTACCACCTGGCTCAGGGACCAGTACTGGACCGTTGCCTGCAGTTTTTCCTCAATCATCTTCCCGATGGTTTGCTGGTGATGGTCACCAGCCGCCAACGTCCCGACTGGCACCTGGCGCGGCTGCGGCTGTCGCGGCAACTGCTGGAATTGCACGAGCAGGATCTGCGCCTGACCCACGACGAGGCCTTGAGCCTGCTCGACCGGCACAGCAGTTCTTTGCGCGGTGAGGCGCTGGAAAACCTGATCCAGCGCAGCGAAGGCTGGGTTGCGGGGTTACGCTTCTGGCTGCTGGCGGCTTCGGAGGCGGGCACCGATGGCGCGCTGCCGCAATCGTTGCATGGCGGGGAGGGGTTGATCCGCGATTATCTGCTCGAAGAAGTCATCGATTGCCTGCCCGCCGAGGTCCAGTCGTTCCTCTATGACACGGCGCCCCAGGAACGTTTTTGCAGCGAACTGTGCGATGCCGTTCGCGACGCCCATGACAGCGGTGAGATCCTGCGCTTCCTGCTTGCCCATCAAGTGTTCCTGGTGCCGCTGGACGAGCATGGTCATTGGTATCGTTATCACCATCTGTTTTCCGATCTGTTGCGTACGCGGCCGACGTCTCAGTCGATGGTGCCGGCCGCGAGCCTGCACTTGCGTGCTTGCCGCTGGTTCAATGCCCAGGGGCTGCTCGATGAGGCGGTGGAGCAAGCTTTGCGGGCCGGTCACCTGGACGTCGCGGCGAATCTGGTGCAGAACCTCTCCGAAGAGCAACTGCTGGCCGAGCAGAATGTCGGCATGTTGCTGCGCTGGAAAATGGACTTGCCCGACAGCTTGCTGATCAGCACGCCGCGACTGATTGTGCTGTATAGCTGGGCGCTGGGCATGGCTTGCCAGCTGGATGCTGCCGAAGAGCTGGCCAGCCATTTGAGCCGCTTCCTGCCCGCGCCGTCGGCCACCGCCCAGAAGTCCATGCTGGCTCAATGGCTGGCGTTGAGTGGCATCATTGCCCGTGGGCGCGGCAATCGTGAACTGACGCTGCAGTACTGCCGCGAGGCATTGGAAAGTCTTCCGGCCAAGCGTTACGGCCAGCGACTGATGTGCCTCTCGACCCTGTCCAACCTGGCCATTGCCGACGGTGATTTGTGGCGGGCACGGGGACTGAACCGCGAATCGCTGGAGCTGGCGCAACGTGTCGGTAACCCGTTGTTCGAAGCGCTCGCGCATTACGACCGCGCACGGGTGCTGCAAGCGCGCGGAGAAATCTGTCGGGCACTGGAAGAAGTCCGTCAGGGCCTGCAACGCCTGCAGAGTTTGTCTGCACAACGGCTGTATGCGGTTCGCGCCCGGCTGACATTGTACGAAGGCTTTTTGCTGGCCCTGCGCATGCAGCCGCAATTGGCGCGGGTGCGCTTGCAGGCCGGTCTGAGCGAGGCACGCGCCTGTCGTGACATCAGCGTGCTGATCGGCCACTGCGTGATTGCCAGGCTGGAAGGCAGCAGCGGCGAGTTCGCCAAAGCCTTTGCCGAACTGGCCGAAGCCGAGCGGCTCATGCATATCTGGGATGTGCCGCCGATCTACTACCTGGCCATGATCACCCTGGTCAAATGTGAACTCTGGCTGGCCCAGGGGCGCACCGATCTGGCCGAAGCCTGGCTGGCGCGTCTGGGGCAGACCTATAACGGCGAAAACGCGGCGGCACCGCCGGAGTTCCATCCGCAATTGCCGCTGCATATCGAATTGCAGCAAGCTTTGCTGGACGTCATCCAGGGCCAGCCGATGCTGGCCGAAGGGCGATTGAATGCGCTGCTCGAACATGGCCAGCAAAGTGGTCGGCAGATGCTCAGTGCCATGGCGCTGACCCAGAAAGTGGCGTTGTTGCTGGGCAGCGGACGGGAGCCGGAGGCACGCAAGGCACTGGTCCAGGCGCTGGACGCCGCTGGCGGAGGCGTGCTGCAACCCTTCGAGGGCTTGCTGGCCGAGCACCCGGACTGGCTGCGTGGGCAGCTTCAACAGTGTTCGCCAACCCCTGTTTCCCTGAGCCTCAGTGAAAAGCTGCCGGCGCTGACTGCTCGCCCCGGACCGGAGCCCTGCTCGGCTGCGGAGCAACTCAGTACGCGGGAATTGGCGGTTCTGCGATTGATCGCCCAGGGCTGCTCGAACCAGGAAATCAGCGATCAACTGTTTATCTCCCTGCACACGGTCAAGACCCACGCCAGTCACATCAACAGCAAGCTCGGGGTCGAGCGGCGTACGCAGGCCGTGGCGCGGGCGAAGGAATTGGGGGTGCTGGGTTAAGGATTTTTCACGTTACACATCGCGGCCATTGGCTGGATACTCAATTGTGCGAAAATCGCCCGTCCCCGTTTATCGAGCAGGCCCCCGATGTCCCAGCATCCCACCCTCATCCGCGAAACCTTCCCCGTCGGCCCTTTGCAGTGCAACTGCACGATCATCGGTGATCCGGTGACGAAAAAGGCCATCGTCGTCGATCCGGGTGGCAATCATGAGCTGATCCTGGCGCGTCTCGATGCCCTGGGGCTGAAAGTGGTCAGCATCATTCACACCCACGCGCACCTCGATCATTTCCTGGCTTCCGGTCAACTCAAGGAGAAAACCGGCGCAACCTTGCACCTGCACAAGGAAGACCAGTTTCTGTGGGACAACCTGGAAATGCAGTGCCAGATGTTCGGTGTGCCCTACACCCCGGTGCCGTCCCCGGACCGCTGGCTGGCCGATGATGAAGAGCTGGCCTGCGGCTGTGGCGTGGCGCTTCACACGCCTGGGCACACACCGGGGTCGATGAGTTTCTGGTTTGCCGATGCCAAGCTGCTGATTGCCGGTGACACGTTGTTCAAGCGTGGGGTAGGGCGCACGGATTTGTGGGGCGGCGACCAGGCCACCATCGTGCGTTCGATCAAGCAGCGTTTGTACACCCTCGACGAAGAGGCGACGGTGGTGGCCGGGCATGGTCCGGACACTCGTCTGGGCGATGAAATGCGCGAAAACCCCTTTGTACGGGCCTGATTTGTAACGAGCGGAATTTTTGTTCCCGGAAGTGATCCAACACCCGCAAAGGCTGTGCCTTGGTCCGTTGCACCACAGAATGCAAAAAAGTAGGAGCTATACATGTTCACCACGCGTCGTTTGATTATTGTCGCTACGGCTGTGGCCGTTTTGTCCGGTTGTGCCTCGCCCAACCCTTACGGCGGTCAAGGACAGCCTCAGGGGCAGGCGGATAGCGGCTCCGAAGGCATGAGCAAGACCGCGAAGTATGGTGGTCTCGGCGCTCTGGCCGGTGCGCTGGCCGGTGCTGCGATCAATCACGATAATCGTGGCAAGGGCGCGCTGATCGGTGCGGCAGTGGTCGGTGCTTCGGCGGCCGGTTACGGCTACTACGCCGATCAGCAAGAGAAAAAGCTGCGTGCCAGCATGGCCAACACCGGTGTTGAAGTGCAGCGCCAGGGCGACCAGATCAAGCTGATCATGCCGGGCAACATCACCTTTGCTACCGACTCGGCAAACATTGCCCCAAGTTTCTATCAACCGCTGAACAACCTGGCGGGCTCGCTGAAAGAGTTCAACCAGAACCAGATCGAAATCGTGGGCTACACCGACAGCACCGGCAGCCGCCAGCACAACATGGACCTGTCCCAGCGTCGTGCACAAAGCGTGGCCACCTACCTGACCTCGCAAGGGGTCAGCGGTGCCAACCTGAGCGCTCGCGGCGCGGGTCCGGATAGTCCGGTTGCCAGCAACGGCGACGCCAATGGTCGGGCGCAGAATCGCCGTGTAGAGGTCAACCTCAAGGCGATTCCGGGTCAGCAGTATGGTGGTCAGCAGCAGGGTCAGGTTCAGCAGTACCCTTGATCGTCTGACGTAATTAAACCGCCCGATCCTCATCAGATCGGGCGGTTTTTTTTGTGCTGTAGGAGCTGCCGCAGGCTGCGATCTTTAGATCTTGCTTCTGAAAATCAAAAGATCGCAGCCTCGTTGCACTCGACAGCTCCTACAAGAAATCATCCATATCCATATCCATATCCATATCCATATCCATATCCGTATCCGTATCCACACCAATGAAGAACCCAGAAACAAAAAAGCCCCCGGACAATCACCCGTCCGGGGGCTTTTTCACACCTGAAACCTGATTACTTCTTCAGGCCGTAATGCTCATCAAGCATGCCCGGTGCGTTCGGGGCTTTCGGTGCGTAGTCGCGCGGCGGCTCCTGATCGCGCGGTGGCGTCAGGCGTTCACGGGGTGCCTGCGCTGCATCGGCGTGCAGGGAGGCCAGCAGGCGTTGGCGAGTCTGTTCGTCCAGGGCCAGGCGGTTGGCGCCCTCGGCGAGATGGTCCTGCACTTCCTGATAGCTCGCAGTCAGTTTCTTGACCAATGTCGCAGTGCTGTTGAAGTGGGTCACCACTTCGTTCTGATAACTGTCGAAACGTTCCTGAATATCGTCCAGCTGACGTTGCGTGCTGCTAGGCGCGGCATTCGGCGCAAGGCGAGCGATCAGGAACCCAATGGCGACACCCACAACCAGGGCAAGAGTCGGTAGCAACCAAACTAAGAGCGAGTGTTCCACGAGTCCTTCCTCTATAAACGGCTTTGCTTTACGTTAACGGCTCGAACCTGCGCTGTATACCGCGATTCACTCGCAATAGACAGCCACAGACAATTTGCTAGACGAGTCGACCCGATTCGAGGTCACGGAGTTCCTTCCTTGCTTATGCGCGAAACCCCTGTAGTGATTGATGGCCCGGTGGGTCAACTGGAAGCCCTTTACCTGGACACCGAGCAACCTCGCGGCCTGGCGCTGATCTGCCATCCGAACCCGGTGCAGGGCGGCACCATGCTCAACAAAGTGGTTTCGACCCTGCAGCGCACTGCGCGCGACGCCGGGCTGGTCACCCTGCGCTTCAACTATCGTGGCGTCGGTGCCAGCGAGGGCTCCCACGACATGGGCACCGGTGAAGTTGATGATGCCCAGGCTGTCGCCGAATGGTTTCGCAGCAAACACCCGGAGTTGCCGCTGACCCTGTTTGGTTTTTCCTTCGGCGGTTTTGTTGCAGCAAGTCTCGGCGGACGCCTTGAGGCCAGGGGCGAGCAGCTCAAGCACTTGTTCATGGTCGCGCCGGCGGTCATGCGCCTGGGGGACCGGGATCAGTTGCCGCAGCACGGCGAGCTGACCTTGATCCAGCCGGAAACCGACGAAGTGATCGATCCACAAGTCGTTTACCAATGGTCCGACACGCTCGAACGTCCCCATGAGCTGCTGAAAGTGGCAGAATGCGGACACTTTTTTCATGGCAAGCTGACCGATCTCAAGGATCTGATCCTGCCGCGTCTCTCGAATTGATTGCAGTCTGACAAGCGATTACCCATGACGACTCGTACCCGTATCCTCACCGGCATCACCACCACCGGCACGCCGCACCTGGGCAACTACGCTGGCGCCATCCGCCCGGCGATCGTCGCCAGCCGCGACAGCAATGCCGATTCGTTCTACTTCCTGGCCGACTACCACGCCCTGATCAAGTGCGATGACCCGCTGCGCATCCAGCGCTCGCGTCTGGAAATCGCCGCGACCTGGCTGGCCGGTGGCCTGGATGTCGACCGCGTGACCTTCTACCGCCAGTCCGACATCCCGGAAATCCCCGAGCTGACCTGGCTGCTGACCTGCGTTGCCGCCAAGGGCCTGCTCAACCGCGCCCACGCCTACAAGGCTTCCGTGGACAAGAACGTCGAGACCGGCGAAGACCCGGACGCCGGCATCACCATGGGCCTGTACAGCTACCCGGTGCTGATGGCGGCGGACATCCTGATGTTCAACGCGCACAAGGTGCCGGTCGGTCGCGACCAGATCCAGCACGTGGAAATGGCGCGGGACATCGGCCAGCGCTTCAACCACCTGTTTGGCCAGGGCAAAGAGTTCTTCACCATGCCTGAGGCGTTGATCGAAGAGAGCGTCGCCACGTTGCCGGGCCTGGATGGCCGCAAGATGTCGAAGAGCTACGACAACACCATTCCGCTGTTCTCAAGCGCCAAGGAAATGAAGGACGCGATTTCGCGGATCGTCACCGACTCCCGCGCGCCGGGTGAAGCCAAGGATCCTGATAACTCGCACCTGTTCACCCTGTTCCAGGCATTCGCCGCACCGGCGCAGGCCGACGAGTTCCGCAGCGAATTGTTGCAGGGCCTGGGTTGGGGCGAGGCGAAGAATCGCCTGTTCCAGTTGCTCGACAACGAATTGGGTGAATCCCGCGAGCGCTACAACCAGTTGATCGAGCGTCCGGCGGATCTGGAAGACATCCTGCAACACGGTGCGAAAAAGGCCCGTGCGGTAGCGACACCCTTCCTCAACGAACTGCGTGAAGCGGTGGGCCTGCGCTCCTTCGTTGCCCAGACCCAGGTGGCGACGACCATCAAGAAAAAAGCCGCGAAAGCTGCGCGTTTTGTCAGCTTCCGTGAAGACGACGGCAGTTTCCGCTTCCGTCTGCTGGCCGCCGATGGCGAACAACTGCTGCTGTCGCGCAACTTCGCCGATGGCAAGACCGCCGGTCAGGTGACCAAGCAACTGCAATCGGGTCAGCCACTGGACGTGCGAAATGAAGACCTGAACTTCAGTGTATGGCTGGAAGGCCTGTGCGTTGCCGACAGCCCGGCCTTTGCTGACAGCGATGCACGCGACGCGGCCATCGAGGCCTTGCGCATTGCCCTGACGCCGGTTCAGGAATAAACAACGGTTCGGCCCGACCAAGGGCCGATTGCCATTCCTCCGGGCCGTCGCTACAGTGTCGGCCCGTTTTTGTTGCCTTGCTAACGAATTATGACGCCCCTAGAACGATATCAAGCTGATCTGAAACGCCCGGAATTCTTCCACGACGCCGCGCAGGAAACTGCCGTGCGTCATTTGCAGCGCCTGTACGACGATCTGGTCGCGGCCGAGCAAAACAAGCCGGGCCTGCTGGGCAAGTTGTTTGGCAAGAAGGATCAGACCCCGGTCAAGGGCCTGTATTTCTGGGGCGGCGTAGGTCGCGGCAAGACTTACCTGGTGGACACCTTCTTCGAAGCGCTACCGTTCAAGGAAAAGTCCCGTACGCACTTCCACCGCTTCATGAAGCGCGTGCACGAAGAGATGAAAACCCTGGGCGGCGAGAAAAACCCGCTGACCATCATCGCCAAGCGTTTCGCCTCCGAAGCCCGGGTCATCTGCTTCGATGAGTTCTTCGTTTCCGACATCACCGACGCCATGATCCTTGGCACCCTGATGGAAGAACTGTTCAAGAACGGCGTGACCCTGGTTGCGACGTCGAACATCGTGCCGGACGGCCTGTACAAGGACGGCCTGCAGCGGGCACGCTTCCTGCCGGCCATTGCGCTGATCAAGCAGAATACCGAGATCGTCAACGTCGACAGCGGCGTCGACTATCGTCTGCGTCACCTCGAACAAGCCGAGCTGTTCCACTATCCGCTCGACGAAGCCGCCAACGAAAGCCTGCGCAAGAGCTTCCGTGCGCTGACGCCGGAATGCACGGCTGCGGTCGAAAATGACGTGCTGATGATCGAAAACCGTGAAATTCGTGCCCTGCGCACCTGTGATGACGTGGCCTGGTTCAACTTCCGTGAACTGTGCGACGGCCCGCGCAGCCAGAACGACTACATCGAACTGGGCAAGATCTTCCACGCCGTGCTGCTCAGCGATGTCGAGCAGATGAGCGTCACCACCGACGACATCGCCCGACGCTTCATCAACATGGTCGACGAGTTCTACGACCGTAACGTGAAGCTGATCATTTCTGCCGAAGTCGAACTCAAGGACCTGTACACCGGCGGGCGCTTGAACTTCGAGTTCCAGCGTACCCTGAGTCGTCTGCTGGAAATGCAATCCCACGAATTCCTGGCCCGGGCGCACAAGCCGTAAGAGGATTCGTAAAATAAAAGGGCCTGCATTTGCAGGCCCTTTTTTATGCGCTGAAGATCCCCCTGTAGGAGCTGCCGCAGGCTGCGATCTTTTGATTTTGATTTTTCAAGATCAAAAGATCGCAGCCTGCGGCAGCTCCTACAGTGTTTTGCGATTGCCTTGAGGTTCAGGCAGCCTGCTGGAACTGTTGGCGATACTGGTTCGGCGACAGCTCCGTGTGCTGGCGGAACAGCCGCGCAAAGAAGCTCGCATCGTCATAGCCCACCTCATAGCTGATGGTCTTGATGCTCTTGCGACTGCCGGACAACAAGCCCTTGGCGGTTTCGATGCGCAGGCGCTGCAGGTAATGCAGTGGCTTGTCGCCGGTGGCGGTCTGGAAGCGGCGCATGAAGTTGCGGATGCTCATGCCGTGTTCGCGGGCGACGTCTTCGAAGCGGAACTTGTCGGCGAAGTGTTCTTCGAGCCAGTGCTGGATCTGCAGGATGATCACGTCCTGGTGCAGCTTCTGGCCTCCAAAACCGATGCGTCCCGGCGAGTAGCTGCGCTGTACCTCGTACAGAATGTCCCGCGCTACGGCCTGGGACACATTGGCGCCACAGAAACGCTCGATCAGGTAAATGTACAGATCGCACGCCGAGGTGGTTCCGCCGGCGCAGTACAGGTTGTCGGCGTCGGTCAGGTGTTTGTCCTGATTGAGCTGGACCTGTGGGAAGCGTTCGGCGAAGGCATTGAAGAAGCGCCAGTAGGTGGTCGCTTCCTTGCCGTTGAGCAGCCCGGCTTCGGCCAGCCAGAACACACCGGTGGCCTCGCCGCACAGCACGGCGCCGCGCGCATGCTGTTGGCGCAACCAGGGCAGGACTTGCGGGTATCGTTTGCAGAGACTTTCGAAATCGTCCCAGAACGCGGGAAGAATGATGATATCGGCGTTTTCCAGCCCGCCGTCCACCGGAATCATCACATCGCTGAAGGTGTTGACCGGTTTGCCATCGGGGCTGACCAGACGGGTTTCGAACGCCGGTGTCAGGCCCTGGCCCAGCTGTTTGCCGTAGCGCAGGCTGGCGAGGTGGAAGAAATCCTTGGCTTGCATGAGGGTGGAAGCGAAAACCCGGTCGATGGCCAGGATGCTGACGCGCCGCAGGGGCGTGGAGGCTTGGTTAGACATAATTCAACTTTATTTTTATAGGGGGAAGTGGTCACCAGACGGCTGGATCGTCTTATTTTTTGTCGGATGTGTCCAGTGTCCTGTATCGGAAGCGAGGCATAGTCTCTGAAGGACAACTCCTTCTAAAAACAAAGAAAAGGTGCCGCATGATCCCCAGAACCTTGTTCAGTTCCGAGCACGAGCTTTTCCGCGACAGCGTGCGGACGTTTCTCGAAAAGGAGGCGGTGCCCTTCCATGGGCAATGGGAAAAACAAGGCTATATCGACCGCAAGCTGTGGAACAAGGCAGGGGAGGCGGGGATGCTCTGCTCACATCTGCCGGAAGAGTACGGCGGCCTGGGGGCGGACTTTCTCTACAGCGCGGTGGTGATCGAAGAGGTAGGTCGGCTTGGCCTGACCGGCATCGGTTTCTCCCTGCACTCGGACATCGTGGCGCCGTACATCCTGCATTACGGCAGTGAGGCGCTGAAGCAGAAGTACCTGCCGAAGCTGGTGTCCGGCGAGATGGTTACCGCGATCGCCATGACCGAACCGGGCGCCGGTTCCGACCTTCAGGGAGTGAAAACCACGGCCGTGCTCGATGGCGATGAGTACGTGATCAACGGCTCCAAGACCTTCATCACCAACGGCTATCTGGCCGACCTGGTGATCGTCGTCGCCAAGACCGATCCGAAGGCCGGCGCGAAGGGCACCAGTCTGTTTCTGGTGGAAGCCAATACGCCGGGCTTCGACAAGGGCAAGCGCCTGGAGAAGGTCGGGATGAAAGCCCAGGACACCTCGGAGCTTTTCTTCCAGGATGTGCGTGTGCCCAAGGAAAACCTGCTGGGCCAGGCGGGGATGGGCTTTGCCTACCTGATGCAGGAGTTGCCTCAGGAACGCCTCACGGTGGCCGTTGGCGGGCTGGCCTCAGCCGAAGCGGCGCTGCAGTGGACGCTGGACTACACCCGCGAGCGCAAGGCGTTCGGCAAGTCGATCGCGGATTTCCAGAACACCCGGTTCAAACTGGCGGAGATGGCCACGGAAATCCAGATCGGCCGTGTCTTCGTCGACCGCTGCCTGGAACTGCACCTGCAAGGCAAGCTCGACGTGCCGACGGCGGCGATGGCCAAGTACTGGGGCACCGACCTGCAGTGCAAGGTGCTCGACGAGTGTGTTCAGTTGCACGGTGGCTACGGGTTCATGTGGGAATACCCGATCGCGCGGGCATGGGCGGATGCGCGCGTGCAGCGGATCTATGCCGGGACGAACGAGATCATGAAGGAGATCATTGCGCGGTCGCTTTGATTCATTTTTGATGGCTGAAAAGATCGCAGCCTGCGGCAGCTCCTACAGGGTTCACGCCAATCCCATGTAGGAGCTGCCGCAGGCTGCGATCTTTTTAATTTATGGAGCAGGATTCGGATGGTCCTTGTGAATCGCCTCGATCCCTTCCAGCACTTCCTCCGACAGCTTCAAGTCGAAACTGGCGATGTTGCTGTCCAGTTGCTCCAAGGTGGTCGCACCAATGATGTTGCTGGTCACGAACGGCTGCTGCGTCACGAACGCCAGGGCCATTTGCGCCGGGTCCAGACCGTGTTCGCGAGCCAGGGCCACGTACCGGCTGCAGGCTGCTTCCGACTGTGGGTTGAAATAGCGGCTGAAGCGGCTGTAGAGGCTCAGGCGACCTTTTGGCGGGCGGGCGCCACCTTCGTACTTGCCTGACAGGAAACCGAACGCCAGCGGCGAATAGGCGAGCAGGCCGCATTGCTCGCGGATGGCGATTTCCGCCAGGCCGATTTCGAAGCTGCGATTGAGCAGGTTGTACGGGTTCTGGATCGATACGGCGCGCGGCCAGCCCCGGGCTTCGGCCAGGGCCAGAAAGCGCATGGTGCCCCACGGTGTCTCGTTGGACAGGCCTATGTGGCGGATCTTGCCGGCGCGGACCTGTTCGTCCAGCGCTTCAAGGGTGTCCTCCAGCGGGGTCAGGTTGGCCTCGGTCTTGTGCTTGTAGCCGAGCTGGCCGAAGAAGTTGGTGCTGCGCTCCGGCCAGTGCAGCTGGTACAGGTCGATGTAGTCGGTTTGCAGGCGCTTGAGGCTGGCGTCCACGGCTTCGGTGATGTGCTGCCGATTGTGCCGGAGGTTCTTGTCGCGGATGTAATCGATGGTATTGCCGGGGCCGGCGATCTTGCTGGCCAGGATCCAGTCGGCGCGATCGCCGCGGCTTTTGAAGTAGTTGCCGATGTAGCGTTCGGTGGTGGCGTAGGTTTCGGCCTTGGGCGGCACCGGGTACATTTCGGCGGTATCGATGAAGTTGATCCCGGCGCTCTTGGCTCGTTCAATCTGGGCGAAGGCGTCTGCCTCGCTGTTTTGCTCGCCCCAGGTCATGGTTCCGAGGCAGAGGGCACTCACGTTCAGATTGGTTCGGCCTAGCTGGCGATAGTCCATCGGGGTGCTCCTTGGGCAAAACAATCATAAAAGCAGGTTGAATTATTTTTCGCAATCTGCATAATTGCGCACCTCTTTCTGCAGTGGAAGTGATGCGCCGCCGCCGAAGAATCTTGCCGTTGAACGGACGCGCCGACCCGAGCCCCCGAAAGCGTCTGTATCCGGCTGCCTTTGACTTGTCAAAGTACGCACTATTCAGTAAGATCCGCCGTCTAATTTACAGGGCGGCCCCTGAGGCTATAAAGAATGAAGACTTTTACTGCTAAACCGGAAACAGTAAAGCGCGACTGGTTTGTCGTCGACGCTGCTGGTCAGACCCTGGGTCGTCTGGCCACCGAAATCGCGAGCCGTCTGCGTGGCAAGCACAAGCCTGAGTACACTCCTCACGTTGACACTGGCGACTACATCGTCGTAATCAACGCTGAGCAGATCCGTGTTACCGGTGCTAAAACCACTGACAAAATGTACTACTCCCACTCCGGTTTCCCGGGCGGCATCAAGTCGATCAACTTTGAAAAGCTGATCGCCAAGGCCCCTGAGCGCGTGATCGAGACCGCGGTAAAAGGCATGCTGCCTAAGAACCCGCTGGGTCGCGACATGTACCGTAAGCTGAAAGTCTATGCGGGCGCTGCACACCCACATACTGCTCAGCAGCCCCAAGAACTGAAGTTTTAACGGAATAGTACATTATGTCGGCGACTCAAAATTACGGCACTGGCCGTCGCAAGACCGCAACCGCACGCGTTTTCCTGCGTCCGGGTACTGGTAACATCTCCATCAACAACCGTTCGCTGGATAATTTCTTCGGCCGCGAAACTGCCCGCATGGTAGTTCGTCAGCCGCTGGAATTGACTGAGACTGTCGAGAAGTTCGACATCTACGTCACCGTGATCGGCGGTGGTGTGAGTGGTCAAGCTGGCGCAATCCGCCACGGCATCACCCGCGCTCTGATGGACTACGACGAGACTCTGCGCAGCGCCCTGCGTAAAGCCGGCTTCGTAACCCGCGATGCTCGTGAAGTTGAACGTAAGAAAGTCGGTCTGCGTAAAGCGCGTAAGCGTCCGCAGTACTCGAAGCGTTAATTCGCTTTCACGTTCAAAAAAGAACGCCCAGTTTCCTCACGGAGCTGGGCGTTTTTTTATGCCTGCGATTTATCAAAGATTTGCGCTGTGACAACTTGCCACATCCGTAGACGCCCTATACTCCAAGGCTTGAGGGTGGTGGGCTCCGGTAATTACCTTGTCAGAATTGGGGCTTTTCATTACCATTCGGCAAAATTTTTATAAGTACATAGTTTTACTTAGTAGATGCCTGATTTAACAGGCCACAAAGCTGATGGGAGAGGACTGAATGAGCAATGACGGCGTGAATACAGGCCGGCGTCGCTTCTTGGTAGCAGCCACATCCGTGGTGGGTGCTGCAGGAGCGGTGGGGGCTGCGGTCCCGTTCGTGGGGTCATGGTTTCCCAGTGCCAAGGCGAAAGCCGCTGGTGCACCGGTGAAAGTGAATGTCAGCAAAATCGAGCCAGGCCAGCAGATGATTGCTGAGTGGCGCGGTCAGCCGGTGTTCATCGTCCGCCGTACACCGGAAATCCTGGGGAATCTGAAAAAGATCGAAGGCGATCTCGCCGATCCTGATTCCAAACAATCGACGCAACCGGCCTATGTCAATCCAGAAACACGTTCGATCAAGCCAGAAGTTCTGCTGCTGATCGGCATTTGCACGCACTTGGGTTGTTCGCCTACTTTCCGTCCGGAAGTGGCACCTGCGGATCTTGGCCCGAAATGGGTAGGTGGATATTTCTGCCCGTGCCACGGCTCCCATTACGATCTGGCTGGCCGCGTCTACAAGTCGCAACCTGCGCCTTTGAACCTGCCAGTTCCCCCGCATTCCTATGAGACCGATGAGATCATTGTCATTGGCGTCGATACGGAGAAAGCGTGATGAGCAAGTTCATGGATTGGGTTGATGCGCGCTTTCCCGCGACCAAGATGTGGGAAGACCATCTCAGCAAGTATTACGCTCCGAAAAACTTCAACTTCTTCTACTTCTTTGGTTCCCTGGCATTGCTCGTTCTGGTCAACCAGATCGTCACCGGTGTCTGGCTGACCATGAGCTACACCCCGTCGGCGGAAGAAGCGTTCGCTTCCGTCGAATACATCATGCGCGACGTCGAGTACGGCTCGATCCTGCGTCTGCTGCACTCCACCGGCGCTTCGGCGTTCTTCATCGTGGTCTATCTGCACATGTTCCGTGGCCTGCTCTATGGTTCGTACCAGAAGCCGCGCGAGCTGGTGTGGGTCTTCGGCATGCTGATCTACCTGGCGCTGATGGCCGAAGCCTTCATGGGTTACCTGCTGCCGTGGGGCCAGATGTCCTACTGGGGTGCCCAGGTGATCATCTCGCTGTTCGGTGCGATCCCGGTCATCGGCAACGACCTGACCCAGTGGATTCGTGGTGACTACCTGATTTCCGGCATTACCCTGAACCGCTTCTTCGCCCTGCACGTGGTTGCCCTGCCGATCGTCATCCTCGGTCTGGTGGTGCTGCACATCCTGGCGTTGCACGAAGTCGGTTCGAACAACCCGGACGGCGTGGACATCAAGAAGCATAAAGACGAAAACGGCATACCGCTGGACGGCATCGCCTTCCACCCGTACTACACCGTGAAAGATATCGTCGGCGTGGTGGTGTTCCTGTTCATCTTCTGCTCGATCGTGTTCTTCTTCCCGGAAATGGGTGGCTACTTCCTCGAGAAGCCGAACTTTGAAGTGGCGAACGCCTTCAAGACCCCAGAGCACATCGCTCCGGTCTGGTACTTCACTCCGTTCTACGCGATCTTGCGTGCGGTTCCGGACAAGCTCTTTGGTGTCATCGCCATGGGCGCTGCCATTGCCGTGCTGTTCGTCCTGCCGTGGCTGGACCGCAGCCCGGTCAAGTCGATGCGCTACAAAGGCTGGCTGAGCAAGATCTGGCTCTGGGTGTTCTGCATCTCGTTCGTGATCCTGGGCGTGCTGGGCGTTCTGGCCCCAACCCCTGAGCGTACATTGCTGTCGCAGGTATGTACCTTCCTGTACTTCGCCTACTTCATTCTGATGCCGTTCTACACCAGGCTCGAGAAGACCAAACCGGTTCCGGAAAGGGTGACTGGCTGATGAAAAAACTATTTGCTGTATTGATGCTTGCTGCGCTGCCAGTGTTTGCTTTCGCAGCCGAACACGGTGGCCCTGAGCTGGAAAAAGTCGACATTGACGTTTCCGATAAAGCAGCCATGCAGGACGGCGCACGTACGTTCGCCAACTACTGCATGGGTTGCCACAGTGCCAAGTTCCAGCGCTATGAGCGTGTTGCCGACGACCTGGGCATTCCCCATGAGTTGATGCTGGAGAAGCTGGTCTTCACGGGTGCCAAGATCGGCGACCACATGAGCATCGGTATGCAGCCTGCGGACGCCAAGGCCTGGTTTGGTGCTGCACCGCCGGACCTGACCCTGGTTGCCCGTGTGCGTGGTACTGACTGGCTCTACGGTTACCTGAAGTCGTTCTATGAAGATCCTTCGCGCCCATGGGGTGTGAACAACAAGGTCTTCCCGAACGTGGGCATGCCTAACGTCCTGGCTGGCCTGCAAGGTCGCCAGGTCGTGGGATGCAAACAGGTTCAGATCGTCGAAGACGGCAAGAAGCAATTTGATCCGCTGACCGGCACGCCGTTGACCCATGAAGCGTGCGATCAGTTGACCATTGTGCCGAAAAGCGGTGCTCTGACTGAAGAGCAGTTCGATGAGAAGGTCAAGAATCTGGTAACCTTCCTGGCTTACTCGGCTAACCCGGTTAAGCTGCAACATCAGCGCATCGGTACGTACGTATTGTTGTACCTGGCGTTCTTCTTCGTATTCGCTTACCTGCTCAAGCGCGAATACTGGAAAGACGTGCACTGATAAAGCTTCAAGCTATTGCTGTTAATCGCGCGCGCCCAAGGGCGCCTCTGAATAGGTAGCGAACTGGTGATCCAGTCGTTACGGGAGGCGCCCTCTGGGCGCGCTCGTTTTTCCGCTTTCGATAATTTCTACAAGCGAGGAGGATCGCCATGGGCGTGACCAATCGGTTGGCCTGTTACTCCGACCCCGCCGACCACTATTCCCACCGAGTGCGCATCGTACTGGCAGAGAAGGGTGTCAGCGCCGAGATCATTTACGTGGAAGCTGGACGCCAGCCACCTAAACTGATTGAAGTGAACCCTTACGGCAGCTTGCCCACCCTGGTCGATCGCGACCTGGCGTTGTGGGAGTCGACTGTGGTGATGGAATATCTGGATGAGCGTTACCCGCACCCGCCGCTACTGCCGGTTTATCCCGTGGCGCGTGCCAACAGTCGCCTGCTGATACACCGCATTCAGCGAGACTGGTGTGGCCTGGTGGACCTGATTCTGGATTCGCGGACCAAGGAGGCGGCTCGTGCCGTGGCTCGCAAGGAGTTGCGCGAAAGCCTGACGGGTGTGTCGCCACTGTTTGCCGACAAGCCGTTTTTCCTCAGTGAGGAACAAAGCCTGGTGGACTGCTGCCTATTGCCAATACTCTGGCGATTGCCGATTCTGGGTATAGAACTGCCGCGGCCGGCCAAGCCGCTGCTTGATTATATGGAGCGCCAGTTTGCGCGTGAGGCTTTCCAGGCGAGTCTGTCTGGTGTCGAACGCGACATGCGCTAAGGCTTAAGGAGCCGCTATGAACTCCAGTCGACCTTATCTGGTCCGCGCGCTCTATGAGTGGATTGTGGACAACGATTGCACCCCGCACATGCTGGTCAATTCCGAGTATCCGTCGGTGCAGGTGCCTCAAGGCTTTGCCAGTGACGGCCAGATCGTCCTGAACGTATCGCCACAAGCCGTGCGCCACTTGCACATGGATAACGAGGCGGTCAGTTTCGAGGGGCGCTTTGGTGGAGTGCCGCACACCTTGTACGTGCCTATCGCATCGATCCTGGGTATCTACGCCCGGGAGAACGGCCAGGGCATGGTGTTTGACCTGGAATCGCCGATGGGCGAGGACGACGACATCGAACCGGATGACGACCTTCCGCCACCGGACAGCGAGCCACCGCGTCCAAGCGGTCGACCCAGTTTGAAGGTGGTGAAGTAATAAAAAAGGCGATCCATGCGGATCGCCTTTTTTATTACTTCACCACCTTCAAACGTAGGAGCTGCCGAAGGCTGCGATCTTTTGATCTTGTTTTTGGAGGCTCAAGATAAAAAGATCGCAGCCTGCGGCAGCTCCTACACCACGTGCAGATCAGGTCAGTCGATGTACTCGAACAGCTTCACAATCTTCTGCACGCCGGAGACGCCTTGCACCAGGTTTGTCGCCTGCGCAGCTTCCTGTTTGGTCAGCAGGCCCAGCAAGTAGACGATGCCATTTTCAGTGACGACCTTGATGCGCGAACCGGGGATGTTCGCGTCAGCGAGCATCTGGGTCTTGATCTTGGTGGTCAGCCAGGTGTCATTCTGGCGCGCCAGCAGCGAGGAGGGGGCCATGATTTGCAGCTCGTTGTGCACCTGCTTTACGCGCTGGACCGCGGCGGCAGCTTGTTCGGCCTTGGCCTTGAGGTCTGCGCGTGGCGTTTGCCCGGCGAGCAGCACGACACCGTTGTAGCTGGTGACGACGATGTGCGAGTCCTTGTCCAGGGCCGGGTCGGCCTTGGCGATGTTCACGCCAACCTTGGTGTCGATCAGGGAGTCGTCGATCTTGCTGCCCAGTGTGCGAGTGCCGCGGTCATCTTCGATGGGTGCTTCACGGCTGGCAGTCACCACGGAGGTGCAACCGCTGATGCCGAGGCACAGAGTCAAGGCCAGTAGGCCAAGGCGATTAGGGGTCATTCTTCACTCCCGAACAATTGGCTGTCGATCAAGTCGCAAAGGCAATGGATCGCCAGCAGGTGGACTTCTTGAATACGAGCGGTGACGTTGGCCGGTACGCGAATCTCCACGTCCTCAGGCAACAGCAACGACGCCATGCCGCCGCCGTCACGTCCCGTCAATGCTACGACAATCATTTCGCGATCATGTGCGGCCTGGATCGCTTGAATTATGTTGGCCGAGTTGCCGCTGGTGGAGATAGCCAGCAACACATCGCCCGGTTGGCCCAGTGCGCGGATCTGCTTGGAGAAGATTTCGTTGTAGCTGTAGTCGTTGGCGATCGAGGTGATCGTCGAGCTGTCGGTCGTCAAGGCGATGGCCGGCAGGCTCGGGCGCTCGCGCTCAAAGCGATTGAGCAGCTCGGACGAAAAGTGCTGGGCGTCGCCGGCTGAGCCGCCATTGCCACAGGAAAGCATTTTGCCTTCGTTGAGCAGGGCGTTGACCATGACCTGGCTGGCTTGCTCGATGTGCGGTGCAAGAACTTCCATCGCCTGTTGCTTGGTGTCGATACTGGCCTGAAAAAGCTGGCGAATTCGGGATTGCATGTCCATCTGTGTGACCTTAATTAGCGCGGCTGTTCGGCACGTGAATGTGCAGCCCGCAAAGCAAAGAGCAAAAGTGTTGGGTGATAGTGTCCGGCTCGTGATGCCGGTGATCAGCCGTCGAAGGCATTCTGTAGCCAGTTCAGCTGATCGAGGTGTCTGTCGATGGCAATCACGTCGAAGCGGCAAGGGGAATTGGCCCAGCGCGACTCGCGCTGAAGAAAATATTGCGCGGCGAAAATCAGCTTTTGCCGTTTGCGCTCATCGATGCTATCGAGCGCGCCACCCCATTGAGTGTCTTTTCGGTAGCGGACTTCAACGAATACTACTGTATCGCCATCTAGCATGACCAGATCAAGCTCGCCGCGTTTGCACAACCAGTTCTGCGCCAGCAGGCGCAGACCCTGTTGTTGAAGATGCTCGAGCGCGTGGCGCTCGGCATCCATACCGCTTTGCTGGCGTGACCTGTCAGGCATCAGCGGGCGGTGTCCGGCAGGCGCTGGATCTGGCCATTGGCGAACTGGGCCCATGGCAACTGGCGCACGACACGCTGGCTCTGAGTCATGCCGAGGCTGCCCGACTCACCGTCGATGCGGCTGTCCGGCAGAGACTTCAACTGGCCCAGGCGCGGCGCCAGTCGATAGGCGTCCACGCCCATGGCGTAAAGACGCCCCAGGCTACCGGCGGCTTGTGGCCACTGGGCGGTGACCTGGCGGCGCAGTGGGTCATTGGCGTCCAGCAGCCAGGGCGTTTCGCAGAAACGAATGCCGTTCATGTCGTTGTACTGGTTGATGTCGCCGCTCGCGCTGAACACATGAGAGGTGGCGTAGACCGGTACATCGCCTGCGTACTGGAAGTTCAGGGTGGGTTTGATCTGTTGGGCCTGTTGCGGCGTTGAGGCGAGGAAGATGAATTCGATGTCCTGGCGACGCGACGGCTGGGCTGCTACTTGCGAGCCCACAGTGCTTTGCAGGCTCTTGGCGCGACCTTCGCTCTGACGCAGCTGGAACATGTCGGCAATCTGCTGGGCCAGCTGGACCGGCTGGTCGACGCGTTCGGTGGCGACGATGGTGCCGCCATTGGCTTGCCAATCCTGGCTGAACGCCTTGAGCACGCGGTCGCCCCATTCGCCTTTCGGCACCATGATGGCTGCGCGATGCAGGCCGTCGGCGCGAGCGCGGCGCGACACTTCACGGGCTTCGTCTTCTGCGGCAAGACCGAACTGGAACAACTGCGCCGGGCCTTGATCGCCTTCGCTGTAGTTCAGCGCCAGGGTGGTGATCGGGAGTTGCGGGCGAGTGCTCAGCTGTTTGACCAGTGGCTTCTCCAGCGGGCCGACGACCAGTTGCACGCCATCGGCCTGGGCCTTGCGGTAGAACTCGTCCATGGACGTCAGGCGCGAGCTGTCATAAAACTCGATGGCGGGTGGTTTCTGCCCGGCCTGTTGTGCCTGGTAGTGGGCGGCCATGAAGCCGTCGCGCAATGCTTTGCCAACCGAAGCCAACTGGCCATCCTGAGGCAGCAGCAGGGCAATCTTGCTCAGGGGCTGGCTGGCCAGCTCCTTGAGTTGGGTCAGTGGCTGAGGCAATTGAATGGCGGCCGGGTGTTTCGGATTCTGCGCGCGCCAGTTGTCGATGGCGGCCTGTTGCTGCTCCAGGGTGCCGGCGGATTTCACGGCCAGGGCCAGGGCCATCCAGCCGCCGAGATCGTCGCTGGCGTTCGGCTGCAACTGCTCGGTCGGCAGCGAAGCGATCAGGGTCCAGATCGCTTCGTGGTTTTTACTCGCGGCTTCACCTTTAAGCATCGGGGCAATGGAAATGCGCTCGCGAGCGGCGGCGAGGGTCTGGCCATCGGCCTCCAGGGCGCGGGCGTGAACAATGCCGGTGCGGACCTGTTGTTCGTCGGGCAGTTCGCTCAAGTATTGCATGCTTGGGTGGCTCAGGGCGGTCAGTGCTGCCTTGGGCTGATTGCGGGTCATGGCCAGTTCAGCCGCCAGGGTGTTGGCGAAAATCTGCGGCCCCGGCTTGAGCTGCTCGACCGGGACCTGTTGCAGGATTTGCGCGGACTGGCCGGCATTGCCCTGGCGATAGGCCAGGTCGGCAGCGCTCAAGCGCAGCAGGGCGGCATCTTCCGGTGATTTGCTTTGGGCGGCCTTCTCAAGCAGTTGCTCGATACTGGCGTCCGGTGTCCGTGGTAGTTCGCCAAGGCTGGACGAGGGCGAGCTGGCGCAAGCCGCCAGCAAGGCAGCGAGGCAGAGGGCAGATAACAGCCGCAGGCAAGCGATCATGTAAGCGTTCCTGATACTCGATCAAATTAGCGTGGAATTGTACCCAAGCACTGGCCGGGGCGCGATGTTACTGGCGTGAATCGATCAATTTAGCTGGTGTAAATGTTGCGCCAGCGCACAAACGATCGCCGATGACGCGATTGCATGCGCGTAGCGTGAGCCTCGCTACGCGCTACAATGGCGACTTTTACCGATCATGAGGTGTGCGCTTTGACTGCTCCAGGTGCTTTGAATTCCGCTGCTGGCTCGCTTTATGTGGTGGCGACGCCCATCGGCAACCTGGATGACATCAGTGCGCGGGCGCTGAAGATTCTGCGTGAAGTGGCCTTGATCGCCGCGGAAGACACCCGCCATTCGCAGCGCCTGATGCAACACTTCGGCATCTCGACGCCACTGGCCGCCTGTCATGAACACAACGAACGGGATGAAGGTAGTCGCTTTATCACGCGTCTGCTGGCCGGTGACAACGTGGCATTGATCTCTGATGCCGGGACTCCGCTGATTTCCGATCCGGGCTATCACCTGGTGCGACAGGCTCGGGCGGCAGGCATCAACGTGGTGCCGGTTCCGGGTGCCTGCGCCTTGATTGCAGCATTGTCGGCGGCGGGGCTGCCATCCGATCGTTTCATTTTCGAGGGGTTTCTGCCGGCCAAGGCGGTGGGGCGGCGAGCGCGCCTCGAGCAGGTAAAGGAAGAACCTCGCACATTGATCTTCTATGAGGCCCCGCATCGCATCCTGGAATGCCTGCAAGACATGGAGCTGGTGTTTGGCCCCGAGCGCCCGGCACTGCTTGCCCGTGAGCTGACCAAGACCTTTGAAACCCTCAAGGGGCTGCCTCTGGCCGAGCTGCGCGAGTTTGTCGAGTCGGACAGCAATCAGCAGCGCGGTGAGTGCGTCGTGTTGGTGGCGGGCTGGTCCGCGCCCGAGGAGGAGGGCGCTGTCAGCAGCGAGGCGATGCGCATCCTCAATCTGTTGCTCGAAGAAATGCCGCTCAAGCGTGCGGCGGCGTTGGCGGCGCAAATCACCGGCGAACGAAAGAATGTGCTGTATCAGATCGCGCTGGATCAGCAGAAGGGCGAGTAAAACCCGACGCGCAGGCGTGCGCACCGGCGCTTAGCGCTTGTTCTTCGGGCGCTGTGCCGGTAACCTTCGCGGCGGAGAGTCGATCGGACAGTCGCTGCCCTCTATGAAAATTAGGGGGGGGAGGAAAGTCCGGGCTCCATAGGGCGAAGTGCCAGGTAATGCCTGGGAGGCGTGAGCCTACGGAAAGTGCCACAGAAAATAACCGCCTAAGCGCTTCGGCGCCGGTAAGGGTGAAAAGGTGCGGTAAGAGCGCACCGCACGTCTGGCAACAGTTCGTGGCTAGGTAAACCCCACTTGGAGCAAGACCAAATAGGGTCCCAAGGCGTGGCCCGCGCTGGGACCGGGTAGGTTGCTAAAGATGTCCAGTGATGGCCATCGTAGACGAATGACTGTTCAAGACAGAACCCGGCTTACAGATCGACTCTCCACCTTTTTCTCCCCTCTGCTTAAATCATTGAGCAAGGGGTACGGTGATAGCAGTTTCCCTCCTTGCACATTCATCCGCAGAACCTCTTTTGTAATACCAAAAAAATCTTACTCTTAATAAATTACTTTAACTTCCGAACGCAGCCTCCTGTGCTGATTCAAGTTATCGGGCAGTTTCATGTGCCGGATTCTCGTTGCCCCTCCGTTAATGCTCCTAAATCTCAGTTCTGTAAGGGTTTTCCTTTAATCCGCGCCTTGACGGTGTGGTGGGCGCATTCCTATAGTGTGCGCAAGTGGCGGAAAGTGGCATGAAGTGGGTTTTTTGAACTCAAAACGCTAGAATTTGGAGAAACGCTGACGTGTTTCGCGGAGCCAACGCTATCAGTCTCGATGCAAAGGGCCGTCTCGCCATGCCGAGCCGGTACCGTGACGAGCTCGATTCGCGGAGTTCCGGTCAATTGATCGTGACAATTGATGCCGTTGATCCTTGTTTGTGTGTTTACCCCCTCGATGAGTGGGAAATTATTGAAACCAAACTGCGCGCACTGCCTTCGCTCCGCGAAGAGAACCGCCGCCTGCAACGTTTACTGATTGGTAATGCCGTCGATCTCGAGCTCGATGGCAGTGGTCGTTTTCTGGTTCCACCGCGTCTTCGTGAATATGCCAAGTTGGATAAGCGCGCGATGTTGGTAGGCCAACTGAACAAGTTCCAATTGTGGGACGAGGATGCCTGGAACGCGGTTTCTGCCGCTGACCTGGCTGCTATTCAACAACCGGGCGCGATGCCTGATGAACTGCGTGATTTGATCCTGTGACTATTGATAGCGGCTTTAACCACATCACCGTACTGCTTGACGAAGCCGTCGAGGCTCTCGCCGTACGTCCTGATGGCTGCTATCTGGACGGTACGTTCGGGCGCGGCGGGCACAGCCGGTTGATCCTCAGTCAGCTCGGTCCCGATGGTCGCTTGCTCGGATTCGACAAAGATCCACAAGCGATTGCCACCGGGCAGACGCTAGCGGCCGAAGACGGCCGCTTTGTCGTTGTGCAGCGCAGCTTTGCCGAACTCGGTTCGGAAGTCTCCGAGCGCGGTCTGGCCGGCAAGGTCAGCGGCGTTCTGCTGGATCTGGGCGTGTCTTCGCCACAGCTCGACGACCCTGAGCGCGGTTTCAGCTTCCTCAACGACGGCCCGCTGGACATGCGCATGGATCCGTCCCGTGGCATCAGCGCCGCCGAATTCGTCAACACCGCTCCTGTGGAAGAAATCGCCCGGGTGTTCAAGGAATACGGCGAAGAGCGTTTCTCCGGCCGCATGGCCCGTGCCGTGGCCGAGCGCCGCGACATCAAGCCATTCGAGCGCACCGGTGACCTGGCAGAAGTCCTGAAGGTCGCCAACCCGGCATGGGAAAAGGGCAAGAACCCCGCAACCCGTGCATTCCAGGGCCTGCGCATTCACGTCAACAACGAGCTGGGTGATCTGGAAACCGGCCTCGAAGCCGCGCTGGAGTGCCTGGAAGTGGGCGGTCGCCTGGTGGTGATCAGCTTCCACTCGCTGGAAGACCGTATCGTCAAACTGTTCATGCGCAAGCTGGTGAAAGGCGAAGCCGACAACCTGCCGCGCAACCTGCCGGTTCGGCATGTCGCCTTCGAACCGAAAATCAAAGTCCATGGCAAAGCGCAGACGGCCTCCGACGCCGAACTCAAAGCCAACCCACGTTCGCGAAGCGCTGTCATGCGTGTGGCGGAGAAGCTGCGGTGAGCAAGCTTTTCGCCAAGCCATTGCCCGGCGGAAGCTTTTTCATGCTGCTGCTGTTTGTCGGCGTGCTCGTTTCGGCCATCGGCGTGTCCTACAGCGCGCACTGGAACCGTCAGCTATTGAATTCGCTGTACAGCGAATTGAGCGTGCGCGACAAGGCGCAGGCGGAGTGGGGGCGGTTGATTCTGGAGCAGAGCACCTGGACCGCCCACAGCCGTATCGAAGTGCTGGCCACCGAACAATTGAAAATGCACATCCCCGGTGCCGCTGACGTGAAGATGGTGGCGCCATGATGAAACTCGAAGGTGCACTCTTTCCTTGGCGGTTCCGCGTGGTGCTGGGTTTGCTCGGCATCATGGTGGCCGCGATCGCCTGGCGCATCATCGATTTGCAGGTGGTCGACCGTGCCTTCCTGAAGGGGCAGGGCGATGCCCGCAGTGTTCGTCATATTCCGATTCCGGCTCACCGTGGTCTGATCACCGACCGTAACGGCGAGCCTTTGGCCGTGAGTACTCCGGTCACCACCCTTTGGGCCAATGCCAAGGAAATGCAAACGGCCAAAGAGAAGTGGCCGGCATTGGCGGCTGCCTTGGGGCAGGACCCGAAAGCCCTGGCCGAACGTCTCGAAGCCCAGGCCAACAAAGAATTCATTTATCTGGTGCGCGGGCTGACCCCGGAGCAGGGCCAGGCTGTGCTCGATCTGAAAGTGCCGGGTGTTTATGGCATCGAAGAGTTCCGGCGCTTTTATCCTGCCGGCGAAGTCACCGCCCATATGGTCGGTTTTACCGACATCGACGATCACGGTCGTGAAGGCGTCGAACTGGCCTACGACGAATGGCTGGCCGGGGTTCCCGGCAAGCGTCAGGTGATCAAGGACCGGCGCGGCCGGCTGATCAAGGATGTCCAGGTCACCAAAAACGCCAAGGCCGGCAAGCCCTTGGCGTTGTCCATTGACCTGCGCCTGCAATACCTTGCCAACCGCGAATTGCGCAACGCGATCATCGAGAACGGCGCCAAGGCCGGTAGCCTGGTGATCATGGACGTGAAGACCGGCGAGATTCTCGCGATGGTCAACCAGCCGACCTACAACCCGAACAACCGTCGCAACCTGCAACCGGCGATGATGCGTAACCGCGCGATGATCGACGTGTTCGAGCCGGGTTCGACCATGAAAGCGATTTCCATGAGCGCCGCCATTGAAACCGGGCGCTGGAAGCCGACCGATACCGTTGAGGTTTATCCGGGCACCTTGCAGATTGGTAAATACACCATCAAGGACGTCTCCAAATCCGAAGGCCCGGTGCTCGACCTGACTGGCATCCTGATTAACTCCAGTAACGTCGGGATGAGCAAGGTCGCGTTCGATATCGGCGGCGAAACCATTTTCCGTCTGGCGCAGAAAGTCGGCCTCGGCCAGGACACCGGCCTGGGCTTCCCGGGCGAGCGCGTCGGCAACCTGCCGAACTACCGCGAGTGGCGCAAGGCAGAAACCGCCACGCTGTCCTATGGCTACGGTATTTCCGTGACCGCGATCCAGTTGGTTCACGCTTTCTCGGCCCTGGCCAACAACGGCCGCCTTGCGCCGCTGACCCTGATCAAGACCGACAAGGCACCGCAAACCACCCAGGTGCTGCCGGAGGCTGTCGCGAAAACCATGCAAGGCATGCTGCAACAAGTGATCGAAGCCCCGCGCGGTGTGTTCCGTGCGCAGGTGCCGGCGTATCACGTGGGCGGCAAGTCCGGTACTGCGCGTAAAACCTCGGTCGGCACCAAGGGTTACGCCGAGAACTCCTACCGTTCGCTGTTCGCCGGTTTCGGCCCGATGAGCGATCCACGCTACGCCATCGTGGTCGTCATCGATGAACCGACCAAGGCCGGCTACTTCGGTGGCCTGGTATCCGCGCCGGTGTTCAGCCGCGTGATGTCGGGCACCCTGCGCCTGATGAACATCACGCCGGACAACCTGCCACCTACTCAACAAGCGAACGCAACACCGGTCGTTCCGCTGAAAGCCAATGGAGGGCGCGGCTGATGTCCCTGAGCCTGAACAAGATTTTCCCTCACGCCGGCCACGATCTACTGATTCGCGAGCTCGCCCTGGACAGCCGCAACGTGCGCGCGGGCGATCTGTTCCTCGCCGTGCCGGGCGGGAAGTTCGATGGGCGTGCGCACATTGCCGACGCCTTGCAACGCGGCGCGGCTGCGGTGGCTTATGAAGTGGAAGGCGCCACTGTGCTGCCAATCACCGAGGTTCCCTTGATTCCGGTCAAAGGGCTGGCCGCTCAGCTGTCGGACATCGCCGGACGTTTTTATGGCGAGCCAAGCCATCATCTGAACCTGATCGGCGTGACCGGCACCAACGGCAAAACCAGTGTCACTCAACTGGTTGCCCAGGCGCTGGATCTGCTTGGCCAGCACTGCGGCATCGTCGGCACCCTCGGTTGCGGTTTCTACGGTGCACTGGAAAGCGGCTTGCACACCACGCCGAACCCGATTGTCATGCAGGCAACGCTGGGCGACCTGAAAAAGGCCGGTGCCAAAGCCGTGGCGATGGAAGTTTCTTCCCATGGACTGGACCAGGGCCGCGTGACGGCACTGGCCTTCGACGTGGCGGTGATGACCAACCTGTCTCGTGATCATCTGGATTACCACGGCACCATGCAGGCCTACGGTGATGCCAAGGCCAGGCTGTTCGCCTGGAACGATCTGAAATGCCGGGTGGTTAACCTCGACGACGACTTTGGTCGGCAACTGGCGGCTGAAAAACGTGAATCGCGGTTGATCACCTACAGCCTGCTCGACAGCAGTGCCTACCTCTATTGCCGTGAGGCGCAGTTCGACGACGAAGGCGTGCGCGCCACGCTGGTCACGCCGCAGGGTGAACACCATCTGCGCAGCACCCTGCTCGGCCGTTTCAACCTGAGCAACGTGCTCGCAGCGGTTGGCGCCTTGCTTGGCCTGGATTACGCACTGGACGAAATCCTCAAGGTGCTGCCGAAACTCGAAGGCCCGGCCGGTCGCATGCAGCGCCTCGGCGGCGGCACTCAACCGCTGGTGGTGGTCGATTACGCCCACACCCCGGATGCCCTGGAGAAAGTCCTGACGGCCCTGCGTCCACACGCCAAGGGCCGATTGCTGTGCCTGTTCGGTTGTGGCGGTGACCGCGATCGCGGCAAGCGTCCGTTGATGGCCGAAGTGGTCGAGCGCCTGGCCGATGGCGTGCTGGTGACCGACGACAACCCGCGCACTGAAGATCCATCGGTGATTTTCGATGACATCCGCGCCGGTTTCACGGCTGTGGATAAAGTGGAGTTCGTTGCCGGTCGCGGTCAGGCGATTGCCCGGCTTATCGCCAGTGCCTCGGTGGACGACGTGATTGTCCTGGCCGGCAAAGGTCACGAGGACTATCAGGAAATCAACGGCGAGCGT
Source organism: Pseudomonas sp. GW821-FHT07G06 (assembly GCF_058986625.1). Taxonomy (NCBI): domain Bacteria; kingdom Pseudomonadati; phylum Pseudomonadota; class Gammaproteobacteria; order Pseudomonadales; family Pseudomonadaceae; genus Pseudomonas; species Pseudomonas sp. GW821-FHT07G06. The sequence continues at coordinate 102,001 of NZ_JBYSVW010000008.1, forward strand.
CATGCCTTTTCCGACCTGGTCGAGGCCGATCATGCCTTGACCGCATGGGGGGTGGCCCATGCTTAAGGCCTTGCTACTGAGCGAACTGTCCGACGCGCTGAATGCTCGCCTGGTGTCGACCGATGCCAGTTTCGACGGCGTCAGCATCGACAGCCGGGCCATCAAGCCGGGTCAGCTGTTTATTGCCCTGACCGGTCCGCGCTTCGATGGTCATGATTATCTGAATGAAGTCGCTGCCAAGGGCGCCGTGGCCGCGCTGGTCGAGCGCGAAGTCGCCGACAGCGCACTGCCGCAGTTACTGGTCAGCGATACTCGCCAGGCCCTCGGGCAGTTGGGTGCGCTCAATCGCGCCGCCTACACCCATCCGGTCGCGGCGGTCACCGGTTCGAGCGGCAAGACCACGGTCAAGGAAATGCTTGCGAGCATCCTGCGCACCCGTGGCCCGGTACTGGCGACCCGTGGCAACCTGAACAACGATCTCGGCGTGCCGCTGACCCTGCTCGAACTGGCGCCGGAGCATACGGCGGCAGTGATCGAACTCGGTGCTTCGCGCCTCGGTGAAATTGCCTACACCGTTGGCCTGACCAAACCGCACGTGGCCATTCTCAACAATGCCGGGACCGCCCACGTCGGCGAGTTCGGTGGCCCGGAAAAAATCGTCGAAGCCAAGGGCGAGATCATCGAAGGGCTGGAGGCCGATGGCGTCGCAGTGCTCAATCTCGACGACAAGGCATTCGGCATCTGGAAGGCACGCGCTGGTGATCGCAAAGTGCTGACGTTTGCGTTGAGCAATACCAGCGCCGATTTCTACGCCAGTGACCTGGCCACCGATGCCCGTGGCTGCCCGGCATTCAATCTGCACAGCCCTGAAGGTGTAGAGCGCGTTCAACTGAACCTGCTCGGCACCCATAACGTCGCCAATGCCATGGCCGCCGCCGCTGCCGCCCATGCCCTGGGTGTGTCGCTGTTCGGTATTGCCACCGGCCTTGGCGCGGTGCAGCCGGTCAAGGGCCGCACCGTCGCGCAATTGGCCAGCAATGGCATGCGCGTGATCGATGACACTTACAATGCCAACCCCACCTCCATGTGCGCTGCCGTTGATATACTGGCCGGCTTTTCCGGTCGCACCGTCCTGGTGCTCGGGGATATCGGCGAATTGGGCGAATGGGCGGAGCAGGGGCACCGCGACGTGGGCGAGTACGCCCGTGGCAAGGTTTCTGCGCTGTACGCCGTCGGGCCAATGATGGCTCACGCCGTGAACGCATTCGGTCCAGAGGCTTTTCACTTCAGCACGCAGGCTGAACTGATCAATGCCCTAGGCGCCGAGCAAGACACAAACACCACCATTTTGATCAAGGGGTCGCGCAGCGCTGCGATGGAAAACGTCGTCGCCGCCTTGTGCGGGTCCAGCCTGGAGAAACATTAATGCTGCTGCTGCTAGCGGAGTATCTGCAACAGTTCTACAAAGGCTTCGCGGTCTTCCAGTACCTGACCCTGCGCGGGATTCTCGGTGTACTGACCGCGCTGGTCTTGTCGCTGTGCTACGGCCCGTGGATGATCCGCACTTTGCAGAACCGTCAGATCGGCCAGTCCGTTCGCAACGACGGTCCGCAGTCGCACCTGTCCAAGTCGGGCACGCCGACCATGGGCGGCGCGCTGATCCTGTCGTCCATCGGTGTCAGTACCCTGCTTTGGGCCGACCTGACCAACCGTTACGTCTGGGTCGTACTGCTGGTGACCTTGCTGTTTGGCGCCATCGGCTGGGTCGACGACTACCGCAAGGTGATCGAGAAAAACTCCCGTGGCTTGCCAAGCCGCTGGAAGTATTTCTGGCAATCGGTATTTGGCCTGGGCGCGGCGATCTTCCTTTATATGACGGCCGCCACGCCGGTGGAAACCACGCTGATCCTGCCGATGCTCAAGGACTACAGCATTCCCCTGGGCGCAGGCTTCATCGTCCTGACCTACTTCGTGATTGTCGGCTCGAGCAACGCGGTCAACCTGACCGACGGCCTCGACGGTCTGGCGATCATGCCGACGGTGATGGTGGGCGGCGGCCTGGGCATTTTCTGCTACTTGTCGGGTAACGTGAAATTCGCCGAATACCTGCTGATTCCTTATGTTCCGGGTGCCGGTGAATTGATCGTGTTCTGCGGCGCACTGATCGGAGCCGGCCTGGGCTTCCTGTGGTTCAACACTTATCCGGCACAAGTATTCATGGGCGACGTCGGCGCACTGGCGCTGGGCGCGGCCCTGGGCACCATCGCGGTGATCGTCCGTCAGGAAATCGTCCTGTTCATCATGGGCGGCGTGTTCGTGATGGAAACCCTGTCAGTGGTCATTCAGGTCGCCTCTTTTAAACTGACCGGTCGCCGCGTATTCCGCATGGCGCCCATTCACCACCACTTTGAACTCAAGGGTTGGCCCGAGCCACGTGTGATCGTCCGTTTCTGGATCATCACCGTGATTCTCGTGCTGATCGGCCTTGCCACCCTGAAGCTGAGGTAGAAACTCGTGTCTCTGATCGCTTCTGACCACTTCCGCATCGTTGTCGGTCTCGGCAAGAGCGGCATGTCCCTGGTTCGCTTCCTGGCGAACCGGGGCGTGGCGTTTGCTGTGGCCGATACGCGGGAAAATCCACCGGAACTGGCCACGCTCAAGCGTGACTATCCGCACGTGGAAGTGCGTTGTGGCGAGCTGGACGTCGAATTCCTGTGCCGCGCCGACGAGCTCTACGTGAGCCCCGGTCTGGCGCTGGCGACCCCGGCCCTGCAGGCCGCCGCCGCACGTGGCGTGAAATTGTCCGGTGACATCGAGCTGTTCGCGCGTAACGCGAAGGCGCCGATCGTGGCCATCAGCGGTTCCAACGCGAAAAGCACCGTCACCACCCTGGTCGGAGAAATGGCGGCGGCGGCGGGCAAGCGTGTGGCCGTCGGCGGCAACCTCGGTACACCAGCACTGGATCTGCTGCGCGACGACGTCGAGCTATACGTGATGGAGTTGTCGAGTTTCCAGCTGGAAACCACCGATCAACTCAACGCCGAAGTGGCGACCGTGCTCAACGTCAGCGAAGACCACATGGACCGTTACAGCGGTCTGCCGGCCTATCACCTGGCCAAGCACCGGATCTTCCGTGGTGCCCGGCAGTTCGTGGTCAATCGTCAGGATGCCCTGAGCCGTCCGTTGATGGGCGAGGGCCAGCCGTGCTGGACCTTCGGCCTGAGCAAACCGGATTTCAAAGCCTTCGGCATCCGTGAAGAAGACGGCGAGAAATACCTGGCCTTCGAATTCCAGAACCTGATGCCGGTGCGCGAATTGAAGATTCGTGGCGCCCACAACCAGTCCAACGCCCTGGCGGCCCTGGCCCTGGGTCATGCGGTCGGCCTGCCGTTCGATGCCATGCTGTCGAGCCTGCGCACCTTCGCCGGTCTCGAGCATCGCTGCCAATGGGTCCGCGACCTCGACGGCGTGGGCTACTACAACGATTCCAAAGCCACCAACGTCGGTGCTGCACTGGCCGCCATCGAAGGCCTGGGCGCGGACATCGACGGCAAGGTCGTGCTGATCGCCGGCGGTGACGGCAAGGGTGCCGAGTTCAAGGACCTGCGCGATCCGGTAGCGGCCAACTGCCGCGCCGTGGTGTTGATGGGCCGCGACTCCGACAAGATCGGCGAGGCCATTGGCGACGTCGTTCCGCTGATCCGCGTCGCTTCCCTGGTCGAAGCCGTCGAACAATGCCGCGCCGCCGCCCAGCCGGGCGACGTGGTGCTGCTGTCGCCAGCCTGCGCCAGCTTCGACATGTTCAAGAACTACGAAGACCGTGGTCACCAGTTCGTCCAAGCCGTGGAGGATCTGGCATGAGCCTGAAAGGCATCATCAAGCCGTATCCATCGCCGCTCATCACCGGGCGCGGTATCGACCTCGACTTCCCGATGCTCGCCGGTTGCCTGACGCTGCTCGGCCTGGGACTGATCATGATTGCCTCGGCATCGACCGAAGTGGCGGCCGTGCAGTCGGGCAGCGCGCTGTATTACATGATTCGCCACCTTATTTACGTGGTGCTGGGCCTGGGTGCCTGCATCGTTACCATGATGATCCCGATTGCCACTTGGCAACGCCTGGGTTGGCTGATGCTGCTGGGGGCGTTCGGCTTGCTGGTGATGGTGATCATTCCAGGGATCGGCCGTGAGGTTAACGGCTCGATGCGATGGATCGGCTTCAGTTTCTTCAACGTCCAGCCTTCCGAGATCGCCAAGGTGTTCGTGGTGATCTACCTCGCCGGTTATCTGGTGCGCCGCCAGAAAGAAGTGCGTGAAAGCTGGATGGGCTTCTTCAAGCCGTTCATCGTACTGTTGCCGATGGCGGGTCTGCTGCTGATGGAGCCGGACTTCGGTGCCACCGTCGTGATGATGGGGGCCGCGGCGGCGATGCTGTTCCTTGGCGGCGTGGGGCTGTTCCGTTTTTCCCTGATGGTGGTGCTGGCTGTCGGCGCGGTGGTGCTGTTGATTCAAATGCAGCCGTATCGGATGGCGCGCCTGACCAACTTCGCCGATCCGTGGGCCGACCAGTTCGGTGCCGGTTATCAGTTGTCCCAGGCATTGATCGCTTTCGGCCGCGGCGAATGGCTGGGCGTCGGCCTGGGCAACAGCGTGCAGAAACAGTTCTACCTGCCGGAAGCCCACACTGACTTCGTGTTCTCGGTCCTGGCCGAAGAACTGGGCGCGGTGGGTTCGCTGTGCACCGTGGCACTGTTCGTCTTCGTGTGTATTCGCGGCATGTACATCGGATTGTGGGCCGAGAAGGCCAAGCAGTTTTTTGCCGCTTACGTGGCATACGGTCTGTCGTTCCTGTGGATCGGCCAGTTCCTGATCAACATCGGCGTGAACGTCGGCCTGCTGCCGACCAAGGGCCTGACCCTGCCGTTCCTCAGTTACGGCGGTAGTTCGTTGGTGATCTGCTGCGCCTGTCTCGGCTTGTTGCTGCGCATCGAGTGGGAAAGTCGAACCCACCTGGGCAGCGAGGAGATGGAGTTCCATGAGAGCGACTTCGCCGAGGAGCCGCACCATGGGCGCTAACGTGATGATCATGGCCGGCGGCACCGGTGGCCACGTGTTCCCGGCGCTGGCCTGTGCCCGCGAATTCCAGGCGCGCGGCTATACCGTGCACTGGCTCGGTACCCCGCGCGGTATCGAAAACGATCTGGTGCCAGCCGCCGGTATCGAACTGCACCGGATCAACGCCAGCGGTCTGCGGGGCAAGGGCAAGCTGTCGCTGCTCAAGGCACCGTTCATGTTGTTCAAGTCGGTCTGGCAGGCACGGGCGATCATTCGCCGTCTGCAACCGGTCTGCGTCGTGGGCTTTGGTGGTTTTGTGACCGGCCCTGGCGGTGTCGCAGCCAAACTGGCCGGCGTGCCGGTGATCGTTCATGAGCAGAACGCGGTGGCCGGTACCGCCAATCGGTTGCTGGTGCCGTTGGCCGCCCGAGTCTGTGAAGCGTTCCCTGACACCTTTACCCTGTCGGACAGCCGCCGGACCACCGGTAACCCGGTGCGCACCGAGCTGTTCCTCGAGACATCGCGACCAGCCCTGGCCGGTCGCAAGGCGCGTTTGCTGATCCTGGGCGGAAGCCTGGGCGCAGAACCGTTGAACAAATTGCTGCCTGAAGCCCTGTCGCAAGTCGCTGCCGATTTGCGCCCGGAAGTGTTCCATCAGGCCGGCAAAAACCACGATGAAGTGACTGCAGAGCGCTATCGCGCGGCTGGCGTCGAGGCGCAGGTGCAGCCCTTCATCAAAGACATGGCTCAAGCCTACAGCTGGGCCGACCTGGTGGTCTGTCGCGCAGGCGCGCTGACCATCAGTGAACTGGCCGCCGCCGGTCTGCCCTCGATGCTGGTGCCTTTGCCCCACGCCATCGACGATCACCAGACCCGCAACGCCGAATATTTGGCCCGTGAAGGCGCAGCCTTCCTGATGCCACAAAGAACGACTGGCGCAGCGGATCTTGCCGCTCGCCTGACAGAGGTCCTGATGCAACCACAACGACTCAACGAAATGGCTACCGCGGCACGCCGCCTCGCCAAACCCGATGCCACCCGTAACGTCGTCGATAGCTGCCTGGAGGTGGCCCATGGTTGAGAGTCAGAAAGCCATGCCACAACCGGAAATGCGCCGCATCCGTCGCATCCACTTCGTCGGTATCGGCGGTGTGGGCATGTGCGGGATCGCCGAAGTGTTGCTGAACCTGGGGTATGCCGTATCCGGTTCCGACCTGAAGGCTTCGCCGGTGACCGAACGCCTGGAGTCCTTCGGCGCGCAGATCTTCATCGGCCACCGCGCCGAGAACGCCGCCGCTGCCGACGTACTGGTGGTGTCGAGTGCCGTGAACACGTCCAACCCGGAAGTCGCTACCGCGCTGGAACGCCGTATTCCGGTGGTGCCGCGTGCCGAGATGCTGGCTGAGCTGATGCGTTATCGCCACGGTATCGCCGTTGCCGGTACCCACGGCAAAACCACCACCACCAGCCTGATCGCTTCGGTGTTCGCTGCCGGTGGCCTGGACCCGACGTTCGTCATCGGTGGCCGCCTGAATGCCGCGGGCACCAATGCCCAGCTTGGCACCAGCCGCTACCTGATCGCCGAGGCCGACGAAAGCGACGCCAGCTTCCTGCACCTGCAGCCGCTGGTGGCCGTGGTCACCAACATCGACGCCGATCACATGGCGACCTACGACGGTGACTTCAACAAGTTGAAGAAAACCTTCGTCGAGTTCCTGCACAACCTGCCGTTCTATGGTCTGGCGGTGGTGTGCCTGGACGATCCGGTGGTGCGTGAAATCCTCCCGCAGGTCAAGCGTCCGACCGTGACCTACGGCTTCGGCGAAGACTGCGACGTGCGCGCCATCAACGTGCGCCAGCAAGGCATGCAGACCTTCTTCACCGTACTGCGCCCTGACCGCGAGCCGCTGGATGTGTCGGTGAACATGCCGGGCAACCACAACGTATTGAACGCACTGGCGACCATCTGCATCGCCACCGACGAAGGCGTCAGCGATGAAGCCATCGTCCAGGGCCTGTCCGGCTTCCAGGGTGTCGGCCGACGCTTCCAGGTCTACGGCGAATTGCCGGTGGACGGCGGCAACGTGATGCTGGTCGATGACTACGGTCACCACCCGACCGAAGTCGCGGCCGTGATCAAGGCCGTACGCGGTGGCTGGCCGGAGCGTCGCCTGGTGATGGTCTACCAGCCACACCGTTACAGCCGCACCCGTGACCTGTACGACGATTTCGTCAATGTGCTGGCAGACGCCAACGTGCTGCTGCTGATGGAAGTCTATCCGGCCGGCGAAGAGCCGATTCCAGGGGCCGACAGCCGCAAACTGTGCAACAGCATCCGTCAGCGTGGCCAGCTCGACCCGATCTACATCGAGCGTGGTGTCGACCTCGCGCCAGTGGTCAAGCCGCTGCTGCGTGCCGGCGACATCCTGCTGTGCCAAGGCGCCGGTGATATCGGCGGTCTCGCACCAAAACTGTTGAAAAGCGAGTTGTTCGCCGGTGCCGTTGCCGCACCGGAGAAGGGGAAGTTGAAATGACTGCTGCCTACGCCAACCTGGTCTCCATGATCGCGCCGAAAGACTTCGGCCGCGTCGCCGTGCTGTTCGGCGGCAAGAGTGCCGAGCGCGAAGTGTCCCTGAAATCGGGCAACGCGGTTCTCGACGCGCTGCTAAGCGCCGATGTCGACGCGTTCGGCCTCGACGTGGGCGATGACCTGCTGCAGCGTCTGCAGAGCGAAAAGATCGACCGCGCCTTCATCATCCTCCACGGTCGTGGCGGTGAAGACGGCAGCATGCAGGGCCTGCTCGAATGCCTGGGCATCCCGTACACCGGCAGCGGCATCCTGGCGTCGGCCCTGGCCATGGACAAACTGCGCACCAAGCAGGTCTGGCACAGCCTGGGCATTCCGACGCCGCGTCACGCAGTTCTTTGCAGCGAGGCCGATTGTATTTCGGCAGCGACGGAACTGGGCTTCCCTTTGATCGTCAAACCGGCCCATGAAGGTTCAAGTATCGGTATGGCCAAAGTGAGTTCCGCGTCCGAATTGATCGACGCATGGAAAGCGGCCAGTACCTACGATTCGCAAGTGTTGGTCGAGCAATGGATTCACGGTCCGGAGTTCACCATCGCCACCCTGCGTGACCAGGTGTTGCCTCCGATTGCCCTGGGCACGACGCACAGCTTCTACGACTACGACGCCAAGTACATCGCCAACGATACCCAGTACCGCATTCCGTGCGGGCTGGACCGCGCCAAGGAACAGGAACTCATGGACCTCACAGCGAAAGCCTGTGAAGCGCTGGGTATCGCCGGTTGGGGCAGGGCAGACGTGATGCAGGACGCCGAAGGGCAGTTCTGGTTCCTGGAAGTCAACACCGCACCGGGCATGACCGATCACAGCCTGGTGCCGATGGCGGCCCGTGCCGCCGGTCTGGATTTCCAGCAACTGGTCCTGGCCATTCTGGCCGAGAGCGTTGCCGGCAATGCTGCCGGTCACCAAGAGTCGACGAGAGGTTAAGGCCATGCAAGGCGCCCAGCTCAGACATCAGCCTCCCGCACCCGGCCGCAAGCCGGTGCCACGGGGTGCCAGCCGAATGGTGGCCAAAGAGCCGATGTCCGCGCGCCTGCCGAAAGCCAACTTCGGTTTTCTCAAAGCGTTGTTCTGGCCGGTGCTGCTGGTGGCCTTGGGGTTCGGTACTTACGAAGGCGCGACACGCTTGTTGCCGTATGCCGACCGGCCGATCACCAAAATCAACGTGCAGGGCGACCTGAGTTACATCAGCCAGCAAGCGGTGCAGCAACGGATCGCCCCGTACGTGGCGTCGAGCTTCTTCACCATCGACCTGGCGAGCATGCGTACCGAGCTTGAAACGATGCCATGGATTGCCCACGCCGAAGTGCGTCGGGTGTGGCCGGATCAAGTGGTGATCCGCCTGGAAGAGCAACTGCCCGTGGCCCGTTGGGGTGACGAGTCGTTGTTGAACAACCAGGGCCAGGCCTTCACCCCGCGCGAGTTGGCGAACTACGAACACTTGCCTCAGCTGTTTGGCCCACAGCGGGCCCAGCAGCAGGTGATGCAGCAGTACCAGGTGTTGAGTCAGATGCTCCGGCCTCTGGGCTTCTCGATTGCACGCCTGGAGTTGCGTGAACGCGGCAGCTGGTTCCTGACCACCGGACCCGGCAGTGCCGGCCCGGGGATCGAACTGCTGCTCGGACGCGGCAACCTGGTGGAAAAGATGCGCCGCTTCATCGCCATCTATGACAAGACGCTCAAAGAACAGATTACGAACATTGCGCGCATCGATCTGCGCTACGCCAACGGCCTCGCTGTTGGCTGGCGGGAACCTGTAGCGCCCACGGCAGCCCAACCCGCTGTCGCGAAGAATTAAGAAGAGGCAGGACCCATGGCAAACGTGCAAAGCGGCAAAATGATCGTCGGTCTCGATATCGGCACCTCCAAGGTGGTGGCGCTGGTAGGCGAGGTCGCGGACGACGGCACGCTGGAAATCGTCGGGATCGGTACCCATCCGTCCCGTGGCCTGAAAAAAGGCGTGGTGGTGAATATCGAATCCACCGTGCAATCGATCCAGCGCGCCATCGAAGAAGCGCAGTTGATGGCCGGTTGCCGCATCCACTCGGCATTCGTTGGCGTGGCCGGCAATCACATCCGCAGCCTGAACTCCCACGGCATCGTGGCGATTCGTGATCGCGAAGTCAGCTCGGCCGACCTCGAGCGCGTGCTCGACGCTGCCCAGGCCGTGGCGATCCCGGCTGACCAGCGCGTACTGCACACCTTGCCGCAAGACTACGTGATCGATAACCAGGAAGGCGTCCGCGAGCCGCTGGGCATGTCCGGCGTGCGTCTGGAAGCCAAGGTCCACGTGGTCACCTGCGCCGTCAATGCCGCACAGAACATTGAAAAATGCGTACGTCGCTGCGGCCTGGAAATCGACGACATCATTCTCGAGCAGCTGGCTTCCGCTTATTCGGTACTGACCGATGACGAGAAAGAGCTGGGCGTGTGCCTGGTGGACATCGGTGGCGGTACCACCGACATCGCGATCTTCACCGAGGGTGCGATCCGTCACACCGCGGTCATCCCGATTGCCGGTGACCAGGTGACCAACGACATCGCCATGGCGTTGCGCACCCCGACCCAGTACGCCGAAGAAATCAAGATTCGCTACGCCTGCGCCCTGGCCAAGCTGGCCGGTGCCGGTGAAACCATCAAGGTGCCAAGCGTTGGCGATCGTCCACCGCGCGAACTGTCCCGCCAGGCCCTGGCCGAAGTGGTCGAGCCGCGCTACGACGAACTGTTCACGCTGATCCAGGCCGAACTGCGCCGCAGCGGCTACGAAGACCTGATCCCGGCCGGCATCGTGCTGACCGGCGGTACCGCGAAGATGGAAGGTGCCACTGAACTGGCCGAGGAAATCTTCCACATGCCGGTGCGCCTGGGCGTGCCGCATGGCGTGAAAGGTCTGGATGACGTGGTCCGCAACCCGATCTATTCCACCGGCGTCGGCCTGTTGATGTACGGCCTGCAGAAGCAGTCCGACGGCATCTCGTTCTCGGGCATCGGCAGCCGCGACAGCTACAGCAACGAAGAGCCACAGGCGCCGCTGCTGGACCGCCTGAAGAAGTGGGTCCAGGGCAATTTCTGACGATTTACCGCAACACCGTTACACCGAAGCACGCAGTAGGCGAAAAAACTAGAGAATGTAAAGGAGAGGGAAAATGTTCGAACTCGTAGACAACATCCCCGCAAGCCCGGTAATCAAAGTTATCGGTGTCGGCGGTGGCGGCGGCAACGCTGTCAACCACATGGTCAAGAGCAACATCGAAGGCGTCGAGTTCATCTGCGCCAACACCGATGCTCAAGCGCTGAAAAACATCGGCGCGCGTACCATCCTGCAACTGGGCACCGGCGTGACCAAGGGCCTGGGCGCTGGCGCCAACCCTGAAGTCGGCCGTCAAGCCGCTCTGGAAGACCGTGAGCGCATTGCCGAAGTCCTGCAGGGCACCAACATGGTGTTCATCACCACTGGCATGGGCGGTGGTACCGGTACCGGTGCTGCGCCGATCATCGCCGAAGTGGCCAAGGAAATGGGCATCCTCACCGTTGCGGTGGTGACCCGTCCGTTCCCGTTCGAAGGCCGCAAGCGTATGCAGATCGCCGACGAAGGCATCCGCATGCTCTCCGAAAGCGTCGACTCGTTGATCACCATTCCCAACGAGAAGCTGCTGACCATCCTTGGTAAAGACGCCAGCCTGCTGTCGGCTTTCGCCAAGGCTGACGATGTACTGGCCGGTGCCGTTCGCGGTATCTCCGACATCATCAAGCGTCCGGGCATGATCAACGTCGACTTCGCCGACGTGCGTACCGTGATGAGCGAAATGGGCATGGCGATGATGGGCACTGGCTGCGCCAGCGGTCCGAACCGTGCACGCGAGGCCACCGAAGCGGCCATTCGCAACCCGCTGCTGGAAGACGTGAACCTGCAAGGCGCTCGCGGCATCCTGGTAAACATTACCGCCGGTCCGGATCTGTCCCTGGGCGAATACTCCGACGTGGGTAGCATCATCGAGGCATTCGCTTCGGAACACGCGATGGTCAAGGTCGGTACCGTTATCGATCCGGACATGCGCGACGAGTTGCACGTGACTGTCGTTGCAACCGGTCTGGGCGCTAAAATCGAGAAGCCTGTGAAGGTCATCGACAATACCGTTCACACTTCGATGGCTGCACAGCCACAACAACAGGCCCCTGTTCGTCAGGAAGCTCCAGCGGTGAACTACCGTGACCTGGACCGTCCGACCGTCATGCGCAACCAGGCCCAGGCCGGTGCTGCGACTGCCGCGAAGATGAATCCGCAAGATGACCTGGACTACCTGGACATCCCGGCTTTCCTGCGTCGTCAGGCCGATTGATGAAATGTATCAGGGGTATTCGGGTGATTGGTGTTCAGCAAAGGTCTGGTCTGCTATCATCGCCAGCCTTTGTTGATACCAGTTCGCAATTTGCGCTGAAGCGGCCCATGCCATGATTAAACAACGCACCCTGAAGAATATTATCCGTGCCACAGGTGTCGGCCTGCACTCCGGGGAGAAGGTCTATCTGACCCTCAAGCCAGCGCCTGTCGACACCGGCATTGTGTTTTGTCGCGCCGACCTCGATCCCGTGGTGCAGATTCCTGCCCGCGCGGAAAACGTTGGTGAAACCACTATGTCGACCACGCTCGTTAACGGTGACGTCAAAGTGGACACGGTAGAGCACTTGCTCTCGGCCATGGCAGGCCTGGGCATCGATAACGCCTACGTCGAGCTCTCCGCGTCCGAAGTCCCGATCATGGATGGTAGCGCCGGACCTTTCGTATTCCTGATTCAATCGGCTGGCCTGGAAGAACAGGACGCCGCCAAGAAGTTCATCCGCATCCTGCGTGAAGTGACAGTGGAAGATGGCGACAAGCGCGCTACTTTCGTCCCTTTCGAAGGGTTCAAAGTGAGCTTCGAGATCGATTTCGATCACCCGGTTTTCCGTGACCGCACCCAAAGTGCAAGCGTGGATTTTTCCAGCACTTCGTTCGTAAAAGAAGTCAGTCGCGCCCGTACCTTTGGTTTCATGAGTGACATCGAGTACCTGCGCAAGCACAACCTCGCACTCGGCGGCAGTGTTGAAAACGCTATTGTGGTCGACGCCGATGGCGTACTGAACGAAGACGGCCTTCGCTATGAAGACGAATTCGTGAAGCACAAGATTCTCGATGCAATTGGTGACCTCTACCTGCTGGGCAATAGCCTGATTGGTGAGTTCAAGGGCTTCAAGTCCGGCCACGCACTGAACAACCAGCTGCTGCGCAAGTTGATTGAGCAGACAGATGCCTGGGAAGTCGTGACGTTCGAAGACGCCAGCACTGCACCGATCTCTTACATGCGCCCGGTTGCGGCCGTGTAAGCAAAAAACCTCTCTAGTTTTTTAAAGGCTACCTTCGGGTGGCCTTTTTTTATGCCCGAAGTTTGTAGTGCCTGGGCTGGCCTCATCGCGAGCAAGCTCGCTCCCACAGTTGATTGCATTCCCCTGTGGGAGCGAGCTTGCTCGCGATGGCGTCCTCCCATCCAATGAAAATCCTATTCGGCACAAACAACCCGGTTGCGCCCCCTCTCCTTGGCCTGATACAGCGCCTTGTCTGCGCTGAATAGCAACTGTTCCAGGGTGATATCGCTGGCCGCCGTCCAGGTGGCAATACCGATACTCACGCTCATCGGTCGCTCACCGGCGTCGACCAGTGGCAGTTTTTGCACCGCCTCACGAATATGTTCGGCAATCTGCCGTGCACCGTCACTGCCTGTTTCGGCCAGGACCACCGAAAACTCTTCGCCCCCGTAGCGCGCCACCAGGTCTGTGGGGCGATGGACATTGGCACTGATGACCTTGGCCAATGCCCGTAACGCTTCGTCGCCGGCCTGATGCCCATGCCGGTCATTGAAGGCCTTGAAGTGATCGGCATCGATCATCAGCAACGACAACGGCTTGCCACTGCGCTGCGCGCGAAACCATTCATGGCGCAGGGTCTGATCAAGGGATCGGCGGTTGGCCACGCCGGTCAAGGCATCGGTGGCCGCCAGTTGCGCCAATTCCTGCTCGGCACTCTGGCGCAGGCGCAGCTCGCGGCAGAGCAGCCAGGTCAACCACAGCAAACCGATGCACAGAACCCCGGTAGCACCGCTGATCACATAGGCCGTACGGTTCCAGGTGGCGAACACCTCATCCACAGAAAGCGCCACGATGACAGTCAGCGGCAGGTTGCCGACCCGGGTAAAGGTGTACAAGCGCCGTTGATGGTCGACACTCGACACACTTTCAAAGGTGCCATTGCGCTCCTGCAGCATGCGTACGACGTTGGGGCGGCTGGAGAAGCTTTTGCCGATGGAGTTCGGTTCCCGGTACGGCTTCTGCGCCAGGAGGATCCCGTCATTGTCGATGATGCCCAGCGTGCTGCCGGTGCCGATGTCGAGGCTGTTGAACAACTGATCGAAGTAGCTCATGCGCATCGAGGCTACCGCGACCCCCAGAAACTCACCCGTGGGCGAGGAAATGCGTCGGCTGAAACTGATGCGCCATTCGTCGCTGTCATCGCAGTCACAGCGCGGCTTGAACGGTCGGCTGATAAACATGCCGGTGTCACGATTGAAGACATGGGCCAGGAAATAATCGCGGTCAGCGAAGTTACCCGGTTTCGGTTCGATCAACGATGAGTCGGCCAGCACGTCGCCGTGCTTGTCCAGCAGCAGGATGTCGCCCTTGTAGCGCGCGGTGGTGGAGCGGTCGAACAGCGCCAGATGACGAATCTGCGGCGAAACCTGTTTCAGGTCGTCCCGTTGGGCAGCGGCGATCAGGCCCTGCAAGGTCAGATCATAGAGCTCGACCGTACGCAGGACATCGGCATCGATCAGTTGCGCAATAGTGGTTGCGCTGCGTGTGGCGGTCTGCTGGGCGTTGGCGTGTTCGCGGATCAGCAGAAAAGTGACGATGCACAGGATCGAGATGACCGTCAGGGTGCTGCCGAAGATCACCATGATCTCGGGTCGCCCGGATGGGCCTTGAAAATGTGGGGTGCGGCTTGCAGTCATAGGGCTGACGTCTGCTAAAGGGACGTTGTAAGCGTAGTTGCATTAACGTAGCAGCCGGGTGAATCGTGCCTGTTGCTCGAGCGATTGATCAATGACGTGGGCATCAGCGCTTGTCGTTGCGAAAACTGCAATGAAAGTTGAATCGCCACGATAAAAAAAGCCGCTGAAAAAGCAGCGGCTTTGCAGACAACTTTTCAAAGGGAAGAGCCGATGAAAAGTGTCGAGGGAAACGGGAGTGAACGGTGCCGATCAGCTGTCCTTCTCGACCTGTGGCAGGGCCTGAGTGGTCGAGGCTTGCGGGGCTTGGGCGTCTTGCGCAGCCTTGGCCGTCATCTCGATCTGATGCTCTTCGAACGCTGCAGCGCGTGCGGCGTTATGTGCGACGAAAGTCTGCGATTCTTCCGCCATCGCCAATGGCGACAGGAACAAAGAGGACAAAACGAAAGCGCTGGCAATACCCATACTGTTGGACATCTTTAAAACCTTCTTGCTTGGCAAGTGCTGTTTGGTGCGGGCAAAGATAAGGATCTTGAGCGAGGGGAAAAAGAGCGGATTCATGAAAGGACTGTTGCTGTTATGGCAACAGTTGGTTGGCCGCACACTTGTGATCAACCCGGAACCAATGTGGGAGCGAGCTTGCTCGCGATAGCATCACCTCGGTTCAGAAGTTGCACCGAGTCGCTTGCATCGCGAGCAAGCTCGCTCCCACAAAGGAAGAGGGGGTCAGACGGGAAGGTGAATCCCGAACGTATTCATCCCATGGTCACTGCGCACGAACACATCCCCGCCATGCATCAACGCAATCGCCTTGACGATGGCCAGTCCAAGGCCATGGTTGTGGCCGCTGTTGCTGCGCGATGCATCAACCCGGTAGAAACGCTCGAACAGCCGTGGCAGGTGTTCGCGGGCAATCGGCGAGCCGGGGTTGGCGACGCCGATGCTGACCTGATGTTCTGCGGCTTCAATGTGCACTTCAATCACCTGACCGGGCGCGGTGTGCTGCACCGCGTTGTTCAGCAGATTGATCAACGCCCGGCGCAGATGAGCGATCTCGATGCTCACTTGCGCGTCACCACTGACCTCTACCTGGACCTGAGCGTCCTCAAGAATGAAGTCCAGGTATTCCAGGGTCGTGGCCACCTCATCGGCCAGCGACGTGGACGTCAGTCTGGTCGCCTTGCTGCCCTGATCGGCACTGGCCAGGAACAGCATGTCGTTGATGATCGAACGCAGCCGCTCAAGCTCCTCGAGATTCGATTGCAGCACTTCGAAGTAATGCTCGGCGGAGCGTCCGCGGGTCAAGGCGACCTGGGTCTGGCCGATCAGGTTGGTCAGTGGCGAGCGCAGTTCATGGGCGACGTCGGCATTGAACGATTCAAGCCGTGAGTAAGCCTGCTCGACCCGTTCCAGGGTCGAGTTGAACGAGCTGACGAACTGATCGAGTTCCGGCGGCAACGGTGACAATCGCAAGCGCCCTGAGCGCAACGGGGGAGCCAGGCGCCGGGCTTCCTGGGACAGTTTGATCAGCGGCTTGAGGCCGATCCGCGCCACCCAGTAACCCAGTGCCGAAGCCAGCAATACACCGACAATCGCCAGGCTGATCAGCGCGATCAACAGTTGATGCTGGGTCTGGAAAAACGTCTCGGTGTCGATGGCGATCATGAAACGCAGCGGTGGGCGCTGGTCCTTGGCCGGGAATTCGCTGACCAGCACTTTCAGCGGATAGGGATGATCCGGCAGATGCATGTCGCGCATGCCCAGTGGCCCTTGGGCAAAGGTGCGGATTTGCGGAGTCAGGTTGCCGTATTCGTAATGGGGATCGCCACTGATGATCCAGAAGCTGATGCGCTTGTCTTCTTCGCTCAGCAGGTTGAGCTTGTTGTTGATTTTCACCCAATGCTCAGGCGTGCCGTAACGGCCGACTGTGGATTCGAGTACGCTGTAGCGCGCATCCAGCTCGGCTTCGGGCAACAGGCCCAGGCCTTTGTCGACCTGCTGGTACAACGCCCCGCCAATCAACAGGAACACCAGCAGCGCCACCAGCGTGAACATCCCGCTCAGGCGCAAGGCGATGCTGTTACTGGACACCACGGCTCTCCAGCACATAACCCATGCCGCGAATGGTGTGCAGCAGTTTCTCTTCGAAGGGGCCGTCGAGCTTGGCCCGCAGGCGTTTGATCGCGACTTCGACGACGTTGGCGTCGCTGTCGAAATTGATGTCCCAGACCATCTCGGCAATGGCGGTTTTCGAGAGGATTTCACCTTGGCGCCGGGCCAATACGCTGAGCAGCGAGAACTCCTTGGCGGTCAGGTCCAGCCGTGCGCCGCCGCGAGTAGCCTTGCGGCTGATCAAATCTATCCACAGGTCGGCAATGCTCACTTGCACCGGTTCATGACCGCCGCTGCGTCGGGTCAGCGCTTGCAGGCGTGCCACCAGCTCAAGGAAGGAAAACGGTTTGCCCAGGTAATCATCGGCGCCGTCACGCAGGCCCCTGATGCGATCTTCCACACGTTCGCGGGCGGTGAGCATGATCACCGGGGTCTGCTTGCGCGCACGCAAGGCGCGCAACACGCCGAAGCCGTCGAGGCCCGGCAACATCACGTCGAGGACGATCACCGCGTAGTCGTTCTCCAGCGCCAGATGCAGGCCTTCGACCCCATCCCGCGCCAGGTCCACGGTGTATCCCTGTTCCGTCAGGCCGCGGTGCAGATAGTCCGCGGTTTTTTCTTCGTCTTCGATAATCAGGACGCGCATGACCCCGCCTCAGTCTGTGGTTGCCAGCGCCGGTACTGGCGAGGGTTTTGGCCGATGGAACAGCCGCTCCAGCCACAAGTATATGACCGGCGTGGTGAACAGCGTCAGCGCCTGGCTCACCAGCAAGCCGCCGACTACCGCGATCCCCAGGGGTTGGCGCAGCTCGGCGCCGGTGCCGTAGCCGAGCATCAGCGGCAGGGCGCCGAGCAGGGCGGCGAGGGTTGTCATGATGATCGGGCGGAACCGCGTGATGCAGGCCTTGAAGATCGCTTCTTCAGGCGACATTCCGCCATTGCGTTGCGCTTCGAGGGCGAAGTCGATCATCAGGATGCCGTTTTTCTTGACGATACCGATCAACAGCACCAGGCCGATCAAGGCCATGATCGAAAAGTCCTGGCCGCATATCCACAGCATGATCACTGCGCCGAGGCCCGCCGAGGGCAAGGTCGAAATGATCGTTAGCGGGTGCACGAAGCTCTCGTAGAGCACGCCGAGAATGATGTACACCGCTACCAGCGCCGCCAGGATCAGCCACGGCTGGCTGGCCAGCGAACTCTGGAACGCCTGGGCCGCGCCCTGGAAATTACCGCTGATGGCGGTTGGCATGCCGATGTCGGCCTTGGCCTGGTCGAGCATGATCACCGCATCGCCCAGCGCCACGCCGGGCGCCAGGTTGAACGACAGGTTGGCGGCCGGGAACATGCCGTCATGGGCGATGGACAGTGGGCCGATGGTGGGCGCATCGAACCTGGCCAGGGCCGACAGCGGTACCATTTCCCCGCTCAGGGGGGAGCGCAGGTAGAAATAGTTGAGGCTTTCGGCTTTGCCGCGCTGCTGGGTGTCCAGCTCCAGGATCACGTTGTACTGGTTGACCTGGGTCTGGAATTCATTGATCTGGCGCTGTCCGAAGGCATCGTACAGGGCTTCGTCGACGTCGCTGGCGGTCAGGCCGAAACGCGCCGCGGCGCTGCGGTCGATGCTGATGTGGGTGATGCTGCCGCCCAGTTGCAAATCGTTGGAAATATCGCGGAAGGCCGGGTTGGCGCGCAGTTTTTCCGTCAGGCGCTGGGTCCAGGTACTCAGGGTCGGACCATCGTTGCTCTTGAGCACATATTGATACTGGGCGCGGCTCGGGCCTGAACTGAGGTTGATGTCCTGGCCGGCGCGCAGGTACAGGACGATGCCCGGTACTTTCATCAGTTGCGGACGAATCCGGTCGATGAACTGACTGGCCGAGACATCGCGGTCGTTGCGTTTTTTCAGGGTGATCCAGAAGCGGCCGTTGGCGATGGTCTGGTTGCTGCCGGAGACACCGACCGAGTGCGAGAACGTTTCCACGGCAGGGTCGGCGGCGACGATTTCCGCCATAGCGAGGTGTTTTTTCACCATGTCGCCGTAGGAAATGTCAGCAGCGGCTTCGGTGGTGCCGAGGACGAAGCCGGTGTCCTGTATCGGGAAGAAGCCTTTAGGAATGAAGATGTAACCGGCGACGGCCAGACCCAGCGACAGGCAGAATACACCGATCATCAAGCGCTGATGGGCGAGGGCGCGGCGCAAGCCTTTTTCGTACCAGGCCAACAGACGCTCACCAAAGCCCGGTTTGCCGTGTGCATGATGCACCGGCGCGCGCATGAACAGCGCGGCCAGGGTTGGCGCCAGGGTCAGCGACACCACCACCGAAATCAAGATGGTCGAGGTGGCGGTCAGGGCGAACTCCTTGAACAGTCGCCCGACCACGCCTCCCATGAACAGCAACGGAATGAACGCCGCCACCAGAGAAAAGCTGATCGACACCACGGTGAAACCAATCTCGCCCGCGCCCTTGATCGCCGCTTCGCGCATGCCGTCGCCGGCCTCCAGGTGCCGGTGAATGTTTTCCACCACCACGATCGCATCGTCGACCACAAAGCCCACGGCCACCACGATCGCCACCAACGTCAGGTTGTTCAGGCTGAAGCCCATGACGTACATCAACGCAAAACTGGCGACCAGCGAAACCCCCAGCACCGCCGACACAATCAGGGTCGCCGACAACTGGCGCAGGAACAGCGCCATCACCGCCACCACCAGCATGATCGCGATCAGCAGGGTAATTTCCACTTCATGCAGGGACGCGCGAATGGTCTGGGTGCGGTCGATCAGCACCTTGACCTGCACCGAGGCGGGGAGCATCGCTTCCAGCGCCGGCAAGGCGGCCTGGATGCGGTCCACGGTTTCGACGATGTTGGCGCCCGGCTGGCGGAAGATCACCAGGTTCACCCCCGGTTGCGAGCCCGCCCAAGCCTGGACGTAGGCATCTTCCGAACCGTTGACGACTTTGGCGACATCGCGCAGATGAACCGGCGCGCCATCCTTGTAGGAGACAATCAGTTGGCTGTAGTCCTCCGGGTGGAACAACTGGTCGTTGGTGGACAGGGTCGAGATGTTCGACTCCCCGTACAGCGCACCCTTGGCCAGGTTGAGGCTGGTCTGCTGGATCGCCAGGCGGATGTCGGCGAGGGTCAGGCCGATGGCGGCGAGTTTGTCCGCCGAAACCTGGACGCGGATCGCCGGCCGCTGCTGACCGGTGATGGCGACCTGGCCTACACCGTCGACCTGACTGAGCTGACGGGACAACAGGGTTTCCGTCAGGTCGCTGAGCTCCGGACCGGGCATCAGCGAGGAGTTGACGCTGAGGATCAGCACCGGGCTGTCGGCCGGGTTGACCTTGCGCCAGGTCGGCAGGTTCGGCATGTCCTTGGGCAGCTTGCCCGCGGCCGTATTGATCGCCGCCTGTACTTCCTGGGCGGCAGTGTCGATGCTCTTGTCGAGGGTGAATTGCAGGGTCAGGATAGTCGAGCCCAGAGCGCTGCTCGAGGTCATCTGGGTCACGCCGGGAATGGCACTGAATTGCACTTCAAGGGGGGTGGCCACCGAGGAAGCCATGGTTTCCGGGCTGGCGCCGGGCAATTGCGCGGCCACCTGGATGGTCGGGAATTCCGCCTCCGGCAACGGCGCTACCGGCAGGCGCGGAAACGCGATGACGCCCAGCAGCACCAGGGCGAACGTCAGCAGGATCGTGGCCACCGGGTGGTCGATGCACCAGGCGGATATCGAACCGTGGCCCTTCATTGTGCGGCCTCCGATTGCACCACTTGCGGCGGCTCGGTCATCACCTGCACCGTCGACCCCGGCTTGAGTCGCGACTGACCATCGCTGACCAGTACATCACCTGGTTTCACGCCCTTGATGATGTCCTGGCCGCTGCCTTGATAGACCATTTGCACCTGAACGGCTTCGACCTTGTCGCCATTGACCCGGTACACGAAGTGTTGGTCCAGACCGCGTTGTACGACTGTCGGCGGTACCACCAGCGCATCTTTATCCAGGGCTGTCTGAATCTTTACCGTCACCAGCAGACCCGGCCACAGCTTCTGCCCCGGATTGTCGAACTCGGCCTTGGCGCGGATGGTGCCAGTGTTGGCATTGATCTGGTTGTCGATCAGGGTCAGGTGGCCTTCGCCGAGCAGGTTGCCGGTTTCGCCGTCGGTGTCAGCTCCGATGTAGGCCTTGACCCGGGCGTGCTGTGGGTCGTTGATCAGGCCCTGCAAGGTCGGCAGCATTTGCTGCGGCAGGGAGAACTCCACGGCGATCGGGTCGATCTGGGTCACGGTGAACAGGCCTTGGGTGTCGGTCATGCGCAGGAAGTTGCCTTCATCCACGGTGCGAATGCCGACGCGACCGGTCACTGGGGAGCGAATCTGTGTGTAGGAAAGTTGTACCTGAGCTGCGTCGATTGACGCCTGATTGCCTTGGGCGGTGGCTTTGAGTTGGTTCACCAGCGCCTGTTGCTGGTCGTAGGTCTGCTTGGAAACACCGTCGTCAACGCTCAGCAGTTTGTAGCGTTTAAGGTTGACCAGCGCCACTTGCAGCTGCGCCTGGCTTTCGCCCAGTTGTGCCCGGGCCTGGTCGAGGCTGGCGCGGATCGAGCGGTCGTCGATGGTGGCCAGCAGGTCGTCTTTTTTCACCAGTTGGCCTTCCTTGACCATGATTTTGGTGAGGATGCCGTCGATTTGCGGGCGGACCACGACGCTGTGCAGGGACAGCACCGAACCGATGCCGCTGACGTAGCGCGGCACGTCTTTTTCGGCGACGGCGACCACGCGCACCGGGATGGCGGTGGGGGTGGCGAGTTTGGTCTTGACCGGTTTGGTGGCGTACCACAGGCCCAGCGCTGCCAGGACGATCAGAAGGGCGACGAGCAGGGCGGGTTTTTTCTGGGTTCGCATGCGAGTGGGGCGCCGGGGCTGGGTTTTTGGTCGAAGGGTAGTTTCCTTTATAAACCTGTTTGGTGGTCAGGAGGGTGACGGCTAACTGACGGCGCTGTCAGTTTTTGTGTCTTGGCGGCCTCTGGGCCGGCCACGCCCCTTGCGTACGGCCCCTCGCTTAGGCTCGGGGTTCCTTCGCTCCGGCATTCATCCGGGGGCATTGCCCTCCGGTCGGCTTCGCTTCGACCTACATGCAATGAGTTCGACTGCGTCGAACGGCGCTGCGCGCCAATCCCCGGATGAACGCCTCCGCTCGCCTTCCGAGGGGGCGGGTGGATCAAGAGCTGCAGGCGAGCTAACGCTCGGCCTGTTGGGTGGTGAGAAGCGTGGATGTACGCCGCCCCCTGTAGGAGCTGCCGCAGGCTGCGATCTTTTGATCTTGATCTTCCGCCCTTTCGACATGGTCAAAAATCAAAATCAAAAGATCGCAGCCTGCGGCAGCTCCTACAGGGTCAGGATTTGGCTCAATTCGCCAGCCGAACTCCGCCCAGACTCCCGCTCAATTCATACGCCGCCAATTCCGCCTGATGCGCTGCCAGCAACTCCGGCAACGATCCGCGCAAATACTCGACCCAGGTCTTGATCTTCGCATCCAGGTACTGGCGCGAAGGGTAGATTGCATACAGGTTCAGTTCCTGCGAGCGGTATTTGGGCATCACCCTCACCAGCGTGCCGTTACGCAGGCCTTCAATGGCGGCGTACAGCGGCAGGACGCCAACGCCCATGCCGCTGATGATCGCGGATTTCATCGCGTCGGCGGAGTTCACCAGAAACGGGGAGCTGTTGATGGTGACCATTTCCTGGCCGTCAGGACCGTCGAAGGCCCATTTTTCCAGCGGGATCACCGGGCTGACCAGGCGCAGGCAGGCGTGGTTGAGCAGGTCGCTGGGTTTTTGTGCGCAGCCGTTGGCTTTGACGTAGGCCGGCGAGGCGCAAACGATGCTGTAGGTGATGCCCAGGCGCTGGGAGACGAAACCCGAATCCGGCAGTTCGCGGGCGAGGACGATGGACACGTCGTAACCCTCGTCGAGCAGGTCCGGCACGCGGTTGGCCATGGTCAGGTCGAAGGTTACGTCCGGGTGGGTCTTGCGGTAACGGGCGATGGCGTCGATCACGAAGTGCTGGCCGATGCCGGTCATGGTGTGCACTTTCAGTTGCCCGGCCGGGCGTGCGTGGGCGTCGCTGGCCTCGGCTTCGGCTTCTTCGACGTAGGCCAGGATCTGTTCGCAGCGCAACAGGTAACGCTTGCCGGCTTCGGTCAGGGCGATGCGGCGGGTCGTTCGGTTGAGCAGGCGGGTTTGCAGGTGGGCTTCCAGGTTGGAGACCGCGCGCGAGACGTTGGCCGTGGTGGTGTCCAGTTGCACGGCGGCGGCGGTGAAGCTGCCGGCTTCGGCCACGTAACTGAAGGCGCGCATGTTTTGCAAAGTGTCCATGGGGTGCTCTCTCGTCGAATGACAAATTGTGACACGAAGTTTCTGTTTATTTACAGGCGACTAAAGATCGACTTAGGGATTATCTCGTTAACGGTAACAAAGATTCACAAGAAACCCAGCTTATCGCCATTCAGGCCGACCCATAGAATTGCGCCCACCTCTGTAGGAGCTGCCGAAGGCTGCGATCTTTTGATGTTTGTTTTTAAGAGCAAGATCAAAAGATCGCAGCCTTCGGCAGCTCCTACGCACAGAACATCTCTCCATCTCAGGAAATCGCAGCAGTGCCGCGTCGCATCAGCAGAGCGCTTCCGCTCAGTGTTTTGGCTTTAACCCTGGTAATCAGCGGCTGCATCGGAACCGGAGGTATTGCCCCGCAGGGCAAGGCGCTGGAGGCCAATTCACTGGCCACCGACGCAGCAATCCAGAGCGCCGCGCAAGATGCGAATTGGCCCACCGCGCAATGGTGGCAAGCCTATGGCGACCCGCAACTGAATCGCTGGATCGACCTCGCCCTGCAAGGCAGCCCGACCCTGGCCATGGCCGCCGCCCGGGTGCGTCAGGCCAGGTCCATGGCTGGTGTGGCCGAAGCAGCCGAGTCGCTGCAGATCAATGGCGAGTCCACCCTCAAGCGCCACAACTGGCCTACCGACCCGTTCTATGGCCCCGGAGAGCTGGCCAACAGCACCACTTGGGACAACAACGCGGCGCTGGGTTTCAGTTATGCCCTCGACCTCTGGGGCCGTGAAAGCAATGCCACCGAGCGCGCCGTGGACATGGCGCACATGACCGTCGCCGAAGCGCGACAGGCCCAGCTCGAATTGCAGGACAACATCGTGCGCGTCTACATCGAACTCTCGCTGCATTACGCGCAACGGGACATTGTTGATGCGACCTTGAAGCAGCAACAGCAGATCCTTGAGCTGGCGCAGAAGCGTTTGAAGGGCGGCATCGGCACCCATTTCGAAGTCAGCCAGGCCGAGACGCCGCTGCCGGAAACCCATCGCCAGCTCGATGCCCTCGACGAAGAAATCGCCTTGAGCCACAACCAGCTCGCCGCCCTCGCCGGCAAGGGGCCGGGTGAAGGCGCGCAACTGCAGCGGCCAACGCTGTCGCTGGGGGCACCATTGAAACTGCCGTCGTCGCTGCCGGCGCAATTGCTCGGCCAGCGCCCGGACGTGGTCGCCAGTCGCTGGCAGGTGGCGGCGCAGGCGCGGGGCATCGATGTCGCCCATGCCGGGTTTTATCCCAACGTCGATCTGGTCGGCAGCCTCGGCTATATGGCCACCGGCGGCGGGGCCCTGGAGTTCCTGACCGGCAAGAAGCTCAACTACAGCGTGGGGCCGGCGATTTCGTTGCCGATTTTCGATGGCGGGCGTTTGCGTGCCGAGTTGGGCGAAGCCTCGGCCGGGTATGACATCGCCGTGGCCAAGTACAACCAGACCCTGGTCCATGCCCTGAAGAACATCTCCGACCAGTTGATCCGCCGCGAGTCCATGGACAAGCAACAGGCGTTCGCCGCCGAGTCGGTGGCCACCGCGCAGAAGACCTACGACATCGCGATGATCGCTTATCAGCGTGGCCTGACCGACTACCTCAACGTGCTCAATGCCCAGACTCTGCTGTTCAAGCAGCAGCAAGTGCAGCAGCAGGTCCAGGCGGCGCGATTGAGTGCCCATGCCGAATTGGTGACGGCGCTGGGCGGTGGTTTGGGTGCCGGCAACGACGTGCCGAACGACAGCCAGACCCAGGCGCCGAAAACCCCGAGTCTTTTGCGTTGAACACAAAACCTGTGGGAGCGAGCCTGCTCGCGAAGGCGGAGTTTCAGACGACATTTATGCTGCCTGACACTCCCTCTTCGCGAGCAGGCTCGCTCCCACAGGTTCCGGTTTTCACTGGAATTTATTGAGCAGGATTTGATGACTCCATTGCCCGTCCCCTTGCGCTGGCTGTACTCCCTTGAATGGCGCCGGGGGTTCTTCGACTGGGCACGCAGCGACGGCGTGACCTGGGTCTACATCTTCAAGGTGCTGTTCGCGGCATTCCTGACGCTTTGGCTGGCCATGCGCCTGGAACTGCCGCAACCGCGCACGGCGATGATCACCGTGTTCATCGTCATGCAGCCGCAGAGCGGCCAGGTGTTCGCCAAGAGTTTTTATCGGTTTCTCGGCACCCTGGCCGGGTCGGCGGTGATGGTTGCGCTGATCGCCCTGTTTGCGCAGAACACTGAGCTGTTCCTCGGTTCGCTGGCGATCTGGGTTGGTATCTGCACGGCCGGTGCCGCGCGCTGCCGCAACTTCCGCGCCTATGGATTTGTTCTCGCCGGATACACCGCTGCGATGGTCGGTTTGCCCGCGCTGGCCCATCCGGATGGCGCGTTCATGGCGGCGGTCTGGCGGGTGCTGGAGATTTCGTTGGGCATTCTCTGTTCGACCCTGGTCAGTGCGGCGATTTTGCCGCAATCGGCCAGTGCGGCGATGCGCAATGCCTTGTACCAGCGCTTCGGCGTCTTCGCCCTGTTCGTCACCGACGGCTTGCGCGGTCGCAGTCAGCGCGAGGCGTTCGAGGCCGGCAACGTGCGTTTCATCGCCGAAGCCGTGGGCCTGGAAGGCTTGCGCAGCGTCACTGTTTTCGAGGACCCGCACATGCGTCGGCGCAATGGCCGGATCAGTCGCCTGAACAGCGAATTCATGGGCATCACCACGCGCTTCAACGCCTTGCACCAGCTACTCGAACGCCTGCGCAGCAGCGCGGCGGACCAGGTGGTGGAGGCGATCAAACCCGGCTTGCAGGACCTCGCCGAGCTGCTCGACGGCTTCAGCGGGCGTGCCCTGACCAGCGCCGATGCAGCGCGTCTGGTCACGGTGCTGAGCGCCTACAAGGAAGGGTTGCCAGCGCGGGTGCGCAGTCTGCGGGCGACGTTCCAGCAGAGCAACCCGAGCGAGGCTGGGCAACTGGATTTCCACACCGCCTACGAACTGCTCTATCGGTTTGTCGACGACTTGCACAGTTATGCCCAGACCCACGCATCGCTGGCCGATCACAGTCACGAACGGGAGCGCTGGGACGAGCCGTTCACCCCGCAAACCAACTGGATGGCAGCGGCAGCTTCGGGGATACGCGCGGCGTTCATTCTGGTGGTATTGGGCAGCTACTGGGTGGCAACCGCCTGGCCGAGCGGCGCGACCATGACCCTGATTGCCGCCGCGACCGTGGGCCTGTCCGCCGCTACTCCGAACCCCAAGCGCATGGCCTTTCAGATGGCGTGCGGGACATTGCTCGGGGCGCTGATCGGCTTTGTCGAGATGTTTTTCATATTCCCGTGGATCGACGGATTTCCGTTGCTGTGCGTGATGCTCGCACCGGTGATCGTACTTGGCTCGTTCCTGACCTCGCGGCCGCAATACGTGGGCGTCGGCCTGGGCTTGCTGATCTTCTTCAGCACCGGTTCGGTGCCGGACAACCTCACGGTCTACAACCCCTACACCTTTATCAACGACTACATCGCCATGGTGCTGGGCATGCTGGTGTGCGCAGCGGCCGGGGCGATCATTCTGCCGCCCAACAGCCGCTGGTTGTGGCGTCGCCTGGAGCAGGACCTGCGTGGTCAGGTGGTGTACGCCATCAGCGGCAAGCTCAAGGGCCTGGCGTCGAGTTTCGAAAGCCGCACCCGTGACCTGGTGCATCAGGCCTACGGCTTCGCGGCGGGCCAACCGCAGGTGCAGCGGGACTTGCTGCGCTGGATGTTCGTGGTGCTGGAAGTCGGCCACGCGATCATCGAATTGCGCAAGGAGCAGGCGATTCTGCCGGTGCACCCGGCCTATGCCGAATCCCAGCCGTGGCGCCAGGCGATCCGGGTGATGGGGCGTGCGCTGGTGCGGCTGTTCCTGCAACCGAACAGCAGCAACCTCGAGCGCGCGCTGATCGCGGTCGATCACGCGATCAGCCGTGTGCAGTCTACCGACGAACCCTTTGCCCCGCATTTCGATACCTCGGCGTTACGCCGGGTGAAGAGCTACCTGCACTTCATCCGCACCTCGCTGCTCGATCCGCAATCACCGCTCGCCGGTTACGTGAATGTCCGTACCAGCAGCCAGCCACAAGGACTAGAACATGCCTCGTGAAATCGCCTTCCACGGTGTGTACATGCCGACCATGACCCTGATGTTTTTCATCGCGGCGGCCCTGGCCTGGGCGCTGGACCGGTTCCTGTCCGGGTTCGACCTGTACCGTTTTTTCTGGCACCCGGCGTTGCTGCGCCTGAGTCTGTTTACCTGTCTTTTCGGCGCCATGGCGCTGACTGTCTACCGTTGACTCTCTATCACTGAGAATGCCCCGATGAAAAAGTTTTTCAGCCTGCTCGCGACCCTGCTGGTGCTGGCCCTCGCGCTGTGGATCGGCCGCTCCTTGTGGGAGCACTACATGAACACGCCGTGGACCCGCGACGGCCGCGTGCGCGCCGACATCATCAACGTCGCGGCCGACGTCACCGGCGAAGTGGTGGCCGTGCCGGTGCGCGACAACCAGCTGGTGAAAAAAGGCGATTTGCTGATGCAGATCGACCCCGAGCACTACCGCCTGGCGGTCAAGCAAGCGCAGAATCTGGTGGCATCGCGCAAGGCGACCTGGGAGATGCGCAAGGTCAACGCCCATCGTCGAGCCGATATGGACAACCTGGTGATCTCCCGGGAAAACCGCGACGACGCCAGCAACCTCGCCGACTCGGCCCTGGCTGACTACCAGCAGGCCCAGGCGCAACTGGAAGCCGCCGAACTCAACCTCAAGCGCACTGAAGTGCGTGCCGCAGTGGACGGCTACGTCACCAACCTCAACGTGCATCGCGGCGACTATGCGCGCATCGGTGAGGCGAAAATGGCCGTGGTCGACATGAACTCGTTCTGGGTCTACGGCTTCTTCGAAGAAACCAAGCTGCCCCGCGTGCGCGTCGGCGATAAGGCCGACATGCAGCTGATGAGCGGCGAAGTGCTCAAGGGCCACGTGGAAAGCATCTCGCGCGGCATCTACGACCGCGACAACCCGGAGAGCCGCGAATTGATTGCCGACGTCAACCCGACCTTCAACTGGGTACGCCTTGCGCAACGGGTACCAGTGCGCATTCACATCGATGAAGTGCCGGAGGGTGTGGTGTTGGCGGCGGGGATTACCTGTACGGTGGTGGTGAAGCAGGAGGGTGGGGCATAGCCGGTAGACCGGGTCGCCTGCTTCGCGAGCAAGTCGGATCGCCGCACCGCCGCTCCCAAATTTTGGAATGCATCCCCCTGTAGGAGCGAGCCTGCTCGCGATGAACCAGAGCGCGCCGCGTTTATTCAGAATGCACGCGTTATCGTTGACGTCCATCGCGAGCAGGCTCGCTCCTACAGTTGATCGTCGTCGTGTTCAGCAGAAGGTCTCTTGCAAATGCCGCCAAAGAATCCTGTCATCTACCTTCTCGAACACAACCGTGGAACGACGATCCGAGTGCAACCCGGTCGCATCGGTCTGTTGCTCGCGGTAACTCACGGTGGCGCCGCCGTCGTACAACGCGATGCCACGCAACTCGCTGAGCTCGATCCTGAACCCGAGTTTCTTGCCGCCCGCCAGCGTGAACAGTTCGTTCAGCGCGTCAAAATCCAGCACCCGGCCGAGCGGCGAGACCATGGAGAACTGCGACGAAAAACGCGTCAGCAGTTTTTCGAGATCGGACGCGTCGCGCTCCTCGGCCAGCCATTGTTCGATGGCCACGTGGGCCTGGATCACTTCGTCGAAGTATTCGGTGTAGTCGGTCATTGTGCTGTTACCTGAAGTTTTGTAGAGACTGTGCGGGCCTCTTCGCGGGCAAGCCCGCTCCCACAGGATTAGCGCTATTTCAAAATCTGCGCATGACCTGTGGGAGCGGGCTTGCCCGCGAAGAACGATGACGCGGTCTCAGAGCTGCCCACGCAACCCGAACCGCTTCATCAGCCCGGATTCGAGCAAACCCTTGGGCAGCAAACTGGCCATCAGCGGCAACGCGCGGCTGCCATTGCCCAGGCGGATCAGCCGTGGCGGTTTGGCTTGCTGCACGGCCTTGAGCAATCCGGCGGCAAACTCACTGGCCGGGGTCGGTCTGTCCTGGGAAGCCCTGGCCCGGGCGCGTATGCCTTCACGCAGCGGAAACCACGGCGATTGTTCACTGATCAGTTGCTCGGCTTCGTGCCCGGCATTCTTGGCGAAGCTGGAAGCGATGGCCCCCGGCTGGACCTCCATGACCCGCACGCCGAACGGCGCCAGTTCCATGCGCAAGGCATCGCTCAAGGCATGCACGGCGGCTTTCGAAGCGCAGTAGGCGCCGGCGAATGGCGTGACCAGTACGCCGGACACGCTACCGATATTCACCACCAGCCCCTTGGCCCGACGCAGCACCGGGAACAAGGCGCGGGTGACGCCGACGATGGCGAACACATTGGTCTCGAACTGGCGCTGCATGGCTGGTACGCCGCCATCGAGCAACGGCCCCATGGCGCCATACCCCGCGTTGTTGATCAGCACATCGAGGCCGCCGGTTTGGTGGTTGATATGCTCGCTCAAGGTTTCGAGTGCCACGGCGTCGTTGACATCCAGTTGCACGGCGGTGAAACCCGCGGCGCTGAGTGCCGCGACATCTACGGCCTTGCGGGCACTGGCCCAGACTTCATAGCCGGCGACCTTGAACGCATCGGCAAGGGCACGGCCAATGCCGCTGGAGCAACCGGTAATCAACGCAACGGGCATGGCGCATTCCTTGTGCAAAAAATGGGGGAGGGATCAGTCGGAAAAACTACCCTGCAATCGCTCGGCGCGAAACTCCAGGGTTTCCGGCCGGTAGCCAGGGCGCAACGGCGGCAGCGGCAAGCAATCTTCCCAGTTGCCACCGGCCTGCAATTCGCCGGGGCCGCGATAACGCGGGGCGGTGTATTGGTTGTCGGCGAGGTTCACCGTATCGCCCGGAGCATAGGCCGCAACCCGCCAGCGCAGTTCCGTCAGCGGCACGTCATTGCCATTGTTCATCGTCAGTTTCAGCGGTCGGTCGGCCGGGCAGTGCTCGGGCGCATAGCTGATGCGCAACTCCAGGCGTTGCAGTTGCTTGAGTTCGCGGTGGTCCATCCAGATGACCCAGGTGGCGACGATCCCCAGCCCCACGGCGGCGGCCACGGATACGGGCAAGGCCTTGGCCGGATAGCGCAGCAACAGGATCAGCCAAGTGATGACCAGCAGGACGCCGATGAACATGACGTAAATCTCGGGAATAGAGAGGAGCATCCTACCTAAGCGCGAGTGGGGTTGGCGATGGGCAGGGCGTGGCGAAGGCGTTTGAGGCCATCGGTCTGAACTGTAATTTCTGACAGTAGGCAAGTGTCTGAGCGGCGGGTTTACATGAGGGGAGTTATTCCGGAGCGCATACTGTGTCATCAACATCTTCAATCCACCGCCACACCCCGAGCCTGATCGCGATTGACCCTCGTGGGCTGGCGGTGCGTGCCGCGGGTTACTGGCGCGACAACGACGGCGTGCTCCCTCAGGCACGGGTCAATCGCACGGTCCATGATTGGGCGGGGCGAGCGATTGCCCAGTGGGATCCGCGATTGTTTCTGGACGCTTCAGCGTCGCCTAATTTGCAAACAATTCACGCCCTGCCCGGCACCGTGTTGTGTACGAACAGCGTTGATGCCGGCTGGCGTGTGGCGCTGTTGGGTGAGGCGGGGCAACCGATCCACCACTGGGATGGCCGTGGCTCGCAGCGCTGGATGCAATACGACACTCAGTTGCGCCCGGTATCGGTGTTCGAGCAGCCGCTGGACGGCGAAGCGCTTTGCACGGAACGCTTGAGTTACGGTGCGAATGATCAGGCTGCTGCCGAGCGCAACCAATGCGGTCAATTGATCCGCCATGATGACCCGGCGGGCTCGCAGCGGTTTGCCGAGTTCGGATTGCACGCTGGAGTGTTGGAGCAGACGCGGCATTTTCTGAACGACCTGACGCAGCCGGACTGGCCCGAGTCGACAGCGGACCGCGAGCGGCTGCTGGAGCCGGGCGAGGGCGCCACCACCCGTTCACAGGTCAATGCATTGGGCGAGGTCTCCCATCAAACCGATGCCAAGGGTCACCGCCAGTTGTTCAGCCAGACCCTCGACGGCCAGTTGCGCGAGGTTCGCCTGCAACTCAACGGCACACCCACCCCGAAAACGCTGGTCAGCGCCATCACCTACAACGCCCAAGGCCAGACCGAGCGGGAAGTCGCCGGCAATGGCGTAATCACCACGCTGGAATACGACGCGCAGAATGGCCGCCTGACTAGCCTCCTGGCGCAACGCGGCAACAAAGCGCTGCAAGACCTTCGCTATGCCTACGACCCGGTGGGCAATGTGCTGAGCATCGAGGATGCCGCGCTGCCGATTCGCTACTTCGCCAACCAACGGATCGAACCGGTCAATTGCTACGTCTACGACAGCCTGTCGCAACTGATCGAAGCCCTCGGCTGGGAAGCGGGCGGTGTCAATAAAGGCCCACAGTTTTCGACGTTCGATGATCCCGCGCCCCGTGCGAACTATCGCCAGACCTATCACTACAACTTGGGTGGCAGTCTGCTGGAACTGACCCACGAAGGTCCGCAAAATCATGCTCATCGGCTGGTGTCGGCGGCGCGCAGCAACCGCTGTCTGCCGGTAATTGAAGGCGTGGAACCGGGTGATGACGACTTCCGCCGGGGCTTCGACAGCAACGGCAATTTGTTGAGCCTGCAAGCGGGGCAGGCGTTGAGTTGGGACCTGCGCAACCAGTTGGGCGAAGTACGGCCCGTGGTGCGCGATTCGGGTGTCGATGACCGCGAATGTTATGTCTACGGTGCCGATGGGATGCGCCTGCGCAAAGTCCGCGAGACGCTGGCCCATGCCCGGACATTGGTCGCTGAAACCCGCTATCTGCCGAACCTGGAGCTGCGCAATTACAGCGGCACGGGTGAAGTGTTGCAGGTAATCAACGTCCAGGCCGGGCGCAGCCGTGTGCGGGTGTTGCACTGGGAGTCCGAGCCGCCGAAAGACATGGCCAATGACCAATACCGCTACCACCTTAACGATCACCTGGGCTCCTGCACCCTGGAACTTGATTATGTTGGTGAAGTGATCAGCCAGGAACGTTATCACCCGTATGGCACCACCGCTTGGTTCGCCGGACGTGGGGAGGTGGAGGCGAGTTACAGAACGGTACGTTATTCGGGGAAGGAGCGGGATGCGACGGGACTTTATTACTATGGTTTCAGGTATTACGTGGCGGGGTGGCAGCGATGGTTGAGCCCGGATCCGGCGGGGGTCGTTGATGGGATAAATGGCTATGTAATGGTAGGCAATAACCCTGTCACCTACCATGATTGGCTGGGTTTACTGAAGGTTAAGGATCTGTTCGAAAGTTATATTGATATACCGCAAGTGGTCAGTATGGCTGCTGAACTTGACCGTTACGTCAGCCTTCAGGCAGATGTCAATTATTCTGAATCTTACCGTCGGGATGGCGATAAACACACGATCAGTTTGAGTTGGACAAAACTGCATTCGCACTTTACACCTAGATCTAAAACTGAAGTAGCCAGCGTTATGAGCCCTGCGGCCGACGGTTCGCCGAGGATATACTCGGAGGAGTTTATCAAGGATCTGCACAGATCGAATTATTCCATATCCCGAGGCGCTGAATACGGCAGTTCATCCGGCTTCGACGTTTCTTTGGATGTGCTTGAAACTACTGATGAAAAATTGGAATTTCTAGCAAGAAAAATTTCGCACCCGGAAGATCGTGCCCGTATATCTGAAATTGCTTATCAAGTCAGTTTGATTGAAGCGACTCAGGAGGCTATGAATCATTCACAGCGGGCTGATTATTTTTTTACAGGTTCCTCGGGAGCAAGTTACAACATTCATCTAAATGAAGACGAAAGCGTGACTGTTACTTCGAGTATAACGTACCCAATGAAGCAGGTCGAAAATTCAACAATAATACCCGGGTTGCACTTGGCCGCCTCCATTGAAACAAGGATTGGAACTACCAATGGACGCTTGACGCATGAAGCGTTGGCGGGTGAAGAGAGAAAAGGTCACTACACACTGAGTTTTGAGATGACCCCAACTTCTCGCTCACCTTCTCCCGTGAATAAAAAAGGGTTTTTTAAACAATTTTTTAAAGGTACAGGCAGAGCTTTCAATCCAGTAGGGCGTCAAACCGGCAACTGAAGAAAAGCGCCGCGCCGACTGCGGATAGCCAACGCAGTCGGTTCGGTGCCAGGTACAGATCAATCACTGCGCGATGCTCCGCACCGAAACTGCGCCAGCTACGCACACGAAGTAATCGGAATGCAAGTCGACGGGCTCTTGCTCAACAGAAACACGTTTTCATTTAAGGTAATTGAGCCATGCCGCTGATTGCGATTCAGCGTCCAGTGCCGTGGTGCATTTGTCGCGGTGCCATCGTCTATTCGAGCCTACGTTGGTCCGGACTGTAATTTCTGACAGTAGTCACCGATAAGTTTTCGGTGTTAGCTGGCATGAGTTAATCAGGCGACTCCCCATGTGGCCACATACTCCGTCAGTTCAACGCAATACCCCAACGCTGAGCGTCGCTGATCCGCGCAGCCTGGCTGTGCGTTCGGTGGCTTATTGCCGGGGAACAGAAGCCGCGGCGGCTGAAGTGCGGATCAATCGTTCGGTCTATGACCCGGCCGGGCATGTTGTCGCCGCGTGGGGTCCGCGGCTGTTTCAGGAGGGGGCGGCGCTGGCTAATCTGAGCGAGGTTCGTACCCTGTCTGGCAGCGTGTTGGCTTCGAGCAGTGTCGATGCCGGTTTGCGCGTCAGTCTGTTTGGTGAGGCCGGTCAAGCGCTGCACAGTTGGGATGGCCGGGGTTCCCGGCGCTGGATGCAGTATGACGAGCAGTTGCGTCCGCTGGCGGTGTTCGAGCAGGCGGTGGACGGCGAAGCGCTTTGCACGGAACGCTTTTGTTATGGCTTGAGCGATCAGGCTGCTGCCGAGCGCAACCAATGCGGCCAACTGATCCGCCACGATGACCCGGCGGGCTCCCTGCGGTATACCGAGTTCGGGATGCACGGCACGGCGCTGGAGCAGACGCGGCATTTTCTGAGGGTGTTGTCGCTGCCTGACTGGCCGGAGTCGATAGCGGATCGTGAGTTGCTGCTGGAGGCGGGCGAGGGCGCAACCACTCGCTTGCACTTCACCGCGCTGGCCGAGGCGATCGAACAGACCGATGCCAAAGGTAACCGACAGTTGTTCAGATGGACCCTCGACGGCGAGTTGCACGAGGTTCGCCTGCAACTCAGCGGTGCATCAACCCCGAAAACGCTGGTCAGCGCCATCGCTTACAACGCCTACGGCCAGACCGAACGGGAAGTCGCCGGCAATGGCGTAATCACCACGCTGGAATACGACGCGCAAAATGGCCGCCTGACCCGCCTCAGCGCCCAACGCGGCAACAAAGCCCTGCAAGACCTGAGCTATGCCTACGACCCGGTGGGCAACGTGCTCAGCATCGAGGATGCCGCGCTTCCGATTCGCTACTTCGCCAACCAGCGCATCGAGCCGACCAGCCATTATTGCTACGACAGCCTCTATCAACTGATCGAAGCCACCGGTTGGGAGGCTGGGGGCTCAAACAAGGGGCCGCAGTTTTCAACTTTCGATGATCCCGCGGCTTGCGCCAATTTCCGCCAGCAATATCGCTACGATCCGGGCGGCAATCTGCTGGAGTTGACCCACGAAGGTCCGCAACGCCACGGTCATCGATTGGTCGCGTCGACGCACAGCAACCGGTGCCTGCCGGTGATTGAAGGCGTGGAACCGGGCGAGGAGGATTTCCTTGGCAGTTTTGACGCCAATGGCAATCTGCTCAACCTGCAACCAGGACTATCGCTGTGTTGGGACCAGCGTGATCAATTGCACGAAGTACGGCCGGTCGAACGTGATTCCGGCCTCAATGATAGCGAGCGCTACGTTTACGGCGCCGACGGTATGCGCGCGCGCAAGGTTCGTTTGACGCAAACCAATGCACGAACGCTGATCTCTGAAGCTCGCTATCTACCCAATCTGGAACTGCGCAGCCACAGCGGCACCGGCGAAGTGCTGCAGGTGATCAGTGTGCAGGCCGGACGCAGCAGTGTACGGGTGTTGCACTGGGAGTCAGGGCCACCCAATGACCAATACCGTTACAGCCTGAATGATCACCTGGGGTCCTGCGTCCTGGAACTCGATCAGGCGGGGGAGGTGATCAGCCAGGAGCGTTATCACCCGTTTGGCACTACCGCGTGGTTTGCCGGTAGAGGGGAAGTTGAAGCCAGTTATAAAACCGTGCGTTATTCGGGGAAGGAGAGGGATGCGACCGGGCTTTATTATTATGGGTTCAGGTATTACGTGCCTTGGCTACATCGATGGTTGAATCCAGATCCGGTGGGCACTATAGATGGATTGAATTTATATCGATCCATGGGCAACAATCCCTTGTTCTATCGTGATAGGTATGGCCTTGTGGGGACCCCCTCCCAAGAACGTGGAGATAACCGTTATCACGATCTTTCGAGCAAGAGAATTATTTATCCATTACAGGCTGCCGGTATGCAGCCGATTCGTAATTTTTTTGCAAATAGTCAGGACTTTCCAACACGCGCTTACCGCGATGAAATTCCGCGGGTACTTGAAGAGCTTAACGTTCAGCGTGGCCTCTCCTTTACTAACACGCATCAAGCCCATGTCATTGCAGCTGTTCGAACACAAACGGCTCCCCCTTCGGGGGCCGTGCTCTACCACTCTGGAGAAATTATTTCCGGTGCCTTGAATTTTACAGTAGGAGAGCGTGCAACGAGTCGGATCATGGGACCTATGTCTGTAATCTTTAACAGCCCCATTGAGACGCCTAAGGTACTTTTTACGCGACGGCAACAAGTGGCCAGCACAGTGGATTTTGTCGGAAGATTGGGGATGTACGCTCGAAACCCTATAACCAGTATGGCGGGGCACACAGCAGTGACCTTCGCGCGTGTAATGAGGGTTTCCGAGGCTCAAACACAAATGCAATACCGCCAGTTGGCTGTAAAAACTGCAATAGCAAAAGGGCAACCGGACAGTTTTGACATGATTCGATCAGTAACCGATCAACATAATTGGTTAAGCACTTTGGCATTACCTACACCACCTACGCCCCCTAATTCACCGAGTGGCTTGGTGATCCGCTCATTCGCTGCGGCATTCCCTGTTACGGCCGCAGTTCATACCATTGAAATACCGCGTGTCAGGCGCAAATCAATTTGAAAAAAAACGTCCAACCGCCTGCGGATCGGGAGCGCAGTCGGCTGGACGGAGGCTTCAAGTTAAACGGTTTTTACCAGCGCAATCACTGCGCGATCGTCTTCACCGCAACTCCACGCTCAACCGGCGTCGAGCGCCCGTAGATATCTTCAAACCGCTCGATATCGTCCTCACCCAGATAACTCCCGGATTGCACTTCGATAATCTCCAACGGAATCTTCCCCGGGTTACGCAGGCGATGTACCGAAGCAATCGGAATGTAAGTCGACTGGTTCTCCGTCAGCAGGAACACATTCTCATCACAGGTCACCTCGGCCGTGCCACTGACTACGATCCAGTGTTCAGCACGGTGGTGATGCATCTGCAGCGACAGGCAAGCGCCCGGTTTGACCGAGATGTGCTTGACCTGGAAGCGGCCGCCCATGTCCACCGAGTCGTAGGAGCCCCACGGACGGTAGACCTCGCAGTGGTTCTGGGTTTCGCTGCGGCCCTGTTCGTTGAGGGTGTTGACCATCTGTTTCACGCCTTGGACCTTGTCCTTGTGGGCGATCATCATGGCGTCCTTGGTTTCGACCACGACGATGTTTTCCAGGCCGATCACCGACACCAGTTTGCCGTTGCCGTGGATCATGCAGTTTTTGCTGTCCTGGATCACCACGTCGCCTTTGGTGACGTTGCCGTTGGCGTCTTTTGCATTCACTTCCCACAGCGACGACCAGCAACCGACATCGCTCCAGCCGGCGGTCAGCGGCACGACGCAGGCGCGTTGGGTTTTTTCCATCACCGAGTAGTCGATGGAGTTGTCCGGGCAGCAGGCGAAGGTGGCTTCGTCGAAGGTGATGGTGTCGGCGTCCTGGTGGCTGCGTTCCAGGGTCAGCAGGCAGGTGTCGTAGATGTCCGGATCGTGCTTTTTCAGCTCTTCGAGGAAGCGGCTGGCGCGGAACAGGAACATGCCACTGTTCCAGAAGTAACCGCCGGACTGGACGAACTCGGTGGCGCGCTTCACGTCGGGTTTTTCCACAAAGTGCGAGACGCGGCTGACGCCTTCGGGCAGCAGCGAGTCGTTGGTCGACTTGATGTAGCCGTAACCGGTTTCCGGCTTGGTGGCCGGCACGCCGAACAACACCATTTCACCGTTTTCGGCGGCGACTGTGGCCAGGGCCAGGGCGCGTTGCAGGGCTTTCTGGTCTTCCAGGACGTGGTCGGCCGGCAATACCAGCATCAGTTCGTCGCGACCTTCATTGACCAGCATCATCGCGGTCAGGGCCACGGCCGGCGCGGTGTTGCGACCGAACGGCTCCATCAGGATGCGCTGGGATTCCAGTTTGCGCGCCGCTAATTGCTCGTTGACGATGAAGCGGTGGTCCTTGTTGCAGACCACGATGGGCGTGTCCATGCCTTCGAACACCAGGCGTTCCAGGGTTTGCTGGAACAGGGTGTGTTCGCCGGTCAGGGCCAGGAACTGTTTAGGGAATTGTTTGCGGGAAAGCGGCCAAAGACGTGAGCCACTACCACCTGACAAGATCACCGGAATCATGTTGTTACTCCTTGAATATCGATTGGTTAGAGCTACTGCGTTCTGTCGTTTCACTCTTGTTTTTGTTCCGTGCCGAAAGGCTGCTGTAGGAGCTGCCGAAGGCTGCGATCTTTTGATCTTTGGCGTCCTGACGAGCGCAAAAAATCAAGATCAAAAGATCGCAGCCTGCGGCAGCTCCTACAGGGATCAATGCCGGCCTTTCGGTAAATTCATTAGCGCGTCGATACCGGGCGTTTCACCCAGACCGGCGACAGGCTGCTGCCGCTGCCGGTGACGTACAGCACCGCGGCTTCACCGCGTTCCAGGGCGACCGGTTTCACGTCGCCGACTTTGGTGGTGCCGTCATAGAGCGCCAGGCTGACTTTCACCGGGTTGATTTCACGTTCGCCGCGACCCTTGGGGGCAACGTTCGGCACCACGTCAGTCTTGCCATCGGCGGTTTTCAGGGTCAGCGCCTTGTCGCTGAGGTTCTGTACGCGGACCAGTGACTTCTGCTTGTTCTTGAACGGCGGCTCTTCGATCAGTTGCGGTGCGCCGCTGGCGTTGTTGACCAGGGTGTAATAGTGGTCGCCGGCCAGTTTCACCGGCAGGCTCTGGCTGCCGACCTTGGCGCTGTAGTCGCCGCCCGGCATGAAGCTGAAGTCACTGCTCGACAGTGGTGCGACATCGCTCAGGTTGGTGCTGCCGACGGTGGCGCTGACTTCGGCGTTGCTGGCGTTGTAGATGCGCACGAAGGTCGAGCCTTTCGGCGCGGTCGGGCCGTACAGGGCGGCGTCGCCAGCGGCGAAAGCCTGTACCGACAGCACGCTGAGGCCGGCAACCAGAGCAAAGCTTTTAGCGAGACGACGAGGAGTTGTAGTGAAAGTCATGGTGTACCTCTCTTTCAGTTTTGCGCCCGGTCGGGCGTCTCGGATTTAGTGTTTGCAGCTACGTTTTGTTGGCGGGCGCCGGCTTGTTTAAGCTCTGCGACCCACTGCGGGTCGGCGTCGCCGATTTCGTTGTTCACAGGCAGATATCGTTCAGGGAACTCCCAGATCAGCACCTGTGGCGGGCTGTTCTTGAAGGCATCGCTTTTCAGGTAGCTGAGCATCGGCAGAATCGGGCCGTGGCCGTCTTCGGCGTAATTGACCACGTCGCTGTGCAGCGCCTGCTTGAGCGCACCCACAAAATTCCAGCTGGGGTTGGCGCTGTAGCTGGTGCCGATCAGGGCCACTGGCACTTCGGTGTTGGCGAACAGCGCGTCGTCGCCGGCGGGCTGATCTTCAGCCGCGACCGTATTGCGCTTGTGCAAGGTTTCTTGCTTGGGCATCAGGTTTTCGAACAGCGGGTCCAGTGGCAGGAACAGACGCAGGTCGCCCTTGTGGGTGACGGTTTCGGCCGGTTCGGTGACGAAGCGCTGCGGTTCGCCGCTCAGCGGGTACTTGTCGGCAATGGTCTTGGCCAAACGATTGGCCGCGATCTCGGCGCCTTCCGGGGTCCAGTGGGTGTCGGTGCGCAGGAACACTTGCTGGCCGTTCTGCTTGGCCTGTTGCAGCGGGCCGAGCAGGTCAGGGGCCGGAATCCGGTCGGCGGCCAGGCGCTGGTGGAAGTCCTTGTAGAGGTTGGCGTGGATGCTCGCCGGTTTCTCCTCACCGAGGTGTTCCGGGTACAGACGCACCTTGGCCGGCACCACCGCCATCACCAGTTGCACGCCTTTCTCTTTCAAGGTCTGGCGCACGCCTTCGACCAGCGCGTAGTTGCCTTGCAGGTTCAGCTCTTCGTTGACCACCGGATGAAACTCTTCATCGCTGTACAACCACTGGTCGCGACCGAGCACCACGCCCGGACGACCTTCGTTGAACAGTTTGAAATCCAGCGCGGCCCAGAGATTGGTGCCCAGGCGCTTGATCGGGAACTCGTCGTCGTAGTGGGTTTCCACGGCCTTGGACCAGCGACCGTTGAGCACCGTCGCATCGGCGTTGGTGCTGAAGCCGAAGAAGCTGCGCACCGACCACAGACCGAGCACCAGCAGGGTCACAAGGAACAGCGCGATGTAGAAGATGCGTAATGAGCGGGTCATGGTCAGATCCCTCAGAACTGGAAGTAAAGGAACGGCGAGAAGCTTTGCGCCGAGAGTTTGAGAATCGAGGCGATGAACAGCAGCAGCACCAGCGCACGCATCACGTAGCGCGACCAGTCAGCGGTCCAGTAGGCCGGTTGCACCTGGGCTTCGACGCCGACGGTGTAGCCAGGCTGGTGGATGCTTGCCGGGTTATCCCCAGGCACGGCCTTGATCGTTCCCGGTGTCGCCGCGGCCGGGCCGTCGGCGTCGACGTTCACTGCAGGCTTGGTCTTCACCGGAGGCTGATTGGTGTAGAAGTCGCGCAGGCCGAAAAACGCCAGAGTCACGTAGGCCACGATCAGCGTTGCCACTTGCAGGCCGGTGAGGCTGGCCTGGTTGAGTTCCGACAGCGACCAGTCGCTGAAGCTGAACATCGCGCCGTACATGCGCCCGGCGACGTGCAGGTTTTCCGCACGGAAGATCACCCAGCCCATCACCACCAGCAGGAAGGTCATTGCCCAACGGATCGGGTTGAAGCTGCGTGGCGAGGTATTCAGGCCGATGGCTTTTTCAATCGCCAGCCACATGCCGTGCCATGCACCCCAGACGATGTAGGTGATGTTCGCGCCGTGCCACAGACCACCGAGCAGCATGGTCAGGAACAGGTTGCGATAGGTCATCAGCGTGCCTTTGCGGTTACCGCCCAGGGTGATGTACAGATAGTCACGCAGCCAGGTCGACAGGCTGATGTGCCAGCGCCGCCAGAACTCGGTGATCGACTGGCTGACGTAAGGCTGCTTGAAGTTTTCCATGAAGCGGAAACCCATCATCAAGCCCAGGCCGATGGCCATGTCGCTGTAGCCGGAGAAGTCGAAATACAGCTGCGCGGTGTACGCCAGGGCGCCGAGCCAGGCATCGCCCGTTGTCGGGTTTTGCAGGGCAAAGCAGTGGTCGGCCACGACGGCCAGGGTGTCGGCAATGAAGACTTTCTTGATGAAACCCTGCATGAACCGCGTGCAGCCCTCGGAGAACTTGTCGAGGGTGTGGGTGCGGTTGTTGAACTGGTCGGCCAGGTCGCGAAAACGCAACACGGGACCGGCGATCAAGTGCGGGAAGATCGCCACGAACGCCGCGAAGTCGATCAGGTTGCGGGTCGCCGGGGTGTCGCCACGGTAGACGTCGATGATGTAGCTGATGGACTCGAAGACGTAGAACGAGATCCCGATCGGCAGCAGCACGTGGGTCAGGATGAAAGGCTCCAGGCCCACCGACGTCATCATCGCGTTGATGCTGTCGACGCCGAAGTTTGCGTACTTGAAGTAGCCGAGGATGCACAGGTCGACGGCCACGCCGAGCAGCAGCCAGCGCTGTGCCGGTTTGGTCCTGACCCCGGCAGCACCGACTTTCAGGCCGATCCAGTAGTTCCACAGCGTGACGCCGGCGAACAGTGCGAGGAAGTCCACACGCCACCAGGCGTAGAACACGTAACTGGCAATCAGCAGCAGCAGATTGCGATAGCGTTGCCCGCTCAGGTAGTACAAGCCGAGGAAGATCGGCAAGAACAAAAACAGGAACACGTTGGACGAAAAAACCATCCCGATCTCTCCTTGTTTGAACCAACAGTCAAGGGCCAACGGCCCCCCCAAACCCCCCACAGAAATTCGGGGGGCATAACCCACATCTCACAGCTGACAACTAACCCTGTGGGAGCGAGCTTGCTCGCGATTGCGGTCTGACATTCAGCATCGATGTCGGCTGACACTCAGTCATCGCGAGCAAGCTCGCTCCCACAGGGTTTTGTATTTGGTCTAGGAACCCTTGCCCTTTTCATTGGCCGGGTCGTAGACCTTGGTCAGGTCACCGCCGAGGCGGAAGGTCTTGAACGGTTGCATCTTGTGTTTCTTCGCCAGCACCTCGGGCGAGCAGGTGTAGAGCGTGCAGAACGGTTCGAGCCAGGCAAATTTCGAGTCGACCTTAAGGTCGGTCATGTCCTGTTCCTTGCCGTTCTTTTCCTCGAACTCATCCGGGTCTTTCACCCCGGCGAGCACGCGATCACCGAGGCGTTTCAATGCACCGTTGTTTTCCTGACGCAAGTCCACACCGTTGACCTGGGCGAAACTGGCGATCATCGCCAGCGGCGGCAGGGCATAGTTGTGGTACGCCAGGGCCCGTTGTTCACGCTTGAGTTCGTTGGGCAGATAACCGTTGGCGTCGACCTGGTTGGCGCCGACCTTGAATTCCTTCACGGCCCAGTCGAACAGGTCGCGGCGGTTGGTGGCGACGGACGTGGCCATCACCGACCAGGCGGCCCAGTACGAGTGGTTGTTGGTCTGCTCGAGCGGCAGGTTGTCCCAGTCGCTGACCACCTGGTCGGCCATCTTGCTGAACCAGGCTTCGATCAACTGCGACTCTTGCTGATGGTTGGCCAGCGGACGGGAGTCGGAAAACTTCAGGCGAATGTATGAAGACGCCATGCTGCCCAGCGCCCATTTGCGCATCGACTTGCCGGTGTGGTTGAAGTCCTTGGACATCAAGGCATCGGCCTTGGCCCACGCGGTCAACCAATTGAGCGTGCATTCCAGTTGTTCCGGGCGACCGTCACGCATGAACTGCATCACGCGCTTGCTGGTGCCGCGCTCGATCTTGGTGATGTCGGCGGTGCTGTCGCGGAAGGCTTTTTCCGACTGCACGTTGAGGGTCGCGCGGGCCTTGTCCGAACCTTCGTACTTGCTGCGAAATTGCAACGAGCCGGTGTAAGGCGTCGGCATCGCATCGCAGCCTTCGCTCTTGTCGCCCGTCTTGAATTTATCCACAGGCGCAAAATAGCCCTGGGGTGGACGCAGTGGCGCCGCCGCTTGCGTGGCCCCGGCGAACATCGCCAGGCTCAAGAGCGTCGGTGCCAACAGTGTTGATAATTTCGGATTGCGCATAGCAGACCTCATTGCCCGACCGAAGCAGTACGCTGCTCGGTGCCCGGGAATACGTTGCGTTTGCAAATTTTCGCTTCGACTTTCTGAGGCGCGGCACCGGCTTCGGGGCCCTGGACTTCAACGGCCAGCAGGTTTTGCGAAGCCCAGTCTTCGTCCGTGCGCAACTCGAAAGCGAAACGCCCGTCAGTCTCGGAGGTTTCCGGTTTGTCGATCTTGATGTCCTCGTGGCGACCATTCATGTACCAGAGGGTGGCTTGCAGGGTTTTCACCGACGTATCGGCGAAGCGGATGTCGACCTGGTGGCTAGCGTTGCGCAGGTCCATGTTCTTGCTGTTGACCATCAACTCGTTTTTGCCCGGCTTGAGCGTGGCGCTGCCGGACATCTGTGCATCCTTGCCTTCGCAACCGTTGTCCAGCAGCGCCATCATCTGGCGGTAGATGGTTTCCTGGTCGAGGCGGTACAGCGGCGAGAATTCCCAGATGAGAATCTTCGGCGGGTTCTTCTGGAATTCGTCGCTGCCCAGGTACTGCAGCATCGAACCTTCCAGGCCGCCGCCGGGGAACGCCACGTTGAGAATGTCGGCGCCTATGGCCTCTTCGAGAAAACCGGCGAAGTTGTAGTTCTTGCCACTGTGGGAGGTACCCACGAGGGTGATTTGCGGGTTGCCGGAGTCGCCGAACAGGTCGCCATCACCCGCTTCGCCCTTCGGCTCGGTGGTGAACTGATCCATGTACTGGATCGCGTAGCTGGTGCCACAGAGTTGACCGGCCATGTTGTGCAATGTTCCGGTCTTGCCCATACGCCCCGACTTTTTGGTCTCGAATTCGCGCTTGGGAATGTCAGCGAATTCAGGCAATTGCTTGACCTTCTCGGCGACGATTTTCGCCGTGCGCTGGGCACCGTACGGGGTCCAGTGCTGGTCGCCACGGAAGTAGAAATCGTGGGCGGGCAGGGTGTCTGGCAACGACTCGTTGGTCAGCGGCGACAGATCCGGAACGACGTAGCCCATCTGCGCGAAACGGCCGAGCATGGACTTGTAGTTCCGCAGCGCCTTGTCGAAGTCGAAGCTGGCTTTCTCCGCCGGGTTGAGCTTGTTGCGGTTCACCAGGCCACGGGTCGGCTGGTACACGACAACCAGTTCCACGCCTTTGCTCTTGAACGCATCGTGCAGTTGCTTCATGCGTTTGTAGCCGGCGGGCGTGGTGTCGAATTCGGTGCGCAAGTCTTCTTGCGTACGGAACAGCCAGTCGCCCTGGGCCTGCACCAGCGTGGTGAAGTTCTGCTGATAACGGGTGGTGTAGTTCTTCGCGTCGTGGGCGGCCGGGCACAGGCTGCAGCAAGGCTCCGCGGTGAAGCTCGGTGCTTTGACTTCGTCGGCGCGAACACCGCCGCTGGCCGCGAGAATGCCGGCGGTCAGGGCCGACAGGCTGAGTAACTTGATCAAGTGTGGGTGCATAAGATTATCCTCAGTCCCGCATT
Source organism: Pseudomonas sp. GW821-FHT07G06 (assembly GCF_058986625.1). Classification (NCBI taxonomy): domain Bacteria; kingdom Pseudomonadati; phylum Pseudomonadota; class Gammaproteobacteria; order Pseudomonadales; family Pseudomonadaceae; genus Pseudomonas; species Pseudomonas sp. GW821-FHT07G06. The sequence continues at coordinate 146,473 of NZ_JBYSVW010000008.1, forward strand.
TCGGTCTGGCGTTCGACGGGGTCGATCAGCACGGCTTTCTGCTGGCGCACCAGCAGGTCGAGAATTTCATCCTGGCGCTCGCCAAGGATGCCGGTGAAGCTGATACCGCTGGACTTGGTCGGTGCGAGCATCGACACGCGATACAACTCGACACTCAGCGGCGAGTCGATGGACAGCGGGCCGCTGCCGTTGGCCGCCAGTTCACCGCCGACCACGATCAGCGACACCTGGGCGTCGAACGGGTCGAGCTTGATGTCACGGTCGGTGTTGCTCAGGTCCTTGATGTGGCCGTAGACGCCGGTCAGGCCGTTGGCCATGGCGACGTTTTCGTACAGGCGAATGTTCACGCTGTTACGAATACGGATGCCGTGGCGCCGGTTGCTCAACACGCGGTTGCCCCACAGCAGGTTGTCGGCACTCTCGTAGAGGGTGATGCCGTCGGTATGGTTCTGGTAGATCTCGTTGTGGGCAATCAGGTTGTTCACGCTGTTACGGTCGATCACCAGACCCGACAACTTGTTGTCGTAGCTGCGGTTGTTGAAGATGAAGCTGTCGTTGACCTCACGGGAAATAATGATCCCGTGCTTCTTCTTGGTCCCGTACACCGTGTTGTCGGCAATGATCAGGCCGTGGGAACGGTCGTGCGGGTCGATGCCGTAGACGATGTTGTCTTTGTAGGTGTTGCCCTTGACCACGAAGTCGCGGGTCTCATAGCAGTAGAAGCCGTACCACATGTCCGAGAACTCGGAGCCGACGATCCAGCCGGTCGGCTCAGGACGCTTGAGCACCTTGGCCATGTTCGGCGTGTACTGGGAAATACTCACGCCGTAGGACTTACTGTTGGCATAACCGAAACTGGCGATCTTGCTGTTGGCGATGTAGGTCTCGGTGCCGCCCCAGGACAGCAGGAACGGACGGAACTCCTTCGGCGAATTGAACGTCGCCGGGCCGTTGTCCTTCTCGCGCCAGCCAGTGATTTTGGTGTCACGCACGAACAACTGGCCGTCGTTGACCAGGAACGCACCGCCCTCCTGGGACAGGCGCAGTTCCTGGGTCTGCTTGTCGATTTCGAGGATGCCGTGACGACCGACCACGATCGGCAAGCGGGACAGGAACACACCCGGCGAGGTTTCGCTGAAGTACTGCTTGGGGACTTTTTTCGCCAGGTCCTTGAGGTTCATGTAGCCGTCATCGACGAAGATCGCCTGGGGGATGCCGTGCTGACGCACCACCCACTCGGCCATCTTGTTGTCGCCACCGATGAAGTCCTTCAGGGCGTCTTCCTGCATCATCCGGCGCAGGCTGATCTTGCCCGGTTTGCTGCGCACGATTTTTGCCGCGATGGCTTCGGCTGTGTAGCCGGAAACGTCCGGCAGTTTCGGCGTGGCCAGTTCCAGCGGCGCGGTCGGTGCGCTGCTGACGGTGTAGGTCTTGGCCTGTTGCAGTTCCTTGGCAACAGTGGCCGGCTTGGCGGGCGCAGCGGGCTCCACAGTCGCGAAGGCAGCCGCACTTGCCAGTAGCATCGCGCCAGCCAGCAAGGTCAAGGAACCTTTCTTGGCACTGTTCATGTCGGGGACTCCCTTCGCGCTCTGCATCAGAATTTCCAGACCACGTCGATGAACGCGCGATGCATGTACGAATCGACTTCTTTGCCATAGGCGTCGCCGGGCTTGAACACACCGCCACGGAAGCGCACCAGGGCCGAAGGTTCATCGATCGCCTGACTCATCGACGCCGGCAACAGGCCTTGCTTGAAGTACTTGGTGACCACCAGGTCCATTTCCTGACCGAGGTCTTTTTCGCCATCGTTCAGCGGCAGCGAAGTGCTGGAGAGAATCGCGCCGGTGACGTCGTCGGTGTTGTTCTGCACGGCGTCGATGCCGTCGCTGGTGATCGGCTTGTTGCCGTCGACGCGCCAGAATTTGTGGTAGATCAGACTGGCGTCGTACTCGTCGTTGAGCATCCACGAACCGAACAGCGTGGCCGATTGCATGTTGTTCATTTCGCCACGGAAGGCTTCGCCGAAACGGTGCACGCGTGAACGTGTACCGGTGTAGTTCGAGCGGTTGCTTTCCAGGCCGTTCTGTTCGTAATCGGCGCTGGCCCGGGCGTAGGCCGCACCGACTTGCCAATGCGGATCGAGGCGCAGGCGCACGCCCAGGTCGGTGGCCCAGCCATCGACATTGCCGCTGCTCTTGGGTTGTGCCGGAGCGGTGCCATCAGCGTTCAGCGGGTTGACCGTGTCGCGGTCGCCACTCATGCCGGTGATGCTGCCCCAGTAGTTGAAGGTATTGGTGTTGCGCCAGTTGTAGGCATCGCTGTTGGCCTGCAAGCCCAGCCAGCTGATGTCGCCATTCTGTTTTTTGTCCAGCGAATCGGAAGGTACACCCGGTTCCGGATAGTCGAGCTTGCCGTCATCGTGAGTGTGGTGACCGCGAATGCCGGCCCAGTGACCCGGTGTCCATTGGTATTCGGCATCGGCGTAGGCGTGCAGGCGATCCTTGTCCTTGGGGGACAGTTCTTTCAGGTCAGTGCGGTACTCGCTGAAGCGCTCGGCGACACCCGCGTTGGCGCGCAACAAGGTGGTGTCGAAGGTCCAGTTCAGGGCTTCGATGTTGGTATCGCGCCATTGACCGTCGTCGTTGTGCAGACGCTGACGACCGAATTTCAGGATCTCGCCGGGGTAGGGCGTGAAACCGCTGTAGCCGACCCAGAATTCGCGCATGGCCAGGTAGTTCTTCTTGGTCTGGCGGTCATTGTTGCTGGTGTTCTCGGTGCCTTCGGACTCTTGCAGTGTGTCGGTCTCGATGATGTCGGTGGACGTCACCGCCTGACCCATGGCGTAAGCGCTCCACGCGCCGCTTTCGCCATATACCCACGGGCGCAGGTCAAGGCCGACGCCGTTGACGTCGCCGCCGCGCTGGGTGCCGAGGTCACGGTCGTCTTCGGACTGGCCGGTGATCTTCATGTCCAGGCCGAAGTTCTTGGTTTCTTCAGTCATCGCAGCAAGCGTCGGGCAAGACCAGATCAGCGCGAATGTCAGGCCGATACCAGCCTTCATGAATGGATTCAACTTCATTGGGATTCCTCGCTGACTTCTTCTTGCAGGGTATGCAGTTCCGGCGTGTTCGGGCTCAGGGCACCGCGCACGGCCTGTTCTTGTTTCAACAGGCGTTGGGCTTCGGCCAACCTGTCGGGCGGCAATTGCGTTTGGATTGTTTGCGCAAGCTCGGTGGCTTGCGGCGTATTCTGGGCCAGGGCCAGTTGGCTGAAGACGTAGGCGTTCAGCGGATCGGGCTTGGTGCCCTTGCCTTGGGAAAACAGTTGGGCGATGGCGAAGTCGGCGCTGTTCTGGCCGTTGCGCGCAGCGGTCAACAGATGGTCGAGAGCCTTCTGCGGATAGACCTTGCCCAGGTAGCCACGGCGATAGATCTGACCGAGGTAGTAATCGGCGGCGACTTCGCGGCCAACGGCTTTCTGGAAATGCTCCTCGGCGACCTTGGCGTCGGCCGGCACCAGCTTGCCTTCGAAGTAGAGCTTGCCCAGCAACAACTCGGCGCGTGGCTGGTCGGCGGCGCGGCCATTGTCCAGGTACTTCATCATCTGGTCGACGTCGCCCAGTTCGGGGAAGTCGTAGATCAACTGCGCGAGGCTGACCCACGACGCCGGGTAGCCCGGTGCGATCGGTTCGAGCAGCGATTGCGCGGTCTTCTCGTCGGTCTTGCCCAGGGTCGCATCGGCGAGCACGCGAGCGACGCTGTCGACGCGCTGCGCCGAAACGCTGCCGCGAGCGTGAGCCGCTTGCATCTGCTTGATCAGCTCGGCCTGTTGTTCTGGCTTGGCCTGTTTCTGGTAGACCGTGGCCAGCTCGACGTAGCAGATGTCGCTGGTGTTGAGCGCGGCCTTGCAGATCTTTTCCACGTCATCCAGATGCTGGTCGTAGGTGCCCTGGGTGCGATAGAGCAGCACTTGCGCCAAGCCGGCTTCCGGCTTGTTCTCGGCACGCCATTGGCTGATCTGCTGCTGGGCGTTGACGTTGGGGAAGCTGTGCGGGTACTGCAGGTACAGCATCGCCAGTGGAATCAGCGTGTTGCCTTCGCCCGCGGCGGCGGCTTTTTTCAACAGGGTTTCGGCTTCGTGCTGCTCGGCTTCGGTGGAACCGGGCTTGGCCACCAGCAGGCGACCGAGGCGTGCCTGGGCGCGCGGCGAAACGCTGGCCGCGGCGCGGTAAGTCGCCTCGGCCTGTTTCATCTGCGCCGGGTCATGGCTGTCGACCTGGATATCGGCCAGGCCGACCTGTGCTTCGCTGTAGCCCAGGTCTGCCAGTTGCCGGTAGTTCGCCGCAGCGGTGGCGGTATCGCCGCGCTTGAGCGCTTCGTTGGCCAGGCGCTGGTCGGGGAGGCCGGCGCAGCCAGTGAGGCTGACTGCCAGGGCTAGCGAACAGAACGCAAATCCCCTGTGGGAGCGAGCTTGCTCGCGATGCGGCTGGCTCGGTGCATCAGACAAACCGCGTCGATCCCATCGCGAGCAAGCTCGCTCCCACAGGGTCGGCGGCGTGTTGAGGGTTGGAGTAGTCACAGGCATGTCCTCGACTTAAAGACCGACAGCCATGGCTTTGTCGATCAGCCAGTTCAGGTTCGGGCCACGGTCGCTGTTCACTTCCACCGGGCGGCCGGCGAGGGAGCTGTCCAGGCTTTCGTCCGGCTGGATCAGCACGCGGATGTCCGAAGACAGGTCGGCGCTTTTCAGGCTGGTGCTGCTGACGATCTTGCCGGTGCGGCTCTTGTCCTCGCCGGCGATCTGGAAGCGCACCGAAGTACCCGGACGCACGTCGCCGAACTGGCGATAGGAGAAGCGCGCTTCAACATTGGCTTCGCTGTTGCGCGGCACCAGTTGGAAGATCACGTCGCCCTTGCTGGCGTACTGACCGTTGGCGACCATTTGCTGGGCCACGGTGCAATCGCAAGGCGAGGTCAGGGTGCCGGTCATCTGCTTGCCGAACAGTTCTTCAACCTTGGCCGGTTGCAGTTGGTCTTCGTCCAGATGGCCCTTGAGCACGTCGAGCATGCTGGTGCTGAAGGTCGCCAGCGGTGCGCCCTTGGCGGCCACGCCATCGGCTTTCACCAGACTCTGCACGGTGCCGTCGCGGGGCATGGTGATGTTCACGCCCGGTACGCTGACCAGACCGGCCTGGGCGTGGCTGACGAAGTACATGCCGTACACCGATTTGAAAACAAAACCGAAGGCGGCCAGACCGACAACGAAGATCCCCAGGCTGAAGGTCACGGCTTTCAGGCGTCCGAACGCGGACATGCCGTGGCCGCCGTCCTTGACCTTGCGCGCCTTGGTGAAGTTGTCGCGCTGCAGGGTCGCCAGCATTTCACCCACGCTGACGATGTCACCGGCCAGGTGCGAAGTGATCAGGTGGCGCAGGGTCGAGATGTCCCGTGGTTCCAGGTTCTGGAACTGGCAGCCGGCGCGTCCGGTCTCGCGGTCGAAGGAGCGGACCTGCAACTCGACGTCCATGGCCAGGCCGAGGTTGTCGATGACGAACTGCAGGCGGGCCTTGTACACATCGCCATTTTTCAGCGGCAACTGACCGGCGTTGAACGCCAGGCCACCGGCGGACAGGTCGATCACCCGGGCTTCGACCGGTGTCCGGTCAGGGCCGAAGAAGCGCAATTTGGCCGGGATTTTCACGCGGGCGTGTTGGCGCTGGGCTTCGGATTCGTGCACTACGTTGGCGTTGACGGCGGTATTCATAAGGGCGATTTCCTGGTTAATTCAATAAGGGGCGGTCAGACCATCAACAGCAGCACGGCGACAAAAATGCTGCCGGCAGAGAAGGTCATGGTCCGAGACGACCAGGTGTTGAACCAACGTTGAAAGCTGGCGAGATCACGGGTCAGAGAAGTGGGTTGGCGAGTCCAGGACTGTTGGTCGAGGCGGAAGAACACGTAGATCTTCACCAGCGCGCCGACGATCTGGTTGTAATAGAGAATCGCCGGGTAGGCCGGGCCGATCCGGTGTCCGGAGCACGACAGCAACAAGGTCAGGATGAACCGGGTGATGCCAATCCACAGCAGGTACACCAGGATGAACGCGGTGCCGTACTTGAAGCTGGCGATCAACGCCACGGTCAGGCCCAGCAGCGAGGTCCACATCGATACGCGCTGGTCGAACAGCACCACCGAAGTGAACATGCCGAGGCGTTTGATCCCCAGGCCCAGGGCACGGGAGTTCTGCCGCAGGTTGTTGCCGTACCAGCGGAACATCAGTTTGCGACTGGCCTTGATGAAGCTCTTTTCCGGCGGGTGTTCAACGGTGTTGATCGCCGCGTCGGGCACGTAGAAGGTGTCGTAGCCCAGGCGCATCAGGCTGAACCAGCTCGACTTGTCATCGCCGGTAAGGAACTTGAAGCGACCCAGGCGCCAGTGTTGCAGCGAGTCGCTTTCCACGTCGGCGATGAATTCCGGGTTGGTGACCACGGTGGCACGGAACACCGACATGCGCCCGGTCATGGTCAGCACGCGCTTGGACAGGGCCATCGAGCACATGTTGATGTGGCGCTGGGCGAAACGCAGCTTGTGCCATTCGCTCATGATGTAGCCGCCGCGCACTTCGCAGAACTCGTTGGTGGTCAGGCCACCGACGTTGCCGAACAACTGGAACCACGGCACGGTCTTGCGCACTGCGCCTTCGCCGAGCACGGTGTCGCCATCGATCACCGCGACCACGGCGCGATCATCCGGCAGGTGCCGGGAGATGGCGCGGAAGCCGTAGGCCAGGCCATCGCGTTTGCCAGTGCCAGGAATGCGCACGAAGTCGAGCTTGACCCGGGCCGGCGGGTTCATCCGGTTCCACAGGCTTTTGACCAGCAGCTCATCGGACATTTCCACGATGGAGCAGACCACGGTGGTCGGCAGGTCGCAGTCGATGGCTTCGCGGATCACCGAGCAGTAGACCTGCGCAGTGGTCAGCGCGTCGATACGGAAACTGGTGACCATCAGAAACACGTGGGACGGGTCAGCCGCTTTGCCCAGCTTGCGCACTTTGCGCCGCAGGTGCGGGTAGACGATGTACAGAAAGATCATGCCGCGCACAAAGTGCGTGGCACCCATCGAGTAGCGCCAGATACCCACGGCGCCAATCAGGAAAATGAAGTCCTTCGACTCGGAGTCGAACGTGGACACGGGCAACGCCATGGCGAGGCCCATCAGTAAACTCAGGTAGAACAGCCAACCGGCGGCCTGGAGTAGGCCGTGCTTTAGCCTGTGCATAATCTGCATCCGTCTCGATCTCGGGCGAGGCCCGATTGGGTTAAGGCAGGCTTACAAAAACTTGCAAGGTCACTGGTGACACCGATTTTCGAAACTCGGGTGAACCCGTGTAGGAGCTGCCGAAGGCTGCGATCTTTTGATCTTTTTCGGATTCACTCGGGACTCAAGTGATCCCGGTAAAGATCGCAGCCTCGTTTCACTCGTCAGCTCCTACAGTCAGCTCCTACATCGGTTTACACAGTTGCCGCGCGTCGCCGCGTGGTTTCTGTGTTTACCAGCAGATGCCTTCGGTACGACCTTTGACGCTGGTGGCTTTGGACATGAAGCCCACCAGGTCGATCACCTGCTTGCCGTGTGGTACGTCCTGCACCAGGGCACGGAATTTCTCGTCACGGTTGCCGAGGATGATCACGTCGGAGTTGTTGATCACCGCGTCGAAGTCGGCGTTGAGCAAGGACGAGACGTGCGGGATCTTCGACTCGATGTAGTCCTTGTTCGCGCCGTGAACGCGGGCGTACTCGACGTTGCTGTCGTAGATGCTCAGGTCGTAGCCCTTGCCGATCAGCATTTCCGCCAGGTCAACCAGCGGGCTTTCGCGCAGGTCGTCGGTACCGGCCTTGAAGCTCAGGCCGAGCAGGGCGACTTTGCGTTTGTCGTGGCTGGAAACGATGTCGAAAGCGTTCTGCACCTGGGATTCGTTGCTGCGCATCAGCGAGTTGAGCAACGGCGCTTCCACGTCCAGGGAGCCGGCGCGGTAGGTCAGCGCGCGCACGTCCTTTGGCAGGCACGAGCCGCCGAAGGCGAAGCCCGGGCGCATGTAGTACTGGGACAGGTTGAGGGTCTTGTCCTGGCAGACCACGTCCATCACTTCGCGACCGTCGACGCCGACCGCCTTGGCGATGTTGCCGATTTCGTTGGCGAAGGTGACCTTGGTGGCGTGCCACACGTTGCAGGTGTACTTGATCATCTCGGCGACCGCGATGTCCTTGCGGATGATCGGTGCGTCGAGTTCTTCGTACAGCGATTGCAGAACGTCACCGGACGCTTTGTCGAACTCGCCAATGACGGTCATTGGCGGCTGGTCGTAGTCGGCGATCGCGGTGCTTTCGCGCAGGAACTCAGGGTTCACGGCCACGCCGAAATCGACACCGGCCTTCTTGCCGGAGCAGTCTTCGAGAATCGGAATGACCACGTTGGCCACGGTGCCCGGCAACACGGTGCTGCGCACGACGATGGTGTGGCGAGTGGTCTTGTCACGCAGGACAAAACCGATTTCGCGGCACACTGCCTCGATGTAGTTCAGTTCCAGGTCGCCGTTTTTCTTGCTCGGCGTGCCCACGCAGATCATCGACAGGTCGGTGTCGCGAATCGCCTCGGCGAAGTTGGTGGTGCCACGCAGGCGACCGGTCTGGATGCCCTGGGCCAGAAGTTCGCCCAGGCCTGGTTCAACAATCGGCGATTTGCCGGCATTGATCATATCGATCTTGTCTTTGGCCACATCGACGCCAACGACGTCATGACCCCGTGCAGACAGGCAACCGGCACATACTGCGCCAACGTAACCCAAACCAAATATGCTGATGCGCATCGCAATTACCTCTGTATTGATCAAGCCATTAGATGGCCGGAGTTAATGGTGTTCAGCGTGTTTTAGTGCACTCGCAAGTGCGCCTTACAGGCGCAGCAATGCCCTGTGCTGGCATATAAGTTACGAGTGTCTAAATAAATGCACTCAATGGGTGCGCAACTAGGCCTTGTTGTTATGATTTGCCCTGTTATGCAGCCGATCCTCCTTTCGAAGGATGCAGGTGCAACGGCCTTGCACGCTTGATGTCAGGCCGAAAGCCCGTAGATCAAGCGGTTGGGTGCTCGGGTGAGCACGTTTATAGGGGCGCTGCCGTGGCCTTGTAGGGGATAGTCATACCGCGTTATCTCCTGTCCGCTCGCTGTTGTTCAAATCAGTGATTAGTCAGCGCAAGTTAGTATTGCAACTTCGCTACAAGAATCGCTTATCTGCGTAAGTTATCTCGTACAGGTTCGGCGAGAATCGTTACCGGTGGTATGAGCGGCGCGTTTGGACATAGTTCCGGTCCGCTCATCGTGAAATCTGAAATTTCTTGAAATATTGAGAAAGATGGCACTGCTCTCAAATTGATAGCACTTGCCGTTTGGCCCTTTATATATAGGCGGATAATTGGGGCGGATAGTTTTTTGCCACTACTGTTAAAAAAAGTCAGTGCCACTACGCAAAAAAATGATTGAAGTCGAGTGAAACTAAAGTTAGGAAAACGATCGATGGTTTTTTGACGCCAATAGGCTGGCGATCAGGGGGGGGAATTGTCGGACGATCAATGGGCAGCGCATGAGGGGGTGTTCGCTCATGCGCTGACCGGCTGCATCACTCTGGTGCGTGATCGCGCAGAAACACCAGGTTGTCCGGTTTGGACTGTTCAGCGCTGTAGCGATAGCCTTGAACGTCGAATTGCTTGAGGGTGGCCGGATCGTTGATGCGCTCTTCGATGACGAAGCGGCTCATCAAGCCGCGGGCCTTTTTCGCGTAGAAGCTGATGATCTTGTACTGGCCGTTCTTCAGGTCCTTGAATTCGGTATTGATGATGCGTGCGTTCAAGGCGTTGCGCTTGACCGCCGAGAAGTACTCGTTGGACGCCAGGTTGAGCAGCACGTCATCGCCTTGATCGACCAGGGCTTCGTTCAGCCATTCGCTGATGCGTGTACCCCAGAAGGCATACAGGTCCTTGCCCCGGGCGTTGGCCAGCCGGGTGCCCATTTCCAGGCGATAGGGTTGCATCAGGTCCAGTGGACGCAGCAGGCCGTACAGGCCGGACAACATGCGCAGATGCTGCTGGGCATAGTCGAAATCGGCTTCGCTGAAGGTTTGTGCATTCAGGCCGGTGTACACATCGCCCTTGAAGGCCAGCAGCGCCTGCTTGGCGTTTTCCGGGGTGAACGCGGGCGTCCAGCTGCCGAAACGCGCGGCGTTGAGCCCGCCGATCTTGTCGGAAACGTGCATCAATTCGCTGATCTGTGCCGGGGACAACTCGCGCAACTGCAGGATCAGCTCCTGGGAGTGGTCGAGGTACTGCGGCTGGGTGAAGCGCTGGGTGGCGGGCGGTGTTTCATAGTCGAGGGTCTTGGCGGGTGAAATCACCATCAGCATGAAGTCGTCTCCTTTAATCGTGGCCGCGATTCTAGGGGGTTGTCGGCGTTGACTCCAGCTATCGGGGTAATAGGTGATGGCCGGTGGCCTTGCACCAAACCCTGTGGGAGCGAGCTTGCTCGCGATTGCGGTCTGACATTCGGAAAAGATGTTGGCTGATGCACCGTCATCGCGAGCAAGCTCGCTCCCACAGGAGATTGGGGTTGCTGCGGGAATGAGGGCCGCGATCAGCTATAGTGCCGCGCGGGTTTTGTTATGGAGACATCCCATTGCGCATCGCTTTTCTCATTTCGATCTGGCTACTGAGCGTCGGCGCCATCGCGGCACCGGGCGATGTGGCGACGCTTGATCGCAGCACCTGGCCAGAAAAACTCGTCAGTCCAACGCTGTTCGACGTGGCGTCGAGGGCCGAGATCCTCATGTTTTCCAGTGTGCTGTTGGCCAGCGAATCGCTGGATGAACCCGCCCTGGCCCAGCGCCTGGGCTTGCGCACCATCAACCTGGAGTCGGTCAACCGGGTTCGCCAGCATCTGTGGCAACGGCTGCTGGCCAACTACAACTACGCCCAACAGAGTTGCGATCAGGATGCGTCGTTCTGTTTTCTGGTCGAAGACATGCCCACCCTGCGCGAACAAGCCGCCAAGTTCCAGGTCAGTGCAGAAAGCTACTACATCAAGTGGGCCGAACCGAGTCGTGCGTTCCATACCCAGTACCTGGACGAACAATTGCGCAAGGCCGCCCTGTTCCCGCAAACCAGCAGTGAAGTCGATCATTTTGGCGACTATGAGCGCTCCGGCGACGGGATGCATGACCGGCTGTTTCTGCTGACCTTCGACAGTGCTGCCAACGCCGCGCCGGACAACACCGCCTGGGTCACCGAGTACCTGCGCAAGTCGAACATGAGCGGGACGTTCTTCGTCCTCGGCAAGGACATCCAGGCCCGTTTGGCCGAGCAATCGGTGAGTCACCTGCAAGCGACCTACTCGACCCAGTGCATCGGCGTGCAAGGCTGGGAGTTTCGCTCCCACAGTCACTGGCAGGACTGGCAGGACTCGGTGCGCCGCAGCGCCGAACTGGTCAAAAGCAAGCTGCCGGAGAACTTCGTGCCACTGTTCCGTCCGCCCGATGGCCAGCGTCGTTCCGATGCCGAAGGTTTCTTCAAGGCTCAGGGTTTGCAGGTAGCGCTGTGGGACATCGATGCCCAGGACGGCGCCGGCAAACTCAAGGGCAACCCGAGTGCGCAACGGGTGCTGACCCTGATGCTGCTGTGGCGGCACGGGGTGATCAATTTCAATGTGAAACAGGATGCAGTGAAAACGGCGTTGCCGTGGCTGGTCACGCAAACGGCGCCGGTCGGGATCGGTTGGGAGGATTGCCAGGATGCGTTTCGCTGAAACGGCCAAACCCAGTAAACATTGGGTTTTTTGCGAATTTGCAGGAGAATTCGTTGCAGGTTGACTTCCGACTGTAAACGGGTGATGGCAGTCCGCCAAGTGTTATTGGTCACTCTGAAAAATAAACTTCAAAAAAGCGTCAAAGTACTTTTTTCTGTCACACGTTTTGGAGTATTACGAAGACAGACCGCCGAAACCTGCAACACAGGTGGCGTCTCCCAAGACCCCGCTATGCAGGCAAAACACTTGAGTCCCCGCAGGTGTATTCGGCAGTCACTTCGAGGCGCAGCACCGTCAGGGTATTGCGTCGAATGGCTCCCACAAAGGTGACCGAGTATGGATGATCACGGACGTAGCTCTTCTTCCAACCAGCCAATCCTTTATGTACTCGATACCAACGTATTGATTCACGATCCAAACGCGCTGCTCAACTTCGAAGAACACCACGTCGCAATCCCGATGACCGTGCTTGAAGAGCTCGACAAGCTCAAGAGCGGGCATCACAGCGTTGCCGCCGAATGCCGCCAGGCCATCCGCCTGATCGACAAGACCCTGGGCGATGCCTCACCCGAGGACGTCGAGCAGGGTGTTCCGATCCAGCGTGGCAAAAGCGGGCCCAAGGGTTTGCTGTCAATTCTGATGAGCAAGCATGCCGAGCCGAACCTGATTCTGCCCGAGCACCTGAATGACAACAAAATCATCAATCAACTGATCGATCTGCACACACGCGACCCGAAAAAGCCCGTGGTGCTGGTCACCAAAGACATCAACATGCGCCTCAAGGCGCGCGCCTGCGGGATCGCGGCCGAGGACTACAGCACCGACCAACTGGTCGATGACGTGTCCTTGCTGCCCAATGGCTACCACAACATGACCGGCTCTTTCTGGGACCGTGTGAGCAAGGTCGAAACCCGTCAAGACCACGGCCGCACCTGGCACCAGGTACAGTTGATCGACAACCTGCCGGCGGTGCACATCAATGAATTCATCATTGATGAGCAGGGCTTTGTCGGCTGGATCAAGGAGATCGAAGAGGACCGCTTGCTGATCCTTGACCTGCACCAGGAACCACTGTTGCACCAAGAGGCCTGGGGCCTGAAACCGCGTGATATCTATCAGAGCCTGGCGTTGTACGCCTTGCTCGATCCGGACATCCACCTGGTCAACCTGTCGGGTGCCGCGGGCTCGGGTAAAACCATCCTGGCGCTGGCCGCTGCGATCGAGCAGACCATGGTCAGCAAACGTTATCGCCGCATCATCGCCACCCGGAGCGTGCAGGGCCTGGACCAGGAAATCGGCTTCCTGCCCGGCACCGAGGCGGAAAAAATGGAGCCGTGGCTGGGCGCCATCACCGACAACCTCGAAGCCTTGCACATGGATGACGAAAGCACCCATGGCAGCGTCGACTACATCCTCAGCAAAGTGCCGTTGCAGTTCAAATCCCTCAACTACATCCGGGGGCGCAGCTTCCAGCAGAGCCTGATCCTGATCGACGAATGCCAGAACCTCACGCCGCACCAGATGAAAACCATCATCACCCGTGCCGGCGCCGGTTCCAAAGTGGTGTGCCTGGGCAACCTGGCACAGATCGACACCCCTTACCTGTCCGCGACCAGCTCCGGGCTGACCTACCTCACTGAACGCTTCAAGGACTTCCCGAACGGGGTGCACATCACCCTGCAAGGGGTACCACGCTCGATCCTGGCCGAATACGCCGAATCGCACTTGTAATCGCTTCATCGAAACCGGGCGGCCTCAAAAGCCGCCCGGTTTTTTATGGCGAACAACAATCCCTGTAGGAGCTGCCGAAGGCTGCGATCTTTTGATTTTGCTTTTAAGGGCAAGATCAAAAGATCGCAGCCTTCGGCAGCTCCTACAGGGGCACGTCCGATAATCGTGCGTGCGAAAAATTGACCCACAGGTTTACAATCGACGCTCCTGATCAGGAGTAATCCCGTGCTGACACATCTCGATTCCCAAGGCCGCGCCAACATGGTCGACGTCACTGAAAAAGCCGTGACGTTCCGTGAGGCGACGGCCCAAGCGCTGGTGCGCATGCTGCCCGAGACCCTGCAGATGATCGTCAGCGGCGGCCACCCCAAGGGTGATGTGTTTGCCGTGGCGCGCATTGCCGGCATCCAGGCGGCGAAGAAAACCAGCGATCTGATTCCCCTGTGCCATCCGCTGATGCTGACCGGCGTCAAGGTCGAGCTCAGTGCCGAAGGCGACGATTCGGTGCGCATCGTGGCGCGCTGCAAGCTGTCCGGGCAGACCGGCGTCGAGATGGAAGCCCTGACCGCCGCCAGCGTCGCCGCGCTGACGATCTACGACATGTGCAAGGCCGTAGACCGCGGCATGACCATCGAAAGTGTGCGTCTGCTGGAGAAGGTCGGCGGCAAGAGCGGACATTTCCAGGCGGAGCAGCCATGAACGTGACCGTGAAGTTTTTCGCCCGTTATCGTGAAGCGCTGGGGCTGGACTCGGTGAAGGTTGAAGGCAACTTCGCCACCGTCGACGATGTCCGCGCGTTGCTGGCCCAGCGTGACGGTGCCGAGGTATTGAGCGAGCAGAACCTGATGTGCGCCCGCAACGAAGACCTCTGCCAGCTCGACGAGCCGGTCAGCGAGGGCGATGAAGTGGCGTTCTTTCCGACCGTGACCGGAGGCTGAACCATGGCCATTCGCGTGCAGTCCACGCCGTTCGATCCGGGCGCCGAGGTCAACGCCATGCACGACGCCAATGTCGGTGTGGGGGCGGTGGTGAGTTTTGTCGGCTATGTGCGCGACTTCAATGATGGCCTGGACGTCGCCGGGATGTTCCTCGAACACTATCCCGGCATGACTGAAAAGGCCTTGGGCAAGATCGCCATCGAGGCCGAGCAGCGCTGGCCGCTGCTCAAGCTCGAAGTGCTGCACCGCATCGGCGCCCTGGAACCGGGCGAGCCGATTGTCTTCGTCGGCGCGGCCAGCGCTCATCGCCAGGCGGCATTCGACGCCTGCGCCTTTGTCATGGATTACCTGAAAACCCGCGCACCGTTCTGGAAGAAAGAAATCACCAGCGACGGGCCGCGTTGGGTCGAGGGACGTGACAGTGATCATGCGGCGGCAGATCGCTGGAAGCAGTAGTTCCTTCTGCGTTCTTTAGTCAGTCATCGCGAGCAAGCTCGCTCCCACAGTGGATCTGGTCGAACATGAATTTTGTGTACGACGAAGAACCTGTGGGAGCGAGCTTGCTCGCGATGAGGCCTTTCGATTCAACCAATCACTCCTGGATTCACCACCCGACCATCGGCCGGCACGGTCTGCATTTGCCCGATTGACGGGCAATACATAAAAGTCCAAGATGGAATTATAAGTACAAAAAAGGTTTCCACCCCGTTTCAGCTTTTTCTTCTGTCTTGCCAAACCAACAACAACCGCGAGAAAACGAACATGAAGAAGTTCCCCCTCATCACCGGTCTGGCCCTGAGCCTGTTGGCGTGCAGTTCTGTGTTCGCCGCCGAGAAAACCCTGCGCATCGGCATCGAAGCCGCGTATCCACCGTTCGCTTCGAAAACCGACAAAGGCGAAATCGTCGGTTTCGACTATGACATCGGCAATGCCCTGTGCGCGCAGATGAAGGCCAAGTGTGTGTGGGTCGAAGGCGAGTTCGACGGTCTGATTCCTTCCCTGAAGGTGAAGAAAATCGACATGGCGCTGTCGTCCATGACCATTAATGAAGACCGCAAGAAGTCGGTGGACTTCACCCACAAGTACTATTTCACTTCGTCACGGCTGGTGATGAAGGACGGCGCGGTGGTGGATGACCAGTACGCCAGCCTCAAGGGCAAGACCGTCGGCGTGCAGCGTGCCACCACCACGGACCGTTACGCCACCGAGGTGTTCGAGCCGAAGGGCATCAACGTCAAGCGCTACAGCAATAACGAAGAAATCTACATGGACCTGGCGGCCGGTCGCCTCGACGCGATTTTTGCCGACACCATTCCACTCAATGACTTCCTGTCGATGCCGCGTGGCAAGGGTTACGCCTTTGTCGGGCCTGAGCTGAAAGATCCGAAATATGTGGGCGAGGGTGCGGGGATTGCCGTGCGCAAGGGCAACACTGAACTGGTCAGTGAGTTGAACACGGCCATTGATGGCATTCGTGCCAGTGGTGAGTATCAGAAGATTTCCGACAAGTATTTCAAGTCGGATATTTATGGCGACTGATTAAAAAGATCGCAGCCTGCGGCAGCTCCTACAGGGGAATGCGTTCTACTGTAGGAGCTGGCGAAGCCTGCGATCTTTTGATTTTCAGCCCTTCAATTCCTTCAAATGCTTGTACACCGTCGCCCGGCCCATGTTCAGCACATTGGCTACGTAGTTCGATGCGCTTTTGCCTTTGAACGCGCCTTCGGCGTGCAACGCCAGCACCAGCTCACGCTTGTGGTCGCGGGTCAGCAGGTTCAGGCTCAACTGACGTTCGCGCAACCAGGCGTGGAGGAAGGTGTTGATCCGCTCCTGCCAGTCATCGCGGAACAGTGCATCCGGTTGCGGGATCAGCTTGGTCGGCGACAGGAACAGGTCCAAAGCGGCCTTGGCATTCTCGAACAGCGAAATATTCAGGTTGATGCATAGCACCGCCAGCGGATGACCTTCGTTGTCGCGCAGTACCGTGCTGAGGCTGCGAATCTTCTGGCCATCCCAATTGAGCTTTTCATACGGCCCGATGTTTCGTTCGCTGACATCGTCGCTGAGCATGTCTTCCAGCGCCGAGTCGTCGCCGATTTCCCGCTTGGACAGGTTGTTGGCGATGTAGTCGACCTTTTGCGTGCGCAGGTCATGCAGCACCACTTCGGCGTGGGGGAAAAACAACGTGGCGATGGCATCGGCGATCGCCCGGAAGTTATCCAGCGATAGGGTGTTCGGGGCCGAGTCTTTTTCGGGGGCGTTCATACTGTGGAACTCCAGGCAGCGTCAGCGCCCCATCAAAGGGGCGCTGAAAGTGTGCCGTAATCGTGTGGGCACGTCACCTGAGGATCAGGCTCAGCCGAGGCGGGCAGGGGAGAGCATGTCGGCATTCAGGCCGAAACGGCCGAGCGACTCGGGCAACGCTGCACCGCGCACCAGTGCCGCACTGGCCTGGCCCATGGCCGGCGAAGTCTGGATGCCATACCCGCCTTGCGCCGCGACCCAGAACAGCCCTGGCACCTGTGGATCGAAGCCGGACAGCAAATCGCCGTCGCTGACGAAGCTGCGCAGGCCGGCCCAGGTGCGGGTCGGGCGGCGAATGGTCAGGGTCGTGGCTTCTTCGATCTGGTAGATGCCCATGGCGATGTCCAGCTCTTCAGGCTGTACGTCATGGGGTTCCACCGGGTCGGCGTTGGCCGGCGAACCGAGGAACATCCCGGCGTCGGGTTTCATGTAGAAGGATTCGTCGAGGCTGACCAGCATCGGCCAATGATGGATGTCCACACCCTCCGGGCCGGCGAAGATGAATGCGGCGCGACGTTTCGGTTGCAGGCCCAGGGGCCTGGCGCCGGCCAGTTCGCCGATCCTGTCGGCCCAGGCGCCGGCGGCGTTGATGATGACCGGGGCGCTGAACGTCTGAGTGCCGGTCTGGACGTGCCATGTACCCTGGTCATCGCGGCTCAGGCTGACGACTTCGGCGTCGGTGTGGACTTCGCCCCGGTTGCGGCGGATGCCGCGCAGGTATCCCTGATGCAGGGCATCGGTGTCGATGTCGGTAGCGGTCGGATCGTAGATCGCACCGTGGACTTTTTCCCGGCGCAGGATCGGCACCAGCGCGCAGGCCTCGTCGGTGCTGAGCAATTGCATCTCCGGCACCGTGGCTTTCGCGCTCTGGTATTGCCTGTTCAGTTCGTCCGGGTCGCCGGTGAAATCCACGGTCATTTCGCCCCGTGGGGTCAGCAGCGGGTGTTCGCAGAAACCGCTGGGCGGATTGTCGAAAAAGTCCCGGCTGGCCAGGGTCAGTGCGCGAACCTGCGGGGTGCCGTAGGCGGCGGTGTACAGCGCCGCCGAACGTCCGGTGGAATGGTAGGCCGGATGGGATTCGCGTTCGAGAACGATCACACGGCCATGCTGCGACAGCCAGAAACCGGTGGAAGCGCCGGCGATACCGCCGCCGATGATGATGAAATCTGCCTGGCTCATGAACGTCTCCTGATGGGGCGTAAATGCCAATGGTGTAGAGATTTCCTGTGGGAGCGAGCCTGCTCGCGAAAGCGTCGGATCAGTCAACATCTATGTTGAATGAAAGATCGTATTCGCGAGCAGGCTCGCTCCCACAGGTGAGTGGTGGTGTCAGCGGGACAGGCGGTAGATGGCGTTGGCCAGCGCAATGTCTTCCAGGCCCAGGCCGATGGAGCGGAAAAACACATGCCGATCGTAACCGGGGCGCTGGACTTTATCGCTGTGCAGGTCCGGCAGGTCGCCGACAATCAGGCTCTTGTCCCAACCGTGTTGTTCGCCGGCGATCAGCATTTCACCGGCCGCGCCCGGGGTGGTCAGGCGATAGTCGCAGAACACCTGCATGTCATTGAGGCTTTGCGGCGGCACTTCGTGGGCACGCGGGGCGTTGGTGCTGATAGAGGTGATCAGCGCCGGTTTGCGCAAGCTCGACGGATCGATCACCGGACCGGCGGATGAGGTGCAGAGCATGATCACGTCGGCGTCCTGCACGGCAGCTTCGCGACTCTCGACGATGTTCAGGCGTGGCTCGATGTTTTTCAGCAGGCTCACGGTTTGAGCGTCATCGCTCAGGTTCGGCGCGTACAGGCTGATGCTCTGCCAGTCGCGCAGGCTTTTCACGTAATGCAGGTGCGCCTGGGCCACTTTGCCGCTGCCGATGATGGCCAGGCGATTGGCTGTCAGTGGCGCGAGTGCATCGACCGCCACGGCAGTGGTCGCGGCGGTGCGTGCGGTGGTCAGTTCACCCGCGTCGCACAGCAACAGCGGCTGGCCGGTCTGCATCGACATCAGCACAGTCCACGCGGTCACCAAGGGGCCCTGCTCACGGACGATGTACGGCGAAGTCTTGATGCCGTACACGCCGTCTTGGGCCAACACCCCCAGGTAGTTGATGAAGTCGCCGGCGCCCTGGGGAAATTCCACCAGTTGTTGTGCCGGTTGCACGGCTTGCCCGGCCGCCAGGTCACGGAACATTTTGCGCAGGATCTGCGGCACGTCGACCTGCGCCAGTAACTCGCGAGCCTGATGTTGGTTGATCACTTGGGGCGTATGGGACATGGTCGGCTCCGGGACTGAAAGTAAACTAATTTGTCTATTATGGACTTTTAGTTGTATCTCACAATATCCGGGCGAAAAAAAAAGCGCAGTCCGTTTCCGGCTGCGCTTGTCTTTCCAGCGTCGTTTAGTGCGGACGCTTGCGCTCAACCGCCCGCAACAGATGCGTCGGTGGTGTTTCACAGCTGATCTTGCGCCCCAGTTTTTCCTCGATGGACGGTAACTGGTAGGAGTCGTCTTCACCGGCAAAGCTGATGGACACACCGTCGGCGCCAGCACGACCGGTCCGTCCGATGCGGTGCACGTAGTCGTCGGGCACTTCCGGCAGGGTGAAGTTGATCACGTGGCTGATGCCGTCGATGTGGATACCGCGACCGGCCACGTCAGTGGCGACCAGGACGCGGATCTTGCCTTCGCGGAAGCCTTCGAGGGTCTTGATGCGCTTGTGCTGCGGAACATCGCCGGACAGTTGCGCGGCGTTGATGCCGTCGCGCACCAGGCGTTCTTCGATGCGCCGCACTTCATCCTTGCGGTTGGCGAACACGATCACCCGTTCCCAGCCATTGTCGTTGACCAGGTTGTAGAGCAGTTTGTATTTGTCGGCAGCGGCCACGGCGTAGATGTGCTGCTCGACGTTTTCGTTGGCCACGTTGGTGACTTCGATTTCGACGATGGCAGGGTCGGTGGTCCATTGCTTGGCCAGGTTCATCACGTCTTCGGTGAAGGTCGCGGAGAACAGCAGCGTCTGGCGCTCGGCCTTCGGCGGCGTCTGGCGAATGATCTGGCGCACTTGCGGGATGAAGCCCATGTCGAGCATGCGGTCGGCTTCGTCCAGCACCATCACTTCGACCATGTCCAGGTGCACGTCGCCGCGCTGGTTGAAGTCCAGCAGGCGGCCCGGTGTGGCTACCAGGATGTCGCAGTGGCGGGCTTCGAGGTGCTTGAGCTGCTTGTCGAAGTCCATGCCGCCGACGAAGGTCATGACGTTGAGGCTGGTGTACTTGGTCAGGTCGGCGGCGTCCTTGGCGATCTGCACCACCAGTTCGCGGGTCGGCGCGATGATCAGCGCCCGTGGCTCACCCATGTAGCGCTCTTTCGGCGGCGGGGTTTGCAGCAACTGGGTGATGATCGAGATCAGGAACGCAGCGGTTTTGCCGGTACCGGTCTGGGCGCGGCCGATGGCGTCTTTGCCGGCGAGGGTGAAGCCCAGCACCTGAGCCTGGATCGGCGTGCAATACGGGAAGCCCAGGTCCTGGATGGCGTGCATCAGTTCAGGGGCCAGCTTGAAATCGTGGAAGCGGGTTTTGCCTTCCTGGGGCTCGACAACGAAGTCTTCGAGTTTCCATGGGATGACCGGCGCCTTGGGCTTGGGTTCGCGGCGCGGTTTGGCGGGTTTCGGTATTTCGCTGAGCGGCTGTTCCGGGGCTGCTATCGCCACAGGCTGGGCAGTGGGTGCGGGCTTCGGCTCATGCTTGGGTGCCGCCGTGGTGGCGGCCCGTTCAGACTGATTACCGTCGGTGCGGTGGCTGGGAGCGTGAGACGGAGCGCTGGGGACTGGCGCGAGTTGCTCAGTCTCGCTTTTACCGAACATTTTCTTGAGTGCTTTGAGCACGGTCATCTCATCAATTGGTTAAGGAATGTACGCCGGCCAGTGTAATGCAAGAATCGGGCGCGGCGTAGTGGGATGGATCAAAGGGGCCTTTTAAACAAAGAAAGGAACCTGAGTGGTTAACGCAAGCGCTCGGTGAGCCAGGTGCCGATGTCGCGAATTTCCTCGGGTAACACTTCGTGGCCCATTGGGTATTCCTGCCATGTCACGGTGACACCACGATGCTTCAAGTGCTCGTAGGCGCTGCGTCCCATCGAGTTCTGCACCACATCGTCGTATTGGCCGTGCATCGACAGTACCGGAATGCGCTGCTGGCTGGCGGACAGTTGCAGTTCGTCGCTGAAGGTCGGTGCATAAGTAGAAAGGGCAACGACGCCACCCAGCGGTCCCTGCCACTTCAGAAACGCAGTGTGGAACACCACGGCACCGCCTTGGGAAAAACCGGCCAGAAAAATCCGCGAGGCGTCTATTCCGCTGGCCTTCTGCGATTCGATCAGTTCGATGATCCAGTTGGCAGACTCTTCCAGTTGCTCGCGGTTGATCGCGCGCGCGGGGCTCATGGCCAATATGTCGTACCAGCTCGGCATCTCGTATCCGCCGTTGATGGTGACGGCGCGGCTCGGCGCCTGGGGCAAAACAAAGCGGGTGCTCAACAGGGATTCCTGCAGGGCTTCGGCCACTGGCAGGAAGTCGTAGCGATCGGCACCCAGGCCGTGCAGCCAGATAACGCAGGCGTCTGCGGTCTTGACGGGTTCAAGAATCAAGGGGTTGGTCATGGCTGCTCCAAAAGTGTGCGTGCGCTCTCATTGAGTGCGAGTGCTGAGTGCGTGTCTGGTTGATCAGTTACGAAGATGTCGCAAGGTTACAAGTTTTGCTATTGACCTGCAGCTGAACCGCTTCGACGAGCGGTGTGGTACGGGCTTTGCTATGGGGAAACGGTGCAACCCATCTCGCGCCCGGCGGTAACACTATCAGTGTACTGCCGACTGTGGGATAGCAATGAATCCGGTGATGGATGTTCGCCAAAGGCCGATTCGGGGCTTCGCGAACGTGAAAGGGCTACAGCCCGTTCGGCCGACTGGTGAGAGCGAGTTTTCCATGACGTGGATTTTCTCCTACTAGACTCATAGCTAACGTCTTACGTCGGTTGACCCAAAAACAAGCCAACACGGGTCGACTACGCCTCAAAAGGGTGCGACAGGACTCACGCTCCGACACAACAAGAGCAAAACTGGAGGTTTGAATGAAGATGTTGAAATCCACCCTGGCTATCGTGACTGCAGCCGCAGTACTCGGTGTCAGCGGGTTTGCCCAGGCGGGCGCAACCCTGGATGCAGTGATGAAGAAAGGTTTCGTGCAGTGTGGCGTCAGCGATGGCCTGCCAGGCTTCTCGGTTCCGGATTCCACCGGCAAGATCGTCGGTATCGATGCTGACTACTGCCGTGCAGTGGCGGCCGCTGTCTTCGGCGACGCGTCCAAGGTCAAGTTCAGCCAGTTGAACGCCAAGGAGCGCTTCACCGCGCTGCAGTCCGGCGAAATCGACATTCTGTCGCGCAACACCACCATGACCAGCTCCCGTGATGCGGGCATGGGCCTGAAATTCCCGGGCTTCATCACTTACTACGACGGCATCGGCTTCCTGGTAAACAACAAGCTGGGCGTGAAAAGCGCTAAAGAGCTGGACGGTGCAACCATCTGCATCCAGGCCGGTACCACTACCGAGCTGAACGTTTCCGACTACTTCCGCGGCAACGGTCTGAAATACACCCCGATCACCTTCGACACCTCCGACGAAAGCGCCAAGTCGCTGGAATCCGGTCGTTGCGACGTACTGACCTCCGACAAATCCCAGCTGTTCGCCCAGCGCAGCAAGCTGGCTTCGCCGAAGGACTACGTGGTTCTGCCGGAAACCATTTCCAAGGAACCTCTGGGCCCGGTCGTGCGTAATGGCGACGACGAGTGGCTGGCCATCGTGCGCTGGACTGGCTACGCCATGCTCAACGCTGAAGAAGCCGGCATCACTTCGAAGAACGTCGAAGCCGAAGCCAAGGGCACCAAGAACCCTGACGTTGCCCGTCTGCTGGGTACCGACGGTGAATACGGCAAAGACCTGAAAGTGAAGAAAGACTGGGTCGTGCAGATCGTCAAGCAAGTGGGTAACTACGGCGAAGTGTTCGAGAAAAACCTCGGCAAGAGCACTCCGCTGGAAATCGACCGCGGGCTGAACGCTCTGTGGAACGCTGGCGGCATTCAATACGCACCACCAGTGCGCTGATGGTTCTATCACCCGGTGGGCCAACCACCGGGTGATGTTCTGTTCCATTATTTCCGGGGCACTTCATGCAAAATTCAATCGGCGCACCAAAGCAGAGGCTCAGCCTCAGCGATCCACGAGTGCGCGCGTGGGTATTCCAGATCATCACGATTGTCGGGGTGGTCTCGCTGGGCTGGTATCTGTTCGATAATACCCAGACCAACCTGCAACACCGGGGCATTACCTCCGGTTTCGACTTTCTGGAGCGCAGTGCCGGTTTCGGCATCGCTCAACACCTGATCGACTACACCGAAGCGGACACATATGCCCGGGTGTTTGTCATCGGCCTGCTCAACACGCTGCTGGTGACCTTCATCGGCGTGATCCTGGCGACGATCCTGGGTTTCATCGTGGGTGTGGCGCGGCTGTCGAAGAACTGGATCATCGCCAAGCTGGCGACGGTGTATGTGGAAGTCTTCCGCAACATTCCGCCGCTGCTGCAGATCCTGTTCTGGTACTTCGCGGTGTTCCTGACCATGCCGGGGCCGCGCAACAGTCATAACTTCGGCGATACCTTCTATGTCAGCAGTCGCGGCCTGAACATGCCGGCGGCGTTGATGGCGGACGGTTTCTGGCCGTTTGTGATCAGCGTTGTAGTCGCCATCGTCGCCATTGTGCTGATGAGCCGCTGGGCCACCAAACGCTTTGAAGCCACCGGTGTGCCATTCCACAAGTTCTGGGTCGGCCTGGCGATGTTCCTGGTGATCCCTGCGCTGTGCGCGCTGGTTTTCGGTGCGCCGGTGCACTGGGAGATGCCGGAGCTCAAGGGCTTCAACTTCGTCGGTGGCTGGGTACTGATCCCGGAACTGCTGGCGCTGACCCTGGCGTTGACCGTGTACACCGCGGCGTTCATCGCCGAGATCGTGCGCTCGGGCATCAAGTCGGTCAGCCACGGCCAGACCGAAGCGGCGCATTCCCTCGGCCTGCGCAACGGCCCGACCCTGCGCAAGGTGATCATCCCGCAAGCCCTGCGCGTGATCATTCCACCGCTGACCAGCCAATACCTGAACCTGGCGAAGAACTCCTCGCTGGCGGCCGGTATCGGTTATCCGGAAATGGTCTCGCTGTTTGCCGGGACCGTGCTCAACCAGACCGGCCAGGCGATCGAGGTGATTGCCATCACCATGAGCGTGTACCTGGCGATCAGTATCAGCATTTCCCTGCTGATGAACTGGTACAACAAGCGCATTGCGCTGATCGAGCGGTAAGGAAAAGCGCATGAGTACTCATACTTTCAAACCTGACATGCCGCCACCGAACCGCAGCATCGGTGCGGTGGCGTGGATGCGCGCGAACATGTTCTCCAGCTGGCTCAACACCCTGTTGACCCTGTTCGCGTTCTACCTCATCTACCTGGTGGTTCCACCGATCCTGCAGTGGGCGATCCTTGACGCCAACTGGGTCGGCACCAGCCAGGCCGACTGCACCAAGGAGGGCGCCTGCTGGGTGTTCATCCAGCAGCGCTTCGGCCAGTTCATGTACGGATACTATCCGCCGGTACTGCGCTGGCGCGTGGACCTGACGGTGTGGCTGGCGATCGTTGGCGTGGCGCCGTTGTTCATCTCGCGCTTTCACCATAAGGCGGTGTACGGGCTGAGCTTCCTGGTGCTGTACCCGATTATTGCCTGGTGCCTGCTGCATGGCGGCGTATTGGGTCTGGACGCTGTGGCGACCAGCCAGTGGGGCGGCCTGATGTTGACCCTGGTGATCGCCACTGTCGGTATTGCCGGTGCGCTGCCGCTGGGGATTGTCCTGGCCCTGGGGCGTCGTTCGAACATGCCGGCGATTCGGGTGGTCTGCGTGACCTTCATCGAGTTCTGGCGCGGCGTGCCGTTGATCACGGTGCTGTTCATGTCCTCGGTGATGCTGCCGCTGTTCCTGCCTGAGGGCATGAACTTCGACAAGCTGCTGCGGGCGCTGATCGGCGTGATCCTGTTCCAGTCGGCCTATGTGGCAGAAGTGGTGCGCGGTGGTCTGCAAGCGATTCCCAAGGGGCAGTACGAGGCGGCTGCGGCGATGGGGCTGGGCTACTGGCGCAGCATGGGCCTGGTGATTCTGCCGCAAGCCCTGAAGCTGGTGATCCCCGGCATCGTCAACACCTTCATCGCGCTGTTCAAGGACACCAGCCTTGTGATCATCATCGGCCTGTTCGACCTGCTCAACAGCGTCAAGCAAGCCGCAGCCGATCCGAAGTGGCTGGGCATGGCCACCGAAGGCTATGTGTTCGCTGCCCTGGTGTTCTGGATTTTCTGTTTTGGTATGTCGCGCTATTCCATGCATCTGGAACGCAAGCTCGACACAGGCCACAAGCGTTAGGAGTTCTTTTATGAGCGAAGCAAATAAAAAGCCTGTGAGCCCTGAAGGCATTATTCAGATGCAGGGCGTGAACAAGTGGTACGGCCAGTTCCACGTGTTGAAAGACATCAACCTCAACGTCAAGCAGGGCGAGCGTATCGTGTTGTGCGGCCCGTCGGGTTCCGGCAAGTCCACCACTATCCGCTGCCTCAACCGTCTGGAAGAACACCAGCAGGGCCGCATCGTGGTCGATGGCGTGGAACTGACCAACGACCTCAAGCAGATCGAAGCGATCCGCCGCGAAGTCGGCATGGTGTTCCAGCATTTCAACCTGTTCCCGCACCTGACCATCCTGCAGAACTGCACGTTGGCGCCGATGTGGGTGCGCAAGATGCCCAAGCGCAAGGCCGAGGAAATCGCCATGCACTACCTGGAGCGCGTACGCATTCCGGAGCAGGCGCATAAATACCCGGGGCAGTTGTCCGGCGGTCAGCAACAGCGTGTGGCGATCGCCCGCGCGTTGTGCATGAAACCGAAAATCATGCTGTTCGACGAGCCGACCTCGGCACTCGACCCGGAGATGGTGAAAGAGGTACTGGACACCATGATCGGCCTGGCCGAAGACGGTATGACCATGCTCTGCGTGACCCACGAAATGGGCTTCGCCCGCACCGTGGCCAACCGCGTGATCTTCATGGACAAGGGCGAAATCGTCGAACAGGCCGCACCGAACGACTTCTTCGATCACCCACAGAACGAGCGCACCAAGCTGTTCCTGAGCCAGATCCTGCATTGATCGAACCCAGGCGCTGAAATAAACCCGGACCGAGTTCCGGGTTTATTTTTGCCCGCGATTTTGTGCCCATCCCTGTAGGAGCTGCCGAAGGCTGCGATCTTTTGATCTTCGCTTCTGAAAAAACAAAATCAAAAGATCGCAGCCTTCGGCAGCTCCTACAGGGGGTTGTGTGGGCAGCTTAAGCTGACTAACATGTCAGAAAATTCATCCTATGATTGGATGAGAGGGCGAATTGCATGTCAGAAATCTCTCCATTGGTAAAACGATCCCTGGTCGATCAGGCCCTGGACCAACTGCGCCTGCGTATCAACCAGGGCATCTGGGTCGTTGGCCAGCGTTTGCCCACCGAGCCAGAGTTGTCGGCGGAGCTGGGCATCAGCCGCAACACCGTGCGCGAAGCCATGCGCGTGTTGGCGTTTTCCGGGTTGATCGAAATCCGCCAGGGCGACGGCAGTTACCTGCGGGCGGTAGTCGATCCGCTCGATACCCTGAAGGCGCTGTCCCGTTGCTCCCTTGAGCAGGCCCGGGAAACCCGGCACATCCTTGAAGTCGAGGCCATCGGCCTGGCAGCCATGCGCCGCACCGATGAAGACCTGGTGGCATTGCGCGAGGCGCTGGGTGTCAGCGGCAGTCACTACCATGGCGATCTCGACACCTACATCGCCTGCGATCTGGTGTTCCACCGTCGCCTGGTGGACGCCGCGCACAACCCGACCCTCAGCGAGTTGTATCGCTATT
Organism: Pseudomonas sp. GW821-FHT07G06; assembly: GCF_058986625.1. Classification (NCBI taxonomy): domain Bacteria; kingdom Pseudomonadati; phylum Pseudomonadota; class Gammaproteobacteria; order Pseudomonadales; family Pseudomonadaceae; genus Pseudomonas; species Pseudomonas sp. GW821-FHT07G06. Next base: position 173,321 of record NZ_JBYSVW010000008.1, read on the forward strand.
TCTCCAGCATCGTCGGCGCGCAGTTGCGCCAGACCCTGAGCATCGTCCCGCGCCGCCAGGAAGTGTTCGACCTGCATATCGAATTGCTCGATGCCGTCGAACAACGCGACCCGGAGCGGGCCAAATCCCTGTCGAGGCAGTTGATCAATGAACCTTGAAACCGAGAAGTCGATACCGCGCGGTGAATTATCCACAGCCGCAAAACGTTCGGCAGAGCTGGAAGAGCTGCTGATCGACGCCGAGGCCGATGACGAACAGGTTCAGCAAACCCACCCGGTTCTGCGCCGTCCGTGGCTGTTGCTGCTGGGCCTGATTCTGGTGGCGCTGAACCTGCGCCCGGCGCTGTCGAGCATGGCGCCGATGCTCAGCGAGGTCTCGAAGTCCCTCGGCTTGTCGGCGTCCGCTGCAGGATTGCTGACCACGTTGCCGGTGCTTTGCCTTGGCCTGTTTGCGCCCTTGGCACCGCTGCTGGCCAGACGCTTTGGGGCTGAGCGGGTGGTGCTGGGCATTCTTCTGACCCTGGCTGGCGGGATCATCCTGCGCAGTTCATTCGGTGGGATCGGCCTGTTTGCAGGCAGTGTGCTGGCCGGTGCCAGCATCGGCGTGATCGGTGTGTTGCTGCCAGGCATCGTCAAGCGCGATTTCCCGAAACAGGCCGGGACCATGACCGGTGTCTACACCATGGCTCTGTGCCTGGGCGCGGCGATGGCGGCGGGTGCGACCGTGCCGCTGAGTGAGCACTTCGACAACAGCTGGGCGCTGGGCCTCGGCTTCTGGGTTATTCCAGCATTGGCGGCGGCGCTGTTCTGGCTGCCGCAAGTCAGCCAGCAACACGGCGCGCACAACGTTGCCTACCGCGTTCGAGGCTTGCTGCGCGATCCGCTGGCCTGGCAGGTGACCTTGTACATGGGCCTGCAATCGTCCCTGGCCTACATCGTGTTCGGCTGGTTGCCGTCGATCCTGATCGGTCGCGGCCTGACCCCGACCCAGGCCGGGCTGGTGCTGTCGGGTTCGGTGATCGTGCAACTGGTCAGCTCCCTCGCCGCGCCATGGCTGGCTACACGTGGCAAGGACCAGCGCCTGGCGATCGTGATCGTGATGGTCCTGACCCTTGGCGGTCTGTTCGGTTGCCTGTATGCGCCGATCGAAGGCTTGTGGGGCTGGGCGATCGTGCTGGGGCTGGGGCAGGGCGCCACGTTCAGCCTGGCATTGACCCTGATCGTGCTGCGCTCGCGGGACTCCCACGTGGCGGCGAACCTGTCGAGCATGGCCCAGGGTTTTGGTTACACCCTGGCGTCCATGGGGCCGTTCGCGGTCGGTATCGTGCACGACTGGACCGGTGGCTGGACGGCGGTGGGCTGGATCTTCGGTGTCATCGGCCTGGGTGCGATCATCGCCGGTCTCGGTGCCGGGAGGGCGCTGTATGTGCAAGTCAGCAGCGAGAAGATTCAACCGTGACGGATGCCTATAAATAGACAAGCTCCAGGGTCGCGGAACCGTCGAGCATTGCATCGTCACTCAGGTCCAGCGTTGAGGTGGGGGCAATGATGGCGACGAGAGTGACCCGGCTGCTCAGGTTCTTGATCTCGACAGGGCCTGCGGTGCTGCCCGCCACATCGGTGAAGCCCAGATAGCTGTTGGCGGCAATCGGTATGGGGTTGAAACTGGATGTACTCCACCCCCGCCCGCCAGTGGTGGAGTCGGTTCGATACACTTGCGGCAGAGCGTCCGCTACGGTGCGGGCAGGATCGAAGCGCAGTGAGTACAGGCCGATCCTGTTGCCGCTGCGGTCGAAATTCAGACCGTAATAGATCTCACTGTTGACGATGGCCGAGCCTTCGCGGTTATCCCGCATGATCAATGCGAAAGGCGCCGCTGTGTTGCAGCTGATGTTGAGGTCGAGGAATTCGTCACGCAGTCGCGTCCTTGTGTCGACGTTAAGGTCCTGTCGGGAGATTTTTCCGTAGTCGACAAGACCGTTGTTGGAAAAAGTCGGGGTGCAGGCGACCGGGGTGATGGTGCCTTTGACCAAGAGTGCATTGGGGGACGCCGCGAGAGCAGCAGTCGCCGTGCCCATCAGCAGTCCGGTGGTCAGAGTCATGGGAATACGCTTCATCGATAAATTCCTTTTATTCGTAGAGGCATAGGCGCTGAACCGTTCATTCAGACCACGAACGGTTCAGCGACTTGACGCTTAGTAGTAAATCACTTCGAACGTCGCGGAGCCGTCAAAGGTGATTTCGTTAGTCAGGTCCAGCGAGTCGGCGCGAGCGATATAGGTGTCGACCTGAAAATCATAGGTGACATCTTTAGCCTCAATCGGTAGGGAGCCGCCAGTAGTGGTAAAGGACAAGAAATGTCCCGGTTTGGCGTCGGTGGCTTTCACCCAGTTTGTATGGTCGGTAGATTCGATTGCGTCCACTGGAGTTGCCTCCGCTGTGACTCCCTTGATAATGGGTGCAAAGAAGCCCAACTGTTGGTTGGCAGGGGTCAGACCAAGGCCAAAATACCTACCAACCGGTGATGTGTTGGGTTTATTGTCAATCGGATTCAGTGAGAAACCGATTGCAGCAGTACAGGCTATGGCCAATTTCATCGGATGTTCCCCAATCAGCGTATTCTGATCTAGCTTAAGTTTTGATGACGAGATCTTGCCGATATCAATGAGACCGTTGTTGGAGAAGGTCGGTGTGCAAGCTTCTGGCGTGATAATGCCTTTGACCTCCAGGGTATCGCCCACGGCGAAGGCCTGAGGGGCGGTGCCGATCATGGCTGTTGTAGCAAGTGCTGCGAGGTACTTTTTCATGGATCAAACTTCCTTTCTTTCATTGTTGGCCTTGAATGTTCCGAGGGGCGTAAGTGCACCGCGGCTTCAACGAGGCAAGGTGGGTGTTACGGGTAAAGAATTTCGATCGTCCCCGAGCCGTCGAGGTGAACGGCGGTGCTCAGATCCAGGCTCGCGGTGGGGGCAATGACGGCCTCGACCGTCACCGTGGTTGTGAGGTTCTGGATAAAGGCCGGGCCTGCGGTGCTACCGGCGCTGTCGGTAAAGCCCAGATAGCTTCTCTGGGCGAATGGAATCGGGTTCGGACTGGAGGTGCTCCAGGCCGCGCCTGAGGTGGTGGAGTCGGTTCGATACACACGGGCGAAGCTGTCGGCGCTGGCGTTAGTGGGATCGACATTCAGTGAGTACAGGCCGATCTTGTTGCTGCGGTGATCCAGACCCAGCCCGTAGTAAATCTCGCTGTTGATCGTTGCCGAGCCCGGGCGGTTGTCATGCATGACCAGGGCAAACTCCATCGGGGCGTCGCAGTCGACCCGCAGGGTCAAATCCTTGGGTGGCAGTCGGGTGCTTTTGTCAGCGTTCAGGTCGTTTTTCGATAGCCGACCGAAATCCACCAGGCCGCCATTGGACAGTTCCACTTTGCACGCGGTGGGCGCGAAACTGGCGCGCAGGGTTATCTCCCTTGAGAGGCCCGTCGCGACCGCGTCGAACAGGCCGGTGGTTTCCCAGACTACGGCGTCACGTATCTGCAACGCTTTTTCCGACGCCCAGGCGGTCAGCTCCAGTTGCGCCGAAAGACTTTGCCCTTGCGCCGCCACACCGCCCCGAACCGGAACGATGGCTTGCTGCGGTTGCCAATGCAGACTCGAAGCGGATGTTTCAGGTACTTGGCCGACGGCAGAAATCAAGCCCAGTTCCACTGGTTGCCCATCGAGCACGGCGTCACTCATGCGCACGGCATAGCTGCCGTTTTCGGCAAAGCGAAAGCGCTCGGCGGTCGCGGACATGGCACGGTAGAACAGGGTCATGTCAGTGGGTTGGGGGCAGCTCAGGTTCAGGCTCAGGTGGCGCTCGCCCAGGGTTCGCTCTGCGGAGCCATTGGCGCGTATAGCCCGATTCGTCAAACCGTAATCGAGTACCGGCTGACTCAGGGTGAGCTTGCATTCGTCGGCGAGGGCCCAGGCGTGCGGCGCCAGTCCGCTCGACATCAACGTGCCGAGTGTCAGCAACAAAGGGTGGGGCAGCTTCATGGGGAGATCCTCAAAGTGTGCGGCACCGGGCGGCAGCGGTCTCGTAATACACCTGGGTATTGGCCTTGGCCGGCAGTTCGAAACGCAGTTCGCAGCGCTCCAGCCCTGGTGCGGTTATCCACAGGTCGCGGGTGTTCAGTACGTTGGGCAGAAACACCAATCCACCTTCTTGAGCGAGCGTGATGAACTCACCGTCTGCGCTGCTTACCGTTGCGCCACGGGGCAGGGGGGCACCGTCGTCCGTGGTGACTTTGAGCAGGGCTCGGCGGGTCAAGGTGACGCCGAACTCGACCTTGTCGACGGCCCCGCGCCCGGCGGAAACCACGGCCAGTCCGTTGTTGATATCGAGGTTGCGTGGCAGCGAACGGGTGTCGACTTCTACCGGGCTGCGCCCATAGGCGCTCACTTGAGGCACCACTGCCTGACCTTTCCAGTCGGTCCAGACCGGACCGCTTGGGGTCGAGACTTTGATGGCGCTTTCATCGCCAACAGAAAGCAACGCGAAGGTGTCCCGCACGGCGTATGGCGATAACGTCAAGCCGTCGCCGTGCAGGACGGCCCCGCCACGCGCGCCAACCTGGTAGCTGGAACGTTCGGCATCGGAGCGGGTGTAGTTCAAGTCCAGTTGGCTGTAGCGCGGCAGCAGGGACACCCCCGCCGAGGACTGCACTTGTCTGTCTCGTGTGTCGTGCTCAACACCGACCCGGTAGCTCAACTGGTCGTTGATCTGCTCGTTCAAGCCGACACCGCTGCGGTATTCGTCAGCGGAACTGCGTACCCAGGTGCGCGCCCGGCGACGTTCACCCAGTGGAATGCTGAGGCTCAGGTAAACACTGTCGTCGCTACGTTGGGTGCCGCTGACTTGCCATTGCGCGGTGGCCGACACCGACACGTCGCCAAACCGAGTGCCCCAGGACGCCAGGGCGCGGCTGCTGTTTTGCCCGTCGAATGTCGTTGAACGATTGAAGCCGCTGCTGAGCGCGCCAAACCCGGGGTGTGACCAGGTCAGCGACAGGCTCTGCTGATCGCGGTAGCGCGACTGGCTACGCTCCGACTGAGTATCGAACACCGCCTCGGACAAGTCGCGATAGCCGAATGTCCTGTACGAAGTTGCGGCATTGATCGACCACTGTTCACCCAAACGTTGCGAAACATTCAGGTCGGCCTGAAGCCCCCTGTCGGCCTCGCGGGTGCTGGTGTCGGCCGCTTGCAGGGTGGTCTGGATCTGTGTGGCGGGCCCTGGCAGCAGGCTCAGGCCAGCGCCCGCAGCACGGTAATCGGCGGTACCGGTGGCACCGGTGCTGAGCAGGACATTCGGGTTGAGTGCTCCACTCCAGCCGCCGCTGATCACCCAGGGGGCGCCGCTCCGGGCATCACCGAGACTGCGTACCTGGCCGGCGGCCAACGAAAAGCCGGGAGCCGGCAGGCCAACGCCGAGCATGGCGACGGGGACCGTGAAGCGTTGCTCGCTGCCATCCGTTTCCTTGACGGTGACTTCAACATCGGAGCGACTGTCGAGCCGACGTACGTTACTCAGGGAAAAAGGTCCGGCCGGTACCACTGTCGAGTGGATCAGCGACCCGTTCTGGCGTATTTCGACCTGGGCCTGGCTGCGGGCAATCCCTTCGATGGGATTGCTTTGGCCTTCGACCTGGAGCGCCTGCTCCGTCATGACCTGAACGCCGGTGATCTGCGCGCCGGCCAGTACCGGGTTGTAGAGATTGACCTGACCCGCTTGAAGCACGGTTTCGTAGCGGGCAAAGGTACGCTGGGCGTAAGCCGCCAGGTGAGTGGTGTGCGATACATCGTTCTGCCAGGTCTGCACCTGACGGCTGCGCACAATCCAGTCGCCGGCATTGAAACCGGCTTCGGTGTTGGCTGAGAGGTAGCGGCTCGATCCATTGCCGTATTGGCTGTGGAGGCTGTTGACGTCGTAGTTGAGTAACCCGGCGATACCGCCGGTTTGATAGCCGGAGATATCCCGGACCACCGGACGTATCGCCTGGGTCGGCACTATCAATGAAAGACCGAGATTGGCCGGATCCTGTTCGATTCGGGCCTGCGGCCAGGTGGCAAGTACATCGAAACAGCCTTTGTCGTTGGCCGGAAACGATGGCTCGCTAAGGTTTGCCGCATCAAGCAGGGAACGGTCAAAGCACAAGTCGCCGTCGCGATTGAACGTGACGTCGACCCGGCCGTGACGCTGGCCATTGACTGTGAGGGTGATCGGATGTCGGCCAGTGGTGAAGCTCGGGGCGGCCAATAGTTGGGTTGCGAGACTGGGGTCGATACCACGTTGAATCAGCGTTTTCCGGTCGAACGAAGTCAGCAACAAATCGGCATTGAGGTCTTCGGCATTGGCTTCGAGTCCTGTCAGCACGTTGCCAAGCAGCAACACCATGCCGGTCCGGACTCGCGACAGATGAGGGGACGTGCTGGCCGACCGAATCGCAGGCATGGCTTCGCCATCACGGTATTTCAATACGGTGTTCATGGGGTTCACTTGGGTTCTGCCAGGGTGCCGGATTGATCCGCTTCGGCTTCCGTCACGCTGAAATGTCGACGCCTGCTTTTCCCTGCACGGCGCTATCGATGATGTCTGCTCTAGAGGGCGATCGGCGCGTCATAGGGCGGCACGGCAAAGCCATAGACGGTCGCTGGATTGATTCGGACCTGGGTCGCAGTCTTTGCAGGGACCGAAATGCTGATCTGGTCACCGGGCAGTACGTAGGTTCGCGGTAGCGTCGCGGCGCTTCCGGAAGGCAGCAGTTGTACTTCCTGAGCCAGGCGTACGACATAAGGTGTTTCGTTGCGTACGGTCAGTTGACCCTCCTGCAGCGACCATTTCAGGTCGGTCCATGGGGTGCGGTTGGGCGCCAGGCCCGCAGGATGGAGGATGATCGGCAGGTTCTGGCGCACCGTCACACCCACACGGGCATGCCCGGCTTCGGTAGCAGGTTTGCCTTGGGGGATCCCTTCAAAAATCGCCCGCTTCAAACGCTGGGTGAGCAGGGGCTTTTCCGATTGCAGGATGAAGCGCACCAACTGCGTCCTGGTGGCTTCAACGCGTGCCAAGGGTGGCGTCACGAACACCAATGGTTCGGTGTCTTCGGGAATGTCTTCGATGGTGACGTGTAGCAGTGCCAGGCTGGCGTCGGTATTGGTCACGGATACGGCGGTTTCCCCGTTGGCTTCATTGACGATAATCACGGAGGTATCGGGCACCATGCCGTCGGCGTGGACCTGTACGGTCCATATCAGAGCGCACGCACCGATACCCGTGTGGGTCAGGCGGCGCAACTGCTTGAAAAATATTGTCTTGATGTCGCTCATTGGATTTCCCGGATAAAAGACTGTTGGCATGGCTCGCAATACAGATAGCGCAGGGACTCCGTGAACAGGCAGGCAGTGCTCAGGGGTGTAGGCGTCGTCTTCATGTAATGGATAGTCAGGCAAAGAGTGTGTGCAGTTCTGGGCAGGTGTGGCCGGACTGCTTGGCAGGCGACAAGTTAGCGGGCAAGGGGCGCTGGAGGAATGCAACTAATACGAAAAGAGAGCGGGCGTGTATGAAAGAGTGTTGCGGACTACGCAACGTTTTCTAACGAGGACTCTTTTAGTTGTAGTCCTCCTGCGTAGTCCTCAGCGCACTGCAATGTAGGAACCATCTATTTGTTGGATGGGCAAAGAGTTAGCCCATTGAATACATTGGGGATACGAGGTCGGAGGATTTTTCGAGGCGTTGTGGAAGGGGCAGGAACGGCGCTACTTTCCGCGCTTTTGCGCCACCTGCAGGAGGTATCCCACAATGCGAGTCGTTATTGCTGACGACCATTCCGTCGTTCGTGTCGGGCTGCGCATACTCATCAACGCCAGTCGACGATGCGTGATCGTCGGCGAGGCCGACAGTGTCGACAACTTGATGGATCTGCTTTCAAGTACGTCCTGCGAACTGCTGATCACCGACTTCTCCATGCCGGGAGGGCTGCAGGCCGATGGCTTGAAAATGTTGAGTACGATTCAGCGTCATTACCCGACCTTGCCGATCATCCTGGTGACAATGTTTACCAGTGTGGTAACGGCAAGGGCTGCACTGGCGCAAGGGGTAATGGCCATCGTCGCCAAAACCGCATCGGCGACGGAGTTGCCCCTGGCAATCAATGCGGTGCAGGAAGGGCGCCGTTACCTCAGCAAGTCCCTGCGCACGCTGTTGGCCAATACCCGCGATCAGTTTCACGAATCACCCTTGTCGGCCAAGGAGCACGAAGTGGTCCGAATGCTCGCCACTGGCATGACCGTCAGCGAAATCGCCGTTCACTTCAATCGCAGCGTGTCGACCATCAGTAAACAAAAGAAAATGGCTATGCTCCGGTTAGGTATTTCCACGGACGTTGATCTTTTTTCCTACGCCCGGGACAGCGGAATGACCTGAATAGTCATCGCGTTATTTTCATCGTGAATGCCGATAGTGTTCGATGCATTTGCAGACTATCGTGCGGGCACTCTTTCGAAATCATTATGCAAACCCGGGGGACCCCGTAGATGAGTGAAGCCCATAGCGCCTTGATCACCCGTTTCTATCAGGCTTTCCAGCGCCTGGATGCCGAAGCCATGGCTGCCTGCTACACCGACGACGTGGTGTTCAGTGACCCGGCGTTCGGTGAGCTTCGCGGTCGCGATGCCGGTGACATGTGGCGCATGCTGACGACTCGGGCCAAGGATTTCTCCCTGACCTTCGATCATGTTCAGGCCGACGGGCGCACCGGTGGCGCCCATTGGGTCGCGACCTACCTGTTCAGCCAGACTGGCAACACTGTGGTCAACGATATCCAGGCGCGCTTTGTCTTCCGTGACGGCAGGATTTGCGAACACCACGACAGCTTTGATCTCTGGACCTGGTCGCGTCAGGCATTGGGTTTCAAAGGTCTGCTGCTGGGCTGGACGCCACTGGTGCGCAACGCCGTTCGCGCCCAGGCATTGAAGGGGCTGAAGGCATTTCAGGCCGGTCGCTGATAAGATCGCGGCTTGTTTCCTTTCAAGTCTTGATCGTGCCGTGACCACCCCAAGCGAGTCTCCCGTCAGCAAGCCCTGGTTCGTCTACCTTGTTCGCGCGGCCAATGGTTCGCTGTATTGCGGGGTCAGCGATGATCCCGTGCGCCGCTTCGCCAAGCATCAAAGTGGCAAGGGGGCACGGTTCTTTCTTTCCAGCCCGGCCATGGCGCTGGTCTACACCGAACTTTGTCGCGACAAAAGCGATGCGCTGCGCCAGGAACGGCTGATCAAGAAACTGCGCAAAAGCGCCAAGGAATGTCTGGTCGCGTCTTATCAATCTGGCTGATCGGCTCCCATCAGGCACATCTGTAGGCTGCCAACCGATTGCGCGCTAAGCTGCGGATTCCTAATCTGTGCGGCGGAGCCGAGCATGTCCGAGTTGATTCTGCATCATTACCCGACGTCCCTCTTTGCCGAGAAGGCCCGCCTGCTGCTGGGCTTCAAGGGCTTGTCATGGCGCTCGGTGAAGATCTCGCCAGTGATGCCCAAACCGGACCTTACGGCATTGACCGGTGGCTACCGCAAGACGCCGGTGTTGCAGATCGGTGCAGATATTTATTGCGATACGGCATTGATTGCCCGGCGACTGGAACAGGAAAAAGCCTTGCCGGCTTTCTTTCCGGAAGGTCAGGAAATGATTACCGCGTCGTTTGCAGCCTGGGCCGACTCTGTTGTGTTCCAGCACGTGGTCAGCCTGGTGTTCCAGCCGGAATCGATAGCGGTGCGCTTTGGCAGTTTATCGCCGGAAGCGATCAAGGCGTTTCTGGCCGACCGCGCCGGTTTGTTCAGTGGTGGTAGCGCGACAAAATTGTCTGCCGAGCAGGCCAGGCATCAGTGGCCAACGATCATGTCGCGGCTGGAGCTGCAGTTGCAACGTGAAGGGGGTGATTTCCTGTTCGGTGAACCGTCGATTGCCGACTTTGCCCTGGCCCATTGCCTCTGGTTCCTCAAGGCCACACCGGTGACGGCTCCACTGGTCGAGGCTTACCCGGCAGTCAATGCGTGGCTCTCTCGGGTATTGGGCTTTGGTCATGGCGCCTCCAGCGAGATGACGTCCGAAGAGGCACTGGAGGTGGCGCGCAGGTCCACACCAGCGGCATTGCCGGATGAGCAGTTCGTCGATCCCAACGGATTCACGGCGGGTCAGCAGGTGGTGATCGCCGCCACGGACTACGGCGTTGATCCGGTCGCGGGAGAGCTGCTGTTTGCCGGCAGCGAAGAATTGATCGTACGGCGCAAGGATGAGCGTGGCGGGGTGGTGCATGTGCACTTCCCGCGGTTTGGTTTCCGTATCGAAGCCATCTGAAACCGACATACACCTGTGGCGAGGGAGCTTGCTCCCGTCGGGTCGCGAAGCGGCCCTTGAAGAGGGACTGCTGCGCAGTCCAGCGGGAGCAAGCTCCCTCGCCACAAGGGTTTTGTGAACCTGGTCAGTTATTTCAACGCCGCCAGAATCGCATCCGGGTCATACCCACGAATCAGGGTTCCGTTCACATCGATGATCGGAATCCCTCCGCCACCCAAGGCCTCATAGTCCTTGCGTGCGACGGCATCTTTCTCGATATCGAATTCCTTGTACGGAATGCCTTTCTGATCGAGAAAGCGCCGGGTCAGCTTGCAGTAACCACACCATTCGGTGGCGTAGAGCACGACGTTGGCCCGGGCCTGCGTCTGGGCTGGCACCACTTGCGAAGGGTTGAACACCCGCTCGATCTTGCCCCAGTTCTGGTAAGCCACGACCACCAGCAGGATCAGCAGGAATTTTTTCAGTATGCCGCCGAGCATCAGTTGCGCCGCTTCAGCTGATCGGTGAGCGAAGTGGGCAGGCCCTTGATGATCAACGTGCCGGCTTCTTCGTCGTACTCGATCTTCGAACCCAGCAGGTGCGCTTCGAAACTGATCGACAAGCCTTCGGCGCGGCCAGTGAATCGACGGAACTGGTTCAGGGTGCGTTTATCGGCCGGGATTTCCGGCGACAGGCCGTAGTCCTTGTTGCGAATGTGATCGTAGAAGGCCTTCGGGCGTTCTTCGTCGATCAGCCCCGACAATTCTTCCAGGCCCATCGGCTCACCGAGCTTGGCTTGGCTGCTGGCGTAATCCACCAGGGTCTTGGTCTTCTCACGGGCGTCGTCTTCCGGCAGGTCTTCGCTTTCAACGAAATCACTGAAGGCCTTGAGCAGGGTGCGGGTCTCACCCGGACCGTCGACGCCTTCCTGGCAGCCGATGAAGTCGCGGAAATACTCCGAAACCTTTTTGCCGTTCTTGCCTTTGATGAACGAAATGTACTGCTTGGATTGTTTATTGTTCTGCCACTCGGAAACGTTGATCCGCGCCGCCAGGTGCAATTGGCCCAGGTCCAGGTGACGGGACGGGGTCACGTCCAGCTCATCGGTCACGGCCACGCCTTCGCTGTGGTGCAGCAGGGCGATGGCCAGGTAGTCGGTCATGCCTTGCTGGTAGTGTGCGAACAACACATGGCCGCCGACGGACAGGTTCGATTCCTCCATCAGTTTTTGCAGGTGCTCGACCGCCACGCGGCTGAACGCCGTGAAATCCTGGCCGCCCTCAAGGTACTCCTTCAGCCAGCCGCTGAACGGGAACGCGCCGGACTCCGGATGGAACAGGCCCCAGGCTTTACCCTGTTTGGCGTTATAGCTTTCGTTGAGGTCGGCGAGCATGTTCTCGATGGCCGCGGACTCAGCCAGTTCGGAGTCACGGGCGTGGAGAACTGCAGGTGTGCCGTCGGGTTTTTTGTCGATCAGGTGGACGATGCAATGACGGATCGGCATGGGCTTCTCGGCTGAATGAGGAGAGGAGGGCGTGCTCCCCCGAAAAAGCGCCCAGTGTACCGCAACCCTCTGTAGGAGCTGCCGAAGGCTGCGATCTTTTGATCCTGTTTCTAAAAATACAAAGGCAAAAGATCGCAGCCTTCGGCAGCTCCTGCAGGAGGGATAGAGGGCAATTGGCAGGCGACCGACGGCGCTTATGCGTTTTTTTCCTGTTTTAGCGCAATAAAGCTGACCAAATGGGTAGCTAGAGGCGGATATTTCCACGTCTGTGTGCTAGCTTTGCCCGGTCTTGCGCGAAGTCACTGCGTTAAGCGTGCAGTCAGCATTTGTCAGGTCGAACCAAACCCTGATTTCGGTATCTATAACCCCGATCCCGAGGTTATTTGGCCGAGGGTGCCAGATCCAGAAGATCGGGCTCGATGGCTGACATTGCACTCTGCAATCCATATGAATTTGATAGGGAAGGAACACTAAATGGCTCTTACTAAAGACCAACTGATCGCCGACATCGCTGAAGCTATCGACGCGCCGAAAACCACCGCGCGTAACGCTCTGGACCAACTGGGCCAAATCGTTGCCGATCAGCTGGAAAACGGCGGCGAAATCACTCTGCCAGGTATCGGCAAGCTGAAAGTGACTGAGCGTCCTGCCCGCACTGGCCGTAACCCTTCGACTGGCGCTGCCATCGAAATCGCTGCCAAGAAAGTGATCAAGCTGGTTGTGGCCAAAGGCCTGACCGACGCTGTTAACAAGTAAGACTTGTTAAGAAAAACCGTGCGCCGGAGCGATCCGGGCACGGTTTTTTTATGGGCGTTGAAAAAGTTTACGCAAGGTAAACTTTGGCAATAACTTCTTTGTGGAAGCGGTTGTTACCGCGCGTTTCATCGGGATTGCTCGTTTGTTCTGAATAACACTTTTCTCCCTGTATAAAACGAATGCTCCTACAGAGCTGATAGTTGAGTGCGCGCCTTGGGTCGGTAGTATCGATAAGGTGTAGCGCACGGCTTTGCGTAAAAGCCAAATCCAAATTTCAGTTGTTCGTTACAGGGGCGTTTTTTATGAAAGTTAAACAGTTGTTGATGTGTGTATCGTTTCTGGTGTCCGGTCAGGCGTTGGCCAATGTGACCGAGTACTGCCCAAGCCCTGCTGACATCAAGGAGTTGGCAGCCGGTGCCTATAAGGCCCCGACAGCCAGTGGCGACGGGGAATGGTACGGTGTTTCGCAAACCGGGCGTGGGCCGGTAGGTGAGTTCGAACTGGCGATATTCGCCCCTCGCGTAGCAGCCGAGGGTGGCACTGTTGCCGGTGAAATTCTGCGTTGTGGTTACATGCTGAAAAATGGAGGCGAACTGGATATGCGGTACAAGCGAGAGGGAACTGTCGTCAGTATTGATACCAATGGGCCATGGGAGGAATGGCTGGGTCAGTATTACTGTGATAGCAAGGAGGCGCGGACCTGTGCGTTCAAAGAGAATGTTCGTGTAACAAAGCGCTGAGTTGCCAGGAAAGTTGTCAGTTAGTTTAAGATTGCGGGCCTGAGCATCAGCGTTAACCGCCAAGGCTTGTAAAAAAGCCGTGTACAGGAGTCATCCCGACACGGCTTTTTTGTGCGTCCGGGTTTTTACTCTGCAGTAGCTTTCAACCATCGCGCCTGACGCCAGGCCTGTTGCTGCGCCTGGGTCTGGAAGGTCCAGGCGACGAAGCGGCTCTGCTTCTGTCCCTGACCCATTTCCACCACCCGACTGTCCAGCGCGCCGGCCTTGGTCAGGGCCGTCTGGATCGCCGGCAGGTTCGACGCTTTCGACACCAGCGTGCTGAACCACAGCACTTGTTGCGCCACCTGCACGCTCTCGCTGACCAGTTGCGTGACGAAACGCACTTCCCCGCCCTCACACCACAGTTCCGCCGCCTGCCCGCCAAAGTTCAGCACCGGCAGCTTGCGTTTCGGATCGGCCTTGCCCAGGGCTCGCCATTTGCGCGTACTGCCCCGCGTAGCCTCGTCCAGCGAGGCATGGAATGGCGGGTTGCACATGGTCAGGTCGAACCGCTCTGCGCTCTCCAGCAGGCCTGTGAGGATCTGCTTGGGGTTGCTCTGCTGGCGTACCTGGATCGCCTTGTTCAGGCCATTGGATTGAATGATGGCCTTCGCCGCGGCGATGGCGGTCGCATCGATGTCGGAGCCAAGGAATTGCCAGCGATAATCGCTGTAACCGATCAGCGGATACACGCAGTTGGCGCCCATGCCGATGTCCAGCACCTTCACGGCAGCACCACGGGGGATCGCTCCGTCATTCCCGCTGGCCAGCAGGTCGGCGAGGAAGTGCACGTAATCGGCACGACCTGGCACTGGCGGGCACAGGTAGTCGGCCGGAATGTCCCAGTGAGCGATGCCATAGAACGACTTGAGCAGCGCCCGGTTGAACACCCGCACGGCCTCCGGGCTGGCGAAGTCGATGCTTTCCTTGCCATACGGATTGATGATTACGAATTTTTTCAGTTCCGGCGTGCTTTTGATCAGCGCCGGAAAGTCGTAGCGACCCTGATGGCGATTGCGCGGGTGCAGGCTGGCCTTCTCACGCGGCGCCGCGGCTTTGGCCGCAGGCGCGGATTCAGGCTTTTTGCGCGCAGGTTTTGGTGTGCGGGGGGCGGTCATGGCGGTGGTCGATTCGGGTATGGCTAAAAGTGGCGGGCATTGTCCCACATCTGAAAACTGACGGGTTGTTTTGTCTGGATTTTGAATGTGCTTATTGCTAATGAATATAGCTAACTGTCAGATATGACAGTAGGTTTATTGTTTTTTATTGTTTTTAATTAAGTTGTCTTGATGGTGCTTGTTGATACAAATGTTCCTCATATAAAAGGGTATGTTATCTTGGAGATATAAAATGATTAATCCTACTGTTGAGTTTTTGCATACGATCGACTCTGAACTTTCCTGTGGTTCTTTTAAACCGGCGGATCAGGATGTGTGGCTCGAAGTGCTCGTAGGGTCGCTGGAAGGGGCGCAGAGCGGTGCTGTGCTCAAGCTTGATTTTGAGGGGAGTAATAAGCAGGATGGCTCCGACCCAATTCCCGAAACAAAGACATCGTTGAAACACTTTCTCACTCCGGAGAATATTAGGGATGGGGTGGTTTTAAAGATTGCAGCATGGGAGAAAAATGTTAAATATGTTGAAGATGGTTCGGTTCGTGCCACTCTCACCATTAATGGCGGTAACTCTACGACTGTTCTAACTCGGGCTCATTTTCTCCTTCCTGGCGGTGGTAGTTGTAGGTTCTAAATTTATGCTGGTCGCTCGGGGAACCCCCAAAAATATCTCGCCGATTTTGTATCTCTCGGCCCCGAACCATGTCTTGCCGCATAGACGGGAAAGCGCATTTATCCTCGGGCAATCAGGTTCAAATCCCCGAAGTATCCGATCAAAAAAAATGCCAGTCAGTTTAACTGACTGGCATTTGTCTATCGGGTGCCCTATATCACCTAGCGGTGTTTACAGACTGGCAATCCGCGCATGCTGCTCGGCCAGTTTGCCCAGGGCCTGTTCGGCCTCGGCCAGTTTGGCGCGTTCTTTCTCGATGACTTCGGCTGGCGCCTTGTCTACGAAACCGGCGTTGGACAGCTTGCCGCCGACACGTTGCACTTCACCCTGAAGACGCTGGATTTCCTTGTCCAGACGCGCCAGCTCCGCACCTTTGTCGATCAGGCCGGCCATCGGCACCAGCACTTCCATCTCGCCGACCAGTGCGGTGGCGGACAGTGGTGCTTCTTCGCCGGCAGCCAGCACGGTGATCGATTCGAGGCGCGCCAGCTTCTTCAGCAGGGCTTCGTTTTCGGTCAGGCGGCGCTGATCTTCGGCGCTGACGTTCTTCAGGAACAGCGGCAGCGGTTTGCCCGGGCCGATGTTCATTTCGCCACGGATGTTACGGGTGCCGAGCATCAGGCCCTTGAGCCATTCGATGTCGTCTTCGGCCGCCTGATCGATGCGTGTTTCGTTGGCCACCGGCCAAGGTTGCAGCATGATCGTCTTGCCTTCGATGCCCGCCAGCGGCGCGATGCGCTGCCAGATTTCTTCTGTGATGAACGGCATGAACGGATGCGCCAGGCGCAGGGCGACTTCCAGTACGCGCACCAGGGTGCGGCGGGTGCCGCGCTGGCGTTCAACCGGAGCGTTTTCGTCCCACAGCACAGGCTTGGACAGTTCCAGGTACCAGTCGCAGTACTGGTTCCAGATGAACTCGTACAGCGCTTGTGCCGCCAGGTCGAAACGGAACTGGTCGAGTTGGCGGGTCACTTCGGCTTCGGTGCGTTGCAGCTGCGAAATGATCCAGCGATCCGCCAGCGACAGCTCATAGGCTTCGCCGTTCTGGCCGCAGTCTTCGCCCTTGTCCAGCACGTAACGTGCGGCGTTCCAGATCTTGTTGCAGAAGTTGCGATAGCCTTCGACGCGGCCCATGTCGAACTTGATGTCGCGACCGGTGGACGCCAGCGAGCAGAAGGTGAAGCGCAGGGCGTCGGTGCCGTAGCTGGCGATGCCTTCGGCGAACTCGTCGCGGGTCTGCTTCTCGATCTTCTTCGCCAGTTTCGGCTGCATCATGCCGGAGGTGCGCTTCTGCACCAGGGCTTCGAGCTCGATACCGTCGATGATGTCCAGCGGGTCCAGGACGTTGCCCTTGGACTTGGACATCTTCTGGCCCTGGCCGTCACGCACCAGGCCGTGAACGTACACGGTCTTGAACGGAACCTGCGGCGTGCCGTCTTCGTTTTTCACCAGGTGCATGGTGAGCATGATCATCCGGGCAACCCAGAAGAAAATGATGTCGAAGCCGGTTACCAGGACGTCGGTGGAGTGGAATTTCTTCAGGAACTCGGTTTTTTCCGGCCAGCCGAGGGTGGAGAAGGTCCACAGGCCCGAGCTGAACCAGGTGTCGAGAACGTCGTTGTCCTGTTGCAGGGCAACGTCCGGGCCGAGGTTGTGCTTGGCACGCACTTCGGCTTCGTCGCGACCGACGTAGACCTTGCCCGACTCGTCGTACCAGGCCGGGATGCGGTGGCCCCACCAGAGTTGACGGCTGATGCACCAGTCCTGGATGTCGCGCATCCACGAGAAGTACATGTTTTCGTACTGTTTTGGTACGAACTGGATGCGGCCGTCTTCAACGGCGGCAATCGCAGGTTCGGCCAACGGCTTGGTGGACACGTACCACTGGTCGGTCAGCCACGGTTCGATGACGGTGCCGGAACGGTCGCCTTTCGGCACTTTCAGGGCGTGGTCGTCAACGCTGACCAACAGGCCGGCAGCGTCGAACGCGGCCACGATCTGCTTGCGCGCTTCGAAGCGGTCGAGACCGGCGTATTCGACCGGGATCTTGCCGTCGATGGTCTCGTTCAGCGTGCCGTCGAGGTTGAACACCTGGCAGGCCAGCAGAACGGTGGCGTTCTTGTCGAAGATGTTCAGTAGCGGCAGGTTGTGACGCTTGCCGACTTCGTAGTCGTTGAAGTCGTGGGCCGGGGTGATTTTCACGCAGCCGGTGCCGAATTCAGGGTCGCAGTAATCGTCGGCGATGATCGGAATGCGGCGGCCAACCAGTGGCAGCTCGACAAATTTGCCGATCAGGGCTTTGTAGCGTTCATCGTTCGGGTTCACGGCCACGGCGGAGTCGCCGAGCATGGTTTCCGGGCGAGTGGTCGCGACGATCAGGAAATCGTTGCCTTCAGCGGTCTTGGCGCCATCGGCCAGTGGGTACTTCAGGTTCCACAGGAAACCTTTCTCGTCGTGGTTCTCCACTTCAAGGTCGGAAATCGCGGTGTGCAACTTGGTGTCCCAGTTCACCAGACGCTTGCCGCGGTAGATCAGGCCGTCTTCGTGCAGGCGTACGAAAGCTTCTTTAACGGCTTCCGAGAGGCCGTCGTCCATGGTGAAACGCTCGCGGCTCCAATCTACGGACGAGCCGAGGCGACGGATCTGACGGCTGATGTTGCCACCGGACTCATCCTTCCATTCCCAGACTTTCTCGAGGAATTTTTCGCGGCCCAGGTCATGGCGGCTCTGGCCCTTGGCTTCGAGCTGACGCTCTACCAGCATCTGCGTGGCGATACCGGCGTGGTCGGTACCCGGCTGCCACAGGGTGTTGCGACCCTGCATGCGGCGGAAACGGATCAGGGCGTCCATGATCGCGTTGTTGAAGCCGTGCCCCATGTGCAGGCTGCCGGTGACGTTCGGCGGCGGGATCATGATGGTGTAGGACTCGCCCGCGCCTTGCGGGGCGAAGTAATTCTCTGACTCCCAGGTGTTGTACCAGGAAGTTTCAATGGCGTGCGGCTGGTAGGTCTTATCCATGCGCGGCGGGACCCTATTGGCATTTATTCAGGAAAAGCCGGGAAGTATAGCGGGGATGAGCCGATGCGCGTAGAGCGAGGTGACAATGGGCTTGGGAAAAATTGTTGTTTTTCGGGAGGCGTTTTGTCTGCAATGACGCCATCGCGGGCAAGCCACGCTCCCACAGGATCAGTGTCGATCACAAAATAGTGGTTCGACAACAGACCTGTGGGAGCGTGGCTTGCCCGCGATGGCGGTGGGTCAGGCGACCTGATTCAAATCGTTATGCCGCGTTTCCTTCAGGCACAGCACCGCAATCAAACTCAGCACCGCGGCCCCGGACACATAACCGCCGACGTAGCTCAGACCGCCCATCGCCACCAGTTTCTGGGCGAAGAAGGGCGCTGCGGAGGCGCCCACGATACCGCCCAGGTTGTAGGCCGCCGAGGCACCGGTGTAGCGCACGTGGGTGGGGAACAGCTCCGGCAGCAGCGCGCCCATGGGTGCAAATGTCACGCCCATCAGAAACAGTTCGATGCACAGGAACAGCGCCACACTCCAGGTCGAACCTTGGGTCAGCAGCGGTTCCATGAGGAAGCCGGACAGGATCGCCAGCACGCCACCGATGATCAGCACCGGCTTGCGCCCGTAACGGTCGCTGGCCCAGGCCGACAGCGGGGTGGCGGCAGCCATGAACAGCACCGCGAAGCACAACAGGCCGAGGAAGGTCTCGCGGCTGTAGCCGAGCGTTGCAACGCCGTAGCTCAGGGAAAACACCGTGGAGATGTAAAACAGCGCATAGCACACCACCATCGCGCCGGCCCCCAGCAAGACTGGCACCCAGTATTGGCCGAACAGCTCGAACAGCGGGATCTTCACCCGTTCCTGGCGCGCCATGGCGTTGGCGAATACCGGGGTCTCATGCAGCTTGAGACGCACGTACAGGCCAACCATCACCAGCGCGGCGCTGAGCAGGAACGGAATACGCCAGCCCCACGAGCGGAACTGTTCATCGTCCAGCACCACGGCGAGGGTCAGGAACAGGCCGTTGGCCGCCAGGAAGCCAATGGATGGACCCAACTGCGGGAACATGCCGAACCACGCACGCTTGCCTTTCGGCGCGTTCTCCGTGGCCAGCAATGCCGCGCCACCCCATTCGCCGCCCAGCCCCAGGCCCTGGCCGAAGCGCAGGACGCACAGCAGGATCGGAGCCCAGGCGCCAATGCTGTCGTATCCCGGCAGCACGCCGATCAGCGTGGTGCACACGCCCATCAGCAGCAGCGAGGCGACCAGGGTCGACTTGCGGCCGATACGGTCGCCGAAGTGGCCGAAAAGGGCCGAACCCAAGGGGCGTGCGAGGAAGGCGATGCCGAACGTGAGAAACGCCGACAGCATCTGGGCGGTGCCAGATGTCTGCGGAAAGAACACCGGGCCAATCACCAGCGCTGCGGCGGTGGCATAGACATAGAAATCGTAGAACTCGATGGCGGTACCGATGAAGCTCGCAGTGGCCACGCGGGTAGCGGAGTTCGTCGGTTGTGCAGGTGTGGAGTCGCTGTAAGTCGTGCTGGTCGTCATGCGGTGATCCCTGACAGTCATGTGCCCCAGTGGAGCGAATTATTATGGTCGAGAACCCAGGGATGTGGGTGGGGACGCGGTCGCTGTTTCAGGTAGGAACAGTCGTCGGTTTGTTGCGGATCTTGCTGATGAGCGGGCCGGAAGCTGCGAAGTGCGGGGTAAGCACGGGGCCGGCGAGGCTTGGGTAAGCGGTTCGATTATAGGAAGGTGGCTAACGATTCAACAAGCGCAAAAGATCGCAGCCTGCGGCAGCTCCTACATTGGAATGCGTTCCCCCTGTAGGAGCTGCCGCAGGCTGCGATCTTTCAACAATCTAACGGGCGGGTAAAGCAGCGAGAGCCGGGTTGGTAGGCCAAATCAACACCCGTGTGACACGGTTGTCCTCAGTCGCGAGAATTTCCAGTCGATAGCGGCCGATTTTCAGGCATACAGGGCAGTCCGGGATGGTTTCCAGCGCTTCGGTGACCAAGCCGTTCAGGGTTTTCGGGCCATCGCTGGGCAGGTGCCAGCCGAGGCTCTTGTTCAGTTCGCGGATGGACGCGGCTCCATCGATCACCAGGCGTCCGTCGGCTTGCGGGTGAATGTGCGGGTTGTCCAGGCTGTGCTGGCTTTCGAACTCGCCGACGATTTCTTCGAGAATGTCTTCCAGGGTGACGATGCCCAGCACTTCGCCGTATTCATCGACCACCATGCCCAGGCGTCGCTGCTGTTTGTGGAAGTTGAGCAGTTGCAGCTGCAGTGGGGTGCTTTCCGGCACGAAGTACGGCTCGTGGCTGGCCGCCAGCAAGGCTTCCCTGGTCAGGCTCGCATCGGGCAGCAAGTGCAGGATATGCCGGGTGTTGAGGACGGCTTCGACCTGGTTGATATCACTGTGGAATACCGGCAGGCGCGTGCGCTTGTTGTGGCGCAATTGTTCGATGATTTCTTCGATGGAGTCATCGAGATTGATGCCGTCCACGTCGCTGCGCGGTACCAGGATGTCATTGACGGTGATGTTGTCCAGCGCGTGGATGCCGGGCAGCGGGTGAGGGCGGCTTACGGTTTCGGAGGGTGCATGCCGCTCCGTCAGCGCTTCGTCCTCACTCTGTTGCACCACTTTGGCTTTACGGACGAATGGGCGCGTCAGCAAGCGGCTGATGCTGGTGAGCAGCCATGCCGCGGGATAAATGACTTTCAGCGGCAACCGCAGCAGATTGTTGCCCTGGGCCAGGATCGCATCCGGATAGCGAGCGGCGAGGGTGCGTGGCAAGTAGTCGGAAAACACCAGCAACATGGCGCCCGCCCCGAGGCAGGCGACCCACGGGCCGTTCTCGGCCCAGGTGAAAATGGCCAGCAAGGTGCTGATGACCACCACGAGTGCGCGGCACAGTGTGTTGCAAAAAATCAGGCTGGCCAGGGGGAAGCTGAGTTTCGCCACCGGCTTGTCGCTGGAACGCGTTGCGGTGCGCTGGGCCAGCAAATGCTGGTGCGCGGCTTCGACGGCGGTAAACAGCCCCGACCATAAAACCAGTAGGGTCACTACCGCGAGCATCGGCCCTATGGGCAAGTCGTCCATTAATGCCGCCCGTCAGATATGCAGGATGTATTCACGAACCAGCTTGCTGCCGAAATACGCCAGCATCAGCAGGCAAAAGCCGGCCAGGGTCCAGCGAATGGCTTTGTGTCCGCGCCAGCCGAGGCGATTGCGTCCCCACAGCAGCACGCTGAACACGACCCAGGCCAGGCAGGCCAGCAGGGTTTTGTGCACCAGATGCTGGGCGAACAGGTTCTCGACGAACAGCCAGCCGGAAATCAGCGACAGCGACAACAGCGTCCAGCCGGCCCAGAGAAAACCGAACAACAGGCTTTCCATGGTTTGCAGCGGCGGGAAGTTCTTGATCAGCCCGGAGGGGTGCTTGTGCTTGAGTTGGTGGTCCTGGACCAGCAGCAGCAAGGACTGGAACACCGCGATGGTGAACATGCCATAGGCCAGAATCGAAAGCAGGATATGGGCGAGGATGCCCGGCTCCTCATCGATGACCTGTACCGTGCCGGCGGGGGCAAAGTGCGCCAGCATCACGGTCAAGGCCCCAAGCGGGAACAGCAGGACCAGCAGGTTTTCCACCGGAATCCGCGAGCAGGCCAGCAGGGTCAGTGCGATGACCGCCACCGCAATCAGGCTGGCGGCACTGAAGAAGTCCAGGGCCAGGCCGGTCGGGGTCAGCAGGTGGGTGATCAGGCTGACGCTGTGGGCCAATACGGCGAGCACGCCGAGCATGACCAGCAGGCGTTTGTTGACCTTGGCGCCGGACGCCAGGTGAGTGCCCTGGTAAATGGTCGCAGCGGCATACAAGCAGGCGGCGGCGAGGGTAGTTAGCAAGCTGGGTGACAAAGGGAGCATAAATCCTGTTAGGCAAGCCCGAAAGTCGCTGAGTTTGGCATAGAACCCCTGCCACACGAAAGACTGCGCAACCCGACGGCGAGGTGTCCGCCGGCCACAGTCTTCGCTATAATCCGCGACCTGCCCACGCCGCAGGCTCGCCGAGCACACGTTTAGTCCGGTCCGGGCCGCCATTATCCCGGTCTACACAGGGCCTGAAAGGATCGCGCAATGTTTGAAAACTTAACCGACCGTCTCTCGCAGACGCTGCGCCATGTCACCGGCAAGGCCAAACTGACCGAAGACAACATCAAAGACACCCTGCGTGAAGTGCGCATGGCGTTGCTCGAAGCCGACGTCGCCCTGCCGGTGGTCAAGGACTTCGTCAATTCGGTCAAGGAGCGTGCCGTCGGTACCGAGGTGTCGCGCAGCCTGACACCGGGCCAGGCCTTCGTGAAGATCGTCCAGGCCGAACTCGAAAGCCTGATGGGCGCGGCCAACGAAGACCTGAACCTGAGCGCAGTGCCGCCAGCGGTCATCCTCATGGCCGGTTTGCAGGGCGCTGGTAAAACCACCACCGCCGGCAAGCTTGCGCGCTTCCTTAAAGAGCGCAAGAAGAAGTCGGTCATGGTCGTGTCCGCCGACGTTTACCGTCCGGCGGCGATCAAGCAGCTGGAAACCCTGGCCAACGACATCGGCGTGACCTTCTTTCCGTCGGACCTGAGCCAGAAGCCGGTCGACATCGCCAATGCGGCTATTAAGGAAGCAAAACTCAAATTCATCGACGTGGTCATCGTCGACACCGCCGGTCGCCTGCACATCGATGAAGAGATGATGGGCGAGATCAAGGCGCTTCACGCTGCGATCAACCCGGTCGAAACCCTGTTCGTGGTCGACGCCATGACCGGCCAGGACGCCGCCAACACGGCCAAGGCCTTTGGCGATGCATTGCCGCTGACCGGCGTGATCCTGACCAAGGTCGACGGCGACGCCCGTGGCGGTGCCGCGCTGTCGGTGCGCGCCATCACCGGCAAGCCGATCAAGTTCATCGGTATGGGCGAGAAGAGCGAAGCGCTCGACCCGTTCCACCCTGAGCGTATCGCCTCGCGCATCCTCGGCATGGGCGACGTGCTCAGCCTGATCGAGCAGGCGGAAGCGACCCTCGACAAGGACAAGGCCGACAAGCTTGCTAAAAAGCTGAAGAAGGGCAAGGGCTTCGACCTCGAAGACTTCCGCGATCAGCTGCAACAGATGAAGAACATGGGCGGCCTCGGCGGGCTCATGGACAAGCTGCCGAACATGGGTGGCGTGAACCTGGCGCAAATGGGCAACGCCCAGGGTGCGGCAGAGAAGCAATTCAAGCAGATGGAAGCCATCATCAACTCCATGACCCCGGCCGAGCGCCGCGACCCCGAGATGATCAGTGGTTCGCGCAAGCGCCGGATCGCCATGGGTTCCGGCACCCAGGTGCAGGACATCGGTCGCTTGATCAAGCAGCACAAGCAGATGCAGAAGATGATGAAGAAGTTCTCTGCAAAAGGCGGAATGGCCAAGATGATGCGCGGCATGGGCGGTATGTTGCCCGGCGGCGGCATGCCAAAGATGTAAAGAATCCGCGCCGGCCATCAGGTCGGCGCACCCCCACACGGACGTGGGATACACAGCAAACCCGCACTTGGCGGGAGCTGACCGGCCGTTTTCAACGACGGCTCTATAGCAAATCTGCATGGCGGCCGATAGACCGCCGGAAAAAGTCATTTGCAAAAGTCCGGATATTCCTTAGAATATGCGGCCTTTCGGGCACCCATGCCCGCTGTGCCTTTAGATTTGCAGCACCGACTACAGGAACGATGTTCACATGCTAACAATCCGTCTTGCCCTTGGCGGCTCCAAAAAGCGCCCGTTTTACCACTTGACCGTAACCGACAGCCGCAACCCGCGCGACGGTTCGCACAAGGAACAGGTTGGCTACTTCAACCCTGTTGCCCGTGGTCAGGAAGTTCGTCTGTCCGTGAACCAAGAGCGCGTAGCCTACTGGCTGAGCGTTGGTGCACAACCTTCTGAGCGCGTTGCTCAGTTGTTGAAGGAATCTGCTAAGGCTGCGGCCTGAGCAATATGAACGCGACGCCAGCTGTTGCTGATGATTTGATCGTTATCGGCAAGATTTATTCTGTTCACGGCGTTCGCGGCGAAGTGAAGGTGTACTCCTTTACTGATCCGATTAAGAACCTGCTGGATTACAAAACCTGGACGCTCAAGCGTGACGGCAATGTAAAGCAGGTAGAGCTGGTCAGCGGACGCGGGAATGACAAGTTCCTGGTCGCAAAGCTCAAGGGGCTCGATGATCGCGAAGAAGCTCGTCTTCTGGCCGGTTATGAGATCTGCGTGCCGCGCAACCTGTTCCCTGAACTGACCGACGGCGAGTACTACTGGTACCAGCTGGAAGGTCTCAAGGTCATCGACACCCTCGGACAACTGTTCGGGAAGATCGATCACCTGCTGGAGACCGGCTCGAACGATGTCATGGTGGTCAAGCCTTGCGCTGGCAGCCTGGATGATCGCGAACGCCTGTTGCCCTATACCGAGCAATGTGTGTTGGCTGTCGATCTGGCGGCAGGCGAGATGAAGGTGGATTGGGACGCGGATTTCTAAGCGTGGCTAACTTGCGCGTAGAAGTGATCAGTCTGTTTCCCGAGATGTTCTCTGCCATCAGCGAGTTCGGCATCACCAGTCGTGCGGTGAAACAGGGGCTCTTGCAGCTCACCTGTTGGAATCCGCGAGACTACACGACGGATCGACATCACACTGTGGACGATCGCCCGTTTGGCGGTGGTCCGGGCATGGTGATGAAGATCAAGCCCCTGGAAGATGCTCTGGTTCAGGCCAAGGCAGCAGCCGGGGAGGCGGCGAAGGTAATTTACCTGTCGCCCCAAGGCCGCCAGCTGACTCAGTCGGCGGTACGCGAGTTGGCGAATCTGGATGCATTGATCCTGATTGCCGGCCGCTATGAAGGCATTGACGAGCGTTTTATTGATGCTCATGTCGATGAAGAGTGGTCGATTGGTGACTATGTACTGTCTGGCGGCGAGCTGCCGGCGATGGTCCTGATCGATGCGGTTACACGACTGCTGCCTGGAGCTTTAGGGCATGCGGACTCCGCCGAGGAAGATTCCTTTACGGATGGTTTGCTGGATTGCCCGCACTACACCCGACCGGAGGTGTATGCGGATCAGCGTGTTCCCGACGTATTGCTAAGTGGCAATCACGCGCACATCCGGCGTTGGCGTTTACAGCAGTCCCTTGGTCGGACCTTTGAACGACGCGCCGATCTTCTGGAAAGCCGCTCGCTTTCTGGAGAAGAGAAGAAGCTGCTCGAGGAATACATCCGCGAGCGGGACGATAGTTAACAACGTATCGATGGTAGATCCGACGATTTACCTTAGGAGCACAGCATGACTAACAAAATCATCCTTGCACTCGAAGCAGAGCAGATGACCAAAGAGATCCCTACCTTTGCCCCGGGCGACACCATTGTCGTTCAGGTGAAAGTGAAGGAAGGCGACCGTTCGCGTCTGCAAGCGTTCGAAGGTGTTGTTATCGCCAAGCGTAACCGCGGCGTAAACAGTGCATTCACCGTTCGTAAAATCTCCAACGGTGTTGGCGTAGAGCGTACTTTCCAGACCTACTCCCCGCAAATCGACAGCATGGCTGTCAAGCGTCGCGGTGACGTACGTAAAGCCAAGCTGTACTACCTGCGCGACCTGTCGGGTAAAGCAGCTCGCATCAAGGAAAAACTGGCTTAAGTCCAGCTTCCGATGCAAAAAAAGCAGCCTGCGGGCTGCTTTTTTGTTGCCTGCGATTTATCTTCGTTAACCGTGTTGCCGGTCTTGCCTGAGCCTTTATGCCCGCCATTGATCATCCCCTGATAGACCAGTTCCTTGACGCCCTCTGGCTGGAGAAAGGACTTTCCGACAACACCCGCGATGCCTATCGCAGTGACCTGGCTCTGTTCAATGGCTGGCTGCAGGAAAAAGGCCTGGAGCCGATCAACGCCGGACGCGAATTGATCCTCGACCACCTGGCCTGGCGCCTGGAGCAAAACTATAAGCCCCGTTCCACAGCACGATTTCTCTCGGGTGTGCGTGGCTTCTATCGCTATCTGCTGCGGGAAAAGCTGATCGTCGTCGATCCGACCCTGCGCATAGATATGCCGCAACTGGGTAGGCCATTGCCCAAATCCTTGTCGGAAGCAGACGTGGACGCGCTGTTGGCTGCACCGGACCTCAGCGAAGCCATCGGCCAGCGTGACCGGGCGATGCTCGAAGTGCTTTATGCCTGTGGTCTGCGGGTGACGGAGCTGATCAGCCTGACCCTGGAGCAGGTCAACCTGCGCCAGGGGGTGCTGCGCGTGATGGGCAAGGGCAGCAAGGAGCGGTTGGTGCCGATGGGCGAGGAGGCGATTGTCTGGGTCGAGCGCTATATGCGCGATGCCCGCAGCGAACTGCTTGGCGGGCGTCCCAGCGATGTGTTGTTCCCGAGTCAGCGTGGCGAGCAGATGACCCGCCAGACCTTCTGGCACCGGATCAAGCACCAGGCCAAGGTCGCCGGGATTGGCAAGTCGCTGTCGCCGCACACGCTGCGGCACGCTTTTGCCACACACTTGCTCAACCACGGCGCCGATTTACGGGTGGTGCAGATGCTCCTTGGCCACAGCGATCTGTCGACCACCCAGATTTACACACACGTCGCCCGCGCCCGCTTGCAAGACCTTCACGCCAAGCATCATCCCCGAGGCTGAACACAGTCCTGTGTAGGAGCTGCCGAAGGCTGCGATCTTTTGATCTTGAAAAAACAAATCAAAAGATCGCAGCCTTCGGCAGCTCCTACAGGGAGCCTTATACGTCGAGGTCAAAATGTCTTGCGTCAGGCGCATTCGGTCATGCGAATCTTATGTGATAGGCTTGGCCGGTTTGCACGATGGGCGGTTATGACCCGGTGTTTCGGCACGGGCGTTCTGATCGTCCCATATGTTCGCCTTCAGGAGTTCTCATGCGTCTGACCCAGATTTTCGCCGCCGCAGCCATTGCGTTGGTCAGCACCTTTGCCGTCGCCGATGACGCGGCCGACAAAGCCATTCGTAAAAGCCTGGAGAACCTCCAGCTCGAAGTGCCGGTAGAGACCATCACCGCCAGCCCGATGCCCGGCCTGTACGAAGTCAAGCTCAAGGGCAGCCGTGTGCTGTACGCCAGCGCCGACGGCCAGTACGTGGTGCAGGGCTACCTGTTCGATCTCAAGGACGGCAAGCCGGTCAACCTGACCGAGAAGACCGAGCGCCTGGGCATCTCCAAGCTGATCAACGATATTCCGGTTGCAGAAACCGTGGTGTACCCGGCCATTGGCGAAACCAAGTCGCACATCACCGTATTCACCGATACCACCTGCCCGTACTGCCACAAGCTCCACGCCGAAGTGCCGGAGTTGAACAAGCGCGGCATCGAAGTGCGTTACGTCGCGTTCCCGCGCCAGGGCCTGGGCTCGCCGGGTGACGAGCAACTGCAAGCCGTGTGGTGCTCGAAAGACAAGAAAGCGGCCATGGACAAAATGGTCGACGGCAAGGAAATCAAGGCCGCCAAGTGCGATAACCCGGTTTCCAAGCAGTTCGCTCTCGGCCAGTCGATTGGCGTGAACGGTACACCGGCCATCGTTTTGGCCGACGGGCAGGTCATTCCGGGCTACCAGCCTGCGCCACAAGTCGCCAAACTGGCGCTGGGCGCGAAGTAAATTCGCATCGTCACGGGCAGCCATTGACGATCATGGTCCGGCAGCGACATCGCCGGGCCATTAATAGAGAGCCGCGAGCATGCGGCTGTTTTCACGGCCGGCCTTGAGTCGGCCGTTTTATGGGGAGTTCACAGTGAAACCGGTCAAAGTAGGCATCTGTGGGTTAGGGACCGTCGGTGGCGGTACCTTCAACGTACTTCAGCGCAACGCCGAGGAAATTGCTCGTCGTGCCGGGCGTGGGATCGAAGTGGCACAAATTGCCATTCGCACGCCAAAGCCTCAGTTCCAAACGACCGGTATTGCGATTACCAACGATGTCTTCGAAGTGGCCACGAACCCTGAGATCGACATCGTTATAGAGCTGATGGGCGGCTACACCGTTGCCCGCGAGCTGGTACTCAAGGCCATCGAGAATGGCAAGCATGTGGTCACCGCGAACAAGGCGCTTATTGCTGTTCACGGTAATGAAATTTTCGCCAAGGCACGCGAGAAAGGCGTGATCGTTGCGTTCGAAGCGGCGGTGGCCGGTGGCATTCCGGTGATCAAGGCGATCCGCGAAGGCCTGTCCGCCAACCGTATCAACTGGGTGGCCGGCATCATCAACGGCACCGGCAACTTCATCCTGACGGAAATGCGCGAGAAGGGTCGCACCTTCGAGGACGTATTGGCCGAAGCCCAGGCTCTGGGTTACGCCGAAGCCGATCCGACCTTCGACGTTGAGGGGATCGACGCTGCTCACAAGCTGACGATCCTGGCCTCCATCGCGTTCGGCATCCCGCTGCAATTCGACAAGGCCTACACCGAAGGCATCACCAAGCTGACCACCGCTGACGTGAACTACGCCGAAGCGCTGGGTTACCGCATCAAGCACCTGGGCGTGGCGCGCAGCACCGCGGCCGGTATCGAGCTGCGCGTGCACCCGACGCTGATCCCGGCCGATCGCCTGATCGCCAACGTCAACGGCGTGATGAACGCGGTGATGGTCAATGGCGATGCTGCCGGTTCGACCCTGTTCTACGGTGCTGGCGCCGGCATGGAGCCGACCGCTTCGTCGGTGATCGCCGACCTGGTGGACGTGGTTCGCGCCATGACGTCCGATCCGGAGAATCGCGTGCCGCACCTGGCGTTCCAGCCTGATTCGCTGTCGGCTCACCCGATCCTGCCGATCGAAGCCTGTGAAAGCGCCTATTACCTGCGTATTCAGGCCAAGGACCATCCGGGCGTATTGGCTCAGGTCGCGAGCATCCTCTCGGAACGCGGCATCAACATCGAGTCGATCATGCAGAAGGAAGCCGAGGAGCACGACGGCCTGGTGCCGATGATCCTGCTGACCCACCGCGTGCTGGAACAGCACATCAACGATGCCATTCAGGCACTGGAGGCTCTCCAGGGTGTGGTTGGACCGGTAGTCCGGATTCGCGTCGAACATTTGAATTAACACAGCGGCAAGCTGCACGCTTCAAGCTGCAAGTAAAAGCAGAGCCGCTTTTCACTTGTCGCTTACAGCTTGCAGCTTGCAGCCCAAACCGAAGGTTTGCCCCTATGCGCTACATCAGTACCCGCGGCCAGGCACCGGCCCTGAATTTCGAAGACGTCCTGCTGGCAGGCCTTGCCACCGACGGCGGTCTGTACGTCCCGGAAAACCTGCCACGTTTCACCCAGGAGGAAATCGCGTCCTGGGCAGGCCTGCCGTATCACGAGCTGGCCTTCCGCGTCATGCGTCCGTTTGTCACCGGCAGCATTCCAGACGCTGATTTCAAGAAAATCCTTGAAGAAACCTACGGCGTGTTCGCCCACAGCGCCGTCGCGCCGCTGCGTCAACTGAACGGCAACGAATGGGTGCTGGAGCTGTTCCACGGCCCGACCCTGGCGTTCAAGGACTTCGCCCTGCAACTGCTTGGTCGCCTGCTCGACTACGTGCTGGAAAAGCGCGGCGAGCGCGTGGTGATCGTCGGCGCCACCTCCGGTGACACCGGTTCGGCCGCCATCGAAGGCTGCAAGCACTGCGAAAACGTCGACATTTTCATCCTGCACCCGCACAACCGCGTGTCCGAGGTGCAACGTCGGCAGATGACCACCATCTTCGGTGAGAACATCCACAACATCGCCATCGAAGGCAACTTCGATGACTGCCAGGAAATGGTCAAGGCCAGCTTCGCCGACCAGGGTTTCCTCAAGGGCACCCGTCTGGTCGCCGTGAACTCGATCAACTGGGCGCGGATCATGGCCCAGATCGTTTACTACTTCCACGCGGCCCTGCAGCTGGGCGGCCCGGCACGCTCGGTGGCGTTCTCGGTGCCGACCGGCAACTTTGGCGACATCTTCGCCGGTTACCTGGCGCGCAACATGGGCCTGCCGATCAACCAGTTGATCGTCGCCACCAACCGCAACGACATCCTGCACCGCTTCATGAGCGGCAACCAGTACGTCAAGGAAACCCTGCACGCGACGCTGTCGCCGTCCATGGACATCATGGTGTCGTCGAACTTCGAACGCCTGCTGTTCGACCTGCATGGCCGCAACGGCGCGGCAATCGCCGGCCTGATGGATTCGTTCAAGCAGGGCGGCGGTTTCAGCGTCGAGCAAGAGCGCTGGACCGAAGCCCGCAAGTTGTTCGACTCGCTGGCCGTGGATGACGCGCAAACCTGCGAAACCATCGCCGAAGTCTACGAGCAGACCGGTGAAGTGCTCGATCCGCACACTGCCATCGGGGTGAAAGCTGCACGCGAGTGCCGTCGTAGCCTGGACATTCCAATGGTGATCCTGGGCACCGCCCACCCGGTAAAATTCCCGGACGCCGTGGAAAAAGCCGGTGTAGGAAAAGCTCTCGAACTGCCTGTACATCTTTCTGATTTGTTTGAGCGAGACGAACGTTGCACCGTATTGCCAAATGACCTGAAGGCCGTGCAGGCCTTTGTCAGCCAGCATGGCAACCGTGGCAAGGCGCTGTAACCGGTCAGCGCTGTTACATTTTGAAGCCCGTCTCCTGACGGGCTTTTTCATTTCTGCATGCACACTTGTCGTGTTCTCGCCGCGAAAGGACTGGCGAGTGGATCACCAAGGACGTGGGAATGCCGTTTACAAGTGTGTTCAAGCCAGTCGCGCGCTGGCTGATTTTATTCGGCATCGTGGGCGTCGCCGAATGGGGAGGGGCAAGTCCTGAAGCGATTCAGGAGCGTGGGGAGACCGTTGCACGTTCAGCGGTCGTGCTGGATGACCAGGAGCTGCAGTGGATAGCCAGCCATCCACGGGTCGTGGTCACGGCACTGGAATACCCGTTGTATCACTTCAAGGATGAGCAGGGTCAATGGACGGGTCTGAACAGTGACCTGCTCAAGCGCATCAGTGACATGACGGGGTTGCAGTTCGTTTACGAAGAGTCCTTTTCCGTTGATCAGATGCTGGCTCGTCTGGAAAGCGGCGCGGCGGATTTGAGTACCACGCTGTCAATGAATGATGAACGCCATGCGTTTCTCGATTTCAGCCATGCGTACGGTGGTGCGGGATGGGTCTTTGTCGGATTGGCCGGGGCACCGCCGGTGCAGTCGCTGGAGGAACTGTCGAAGCGGGTACTGGTGCTGCCGACCCGGCATGCATTGGAAGCGATGATCCGTCGCGATTTTCCGTCCATCGAATTGCGTTCGGTCAAGACCTACGCCGAAGCCCGTGCCTGGGTTGAAAGTGGTGAAGCCTACGCCACCATCGAGAGCGAAATCGGCGCCCAGCTTTTTCCGTCGGGCCGGCTGCAGATCGGAGCTGCGGTGCCGTACAAATGGGATGCGGATTATCTGGCGGTGCGCAAGGGGCAGCCGCAGTTGCTGAGCATCCTCAACAAGGCGCTCGAGGCCTTTCCTGCTCAGGAGATGCGCGACCTTCGCCGCAAGTGGTTCGGTGGCGCTACCACGGCACAGGGGCCTGGCCTATGGCAGCGGCTTGACCAGTGGGTCTGCTGGGGCATGTTTGTGCTCAGCCTGTTCGGCCTGTTGTCCCTGCTCTGGAACCGGCGGTTGGCGGTGGTCGTCAGGCAGCGGGTCGAGGCCCAAAGGAACCTGCGCGATCAGCTCGCATTCCAGCATGCCCTGATGGATGCCATGCCTGACCCGATGTTTGTCCGCGACCTGCAAGGGTGTTTGATCATGTGCAACAAAAGTTATGAGGACGCCTTGTCGACACGTTTTGACCAGATGCAGGGGCGGCAGTTGATCGAGGTCGATGTCATGCCCAGACAAACCGCGGAACTGCTGCATGCCGAGTTCATGGCGCAGTTGAGTACGCGCAGGACGCGCTTCTTCGAACGTCAATTGCTATTCAAGGAGGGTGTCCGGGATATCTACCAGTGGACCGTGCCGTTTTATACGGCGGATGGCCAGATGAAAGGCTTGTTGGGAGGCTGGGCCGACATCGCCCGGCGCACCCGACAAACGTGACGGCCAGGTTTTTTCTCTGTCATGTTCGCCGTGCATGCTCTCTTGACTGTACGGCAGGTTCGCCTGCGGTCAGTCTCCAGAACTTTCTTCTCGGGCAAGTGGTCATCTGTTACAGGCATGCCCCTGGCACGTTGTTTTCGGACTAATGAGTGGTGATCGGGATGGAAAGTATCAGTCTGTTGCTCGGTGAGGCGCTGAGCCCGTATCAGGTCACATTGACCCCGTCAGGCATTCGTGGCGAATGTCGGGTGACCCTGAAAAATGCTATCGGCGCGACCGTGGTCGAGCGCGAGTTCAATCAGGCCCAGTTGAATGACAAGCGCCTGCTGACGGATGTGGTCGACGGTTTGCATCGCGACGTGCTGATCGCTGAAGGACGCCTTGAGCCTTGTGTCATCGCGGCATTGCGTAATGCTGCCAGGGACAAGCTTCTGGCCAGCCGCAATTGAACGGATTTTTGTGGGAACCTTCCCGCGCCCGGGTCAGTCAGACTTTGTAACAGCAGGATCAAGCATTGTGCTCCGGTGCTTGTAGCTTGCTGCTACTGGTCTCCAAACAGACCACGTTTAACCCCGAGTCGTTTCCCCACTTCTCGGGGTTTCTTTTTGCCCGGGATTGATCATGGCTGCGCCAGATTGTCGAAAAACGCCTTGGTGTCTTTCAGGTATTCACTGCGGCTTCGCGGATCCAGCCAGGCGGCATAAGCCTCGTCCAGGCGCTCGCGGGGCAGGGTGCGCAGCACCTGATTGATTTCGGCAATGGCCTGTCGGCCCTTTGGTGTGTCGGTGCAACCGATGTAGCCGGACAGGTATTTGCCCGTGCCACGGATTGGATAGAACTGCAATTCATCCTCGGCGATTCCTTGCAGCGAAGCCTGGTAGCGGATTTCCGGGCGATAGCCCAACAGCAGGCGCAAACGCCCAAGGCGCTGCATTTGCAGGAGGCTGCCCAGGGCGTCGTTGCCGTAATGAGGCGTCAGCACGTCGGCGGGTGCTTGCTTGAGCAGCCCGTCGAGGTATTCGCCGTAATTGCGCTCGGCGATGATCCCCAGTTTTTCGTTGCCGCTGGCGAGCAATTTTGCGAGGTCCACTTCACCATCCTTGATAAAGGGGGCCAGTACCTCCTGGTCAACGCGCCTCACGGCCAGGCCATTGCTCATGGCACGAAAGACCGGGATGGAAAAGGCGATCCACTGTTCCCGTTCCTTGCTCCAGTTCAGCGCCGCGTCACAGACGAGGGACGGTTCGTGAAGCATCTGCAGTCCACGCGCGCGATTGACCCTCATCACGCTGTGCTGGTATTGCGGCATGCCGGCAATCAACAGGGGAAGCAGTTGATCGATGACGCCCTGGTCCTTTTTCGGCCCGTCGAAGATCGTCAGCGGCGGCAGGTCGCGTTTGAGCCAGATCAGGGTTTCCCTGGTTTGCGCCAAGGCTGACGGGACCGGTTCAATGAGCAGGAGCAGGGTCGTCAGCACGCAAAGCAAGCAGCCAGCGCGCGACGGGCAGTACCGAATGACCCATGCAGGCAGGCGCCTCAGTTCAGATGGCTCCGTCTTTGCGCAACTGTGCGATCTGTGTCGCGTCATAGCCAAGTTCCTGGAGTACCTGTGCGTTGTGCTCACCCAGTTGTGGCCCGACCCATTCACATTCACCGGGTGTCTCTGAGAGTTTCGGCACGATTCCCGGCATCTTGAAGTCTTTACCGTCCGGCAGTTTGGCCTGCAGGAACATTTCACGCGCCAGGTACTGAGGGTCATTGAACATGTCTTCGGCGCTGAAGATCCGGCTGGCCGGCACGTCGGCCTGATTGAGCAACGACAGCACCCTGTCCAGCGGCAGCGAATTGACCCAGCGATCGATGACGCCATAGATCTCGTCGCGCCGCGCATCGCGGCCATCGTTGCTGGCAAGCAGAGGGTCGTTGGCGAGGTCTTCCCGGCCAATGATCAACATGAAGCGTTTGAAAATGGCGTCGCCATTGGCCCCGATCTGCACGTGCTTGCCATCGGCACTGGTGTGGATCGAGGACGGGGTGATGCCCGGCATGATATTGCCCGTGCGTTCGCGAATGAAGCCGAACACGTCGAATTCCGGGACCATGCTTTCCATCATGGCGAAGATGGCTTCGTACAGCGCCACGTCTACCACTTGCCCCTGGCCGCCGTTGACCTCGCGATGACGCAGGGCCATCAACGCGCCGATCACGCCCCAGAGCGCGGCAATCGAGTCACCGATGGAAATGCCGGTGCGCACCGGTGGCCGGTCTTCGAAGCCGGTGATGTAGCGCAGGCCGCCCATGGACTCGCCGACCGCGCCAAAGCCGGGCTGATCTTTCATCGGGCCGGTCTGGCCGAAACCCGACAGCCGCACCATGACCAGTTTCGGGTTCAGAGCGTGCAGGACGTCCCAGCCCAGGCCGAGTTTTTCCAGGACGCCGGGACGAAAGTTCTCGATCAGAATGTCGGCTTCACCCAGCAACTGTTTCAGGATCGCCTGACCTTCGGGGTGTTTGAGATTGAGGGTCAGGGACTTTTTGTTGCGCGCCTGGACGAACCACCACAAGGAAGTGCCTTCATACAATTTGCGCCATTTACGCAACGGGTCACCGCCGTCCGGGGATTCGATCTTGATCACATCGGCACCGAATTCAGCACAAATGCGCGAGGCAAACGGGCCGGCAATCAAGGTACCCAATTCGATGACTTTCAGACCGGAAAGCGGTTTGGCGGTGAACGGCATGCGGGATCCTGCTGGACAAGGGATGGGCGAATACAGCGTTTTAACATAGCCGACTGTCAGGCGCTTCAGGTTGATCACCTTCAATTCGTGGATTGCCCGTCGCATCGGTTAGACTTGCCGCCTTTCCTCGTATCAAGAAGCCCGTTCATGGCCCAGCCGTCCACGACCTACAAGTTTGAACTGAACCTCACCGACCTCGACCGTAGCGTCTATGAGAGCGTGAAGCAGACCATCGCCCGTCATCCTTCGGAAACCGAGGAGCGCATGACCGTGCGCCTGCTGGCCTACGCCCTCTGGTACAACGAACAGCTGTCGTTCGGCCGTGGTCTGTCGGAAGTGGATGAACCGGCCTTGTGGGAAAAAAGCCTGGATGACCGCGTCCTGCACTGGATCGAAGTCGGCCAGCCGGATGCCGAGCGCCTGACCTGGTGCTCGCGCCGCACCGAACGGACCAGCCTGCTGGCCTACGGCAGCCTGCGCGTGTGGGAAGGCAAAGTGGTGCCCGCGGTAAAAAACCTGAAAAACGTCAATATCGCTGCCGTGCCTCAGGAAGTCCTGGAGACCCTGGCCAAAGACATGCCACGCGTCATCAAGTGGGACGTGATGATCAGCGAAGGCACGATCTTCGTCACCGACGACCGTGGTCAGCACGAAGTCCAGTTGCAGTGGCTGGCCGGTGAGCGCGGCTGATTTTTCGCCGCTTCAGCGCGTCACCCGGTTTTATCCTACGTATTGAAGAGAAGCATCTTTCACCCCATGCGCATCGAACCTCGCCTGCTGCCCGACACCCTGCCATTCCTCGGTGATATTCCGCCGCTGTTGACCCGCCTGTACGCGGCTCGTGGCGTGCAGTCCGAGGCGGAACTGGACAAGAGCCTGGCGCGGTTGATTCCGTTCCAGCAACTCAAGGGCATCGATGCCGCCGTGGATCTGCTGGTGACTGCGCTTGAACAGCGCCAGCGCATCCTGATCGTCGGCGACTTCGATGCCGACGGCGCGACGGCCAGCACTGTCGGCACGCTGGGCCTGCGTTTGCTGGGTGCGGCACATGTCGATTACCTGGTGCCCAACCGATTCGACTACGGCTACGGCCTGACACCGGAAATCGTCGCGGTGGCGCTCGAGCGTCAGCCGCATTTGCTGATCACCGTCGACAACGGCATCTCCAGCGTCGAAGGCGTGGCAGCGGCGAAAAAGGCCGGGCTCAAGGTGCTGGTTACCGATCACCACTTACCTGGCGACGAACTGCC
This sequence comes from Pseudomonas sp. GW821-FHT07G06, assembly GCF_058986625.1. Lineage (NCBI taxonomy): Bacteria > Pseudomonadati > Pseudomonadota > Gammaproteobacteria > Pseudomonadales > Pseudomonadaceae > Pseudomonas > Pseudomonas sp. GW821-FHT07G06. The sequence goes on from NZ_JBYSVW010000008.1 coordinate 209,647, forward strand.
GTTGGCCGATGCCATCGTCAATCCGAACCAGCCAGGTTGCGCGTTCCCGAGCAAGGCCCTGGCCGGTGTCGGGGTGATTTTCTATGTGCTGATGGCCCTGCGTGCGCGTTTGCGCGAGCTCGGCTGGTACACCAGCAAGCCGCAGCCGAATATCGGCGAACTGCTCGATCTGGTGGCCTTGGGCAGCGTGGCCGACGTGGTGCCGCTGGATGCCAACAACCGGATTCTGGTGCATCAGGGCCTCGAGCGGATTCGCGCCGGACGTGCCCGGCCGGGGATCAAGGCGATCCTCGAGGTGGCCAAGCGTGACCATGCGCGCATCACCTCCACCGACCTGGGTTTCATCGTCGGTCCACGCCTGAACGCCGCAGGGCGCCTGGATGACATGAGCCTGGGCATCGAATGCCTGCTGACCGAGGACGCAGCTTTGGCCCGTGAGATGGCGGCTCAACTGGACGGCATGAATCAGGATCGCAAATCCATCGAGCAGGGCATGCAGCGCGAAGCGCTGGCCCAGCTCAAGGATCTGCCGGTGGAGTCGATGCCGTTCGGCTTGTGCCTGTTCGATCCCGAGTGGCATCAGGGCGTCATCGGTATCCTCGCATCACGGATGAAAGAGCGTTATTTCCGCCCGACCATCGCCTTTGCCGATGCCGGTGACGGCCTGCTCAAGGGGTCCGGGCGTTCGGTCCAGGGCTTTCATATCCGCGACGCCCTGAGCGTGGTGGCGGCGCAGCATCCGAATCTGATCACCAAGTATGGTGGCCACGCAATGGCAGCCGGCCTGACGCTGCCGGAAGCGAATTTCCCCTTGTTCGCCGAGGCCTTTGACGCTGAAGTGCGCCGGCAACTGCGCGAAGAAGACCTGACTGGGCGCTTGTTGTCGGACGGTACCCTGGCAGTGGAGGAGTTTCACCTGGAACTGGCCCGCGCCCTGCGGCATGCCGGCCCTTGGGGGCAGCACTTCCCGGAACCGTTGTTTCATGGGGTGTTCCAGTTGGTCGAGCAGCGCGTGGTGGGCGAGCGGCACCTCAAAGTGGTGCTCAAAAGTGAATGTGGTTCGGTGAAGCTCGACGGCATTGCCTTCGGGATCGACCGCGACATCTGGCCGAATCCGACCATCAAGTGGGTGGAACTGGCCTACAAGCTCGACCTCAACGAGTTTCGTGGCAACGAGACGGTTCAACTGATGATTGCCCACATCGAACCGCGTTGAACCCAAACCTGTAGGAGCGAGCTCGCTCGCGATGGTCGTGAACGATGGCGCTGGGAACCTGATACCCCGCGGTGTCCTGTCGTCCATCGCGAGCGAGCTCGCTCCTACGAGGGGGCGACATCCGTCGATGTCGACTAGGCTCTAATCACTGCTTGATTTTGGTCTTGTGACGTCTTGTCGATTTTTTTGCCCGCGGGGGCGGGTGTTGTACCTTTTTCCTGTCACTCGTCGACTATTCAAACAGAACCTGGAGCCTGCCCACTGATTCGAGAGGTGCCCCATGAGTCTGCTGCTTGAACCCTTTACCCTTCGCCAATTGACCCTGCCCAACCGCATCGCGGTGTCGCCAATGTGCCAGTATTCCAGTGCCGATGGCTTGGCCAATGACTGGCACCTGGTCCACCTCGGCAGCCGTGCGGTCGGCGGGGCCGGGCTGGTGTTTACCGAAGCCACGGCGGTCACCGCCGACGGGCGTATCACAGCTCAGGACCTCGGTCTGTGGAATGACGAGCAGATCGAACCCCTGCAACGCATCACCCGCTTCATCAACGCCCAGGGCGGCGTTGCCGGCATTCAACTGGCCCATGCCGGGCGCAAGGCCAGTACCTACCGGCCATGGCTTGGCAAGCACGGCAGCGTCAAACCCGACGAGGGCGGCTGGGTGCCGGTCGGACCTTCACCGATTGCGTTCGACCCACAGCACACCCAACCCAGGCAACTGGATGACGGCGAGATCGCCCAAGTGATCCAGGCCTTTGTCGATGCGGCAAAGCGCTCGCTGACGGCCGGTTTCAAGGTGGTCGAAGTGCATGCCGCCCATGGCTACCTGCTGCATCAGTTCCTGTCGCCGTTGAGCAATCAGCGTCGCGATCAATATGGTGGTTCGTTCGAAAATCGTATTCGGCTGGTGCTGCAGGTCACCGAAGCGATACGTGCGGTTTGGCCTGAAGAGTTGCCGGTGTTTGTCCGGGTGTCGGCCACCGACTGGGTCGAAGACGGCTGGAACCCCGATGAAACCGTGGAACTGGCGCGTCGGCTCAAAGCCTTGGGCGTGGACCTGATCGACGTCTCGTCGGGCGGTACGGCGGTGAATGCCGAAATTCCCACAGGCCCCGGTTACCAGACCCGCTTCGCCGAACGTGTGCGCAAGGAGTCGGGCATGGCCACCGGCACGGTCGGCATGATCACCGAGCCGGCCCAGGCCGAGCACATCCTGCGCACCTGCCAGGCGGACATCATCTTCCTGGCCCGGGAGTTATTGCGCGATCCGTACTGGGCGCTGCACGCCGATGATGACCTGGGCGGGCACAAGGCCGTGTGGCCGGCGCAGTATCAGCGGGCGACTCACCGTGAGCAGCCGATTCACGAATCGGATTTGCGCGACTGAAATCCATCGATACGAAAAAGCCCCTGAATCGCGAGATCCAGGGGCTTTTGCTTATGCCGGTGACCAATCAGGCCGCTTCGATCTTGCTGCGGTTCTGTTCGACCTGGTTCAGGTAGTCCTTGAGCTTGTCCTGTTCGGCAACTGTCGTGAACAAGCCGAGCTTGCTGCGACGCCAGAGGATGTCGTGGGCGCTGGTGGCCCATTCTTCGCTGCACAGGTAGTCGACTTCACGGGTGTAGAGACCGCCGCCGATATGCTCTCCCATATCGCTGAGGCCCTGCACACCTTCGAGCATGCGCCAGGTACGGCTGCCGTAGGTGGTGGCCCAGCGGCGAGCGATCTCGCTCGGTACCCAGTCAAACTGGTCGCGGATACGCGAGCTCAAGGCTTGCGGGGTGGTCATGTCTTCACCGCCCGGCAGCGTGGCGCTGGCGGTCCAGCTCGGTTTGATGTGCTTGAAGTACGGGGCCAGTTGCGCCAGCGCCGACTCGGCCAGTTTGCGATAGGTGGTGAGCTTGCCGCCGAACACCGACAGCAGTGGGGCTTCCTCGCCACTGCCCGACAGCGCCAGGGTGTAATCGCGGGTCACGGCCGAGGGGTTGTCGGATTCGTCGTTACACAGCGGGCGCACACCGGAATAGCTGTGCAGGATGTCGTCGCGGCTGATCTGCTTTTTGAAATGGGCGTTGACCACGTTCAACAGGTAATCGGTTTCGCCGTCGGTGATCGCAACGGCAGCCGGATCGCCGGTGTACTCGCGGTCGGTGGTGCCGATCAGGGTGAAGTGGTTCAGGTACGGAATAGTGAACACGATGCGCTGATCTTCGTTTTGCAGGATGTGCGCGTGTTCGCCTTCATACAGCTTCGGCACGATCAGGTGGCTGCCCTGGATCAGGCGGATGCCGTAAGGCGATTCCATCTTCAGGTCGTCGCGAATGAACCTGGCGACCCATGGCCCGGCCGCATTGACCAATGCCTTGGCGCGAATCGAAAACAGGCTGCCATCGCTGCGTTCCAGGTGCAGGTGCCACAGACCCTTGGTGCGGCGCGCGCTGACGCAACGGGTTTGGGTGTGAACGTGGGCACCTTGCTCCCGGGCGGCCATGGCGTTCAACACCACCAGGCGCGCGTCGTCGACCCAGCAATCGGAGTATTCGAAACCCTTGGTGATTTCGCTTTTCAGCGCGCTGTCGGGGCCGAACTTCAGGCTTTTCGAACCCTGGAGTTGCTCGCGCTTGCCCAGGTTGTCATAGAGAAACAGCCCGGCGCGGATCATCCATGCCGGGCGCAGGTGCGGGCGGTGCGGCAACACGAAACGCATTTGCTTGACGATGTGCGGCGCCTTGGCCAACAGCACTTCACGCTCGGCCAGGGCTTCACGCACCAGGCGAAATTCGTAATGTTCGAGGTAGCGCAGACCGCCGTGGATCAACTTGCTGCTGGCCGACGAAGTATGGCTGGCCAGGTCATCCTTTTCGCAAAGGAACACCGAGAGACCGCGACCGGCGGCATCTGCTGCGATCCCCACACCATTGATCCCGCCACCGATGACGGCGATATCGTAGACCTCGGCGAGAGGGGGCGTAGGCAAGGTGGAAGTGGGCATCGGCACGGCCTCGGAATTCTTTGATGTTCTGTATTTGAATTCGAACATTAATGTTCATTTGCGAAAATACTAGCCCATAAAGAGGCGCACAGCCAGTCAGCTTCGATTGAAAATACTCATCGAAGGGCCGTTAAAGGAAAATTTACGAACATTTTGAAATGTGGCTGGCTTGAGATCGACGGAGTTTAAGTGACCGCCATCGCGAGCAAGCTCGCTCCCACAAGGAGTTGAGTCGGTCACAAAACTTGTGTACGCCGTCAATCACTGTGGGAGCGAGCTTGCTCGCGATGGCGGCAGTGCAGGCGCCGTAGATATAGCGGTGAGGTTAAACGACTTCCAACCGAACCTTGTGCTGGTTCAACAGCTGCGCCAGCGCCGGGGATGGCTGCTGATCGGTGACCAGGCAATCGACCAGGCTGATCGGTCCCAGGCGAATCATGGCGTTGCGCCCGAATTTGCTCGAGTCGGCCGCGAGTATCACTTGTCGGGCATTGGCGATGATCGCCTGGGATACCCGCACTTCCTGATAATCGAAGTCCAGCAGGCTGCCATCCTCATCGATACCACTGATGCCGACCAAGGCAAAATCGACCTTGAACTGGTTGATGAAGTCGACACTGGCCTGACCGACCACGCCGCCATCGCGCCGCACGTTGCCACCGGTCAGCAGCACGTCGAAGTCGTCCTTGGCGCTGAGCATGGAGGCCACATGCAGGTTGTTGGTGATGATCTTCAGGTGACTGTGGTTGAGCAGCGCCCGGGCGATGGATTCGGTGGTGGTGCCGATGTTGATGAACAACGAGGCATGGTCGGGAATCTGCGCGGCAATGGCTTCGCCGATACGCTGTTTCTCATCGCGCATCTGATCGGCGCGCATGGCGTAGGCGGTGTTTTCGACACTGGAGTCATAGGCGGCGCCACCGTGGTAGCGACGCAGCAGGTTGGCTTCCGCGAGCTGATTGATGTCGCGGCGGATGGTCTGCGGTGTAACGACGAACAACGTGGCCATTTCCTCGATGCTGACATAGCCGCGTTCGCGAACCAGCTCGAGGATTTGCTGCTGACGGGGAGGCAGATTCATGGGGCGTCCTTTGGGCTGCCGTGCAAAATTTGCCCATGATGCCGCAGGAATCTGCTCCCGACCAGTTACATACAGATACGGGGGCTGTAGTTCGCTTATTCAGCCTCGTCTTCAACCGCCCAATCGCGGGTGCGGCTGACCGCTTTTTTCCAACCGGCGTAGAGTTTTTCCTTCGCCGCTTCATCCAGCGTCGGCTCGAACCGTCGCTCGATCACGGCCTTGCCACGCAACTCTTCCAGGCTGCCCCAGAAGCCACAGGCCAGGCCTGCCAGGTAAGCGGCGCCGAGTGCTGTGGTTTCGCGCATTTGCGGGCGCTCGACCTGCGTGCCGAGGATGTCGGCCTGGAATTGCATGAGGAAGTTGTTGGCCACCGCGCCGCCGTCCACGCGCAGAGCTTTCAGGCGCTCCCCGGAGTCCTGCTGCATGGCGTCCAGCACGTCGCGGGTCTGGTAGGCAATCGACTCCAGCGCGGCGCGAATGATGTGGTCCACGCGTACGCCGCGGGTCAGGCCGAACAATGCGCCACGGGCATACGGGTCCCAGTACGGTGCGCCAAGTCCGGTGAAGGCCGGCACCAAGTACACGCCGTTGCTGTCCTTGACCTTGTTGGCAAAGTATTCGGTGTCGTGGGCGTCGTTGATGATCTTCAGTTCGTCACGCAGCCACTGCACGGTAGAGCCGCCGTTGAATACTGCACCTTCCAGCGCATAGGCCACTTCGCCACGGGGGCCGCAAGCGATGGTGGTCAGCATGCCATGCTTGGATTTCACCGCTTTGTCACCGGTGTTCATCAGCAGGAAGCAGCCAGTGCCGTAGGTGTTTTTCGCCTGGCCTGGCTCGACGCACATCTGGCCGAACAGAGCGGCTTGCTGGTCACCGGCGATACCGCCGATGGCGATGCCGCTTTTGGTGTGGCCGTAGATTTCCGAGGACGATTTAACTTCCGGGAGCATTTCGCGCGGAATATCCAGCAGCTCCAGCATCTTCGCGTCCCACTCCAGGGTGTGGATGTTGAAGAGCATGGTGCGCGAGGCGTTGGTGTAGTCGGTGACGTGCACCTTGCCGCCGGTAAATTTCCAGATCAGCCAGCTGTCGACGGTGCCGAACAGCAGTTCGCCGTTGCGCGCGCGTTCGCGGCTGCCTTCGACGTTATCGAGAATCCACTTGAGCTTGGTGCCGGAGAAGTAGGGGTCGGTGACCAGGCCGGTGGTGTCGCTGATGTATTGCTCGTGGCCATCGCGCTTCAGTTGCTGGCAGATTTCGGTGCTGCGCCGGCACTGCCAGACGATGGCGTTGTAGATCGGGCGGCCGGTGTTCTTGTCCCACACCACGGTGGTTTCGCGCTGGTTGGTGATGCCGATGGCGGCTACCTGGTCGTGGTGCAGGCCGGCTTGTGCCAGGGCCTCGACCATCACGGCGCTTTGGGTGGCGAAGATCTCCATCGGGTCATGCTCGACCCAACCGGCTTGCGGGTAATGCTGTGCGAACTCCCGTTGGGCGGTGCAGACCACGTTCGCGTCGCGGTCGAAAATGATCGCGCGGGAGCTGGTCGTACCCTGATCGAGGGCAATGATGTAGTTCTTATTCTGTGTGTCGGTCATGTCGATTGCCTTGGACGAAAAAAGGGAGTGAGGTCTGGCGCGCGATCAAAGGGCAGGGGCACGCGCCAACGGTATCAGGACGTTCTGGGTTTGCCGTCAATGGCAGGTCGCTCATCCTTTGTAGCAGGTACGGCGCCGGGCAGATGGCGGGCAATCAGCCCGCGATAGGCGGCGGCGCCGAGGCAGGCACCGACAATCGGCGCAAAAACAGGAATCAGGAAGTACGGAATATCGCGTCCGCCGGTGAAGGAAATTTCACCCCAGCCAGCGAAGAAAGTCATCAGTTTAGGGCCGAAGTCCCGCGCAGGGTTCATGGCAAAACCGGTCAGCGGTCCCATCGAGCTACCGATCACCGCAATCAGCAGGCCGATCAGCAGCGGTGCCAGCGGGCCTTTGGGCAGGCCATTGTTGTCGTCGGTCAGGGACATGATCACGCCCATCAGGATGGCCGTAATGATCACCTCCACCAGAAATGCCTGGGCGGTGGTGAGCGCAGGATTCGGGAAGGTGGAGAATACTGAGGCCAATTCAAGGCTGGCTTGCGTGCCACGAACCATGTGCTGCGTTTGTTCGAATTCGAAGAATAGATTGCTGTAGAGCGTGTAAACCAACAACGCGCCACAGAAGGCACCTGCCACTTGGGCGAGTACGTAGAAAGGCAATTTGCGCTTTTCGAAGTCCGCGAAAATGCTCAGGGCAATGCTGACGGCAGGGTTCAGATGAGCCCCGGAAACCCCGGCGGTGAGGTAGATCGCCATGCTGACGCCGACGCCCCAGATAATGCTGATTTCCCACAAACCAAAACTGGCACCCGCGACCTTGAGCGCGGCAACACAACCGGTACCAAAAAAGATCAGCAGCGCCGTACCCAGAAACTCGGCCATGCATTGGCTCGAGAGCGACGGTTGTTGTAAAGCAGTAGTCATTGAAACCTCATTTTTTTTGTTGTCTGGCGCGTTCTTGCCTTCATGGTCAACGCGCGTTTTTCACCGAGGCAGGATCCCCATCCTGGTCGCGGTTTACTGCCGGGTACAGCGGTAGGACGTTTCGTGCAGTTTCAGAAACGAAAAAATATAGACAAGAAACGCTGCTGTCAAAGGTCGAAAGTGAACCGTCAGTCACAAAAAAACTATTCATTGCATGAATGAATGAGTCATTGCGCAATGGGATGGCCAGGCAATGGCGTTATGGATGCGCCGCCGTAGAGCCTTTTAACGACCAATGTCCTAGAATCCGGCGCAGTATTTTCTTCTGCCGCCCAGTCTGGAGCTGCCATGACCCCCGCATTGGATTTATTGAAAAAGGTTCGGGCCGAACATCGCGTACACAGTTACGAACATGACCCGAAGGCCGCCTCCTATGGCCTGGAAGCCGCGGAAAAACTCGGGCTCGACCCGGCGCAAGTGTTCAAGACCTTGCTGGCGGCCAGCGAGAAAGGTGAGTTGCTGGTGGCTGTGGTGCCGGTTGTCGGCAGCCTGGACTTGAAAGGGCTGGCCCAAGCCGCTGGCGTGAAGAAGGTCGAAATGGCCGATCCGGCGGCAGCGCAGCGCTCTACGGGTTATCTGTTGGGCGGGATCAGTCCGCTGGGGCAGAAAAAGCGGTTGCGTACCTTCATTGATAACTCGGCCCAGCCCTTCGCCAGCATTTTTGTCAGTGCCGGCCGGCGTGGACTGGAAGTCGAACTGGCGCCGGCCGTGCTGGCCGAACACACCCAGGCGAAGTTTGCCGATATCGGCCGTGCGTGAGCGCAGCGCTGTATGGTGAAAATCAGCCGGTTCTGTCACTGGTGCCGGTTCGGTCGACGCTGCATGCTCGGCGATCTGACAAAGGGAGAAGGTTATGCAGTTGGAGTTTCATCAGGTCGACGCGTTCAGCAATCAGCCATTCAGCGGTAACCCGGCGATGGTCTATCGGCTCGATACCTGGCTCGCCGATAAGTTGATGCAGAAGATTGCCGCCGAGCACAACCTCGCCGAAACGGCGTTTGTCGTGCGCGAAGGGCAGGGCTGGCACATCCGCTGGTTTACACCGACCACCGAGGTGCCGTTGTGCGGTCACGCGACACTGGCCAGTGCCCATGTGTTGTTTGAGGTCTATAAAGAGCCGGTCGAGCGACTGGACTTTATCTGCAAATCCGGTCCGTTGAGCGTGACCCGTGAAGGTGGACGACTGTGGCTGGATTTCCCGTCGATCACTGCATCGCCGGTGAACGTGATCTCGGACATCGAGCGTGCACTGGGCGTGAAGGCTGTCGAGGTACTGGCTTCGAATGAGTTGTTCGTGGTGCTGGAGTCGGAACAAGCCGTGCTCGACTGCAAGCCGGACATGGTGGCCCTGGCGAAACTGCCATGGTTGGGCGCCATCGTGACGGCGCAGGGCGAGCAGCACGATTTCGTGTCCCGTTACTTCGCCCCGGCAATCGGCATCAATGAAGACCCGGTGACCGGATCGACCCATTGCCTTTTGATTCCGTACTGGTCGAAGCGTTTGGGCAAGTCGAGCCTGACGGCCTGTCAGCGATCGACCCGGGGCGGGGAGTTGTTCTGTCGGCTGGAAGGCGAGCGGGTGAAGATCGGCGGGGATGCGACGCTCGTTGCAAGCGGAACGTTGATGCTGGGCTAACTCAAATCCAATTGTGGGAGCGAGCCTGCTCGCGAAGGCGGTGTGTCAGTCAACATCATCATTGGCTGACACACCGCCTTCGCGAGCAGGCTCGCTCCCACAGGGGTTGTGTTGATCAGTGAGCGGAGCTGTAGCGCCGGACACCCGATTCAACGGTAGGAATCTGTGCCGCCGTGCTGCCGGACGCCTGGAACAGCACCAGGTGTTCCGCCGCGACACGAATGCCCACATCCGCCCCGACCTGGCGATCGACATGGCTCGGAAAGATCGACTCCAACTGCGCGCCTGTCGGCAGCTGCAAGCGATACAGGGTCGACGCACCGAGGAACGTCTTGCCGGCGATTCGCGCCTTCAGTGCGCTGTCCGGTGCGTAGACGATGTCGTCCGGACGCAGCAGCACGTCCACGGCGCCGCCTACCGGCCAGGTGTAGGCCCGGTTGCCGCGCAACTCACCCAACTCGGTTTGCACCGACTCCGGGCTGCTCAACTGACCGCGAATGAAATAGCCCTGGCCGATGAAGCTGGCTACAAAGGGCGTCAGTGGTTCGTGATACAGGTTGTAGGGCGTATCCCACTGTTCCAGTCGACCTTCCTTGAACACGCCAACGTGGTCGCTGACCGCGAAGGCTTCTTCCTGGTCGTGTGTCACCAGAATCGCGCTGGTGCCACGGGCCTTGAGGATGTCGCGTACTTCATGGCTGAGCTTGCGGCGCAATTCGCCATCGAGGTTGGAGAACGGCTCGTCGAGCAACAGCAGTTGCGGTTCCGGCGCCAGTGCGCGGGCCAGGGCGACACGTTGCTGCTGCCCACCGGAAAGCTCGTGGGGGAAACGCTTGCCGAGGTTTTTCAGGTTGACCAGTTCCAGCAGCTCTTCGGTGACGCGATCCTTTTGCGGATGCTTGCGAATACCGAAGGCGATGTTGTCGGCCACGCTCAAGTGCGGGAACAGCGCGTAGTCCTGGAACACCATGCCGATGCGGCGTTTCTCCGGGGCGAGGGTGTAGCCGGCGCTGGAGATGGTCTCGCCGGCCAGCTGAATTTCGCCTTCGTGTACCGGTTCGAAACCGGCAATCGCCCGCAGTGTGGTGGTCTTGCCGCAGCCGGAAGAGCCCAGCAGGCAACCGATGTCACCGGCGTTCAAATGCAGGTTCAGGTTCTGTACTACGCGCTGGTCTTGATAGCCGCAGGCGAGGTTGCGCAGGTTAAGCAGTAATGGCTGGCTCATGCGTGGTGATACGCCGGTTCGACGAGGAACTCGAGCAGGGCTTTTTGCGCATGCAGACGGTTTTCGGCTTGATCCCAGGCCACCGAGCGTTTGTCGTCGAGCAGGTCGACGCTGATTTCCTCGCCACGGTGCGCCGGCAGGCAGTGCATGAACAGCACGTCGTCAGCGGCCAGGTCGAGCAGGGCGCGGTTGACCTGGAACGGTGCGAACAGTTGCAGGCGCTTGGCGGTTTCCTCTTCCTGGCCCATGGAGGTCCAGACGTCGGTGCTCACCAGGTGTGCACCACGCACGGCGTCTTTCGGATCGCGAACGATGGAGACCCGATCGCCGGCCTTGGCCAGGAACACCGGGTTGGGCTCGTAGCCTTCCGGGCAGGCAACGCGCAACTGGAAGTCGAACTGGATCGCCGCTTCTATATAGCTGTTGCACATGTTGTTGCCATCGCCGATCCAGGCCACGGTCTTGCCCTGAATCGAGCCACGGTGTTCGAGGAAGGTCTGCATGTCGGCCAGCAACTGGCACGGGTGCAGGTCATCGGACAGGCCGTTGATCACCGGTACGCGGGAGTTGGCGGCGAACTCGGTCAGGTTGCTGTGGGCAAAGGTACGAATCATCACCGCATCGAGCATGCTCGACATGACGATGGCGCAGTCGCCGATCGGCTCGCCACGGCCCAGTTGGGTATCGCGTGGCGACAGGAAGATCGCCTGGCCGCCGAGCTGGATCATGCCGGCCTCGAAGGAGATCCGGGTGCGGGTCGAGGATTTTTCGAAAATCATCCCCAGGACGCGGTTTTTCAGAGGCTCGAACAGTACGCCGCGGTTACGCAGGTCCTTGAGCTCAACGCCTCGACGGATCACGCTGACCAGCTCTTCGGGCGTGCAATCCATCAGGGAGAGAAAGTGCCTTGCGCTCATCATTGACTACCTTTTTGCTACAAACCGCAGATGCTCAAAGCCTTGTTTGACGGAACAACGGGCGAGACCTGCGGCGTAAGCCGCACGGGGCGACGAAATAGGGGAAGGCGCGATCTTATAATTAAATGTCGCGTCTTACCAATAGGGCTACAGTTTTTAGGGAGTTTCAGAGGTGCTACGGGTTCACCGAGGTAGCGCTTTTGAAGTCTGTTTCCTGAATGCAGCGGTTCATTTGTACACCGGCCTCTCGGGGCTTGGCAATCAGGCGGGGCGGCAATGGTGCGGTGACAGTCGGTTTCTGACTTGCCGTTCCAGGTCTTGAGCCGCGTGTCGCCAGCTTGAAATATTTGCTAATGCAAAGTGCTGGGTTATAAATAAATCTCGAGTGACGCGGAAGCTTCCCGATGGAATCGAAAGAACAACTGCTAATGGAGCTACTGGGCCTCACGGCACGCTCGCTGACTCACCTCACCGCTTCGATGACGACGATGTCCTTCGAGTTGTTGCGCAGCGAAGACGAGGTCACCCGGGCTGCCGGTCGTCACATGATCGATCGCATGGCCACCATCAGCGCCGGGCTCGACGAACACTGGCGCCTGATTGGCGAACTGACCGGTGTCGATGTCGCTCACGGGGCGTTCGAAAACCTCCAGGAAATCCAGTTGCAGGTGCCGCCCAGGCTGCCTTCGAACTGAACCCGCGCGGCCATCGGCTGGCCTGATACCCCTCGATTCACGAGACGAACGTCGCTGGCGTGGCGTCGGGTCTGGCGCCATAGTTTTGTTTCCGCGGCCATCGGTGCCCGCCCATGACAAGACAGACTGGCCATGACCAAGACTCTCCATCACCGTGCGTGCCATTTGTGCGAAGCCATCTGTGGCCTGACCATCGAAACCATCAAGGTCGAAGACGGCAGCGTGCAGATCACGTCGATCAAGGGCGATCCCCAGGACGCGTTCAGCCGTGGTCACATCTGCCCCAAGGCCGTGGCCCTTCAAGACATCCAGAACGATCCGGATCGCCTGCATCAGCCGATGCAGCGGGTGGGCAATGAATGGCAGCCCATCGAGTGGGACGCGGCATTCAACCTGGTGGCCGAGCGCCTGGCGGCGATTCAGGAGCACCATGGGCAAAACGCCGTGGCGGTCTATCAAGGCAACCCGAGCGTGCACAATTACGGGTTGATGACCCACAGCAATTACTTCCTCGGCCTGCTGAAAACCCGCAACCGGTTTTCCGCGACGTCGGTAGATCAATTGCCGCATCACCTGACCAGTCATTTGATGTACGGCCACGGTTTGCTGCTACCGATCCCGGACATCGATCACACCGATTTCATGTTGATCCTGGGCGGCAACCCGCTGGCTTCGAACGGCAGCATCATGACCGTGCCCGACGTGGAAAAGCGCTTGAAGGCGATACAAGCCCGGGGTGGCAAAGTGGTGGTGGTCGACCCTCGCCGCAGTGAAACGGCGGCGATTGCCGATCAGCATCTGTTCGTGCGCCCGGGCGGTGATGCCGCGCTGTTGTTCGGGTTGCTCAACACCTTGTTCGCTGAAGGCCTGACCCGCGACAGCCATCTGCCGGTAGACGGTCTTGAGGGCGTGCGGGAGGCCGTCGCGCCGTTCACCGCCGAGGCCATGAGTCCGTTGTGCGCCGTACCGGCCGAACAGATCCGCCAATTGGCGCGAGACTTCGCCGCAGCGCCCTCGGCTGTCTGTTATGGCCGCATGGGCGTCTCGACCCAGGCCTTCGGAACACTTTGTCACTGGGCGGTGCAGTTGATCAATCTGGTCACCGGCAACCTCGACCGCGTGGGGGGTGCCTTGTGCACCGAACCGGCGGTGGACCTGGTGGCGACGACTTCGGGCGGGCATTTCAATCTGTGGCAGAGCCGGGTTTCCGGGCGCCCGGAATACGCCGGAGAGCTGCCAGTCTCTGCGCTGGCCGAAGAGATGCTCACCGAAGGGCAAGGGCAGGTCCGGGCGCTGATCACCGTGGCGGGCAATCCGGTGCTGTCCACGCCCAATGGCCGAAAGCTCGAGCAGGCACTGGACGGGCTGGATTTCATGGTCAGCATCGACCTGTACATCAATGAAACCACGCGCTACGCCGACCTGATCCTGCCATCCACATCGGCGCTGGAAAACGATCATTACGACACCACATTCAACCTGTTCGCGGTGCGCAACGTCAGTCGTTTCAACCGCGCAATCCTCGCCAAGCCCGAAGGGGCATTGCACGACTGGGAGATCTTTGTCGGGCTGGCCAAGGCGTTTGCCGCCAGGACCGGCAAAGAGTTGAAACCTACCATCGCCCCGGCGCAAATGATCGATCGCGGCCTGCGCATGGGGATGTACGGCGACACCTCGGAGCACAAGCTATCGCTGGCGACTTTGTTCGATCATCCCCATGGCGTCGATCTCGGCGCGCTCAAGCCTAACCTTGCACCGCGCCTGAAGACTGCCAATCAACGCATCCAGGCCGCGCCGAAGGCGATTCTCGCTGACCTGGCACGCTTCGCAGCCTTGAAGGCGCCGGCCGCCGACGAGTTGTTGATGATTGGCCGCCGGCATGTACGCAGCAACAACTCATGGATGCATAACTATCATCGGTTGGTGAAGGGCAAGCCACGACACCAGTTGCTGATGCATCCGGACGACCTGGCCAGTCGCGGGCTCAGTGACGGACAGCGCGTTCGGGTCAGTTCGCGGGTGGGTGTGATTGAGGTCGAAGTGCTGGGCAGTCTTGATATGATGAAAGGCGTGGTCAGCCTGCCGCACGGCTGGGGCCATGCGCGGCCGGGTGTGCAAATGACGATTGCCAGCAGCCAGCCGGGGTCCAGCGCCAACGACCTGACCGACGACTGCCAGCTTGACGAGTTGTCGGGCAATGCCGCGCTCAATGGCGTGCCGGTGACCGTGGCGGCGGCTTGAATCAGTCTGACGGAGAGACCGAGCAGGGCGCTCGGCTTTCCGTTACAATGCGCCACCGTGCCGACCCATGAGTCGGAAAGTTCAGCCGAGGTGCTCCATGGATATCATCGAAACGATTAAAGAGCAGATTGCCAACAACACCATTCTGCTTTACATGAAAGGCTCGCCAAATGCCCCGCAGTGCGGCTTCTCCGCGAAAGCTGCACAGGCCGTGATGGCGTGTGGTGAAAAGTTTGCGTACGTGGACATCCTGCAGAACCCGGAAATCCGCGCCAACCTGCCAAAATACGCCAACTGGCCAACCTTCCCGCAACTGTGGGTTGCCGGTGAGCTGGTCGGTGGTAGCGACATCATGACTGAAATGGCTGCTGACGGTTCGCTGCAGAGCCTGATCAAGGACGCCGCCGCCAAGGCCGCGGCTCCAAAGACCGAAGCCTGATTCGCTTCCTGTAGGAGCGAGCTCGCTCGCGATGGACTAAAGAGCGCCGCGGGGAACCAGATTTCCCGCGTTATCGTTGACCACCATCGCGAGCAGGCTCGCTCCTACAACGGCAGGTATTAAAAAGCCCCGCCACTCGAAAGAGGGCGGGGCTTTTTATTGTGTCTGTAGGAGCAGGCTGCGATCCTTTGATCCTGGAAAGTCAAAAGATCGCAGCCTGCGGCAGCTCCTACTCTTCGCCCATCTGCGATTGCAGATAGTTTTCGATACCGATCTTGTCGATCAGGCCCAATTGGGTTTCCAGCCAGTCGATATGTTCTTCTTCGGACTCGAGGATATCTTCAAGCAGCTCACGGCTGCCAAAGTCGCCAACTTTTTCGCAATGCGCGATAGCCACTTTCAGGTCGGCATGGCCGGTTTTCTCGATACGCAGGTCGCACTCGAGCATTTCCTTGGTGTGCTCGCCGATGTGCAGCTTGCCCAGATCCTGGACGTTCGGCAGGCCTTCAAGGAACAGGATCCGCTTGATCAGCTTGTCCGCGTGCTTCATCTCGTCGATGGATTCGTGGTACTCGTGCTTGCCGAGCTTGTTCAGACCCCAATCTTCATACATGCGCGCATGCAGGAAGTATTGATTGATCGCGACCAGCTCATTGGCAAGGATCTTGTTGAGATGCTGGATGACTGTAACGTCGCCTTTCATGATGGGGTCCTGCCCTGTTTTAGCTGTCAATACAACAGAGTTTGAGCCGCGTATTTAATAGTGTCAAACCTAAGTTATTGAAACTTAAATGAAAATTAATCGGAATAAGAATGTTTGTGTTCCGCGTCTAGAGCATAACTAGTTGATTTAGAGGCATAAAAAAACCGGACATATGTCCGGTTCTTTGAAAATCGATACTTAAGCGGCTGTAAATTCTGCTGGATAGGGAATTGCAGCCTGGGCCGTTTGCAGTTTGGTCAGGGTCTCGCGGACCACTTCCTTGGCAAGACAGGCACATTTGCCGCATTGACTGGCAACGCCGGTAGCCACTCGGACTTCCTTGTAGCTGCAGC
This sequence comes from Pseudomonas sp. GW821-FHT07G06, assembly GCF_058986625.1. Classification (NCBI taxonomy): domain Bacteria; kingdom Pseudomonadati; phylum Pseudomonadota; class Gammaproteobacteria; order Pseudomonadales; family Pseudomonadaceae; genus Pseudomonas; species Pseudomonas sp. GW821-FHT07G06. The sequence continues at coordinate 225,733 of NZ_JBYSVW010000008.1, forward strand.
ATCCTTCATAGATCGCATCGCGGATTTGACCGTCGGTGACGCCAGTGCAGAGGCAAACATACATAAGGAAGACCGTCGCTGATTGTGACTCAATTGCGATGGATCTTAATGTTAACGAGAATGATTGTCAAAGTGGTTTCAGAGTACTTTTTGTCATAAGCGGGGATGGCTGACGAACGGTCTATATGGCAAACCGGTGATACAAAACCGTCGGGGATTTCATCGTACCGGGAAAAAACAGCTAAGCCAGCTCAAACACGCGGTGTATGATGGCCGGTCTTTTGCGACCGGGGTTCGTGTCACAGGGCTGTCGCCTGAGGGTGGCAGGCTGATGCGAACCCTGTTTCTCACGCTATTACACCAGGAGATATCCAATGAGCGTACTCGTAGGCAAACAAGCCCCTGACTTCACCGTACCGGCCGTACTCGGCAATGGCGAGATCGTAGACAGCTTCACCCTGTCTTCGGCGATCAAAGGCAAATACGGCCTGGTGTTCTTCTACCCGCTGGACTTCACCTTCGTTTGCCCGTCCGAGCTGATCGCTCTGGACAACCGCATGTCCGAGTTCAAGGCGCGCAACGTTGAAGTGGTCGCTGTGTCGATCGACTCGCACTTCACCCACAACGCCTGGCGCAACACCCCGGTCAACAACGGCGGCATCGGCGAAGTTCGCTACACCATGGCTGCCGACATCAAGCAGGAAATCATGAAGGCCTACGACGTTCAGTCCGCTGACGGCGTGGCGTTCCGTGGCGCGTTCCTGATCGACGACAAAGGCGTTGTCCGTTCGCAGATCATCAACGACCTGCCGCTGGGCCGTAACATGGAAGAGCTGCTGCGTCTGGTCGACGCTCTGCAATTCCACGAAGAGCACGGCGAAGTCTGCCCTGCCAACTGGAAGAAAGGCGACAAAGGCATGAACGCTTCGCCAGAAGGCGTTGCGGCTTACCTGACCGAGCACGCTGCCGCTCTGTAAGGCGCACGCTGCAGGTAAAAAAACCGGCCATCGAGGCCGGTTTTTTTATGCGCGGGATAAATCTGGAACCCCTGTAGGAGCGAGCTTGCTCCGGGCGGCGTTCCGACGATGGACTCAAGAACACCGCGGGGAACCAGAGCGCCCGCGTTATCGTTAACGACCATCGCGAGCAAGCTCGCTCCTACAGGTGTATCAGGGACCGCCATCAATCGTTGAAATCTTCCCAGCCACCCATCTGTTTCCAGCGATTGACGATGCCGCAGAACAGCTCTGCCGTCTTCTCTGTGTCATAGCGCGCCGAGTGAGCCTCACGGCCGTCGAAGTCGATGTCCGCTGCCTGACACGCCTTGGCCAGCACCGTCTGGCCGTATGCCAGGCCAGCGAGCGTCGCGGTATCGAAACTGGAGAACGGATGGAACGGATTGCGCTTCATGTCCAGGCGCGCAACCGCCGCATTCAGGAAGCCCAGGTCGAAGCTGCTGTTATGCCCGACCAGGATCGCCCGTTTGCAACCGTTGGCCTTGAGGGCCTTGCGCACGCCGCGGAAGATATCGTTGAGGGCAGACTCTTCACTCACGGCCATGCGCAGCGGGTGATCGAGCTTGATCCCGGTGAATTCCAGGGCTGCCGCTTCGATGTTCGCGCCTTCGAATGGCTCGACCCGGAAGAAGTAGGTGTGATCCGGGTAGACAAAACCCTTTTCATCCATGGCGATGGTGGTCGCGGCGATTTCCAGCAGGGCGTCGGTGGCCGAGTTGAAGCCACCGGTTTCTACGTCGACGACCACCGGCAGGTAACCACGAAACCGTGCGGCCATTGGATGACGGGAACCGCCACCGCCGCCATTGCCTTCCAGTTCGTCGTCGAAATGGTCTTCACTCACGCGTGTTCCTCCAGCAGGCGCCAGCGCAGTTTTTCACCGGCGCGCAGCGGGATAACGGTCAGCTCGCCAAACGGCAGGCTGGCAGGGGCGGTCCATTCTTCGCGGACCAGGGTGATGCGATCGGTGTTGGCCGGCAGGCCATAGAAACGCGGGCCGTTGAGGCTGGCGAAGGCTTCGAGCCTGTCCAGCGCATTGCGCTGTTCGAACGCTTCGGCGTACATCTCGATCGCCGCATAAGCGGTGTAGCAGCCGGCGCAACCACAAGCGGCTTCCTTGGCATGCTGGGCGTGGGGGGCCGAGTCGGTGCCGAGGAAGAATTTTTCGCTGCCACTGGTGGCGGCGTCGAGCAGGGCTTCCTGGTGCGTATTGCGCTTGAGGATCGGCAGGCAGTAGAAATGCGGCCGAATCCCGCCCACCAGCATGTGGTTGCGGTTGTACAGCAGGTGATGCGCGGTGATGGTCGCGCCAACGTTGGCCGAAGCCGAGTTGACGAACTGCACGGCGTCAGCGGTGGTGATGTGTTCGAACACCACCTTGAGGGTCGGGAAACGCTCGACCACACGACGCATGTGTTCGTCGATGAAGATTTTTTCGCGGTCGAACACGTCGACATCGCCACGGGTGACTTCGCCGTGGATCAGCAACGGCATCCCGACTTCGGCCATGGCCTCGAGTGCAGGGAAAATCTTGTCGATGCTGGTAACACCAGAGTCCGAGTTGGTGGTCGCGCCGGCCGGGTACAGCTTGGCGGCGTGCACGAATCCGGTGGCCTTGGCCTCGCGGATTTCTTCAGGCTGGGTGCGGTCGGTCAGGTACAGGACCATCAGCGGCTCGAACGGGCTGCCGGCCGGGCGGGCAGCGAGAATCCGCTGGCGATAGCCGTCGGCTTCGGCCGCGTTGCGCACCGGTGGAACCAGGTTGGGCATGATGATGGCGCGGCCAAAGGTGCGCGCGACATCCGCGACGGTATTGGTCAACACGGCACCATCGCGAAGATGAATGTGCCAGTCGTCGGGACGCAGCAGGGTCAGGCGGTCGGACATGAGGGGATTCCAGGCGGGTCAAACTCAAGGGAATGCTACCGGAAAAGACTCTTGCAGGCACTCGCTATCAAGTTTTGCCGCCAGCTTCCGATATCCAACGGGTATGCCGTAAACATGTGTGTGTCGGTCTTTTTGTTGTAGAAACCAGTGGAGCCTCCCGTGCGCCAGCGTTATTTAGCCTTGCTCAGTGTGTTTGCCAGCCTTCCCGCGATGGCGCTCACTTTTCAGACCCGCCTGGAGAGCATTGAGTGGACGGTCGAAGGCGACAAGTTCGAATGCCGCCTGACACAGCCGATTACCGACTTCGGTTCGGGTGAGTTCGTGCGCAAGGCCGGTGAGCAGGCAACGTTTCGTCTGAATGCCTATAACCCGATGATGGGCGGAGGTTCGGCGACCTTGCTGGCCGCTGCTGCACCTTGGCAACCGGGGCGTGACGATATCAACCTGGGCACGGTGAGGATCGGCAGCGGCAACGTGTTGTTCAACAGTTCGCAGGTGCAGGCCGGACGCCTGATCAGTGGCCTGATGGACGGTCGCAGCCCGGTGGTTCGCCATGCCTCGGGGGATGGCCGGGTGTCGGAAGTGCGCTTGCTGCCGGTCAGGTTCACCAAGGCGTTTGCCGATTATCAAAGCTGCGTGGCCAAACTGTTGCCGCAGAACTTCGAGCAGGTGAAACAATCCCAAATCGGCTTCCCAGGCGGCGGAATCGAGCTCGACAGTGCCGCGAAAGCCAAGCTGCAGGTCATGCTGGAGTACATGAAGGCTGATCCGACGGTCAATCACATCGAGCTCGACGGTCACTCCGACAACAGCGGCAACCGCCTGACCAATCGCGACCTCTCGCGGCGCCGGGCCTTGGCAGTGATGGAGTTCTTCAAGGCGAACGGCATCCAGGAGTCGCAAATCACCCTGCGCTTCCATGGCGAACGTTATCCGCTGGCGCCCAATACCAACAACGCCAACCGTGCGAAGAACCGTCGGGTAGCGGTACGTCTGGAGCGGGGAACGCCCGCGGAACAAGTCGCCCCGCAAGCGACGAAAGCGGCCACTTCGGCAACGTCCTGACCCTTCGGTCATCGTCGCGCTCTCGACAGATTCTGTCGCTTGGTCGTCATAAGCTGTCGCGCCTCTGTAAATTATCCTGCATGAGCGGTAGACTTCACGGCTTTCCGTAGAACCCCGTGGAGTGATGGCATGGCGGACGTAAACAAGGTCGTTCTGGCGTATTCCGGCGGCCTGGACACTTCGGTGATCCTCAAGTGGCTGCAGGATACTTATAACTGTGAAGTGGTGACCTTCACCGCTGACCTGGGTCAGGGCGAAGAGGTCGAACCTGCACGTGCCAAGGCTCAGGCCATGGGCGTCAAAGAGATCTATATCGACGACTTGCGCGAAGAGTTCGTGCGCGATTTCGTTTTCCCGATGTTCCGCGCCAACACCGTTTACGAAGGCGAGTACCTGCTGGGTACTTCCATCGCTCGTCCGCTGATCGCCAAGCGCCTGATCGAAATCGCCAACGAAACCGGCGCTGACGCCATTTCCCATGGCGCCACCGGCAAGGGCAACGACCAGGTTCGTTTCGAATTGGGCGCGTACGCCTTGAAGCCTGGCGTGAAAGTGATTGCTCCCTGGCGCGAGTGGGACCTGCTGTCCCGTGAAAAGCTGATGGACTACGCCGCGAAGCACGCGATCCCGATCGAGCGTCACGGCAAGAAGAAATCCCCGTACTCCATGGATGCCAACCTGCTGCACATCTCCTATGAAGGCGGCGTGCTGGAAGACACCTGGACCGAGCACGAAGAAGACATGTGGCGTTGGACCGTTTCCCCGGAAAACGCTCCCGACAAGCCGCAGTACCTGGAACTGACCTACCGCAACGGCGACATCGTCGCGCTGGACGGCGTCGAAATGACGCCGGCCACCGTGCTGGCGACCCTGAACCGTATCGGTGGCGAACACGGTATCGGCCGTCTCGACATCGTCGAGAACCGCTATGTGGGCATGAAGTCCCGTGGCTGCTACGAAACCCCTGGCGGCACCATCATGCTGCGTGCCCACCGTGCGATCGAATCGATCACCCTGGACCGCGAAGTGGCTCACCTCAAAGACGAGTTGATGCCCAAGTACGCCAGCCTGATCTACACCGGTTACTGGTGGAGCCCTGAGCGTCTGATGCTGCAACAGATGATCGATGCGTCCCAGGTCAATGTGAACGGCGTTGTGCGCCTGAAACTGTACAAGGGCAACGTGATCGTCACTGGCCGCAAGTCCGACGACTCGCTGTTCGACGCCAACATCGCGACCTTCGAAGAAGATGGCGGCGCATACAACCAGGCAGATGCTGCAGGCTTCATCAAGCTCAATGCCCTGCGCATGCGCATTGCAGCGAACAAAGGCCGGAAGCTGTTCTGAGACCTTTGAGATCGTGATGGATGCCTGACCTCGTCCTCGACGAGGTCAGGCACCTGAAAACGGGGGTGTGGTGCCAGGTACTGCGCTATCGGATTTATTCGTTTTCACTGACGGTTTCCTGCCTTTCTCCTTCCAATGGTCTGTCCTGTTCTACGCATTGTTGTTTGCCGGTTGTCCGGCTTGATCAATGACCGTCAACCTTTGCGAGACGGGATCGTAGGCAATGTAAAAGGCAGAGCAGTGCTTCCTGGTCTGTCTGGAATGTTTGAGTGCACTGGCCTTCAGTAAAGTCTCTGAAATGGCACAAGTGACAAACACAATCACGTACGCCATTTTTTCCCGCGGCTTCTGGATTTTTTCCAGCAGCGTTTCAAATTCGACCTCCTTGCTCATACCGCGTGTATCAACGATGCACAGGTCTTTTACAAATTCCGGTAATTGAAGTTGATGGTGAGCGAAGACGGTGCTGTGCAGACCAATCTCCGTTGGCGGGTCCTGTGCACCGCGGGGCGACCGAGCTGGCTGCTGGCCATTCGTTGAGGTTTCCATAGCGGAATGCGCGGACGACTTCCCGGACACTTTCTTTTCCGACCGCCCAGCATCTACCATCGCCTTCATGAAATGTTTTCCCTTTTCAAAATCGGAAGGCGCATACAGTGATCGGTAGTTGAAGTTGAGTGTCGCGAAAAAAAGCAAAAGTAAATAAAACGGAAAGCTGATCAAAAACCAGACATAGAGTTCTCTTTCCTCTTGGTCAAGGAAGGGGAGAGAAACAGCGGCCGAAGCTTCAGAGAGTGTTGCGAATATCGCAATGATTGTCATTGGGTTGGTGATCAGCTTTCTGTCATGTTCTGTGCTCATGTTGAGTTCTCATTTCTTGAATGGTTTTTGAGGTTTTTTTGATGTGGTTGTTTTAGTTCCTTTTGATGATCGTTGGTGATGCTTTAATGATTACTCAAAAAATATAATTTGCTGTAAGGATAATTGGATACTAGTTGTGTGATGTTTCTGGAGTGAATGTTTGGCGCGAAAATGTCAGGTAGATTTTTAACGTAGAAATAGATACTTGTGGTTGTCAGGGCGTGGCCGTTCACGTTGGCTTTTAGAAAATTCTGGTCGTAAATCGACAGAGCCGATTGCTGAAAACTGCGCCACCATGACGTTGATACAGTTTTCAACTCATTCTGTTCGAGGGATTTTTGTAGGAGAAATCCGTGTTGTTTGTAGGGTATGTCTCTTGGTGTGGGTGGTTGGAAGGGGCGACATGCCATGGGTGAAACGACTAGGCTATTGTGCGGGCTCTAAAAATTCGAACAGCGAAAATTGGACTTGCCCATGAATAAAGTGCTGATCGTGGATGATCACCCCGTCATTCGTCTTGCGGTACGTATGCTAATGGAACGTCATGGCTACGAAGTTATTGCAGAAACCGATAATGGTGTGGATGCACTGCAACTAGCCCGTGAACTTGCTCCGGATATCGTCATTCTGGATATCGGGATTCCGAAGCTGGACGGGTTGGAAGTCATCGCGCGTTTGTCTTCGACCTCGATGCCGATGAAAGTGCTGATTCTGACTTCCCAGGCCCCGGGGCATTTTTCCATGCGTTGCATGCAGTCCGGTGCGGCCGGTTATGTCTGCAAACAACAAGACCTGACGGAGTTGCTCAGTGCAATAAAGGCCGTATTGTCAGGCTACAGTTACTTTCCCAATCAAGCCTTGCATACCGTGCGTTGCAGTTTGGGGAACGCCAGTGAGGCCGACATGGTTGATCGGTTGTCGGGGCGGGAAATGATGGTCCTGCAGCAATTGGCCAGAGGGAAGACCAATAAGGAAATTGCCGATGGAATGTTTCTCAGCAATAAAACAGTCAGTACTTACAAGACCCGTCTGTTGCTCAAACTCAATGCAAGGTCCCTGGTCGATTTGATCGAACTGGCACAACGCAATGGCCTGGTGTGATGGCGTATCTGCGCGACAAGGGGCGTTTAGCGGAGTATGGCACTTAAAAAAAAAGCCTCCGTTTCGGGAGGCTTTCAGGTGTCATAAGTCAAAATCGTAGTCGGCCAATTGCTTTTGCAGTCGGCGCTCCTCCAGCAGATTGTCGATGGTGCGGCGTTTGCTCAGATTAGTTTTCGCTACTTCAACCACCGGCTCGGCGTCATCGGTTTCGGCGGTGGTGAAGTCGTCTTCTACGTCCAATTGCTCTTTGCCAGTACTCATTTAGTTGCTCCAGGCTAAGAAGGCCTTTGGCGCTCCTTATATCGACAATCTCCCGGCGGGTAAAAAAGATTTTTTCAATCGATAATTCAATAATCCCAATAGCGCCTCAATCGTCGGAGGTTTTGTGCTTGTATTCGCACAAGTCCTCGATCCGGCAGCTTCCGCATCGGGGCTTGCGGGCGAGGCAGACATAGCGGCCGTGAAGGATCAGCCAGTGATGGGAGTCGAGCAGGTACTCCCTGGGCACGAATTTCATCAGTTTTTTCTCGACCTCCACCACATTCTTGCCGGGCGCAATGCCCGTGCGATTGCTGACCCTGAAAATGTGCGTGTCGACAGCCATGGTCAGCTGACGGAATGCCGTATTGAGTACCACATTGGCGGTTTTGCGGCCGACGCCGGGCAGCGCTTCCAGCTCTTCGCGGGTTTGCGGTACTTCACCGGCATGACGCTCGACCAGCAAGCGGCAGGTTTCGATCACGTTTTTCGCTTTGCTGTTGTACAGGCCGATGGTCTTGATGTACTCCGACAGTCCCTCGACTCCCAGGGCATGGATCGCTGCCGGGGTATTGGCAACCGGGAACAGCTTGGCGGTGGCCTTGTTGACGCCGACATCGGTTGACTGCGCCGAGAGAATCACGGCAATCAGCAATTCGAACGGTGAGGAATAGGCCAGTTCGGTCTTGGGTTCCGGGTTGTCTTCGTGCAGCCTGCGGAAAATTTCCAGACGTTTTGCGGCATTCATGGGCAGTGCGTTTCCTCGTAGGCAATCAATGGGTGGGTTTGGGGCGCCAGGCCTGCCAGGCGGCGATCAGCAGTCCGAGCAGAATGAACCCGCCAGGGACCAATGTGGCCAGGCGCAGACCGCCATCGGCCACCAGCACCCAGCCTTGCCAGTCAGTTTGCGTTGCACCGGACAGCCACGATAGTCGGTTTCCGAGGGTCGCGTTGCCGATGAGTTCGCGCAGCAGTCCCATAGCGATCATCAACGTGACAAACAGGCCACTGAGTCCCAGGCGCTGGCGCCAGCCGTTCTGAAAGAACCCGGATTGCTCCAGTACGACGCATTGCAAGGCGATCATGGCGCCATAAAACCCCAGATGTTGCTGCCATTGCAGCGACCAGGCTTGTGCCATGAGTTCCGCGCAACTGGTGAGTGTGGCGGCCAACAGAACGCTGGCCGGCAAGCGGGCCGCCGGGACCAGTCGGGATCGCAGGGCGCCCATGGCCAGGCTGAACAACTGGGTCACCAGCATGAACATCAGGCACAGGCCAAGTGCAGCCATCAGCGAGTGGGTGGCACCGATCAGCGGCGTCAGCATCAGGGCGTTGCGCAGCGTCGATGAGTTATCCATGGGCAGGGTCCCCGAGCAGTTGTTGCCGGTGTTCATCAAAGTAGCGCAAGGCATCGTGCACGGCATTGATCACTGCTCTTGAGGTGATGGTCGCGCCTGCGATCTGATCGAACTGCCCCTGATCCTTTTTCAGCGCCCAACCGCTGTCAGCGGGTTCTGTTCGGGATTTTCCGGAAAAAACCTGCAGCCAGTCATTGGGCCAGTCGGCGATCCGTGCCCCCAGTCCAGGTGTTTCCGACTGTTTGAGGGTTTTGACGCCCAGCAACCTGCCATTGGCGTCGACAGCGATCATCAGCTCGATGGCGCCGGCGTAGCCAAGGGTTTGACTGCGCAGCAACACCGCGATGGGCTGGTCGCCCCGGGTCGCCAGATAGCCACCCAGCAAGGTGCTGTTTGCCAGGGTGGTTGTTTCGATCCCGATGGGGTGGTCGAGTGGTTGATTGTCGTAGCTGTCTGGCGGTATCAGGTCCAGCAGCTTCCGGCTGTCGAGCAGGCGCTGTTCGGCTGCAATGCGCGGCGCGCTGCCGAGTTGCACGAAGTACGTCACACCCATGCCGAGCGCGGCCAAAAACACCAGAAGCGTGACGCTTGATGTCCGGCTCATGACGCCTCCGGCTGTTGTCTGGCCGCCACCAACCGCTCCAGCGCCGGCACGCAAAGGTTCATCAACAGCACGGCAAAGGCGATGCCGTCCGGATAGCCGCCCCAGGTACGAATCAGATAAGTCAGGAGCCCGACGCCGACGCCGAACAGCAATTTCGCCCCAGGGCTTCTGGCGCCGGACACCGGTTCGGTAATGATGAAGAACGCCCCCAGCATGGTCGCACCGGTCAGCAGGTGAAACAGCGGCGAGCCATGGGAGTCGGAGCCCGACCCGTTCCAGCACAGCAGGCTGATGACGAACAGGCTGGCCAGCATGCCGACCGGTGCATGCCAACTGATCACTCTTCGTTGCAGGAGAAACATTCCGCCCGCCAGAAACGCCAGGTTCACCCACTCCACACCGCGTCCGCCGTAGTGGCCGAATGCCGGATTGCCGGCAAACAGTTCATCCATGGTCAGGCTTTTGTTGATCCGCAGGCTGTCCAGTGCCGTGGCCTGTACCCACGCATCCGGTGCCTGGCCGAATCCGAACACTTGCTGCAAGCCACTCAACAGGTCCATGCCATGGGGCGATGGCCAATGGGTCATGGGTTGGGGAAAGGCCACCAGCACCAGAGCAAATCCGAGCATCGCCGGATTGAAGGGATTTGAGCCAACGCCGCCATATAAGTGCTTGCCGAAAATCATCGCAAAGGCGGCTGCGCTGAGGGTCAGCCACCATGGGCAGTAAGGCGGCAGCGCCAGCGCCAGCAAGGTGGCACTGACCAACGCGCTACCGTCACTCAGGGTTGGCCTCAGCGGTCGTTTGCGCCATTGCACGACGGCAGCTTCAACGGCCAGCGCAACAGCGGCCGCCAGAACCAGGTTGATCAACACGCCCCAGCCGTATAGCCAGAACGCGGCGAGCAGTCCCGGCAGCGTGGCCAGCAGCACCAGCTTCATGGCCTGCTGCAGGCGCTCATCAACGGTTTCAAGGGCTGGCATGGGCGTTCACCTGGCGTTCGGCTTCGCCGAGTGCGCGCTCCAGGGCTTCGATGTGCTCCGCCGGTGCTTCGTTGGCCTGAGCCTTCTTGAGTTCGGCACGGCGCATGGCCAACTGGATCTTGGCCCGTTTCAGATCGGCATCATTTGACGACACCGTTGCGACTGTAGGCGCAGGGGCTGGTGGCGCGGCGTTTTCCAGTTGCGCCAGGTTTTGTTCGGCGTCTTCGAACTGCTGTTGCAGGACAATCAACTGCGATTGCTGTTCGAAGGTCGGTGGATGTCCGAAGGCTTTCAGCGATTTGTGCAGCTGTGCCCGACTCATCGCCACATCGATCTTCGCCTTTTTCAGCGCGGCATCGGCATTGGCGGCTTTCTGTGCGCGGACGCGCTCGAGGGCGGCCTGTACCGGGTCGACTGCCGCTTCGCTAGGTTGCGTGGCACGTTGCCGAGCCTGGCGTTCGGCGATTTTCTGTTGCTCTTCGCGCTGCAACCGGGCATTGCGCTGTTCGAAGCGGCGCCGCGCGTGATCGCGCTTGAGGGCACGGGCCTGCCGCGCTTGCGGTGTGAGGGCCAGGCCCCCGACTACCGGCAATACAGTGTCCAGCGGCAGCGGGCGCATTTCGATGCAGTCCACCGGGCAGGGTGCTACGCAGAGGTCGCAACCGGTGCACTCATCGATGATCACCGTGTGCATCAGCTTGGCCGCCCCCACAATGGCATCGACCGGGCAGGCCTGAATGCACTTGGTGCAACCGATACACTCGGCTTCGCGGATATAGGCGATCTGTGCAGGTGCCGAGCCGCGAGTGATGTCGAGCTCCAGCACCGGCACCTTCAGCAACTCGGCCAGGGCCGCGATGGTTTCCTTGCCGCCGGGCGGGCACTTGTTGATCGGCTCGCCGCTGGCAATGCCTTCGGCGTACGGCTTGCACCCGGGGTGGCCGCACTTGCCGCATTGGGTTTGCGGCAAGAGTGCGTCGATGAGTTGAATCAGACTCATGTTTTGATCAGTCCGCTGAATCCGAGAAAAACCACTGCGATCAGGCCGGCACCGATCAGGTCGATCGGCAGGCCGCGAAAGGGCAGGGGCACATCGTTGTCGGTCGTGCGTTCACGCAAATCAGTGAACAGGCTCAACACCAGCCAGAAGCCCAGTCCTGCGCCGAGGCTCAAGGCTGTGGCGTGAAAGAAACCCTTGTCATCCTGAGCGTTGAGCAAGGCCACGCCGAGCACGCCGGCATTGCCCAGCAACAATGGCCAGAGGCCTTCGAACGGCAGTGTCGAAAACACCCGCGCCAGCAGCTTCAGCAACGGGCTAATCAGCAGCACGCTCAATGGTAGAAACACAAACAGGCGCAGCGCCGTCAATTGCAGCGGCTCCAGCAGCCAGTGGTAGAACGCGTAGCCGAGCATGCCTACGATCAGCATCAGGCATGTCGTCGCAATGCCCAGGGCATGGACCTGACGGCGCTGGCCGGCCAACAGTGGATCGACGCCCAGCGGCCAGTGCAACACGAGGTTGTTGATCAGGGCGGCGCTGATAAGCGTCAGAAGCGTTTCGGTCATGATCGTCCATATCCGATGCTGGATAACTCTGTAGGAGCTGCCGCAGGCTGCGATCTTTTGATCTTGCTCTTACAAAAGCCAAGATCAAAAGATCGCAGCCTGCGGCAGCTCCTACAGGAGTCAGTATGGGCCAGACATGAAAATCCCACAGTCGCGCCAGGCACGACTGTGGGATCGATTTGCCGCAGATCTTACTTGATGCGCTGACCCGGCTTGGCGCCGCTGTCAGGGCTGAGCAGGTAGATCTCTTCACCGCCAGGACCGGCTGCCATCACCATGCCCTCGGAGATGCCGAACTTCATTTTCCGTGGCTTGAGGTTGGCGATCATCATGGTCAGGCGGCCATCGAGCTTGGACGGATCCGGGTAAGCGCTCTTGATCCCGGAGAACACGTTGCGTTGCTCGTCACCGATGTCCAGGGTCAGGCGCAGCAGCTTGTCGGCGCCTTCCACGTGTTCGGCCTTGACGATCAGCGCGACGCGCAAATCGACTGCCGCGAAGGTGTCGAACTCGATTTCCGGCGACAGAGGATCCTTGGCCAGTTCGCCATTGCCGGCAGGTGCGGCTTCGCCGGTGTCGGTCTGGCTGGCGGTCAGGTCTTCTTTCGAGGCGTCGGTCATGGCTTGTACCTTGACCGGGTCGATGCGGGTCATCAGCGGCTTGAACTCGTTCAACTGATGGTTGGCGAGCAAGGTCGCGTGGTCGTTCCAGGTCAGCGGTGCGACATTGAGGAACGCCTCGGCGTCGGCGGCCAGCAACGGCAGCACCGGCTTGAGGAAGATCACCAACTGGCGGAACAGGTTGACGCCGGTGGCGCAGATCGCCTGGACTTCATCCTGCTTGCCTTCCTGTTTGTTCAGCGACCACGGAGCCTTGTCGGCGATCCAGGCGTTGGCGCGGTCGGCCAGGCCCATGATCTCGCGCATGGCGCGGGCGAAGTCGCGGGCTTCGTAGGCGTCGGCAATGCCTGGCGCGGCGGCCAGGAAGGCTTCGGTCAACTCAGGTGCGGCGTTGGTGTCGACCATCACGCCGGCATTGCCTTTGTGAATGAACCCGGCGCAGCGGCTGGCGATGTTGACGACCTTGCCCACCAGGTCGGAGTTGACCTTCTGCACGAAGTCCTCGAGGTTCAGGTCGAGGTCGTCGACGCCACGGCCGAGCTTGGATGCGTAGTAATAGCGCAGGTATTCCGGCGACAGGTGATCCAGGTAGGTGCGGGCCTTGATGAACGTGCCGCGGGACTTGGACATCTTCTGGCCGTTGACGGTCAGGTAGCCGTGCACGTTGATCCCGGTCGGCTTGCGGTAGCCGGCGCCTTCGAGCATGGCTGGCCAGAACAGGGCGTGGAAGTTGACGATGTCCTTGCCGATGAAGTGGTACAGCTCGGCGGTGGAGTCTTTGCCCCAGAACGCGTCGAAGTCCAGTTCCGGCGTGCGGTTGCACAGGTTCTTGAAGCTGGCCATGTAGCCGATCGGCGCATCCAGCCACACGTAGAAGTACTTGCCCGGCTCGTCGGGGATCTCGAAACCGAAGTACGGCGCATCGCGGGAGATGTCCCACTGTTGCAGGCCGGCATCCAGCCATTCGGCGATCTTGTTGGCCACGGCATCCTGCAGGGTGCCGCTGCGGGTCCAGGTTTGTAGCATTGCCTGGAAGTCCGGCAGCTTGAAGAAGAAGTGCTGGGAATCCTTGAGCACCGGAGTGGCGCCGGAGATCGCCGACTTCGGATCCTTCAGGTCGGTCGGCGCGTAGGTCGCGCCGCATTTTTCGCAGTTGTCGCCGTACTGGTCTTCGGTGCCGCATTTCGGGCAGGTGCCCTTGATGAAGCGGTCGGCCAGGAACATTTTCTTTTCCGGGTCGAAATACTGGGTGATCGAGCGCGTGGCGATGTGCCCGGCGTCACGCAGCTTCAGGTAGATCTGGCTCGACAGCTCACGGTTTTCTTCGGCGTGAGTGGAGTGGAAATTGTCGAAGTCGACCAGGAACTCGGCAAAGTCGGCGCTGTGTTCAGCCTGGACGTTGGCGATCAGTTGTTCCGGGGTGATGCCTTCCTTTTCCGCGCGCAGCATGATCGCCGAACCGTGGGCGTCGTCGGCGCAGACATAGATGCATTGATTGCCGCGGTGCTTCTGGAAGCGCACCCACATATCGGTCTGGATGTATTCCAGCATGTGGCCAAGATGGATCGAACCATTGGCATAGGGCAGGGCGCTGGTGACGAGGATCTTGCGTGGCTCGGACATGGGGCTCGGCTACTTGATGAAACGGAGGTCGGCCACTATAAAGCGCTGGCGCATATTTTTCATCCTGTGAGCCTGTTTCATTGGATGAGTAACAGGGGAAAGATCAAAAGATCGCAGCCTTCGGCAGCTCCTACAGGGGGCTCTTGTAGGAGCTGCCGAAGGCTGCGATCTTTTGAGGTACGATACCCATCATCTTTTCCAGTCCCGTTTTCGGAGTTGCCCATGAGCGCCGTCAATCGCGCAGCGGTGGAAGCCGTCCTTCGCCAATACACCGACCCTTACCTGAACCAGGACCCGGTCAGCGCCGGGTGCGTGCGCAACATCGACATCCAGGGCGACCGCGTCAGCGTCCAGCTCGAATTGGGTTACGCCGCCGGTCTGTTCAAGAGCGGCTGGGCGCAGATGCTGGAAATGGCCATTCAAGGTCTGGATGGCGTGTCGAGTGCCAAAGTTGATATCACCAGCGTGATTGCCGCGCACAAGGCCCAGGCGCAGATCCCGGGGCTGGCCAACGTCAAGAACGTGGTGGCCGTGGCGTCCGGCAAGGGCGGCGTGGGCAAATCCACCACAGCGGCCAACCTGGCCCTGGCCCTGGCCCGCGAAGGCGCCAAGGTCGGGATTCTCGATGCGGACATCTACGGTCCGAGCCAGGGCATCATGTTTGGTATCCCGGAGCGCACCCGACCTGAGGTCAAGGAGCAGAAATGGTTCGTTCCGCTCAAGTCCCATGGCGTCGAAGTGATGTCCATGGCCTTCCTCACCGATGACAACACACCGATGGTCTGGCGTGGTCCGATGGTCTCCGGCGCCTTGCTGCAACTGGTGACCCAAACCGCGTGGGGCGACCTGGATTACCTGGTCATCGACATGCCACCGGGTACCGGTGACATCCAGCTGACCCTGGCGCAGAAAGTGCCGGTGGCCGGTGCAGTCATCGTGACCACCCCGCAGGACCTGGCTTTGCTGGACGCGCGCAAGGGCGTGGAAATGTTCCGCAAGGTCAACATTCCGGTACTGGGCGTGGTGGAAAACATGGCCGTGCACATCTGCTCCAACTGCGGACATGCCGAGCATCTGTTCGGTGAGGGCGGTGGCGTGAAGCTGGCCAACCAGTATGGCGTCGAGCTGCTGGCCTCGTTGCCGCTGTCGATGGTCATCCGCGAGCAGGCCGATGGCGGCAAGCCTACGGTGATCGCCGAGCCTGACAGCCAGATCGCCATGGTTTACCAGGAGCTGGCCCGTCATGTCGGTGCGCGGATCGTACTGCAGGAAGCTTTGACGCCGGCGATGCCGAACATCAGCATCAGCGACGATTGATTCCTGTTAAAAGATCGCAGCCTGCGGCAGCTCCTACAGGGGATTGATGTTCACCCTGTAGGAGCTGCCGCAGGCTGCGATCTTTTGATCTTGCTTTAAATCCGCAATCCGCCATCCATCTCCAGAATCCGACCGGTGTAATAGTCGTTCTCGAAGATGTACGCCGCCGAATGGGCGATCTCTTCCGGCTTGCCCATGCGCTTGAGCGGAATGCCGGCGGTCATCTTCTCCAGCGCTTCAGGCTTCATACCCAGGGTCATCTCGGTTTCGATGAAGCCCGGTGCAATGCCGGCCACGCGAATGCCGTAGCGCGCCAGTTCCTTGGCCCAGGTCACGGTCGCCGCAGCGACACCGGCCTTGGCCGCCGAGTAGTTGGTCTGGCCGACGTTGCCGGCACGGGAAATCGACGAGATATTGATGATCGCGCCGCTGTTGTTCAGCTCGACCATTTTCGCCGCGACTTCACGGGTGCACAGGAACACGCCGGTCAGGTTGACGTCGATGACCGCCTGCCACTGGGTCAGGCTCATCTTGGTCATTTCGCCATCCTTGACCTTGAGCAACAGGCCGTCACGCAGGATCCCGGCATTGTTGATCAGGCCGTGGATCGCGCCGAAGTCTTCGGCGACCTGGGCGACCATGTGGGTCACTTGCTCTTCGTTGGCGACGTTGCACAGGTAAGCTCGGGCTTCGACACCCTTGGCCTTGCAGGCCGCGACGGCAGCGTCGAGTTTTTCCTGATTGAGGTCGACCAGGGCGAGTTTCGCGCCCTTGCCGGCGAAATACTCGGCCATGGAACGACCTAAACCCTGGCAACCGCCAGTGATAATGATTACTTTGTCAGTGAGTTGCATTCGCATGTCCCCCGGTAGCAGGTCTGAGTGGTTTCCTTGTAGAGAGCCTCTCGATCTGCGCCTGACGTGGCCCGGCTACACATGAGAACTGCCCCCGATGGCATGCTGGGACTTTCACCAGCAGCTTGTCCGTTTTTATGACGGATTCTATATAAGGAGTCATAAATTGAGCGTTGAAGCGGCTAAGCATGCACGAGAATTGCTCCTCAAGGAATACCGTGGAGTGCTCTCGACGCACTCCAAGTCAATGCCCGGTTTTCCGTTCGGCTCCGTGGTTCCCTACTGTCTGGACGAGCAGGGCCGGCCGCTGATCCTGATCAGCCGCATCGCCCAGCACACCCATAATCTGCAGAAAGACCCGAAATGCTCGCTGTTCGTGGGCGAGCGTGGGGCTGAGGATGTCCAGGCCGTCGGTCGCCTGACCTATCTGGCTGAAGCGCAGCAACTCGAAGACGAAGCCGCCATCGAAGTCGCCTCCGAGCGTTACTACCGCTACTTCCCGGAGTCGCAGGGTTATCACAAGGCCCACGATTTCGACTTCTGGGTGCTCAAGCCGGTGCGCCACCGTTACATCGGCGGGTTTGGGGCGATTCATTGGGTCAACGACCTGACCCTGGCCAACCCGTTCGCCGGCAAGGCCGAAGTGAGCATGGTCGAGCACATGAACGCGGATCACGCCAAGGCCATCGCCCATTACGTCGAACTGGCCGGGCTGCCGAACAACGTGCCGGCGCAAATGGCCGGTATCGATACCGAAGGCATGCACCTGCGTATCGGCCAGAGCCTGTACTGGTTGCCGTTTCAAGCGCCTTGTAATACGCCGACACAAGTCCGCGAGGCCTTGGTTTCTCTGGCTCACGCTGAACATTGGCCGAAAAATGAAGTGGCCGACGCTTGAATTCACGAAACGGCGACGTCATCTAAGGTGAACTGGCAAGGCATTCTTGCGTTGAGGAACCATTTGATGCGCCCTTTTTTGTTGCTCTTTCTGCTGTTCCCGGTGTTGGAGCTGTTCGTATTCGTCAAGGTGGCAGGGTCCATCGGGTTTTTCCCGGCCCTGCTGCTAATCATTCTCGGCTCGATGTTCGGTGTGTTCGTGCTGCGCATCGCCGGCCTGGCCACGGCCCTGCGAGCCCGTGAAAGCCTGAACCGCGGCGAGTTGCCGGCCCAGACCATGCTCGAAGGCCTGATGCTGGCATTGGCCGGTGGCCTGCTGATTCTTCCGGGTTTCATCAGTGATGTGATCGGCCTGTTCCTGCTGCTGCCGTTCAGTCGCCGTCTGCTGGCGGGCAAGATGCGCCAGCGCGCCGAAGAGCAGGCCATGCGTCAGCGAGCGTTCGCCGACGACCTCCAGGCCCGTGGCGGTCCAGCCCCCCGCGAGCCTTTGGGGCGTGAACCGAATGTGATCGAAGGCGAGTTCGAACACCGCGATACCAAGTAAAACGCACATCGACACGGCACCTTCGGGTGCCGTGTTCGTTTGCGGGGCACCGACCTGAAAAATTTTCGCTCCCCGCCCTTGTAATAAGCTTATGCGCCCTTATGTAACGGTCACCGCAAGGTTTCTGGCGAACACGCCAGACAGACTTCCGCGGTTCGCTTGACGAACCGCAACCGGCACCGCCGGCCTTTGTTAAACCCGCCGGGACTACACCGGCCGATGAAAACCACAATTAGGAGAGATCGACAATGAAGCTTCGTCCTCTGCATGACCGCGTCGTCATCCGTCGCAGCGAAGAAGAAAAGAAAACCGCTGGCGGTATCGTCCTGCCAGGTTCGGCTGCTGAAAAAGCCAACAGCGGCGAAATCCTCGCTGTAGGCACCGGCCGCGTACTGGAAAACGGTGAAGTGCGTGCACTGTCCGTGAAAGTGGGCGACAAGGTTGTGTTCGGTCCTTACTCCGGCAGCAACACTGTGAAAGTCGACGGCGAAGACCTGCTGGTAATGAGCGAGAACGAAATCCTCGCCGTTATCGAAGGCTGATTCCCCGCTCATTTTCCCGCTACTTCAAAGTATTTAAGGAATATCGATCATGGCTGCTAAAGAAGTTAAATTCGGCGATTCCGCCCGCAAGAAAATGCTCACCGGTGTCAACGTCCTGGCTGACGCAGTAAAAGCGACCCTGGGCCCGAAAGGCCGTAACGTGATCATCGAGAAGAGCTTCGGCGCTCCGACCATCACCAAGGACGGCGTTTCCGTAGCCAAAGAAATCGAACTGGAAGACCGTTTCGAAAACATGGGCGCGCAGCTGGTCAAAGACGTTGCCTCCCGTGCCAACGATGACGCAGGCGACGGCACCACCACCGCTACCGTTCTGGCTCAGTCGATCGTCAACGAAGGCCTGAAAGCCGTCGCTGCCGGCATGAACCCGATGGACCTCAAGCGCGGTATCGACAAAGCGACCATCGCGATCGTCAAAGAGCTGAAAGCCCTGTCCAAGCCATGCGCCGACACCAAGGCTATCGCTCAGGTAGGCACCATCTCCGCCAACTCCGACAACTCCATCGGCGACATCATTGCCGAAGCCATGGAAAAAGTCGGTAAAGAAGGCGTGATCACTGTTGAAGAAGGCTCGGGCCTGGAAAACGAACTGTCGGTTGTTGAAGGCATGCAGTTCGACCGTGGCTACCTGTCCCCGTACTTCGTCAACAAGCCAGAGACCATGGTCGCTGAGCTGGACGGCCCGCTGATCCTGCTGGTCGACAAGAAGATCTCGAACATCCGCGAAATGCTGCCAGTGCTGGAAGCCGTTGCCAAAGCCGGCCGTCCACTGCTGATCGTGGCCGAAGACGTTGAAGGCGAAGCCCTGGCGACTCTGGTTGTGAACAACATGCGTGGCATCGTCAAAGTCGCAGCCGTCAAGGCTCCAGGCTTCGGCGACCGTCGCAAGGCCATGCTGCAGGACATCGCCGTTCTGACCGGCGGTACCGTGATCTCCGAAGAGATCGGCCTGAGCCTGGAAAGCGCAACCCTGGAAAACCTGGGCAGCGCCAAGCGCGTGACCCTGTCCAAGGAAAACACCATCATCGTTGACGGTGCTGGCGTACACGGCGACATCGAAGCACGCATCGCTCAGATCCGTGCCCAGGTTGCCGAGACTTCCTCGGACTACGACCGTGAAAAACTGCAAGAGCGTCTGGCCAAGCTGTCCGGCGGCGTTGCCGTGATCAAGGTTGGCGCTGGTTCCGAAGTTGAAATGAAAGAGAAGAAAGCCCGCGTTGAAGACGCCCTGCACGCTACCCGTGCAGCCGTTGAAGAAGGCGTGGTACCTGGCGGTGGCGTGGCCCTGATCCGTGCTCTGGAAGCACTGACCGAACTGAAAGGCGACAACGCCGATCAGGACGTGGGTATCGCTGTTCTGCGTCGCGCTGTTGAAGCGCCACTGCGCCAGATCGTTGCCAACTCCGGCGACGAGCCAAGCGTAGTCGTCGACAAGGTCAAGAACGGCGAAGGCAGCTTCGGCTACAACGCTGCGACTGGCGAATACGGCGACATGATCGAAATGGGCATCCTGGACCCAACCAAGGTTACCCGTTCGGCTCTGCAAGCTGCAGCCTCGATCGGCGGTCTGATCCTGACCACCGAAGCTGCTGTTGCTGATGCACCGAAGAAAGACGGCGGTGCTGGCGGCGGTATGCCAGACATGGGCGGTATGGGCGGCATGGGCGGCATGATGTAAGCCAGCCTTACCCCTGTACGAAAAAACCCCGCCTGCGAAAGCAGGCGGGGTTTTTTATTGCCAGTCAAAAGATCGCAGCCTTCGGCAGCTCCTACAGAGGAATGCGATCCCCTGTAGGAGCTGCCGAAGGCTGCGATCTCTTGATCTTCTCAGGCGCTGACCGGTGCCGCTTCGGTTCTCTGCTCAGTCTTTAATGCCGGCCGATACAGAATCCAGTAATACGACCCCAGGCAAATCAGCCAGCAGAACACCGCCGTCCACACGTTGTGCGAGAAGAAGTGCGCCCCCTGCATCATCCGGCCGATGGAAAACACCGAACCCAGGGCAAATGCAAAGACAAATGCCGCACGGGCCATGCGCGGGCGACGGTCACGCAGCACGAAGAACAACGCAAACAGGGTGAAACCGGTCGCAGCATGGCCGCCGGGCCAGCAGCGACCGGGCTTTTCGGTGGCCGGGCGCGGGCTGAGCAATTCGCTATAGGTTTCATGACCGCCGAATTGCTCCAGGCTCCATGGGCATTGCACCGCCGTCACCGCTTTCATCGGCGTGACAAACGACGTCGCCAGTCCCAGCGAGAGCACCAGGCAACCCAGTTCCCGCTTGAACGGTTTGAGCCTGGCCATGAAAAACGAGGCGATGAAGCCGAGGATGGCAAACACCGAGAAGGCGATGACTACCTGCTTGGCGCGATCGTGCAGGATATCCTCGAGGAAGTAACTGTGGCGTCCGATGAATTCCCCGGCGACCGGGTCGTAAAACAGCCTGGCCAGGTCCATGTCCAGACTGGTCAATTCAAGCAACACCAGAATGATCGCGGCAACGGCAGGGACTCCAAGGCACACCCAGAAATTGAGCGGACGAGGAGCGGGGCGGGCGAGGGTCGAAACCATGCGAGTTCCTTGGTCGGTAAAGTGTTGTGAAAGGCGCAGCCGCGCAGAGTTTGAACCCGATTATGTCGTCAACGTGTGAGTCGATAGTGAAAAAGTCGTTAATGCCGCAAACGTTTGATTACAACGGTTACAGCAGCACGCAATCCTAGCCCTGAGCCACACTTGGCCTTAAGCTGCGCGGGCCATGACGGCCGTTACTGTGGACGGAGAGACACCCATGCGAATTCTATTGGTTGAAGACAACCGCGATATCCTGGCCAACCTGGCCGATTACCTGGGGCTCAAAGGCTATACCGTGGATTGCGCGCAGGATGGTCTGTCGGGCCTGCATCTGGCGGCCACCGAGCATTACGACTTGATCGTGCTCGATATCATGCTGCCCGGCATCGATGGATACACCCTGTGCAAGCGCCTGCGCGAAGATGCCCGGCGCGAAACGCCGGTGATCATGCTCACGGCCCGCGATCAACTGGACGACCGTCTGCAAGGCTTCAAGTCCGGCGCCGATGATTACCTGATCAAGCCGTTTGCCCTGTCTGAACTGGCGGCGCGTATCGAGGCGGTCATGCGCCGGACCCAGGGCGGCGGGCGGCGGACCTTGCAGGTCGGCGACCTGAGCTATGACCTCGACACCCTGGAAGTCACCCGCGAAGGCCGATTACTGAAACTCAACCCGGTCGGCTTGAAGTTGCTGGCCGTGTTGATGCAGAAAAGCCCTCATGTGCTGCGCCGTGAAATTCTTGAAGAGGCCCTGTGGGGGGACGACTGTCCGGACAGCGACAGCCTGCGCAGCCATGTCCACCAACTGCGCCAGGTGATCGACAAGCCGTTCGCCAAACCGTTGTTGCAAACGGTTCACGGCGTGGGGTATCGCTTGGCCGAGGGGCGTGATGGAGTTTAAGCAGAGCCTTTCCCAACGCATCATCATTGCCTTTGCGCTGATGAGCGCCCTGGTGGCGGGGGCCTTTGCCATGGGCATCGTGGCGACCGTGCACCTGGTGGAGGAAAAACTGATTTCGGCAGGCCTGGGCGGTGATTTGCAGCGCCTGTTGCTGATGGACAATGTCACGGACTGGAGCCATCGCCCCGAACCGGACCAATTGTTCTACTTCAGCAACGGGCCAGGCGATTTCAGGTTGCCCAAGGATTTGCGCCATCTGGAGCCGGGTTTTCACGAAGTCTTCCGTGAAAACCTGTCGTACCACGCCATGGTCGAAATCGTCGACGGCCGACGTTACGTGCTGTTGCAGGACCAGAGCGACTTCGAAGAGCGCGAGCGGGTGCTGTTTGCCGTGGTGCTGGTGGGTTTCGTACTGAGCCTGGCGCTGGCGGTGTTTCTCGGCTGGGTCCTGGCACGCAAGGTCATGGCGCCGGTGGTGCGGCTGGCCCGGCAGGTACGCCATCGCGATCAACTGCTCGGCCTGGCCCCCCCTTTGGCCCCGGATTATGCCGCCGACGAAGTGGGCGAATTGGCCGTGGCCTTCGACGCTACCCTCGGGCGCTTGCGTCAGGCCCTGACCCGTGAGCGCTTGTTTACCAGCGACGTCAGCCACGAATTGCGTACGCCCCTGATGATATTGGCCAGTTCCTGCGAGTTGTTGCTGGAAAACCCTGGTCTCGATCAGCGCGGCCGCGCCCAGGTCGAACGCATCGCCCGGGCCTGTGAAGAAATGCGTGAGCTGGTGCAAACCTTCCTCATGCTGGCCCGTGCCCAGCGCGAAGACGCTGGCATGTCGCCGCAACAGCCCCTGGGCCAGGTAGCCGAGGGCCTGGTCGGTCTGTGGCGCGAGCCCATTGAAAGCAAAGGGTTGAAGCTGATCTTCGAACCGGGCAACCCTGAGGCCGGGAGTTACAACGCGACGCTCCTGCACGCGGTGATGGGTAACTTGCTGCGCAATGCCTTGCATTACACGGAACGGGGCTTCATTCGCCTGAGCCTGACGGGCACGGGATTTCTGGTCGAAGACAGCGGTGTGGGCATTCCCGAGGAAAAACGCGAGGCGATGTTTGAACCCTTCGTCCGGGGCACTGAAAAACGCGGGGAAGGCTTGGGCCTGGGGCTTTCACTGGTGCAGCGGATCTGTGAAAACCAGGGCTGGAGCGTCAGCCTGACGACGATGGAACCCAGTGGCTGCCGTTTTCAGGTGGAGCTGTCCCGAACTTGATCTGTTGAGTCAGTCGTGCAGAAAACCCTATCAATTCAGTAAAACCCTGTAATAATTCCGGGTTTCCCATAACGATATTTTCACAAATGGATGACCAGTCACCGACACCACGAAATCTAAGGTAGTTGCATCAGAAGTTCAGGAGACCTGATGATGGACGGCCCGATCAAACTCGATTTTTCAGAGAAGTACGACGATCAGCACGCGCAGCGCTATTTGCGTAAACACCAGGAAGGTCTCGGCCGTCGATTGTCCCATTGGCGTGACGAACAACTGGCGCGCAAGGCGCTGGCCCTGGTTGGCGAGCCTGGTCTGGTCCTCGATTTGCCTTGTGGTGCAGGGCGTTTCTGGCCCTTGTTGGCGGAAAAATCCAACCGTGTAATCATCGGTGCCGATAACTCGGAGTCCATGCTGAAGGTCGCCACCCAGGCGCAACCGGCCGATGTGGTGAAGCGGGTACAACCCTTGCACACGTCCGCATTCGACATCGCCTTGCCGGACAACGCCGTCGACAGCATTTTTTGCATGCGCTTGCTCCACCACATCGGTGACGCCGGGCATCGCATGGCCATCTTGCGTGAGTTCGAGCGGGTTTGCCGCGACAGCGTGATCATTTCGCTGTGGGTCGATGGCAACTTCAAGGCCTGGAAACGCAAGCGTTCGGAGAAATCCCGTGGGCAGGAAGGTTACCAGAACCGGTTTGTATTACCGGCCGCTACCGTAGAGAAGGAATTTGAGCAGGCGGGTTTCCGAATCCAGGAACAACTGGACTTTTTGCCGCTCTATGCCATGTGGCGAGTTTACGTATTACGCAAGAGGTAACAGGATGGCAGTGCAGTGTGCAGCAGAAACGGAAGTCGTTCCCCAGGACCGCTTCGATTACTTCTGGAATCAGCGCGGTGAATGGGTAGAAGAACCCAACGTCCGTCGCGGCGGGGAAAGCGGCGTTCAACGCCTGATGGGCAGTGATGGTCAACTGCTCTACGTCAAGCGCCAGACCGGGCATATCCATCGTAGCTTGCAGCATCCTTTCGGGCGGCCTACGGTCATGCGCGAGCATGTCGCGCTCACCGGTGTGACCGCGCTTGGCGTACGGGTTCCGGAAATCGTTTTCTGTGGGGCACAGCGCGATCCTGTGCACAAGTGGCGTGCCCTGCTGGTCACCAAGTCGCTGGACGGCTTCGAGGAAATCGATCGCTGGTACGCCGGTGGCGGTCGCGAGCGTCATGGTGAAGCCATTAACGAACGAGTGCTCAAGGACCTGGCTGAAAACCTGGCTCGCATGCACAAGGGCCGCTGGCAGCACGGTTGCCTTTACGACAAGCACGTATTCGTTCGCGTGACCGGTGAGGGCGAGGCGGCCAAGGTCGAAGTGGCGCTGATCGATCTGGAAAAATGCCGCCAGCGTTTGACCGCCAATCGCGCAGCTGTCCATGACTTGAAGCAATTGCGTCGCCACTCGTCGTTCAGCGAGGCAGACTGGAAAAAGCTCGTCTACTTTTATGAGGCGGCGTTTGGCAGCGCTATCAAGGGTTTATAGCGATGAAACTCGAAATTGCACGAGGTTTGTTTCTGGTAGGAGCCTTGGCAGTTGCATCGATCGCGATGGCAGCCTGGGAGCAACCACGCCCCCAGGTTCTCAGCTCGATAAACGCAGAAGAACATTGTCCGTTGCCGCGGGTTGCGAAGGCATCCGTGGCCACTCGGCCCGATCATGATTTGTTGCTTTTCATGTTCGGACTTTCTCAGGGATTGAGGCCGCAAAGTTGAACCGATTGAAGCCAAAATGAAAGGCCTCGCACTTGCGAGGCCTTTTTTTTGGTTCTTCACCCATTCCCGGGAACACCAATATAGGGTTTCCGGGTTGCCCACTGCGCAGAGCCTCCCCCCGTTGGTGGTGCATGCATACCCCTGTAGGAGCTGCCGAAGGCTGCGATCTTTTGATCTTGATCTTCAGCAATCTCCGGATCGCAAAAGCAAGATCAAAAGATCGCAGCCTTCGGCAGCTCCTACAGGTTTCTCTGCGTCAGGGCTTATCCGGTTTGGCCAGCATCGTGTAGATGCAAGGCAGCACAAACAGGGTGAACAATGTGCCGATCGACATGCCGGTCGCGATGACCGTGCCGATGTCGAACCGGCTGACCGCGCCAGCACCGGTGGCGATGATCAATGGCACCATGCCGAACACCATCGCCGCGGTGGTCATCAACACCGGACGCAGGCGGATGGCCGCCGCTTCCTCCACGGCTTCCCGTGCCGTCAGGCCCTTGTCCTTGCGTAGCTGGTTGGCGAACTCGACGATCAGAATGCCGTGCTTGCTGATCAGCCCGATCAGCGTCACCAGCCCGACCTGGGTATAGATGTTCATGCTCGACCACCCCAGGAACAGCGGAATCAACGCACCGCAGATGGACAGGGGCACGGTGACCAGGATCACCAGCGGGTCGCGGAAGCTTTCGAACTGGGCCGCCAGTACCAGGAAAATGATCGCCAGTGCCAGGGCAAAGGTGACCCACAGGGCGCTGCCTTCCTGCACGTACTGCCTCGACGCGCCGGCGTAGTCGAAGGCAAAACCGACCGGTGCCTCTTCCCGGGCGATCTGGCGCACGAGGTCGATGGCTTCCCCCATGCTCACCAGCGGCACACCGGACAGGATGGCCGAGTTGAGTTGCTGGAACTGGTTCAGCTGTCTCGGTCGAGCGCGGTCGGTGACCGTGATCAGGGTCGACAATGCCAACAGCTCGCCCTGGGTGTTTTTCACGTAGTAATTGTTCAGCCAGTCCGGATTGTCGCGGAACGCTCGCTCGACCTGGGCAATGACCTTGTAGCTGCGACCTTCGATGGTGAATCGGTTGATCTCGCCTTCACCCAGCAGGGTTGCCAGGGTTCCCCCCAGATCCTGCATGGAAACCCCCATCTGCGCGGCCTTGGCGCGGTCGATATCCACCACCACTTCCGGCTTGTCGAAGGCCAGGTCAACGTCGACAAATGCAAACTTGCCGGATTCCATCGCCCGTTTCTTTACCCGGTCGACCACTTGCAGCAGCAGTTCGTAATCGTTGGAGGAGTTGATGACGAACTGGAACGGTAAGCCTTCGCCGGTGCCTGGCAGGGACGGCAGGTTGAAGCCGAAAATCTGCAACCCCGGGATCTTTTCCAGTTTGGCCTGCACCTCGGGCAGGATCTCCATTTGCGTGCGACTGCGATCGTCCCATGGCTTGAGCAGGAAACCGCCGATGCCCGATTGCACGCCGTTGAATCCGTTGATCTGGAACGATGAGTAGTATTCGGGAAACGCCTTGAAGATCGAGATGAATTCGTCGGTGTAGGTGTTCAGGTAGTCGAGGTTGGTCGGTTGCGGGGCGTTGGCCATCATGAAAATGATGCCCTGGTCCTCATCCGGCGCCAGCTCCGATTGGGTGAATTTGAGAAAGACCGGAATCAGGCACAACACGATCACGGCGAATACCAGCACCACCGGCCGGGTGTTGAGGGTGCCGTGGAGCATGCTCTGGTAGCGGCGCTTGAGGCGTTCGAAAATCATGTCCAGGCGATGGGCCAGGCCACTGGGGTTCTCGTCGTGACGCAGCAGAAACGCACACATCATCGGTGACAGGGTCAGGGCGACGATGCCGGAAATCACCACCGCGCCGGCCAGGGTCAAGGCGAACTCCTTGAAGAGCGCCCCGGTCAGGCCGGTCAGGAAGCCGATCGGCGCATACACCGCCGCCAGGGTGATGGTCATCGAGATCACCGGCATGGCGATTTCCCGGGCGCCTTCAATGGCGGCGTCGAACGGTGTCTTGCCTTCCTCGATGTGGCGATGAATGTTTTCCACCACCACGATGGCGTCGTCCACCACCAGGCCGATGGCCAACACCATCGCCAGCAGGGTGAGCAGGTTGATCGAGTACCCCATCATCTGCATGAAGAACATGACACCGATCATCGACAGCGGGATGGTCACCACGGGGATCACCACCGAGCGCAGGGCGCCAAGGAACAGGAACACCACCACGATCACGATCAGCACCGCTTCGAACAGCGTTTTCACCACTTCGTCGATCGAGGCCTGGATGAACAGCGTGGCGTCGTAGGCGATTTCACCCTTGAGGTTCGGCGGTAGCTGGGCCTCAAGGTCCGGCATGATCTTGCGCACTTCCTTGATCACTTCCAGCGGGTTGGCGCCGGGCGTCGCCTTGATACCGATGTACACCGAAGGTGTGCCACCGAACGAGCTGATGGAGTCGTAGTTTTCCGCACCCATTTCCACACGCGCCACATCGTGCAGCAGTACACGGCTGTCGCCATCGACCTTGAGCGGAATCGCCCCGAAGGCCTCGGCGGACTTGAGTTCGGTATTGGCGTTGATGCTGGTGACCACGTATTCGCCTTTCACCTCGCCGGCGGCCGAGAGGAAGTTGTACTGGCGCACCGCGTTGGTCACATCGCTGGCACTGAGGCCGAAACCCGCGAGCTTCACCGGATCCAGCCACAGGCGCATGGCAAATACCTGGTTGCCGAGGATTTCGGCCTCGGCCATGCCGGGCAAGGTCGCCAGTTTGGGCTGGATCACCCGCGACAGGTAATCGGTAATCTGCGGGTTGCTCAATTCCTTGCTGAAGAAGCTCATGTACATCAGCACTGACGCATCGGCAGATTCTTTGCTCAGCACCGGGTCTTCTGCGTCCTGGGGCAGCTGGTTCTTGACCTCGTTGGCCTTGGCCAGCAGTTCGGTAAACAGACGGTCGCTGTTGGAGCCGACGCGCGCGTAGATCGAGATCACCGAAAAGTTCTGGCGACTCACCGAGGTCATGTAGTCGATACCCTCGGCGCTGGCGAGGCTTTGCTGCATCGGTTGGGTAATGTAGCCCTGGATGGTCTCGGCGTTGGCTCCGGGGTAGGCGGTGGTCACCGTGATCAGGGCGTTTTCCATTTGTGGATACTGGCGCAGCGGCAGCTTGCTCCAGGCCTGGAAGCCCAGCAGCACAATCAGCAGGCTGACAACGGTTGCGAGAACCGGGCGGCGAATGAACGGATCGGTAAAAGCCATAGGGATTCCTTGATCAGTCCGCGCGAGGCGGGCTGTTCTGCTCGGCCAGGGTCTTGTCGTCGCTGATGGCAATGTGCGCGCCGTTATCCAGTTTGAGCTGGCCGGCGGTCACCACTTTCTCGCCGTTCTGCACGCCTTTGGTGATCATCACCTGCCCATCGCGGCGTTCGCCGGTTTCGACAAATCGCCGTTCGGCGATCAGCACCGGCTGGCCCTTGTCATCCTTTACCGGGCTGCCGTCTTCGGCCTTCTTTTGCACGGCCACATACACCGAGTTGCCGTAGAGCGTGTAGGTAATCGCGCTTTCCGGCACCACGATGCGCGGTTGCGGGTCGGGCAGGAGCACCTGGAGGTTGGCGAACATGCCTGGCATCAACTTGCCATCGGGGTTGGCCAGGGTGGCGCGGACCTGCACGTTACGGGTGCTGTTCTCGACTTTGGGGTTGATTGCACTGATGGTGCCGGGGTACTCCAGGGTCGGATACGCCGCGACAATGACCTGCACTGGCTGGCCGAGCGCAATCTTCGGCACCGACTGCTCGGGCACAAAAAAGTCCACATACAGGCTACTGAGGTCTTGCAGGGTGGCGATCATGGTGCCGCTGGCAAGATAGTCGCCAACGTCAACCTGACGAATGCCGATGGTCCCGCTGAAGGGCGCGACGATGCTTTTTTTGCCGAGCGCAGCCTTGAGTTGATTGACCGTGGCCCTGCTCTTCTTCAGCACCGCCGAAAGTCGGTCGAACTCGCCTTTGGAAATGGCCTGGCTGCCGACCAGTTGGCTACCGCGACCGTAATCGAGCTGTGCCAGCCCGAGGTCGGCCAGTGCCGTTTCCAACAGGGCACTTTCAACAGCGCTGTCGAGGCGCAGGAGTGGTTGACCGGCCTTGACCTTTTGCCCTGACTCGAACTGCAAATCGATGACGGTGCCATCGGTCTCCAGGCTCAGGTCCACGCCCTGCAATGCCTTGAGCGTGCCAACGGTAGGCAGGCGGGCTTGCCACGGGCGCTCGGTGGCGGTGGCCACGGCAACGCTGATGGCCGGTTTAGGCGCAGAGAAGCCTTGAACCATCGTGTAGATCGAGAAGGCTTTGTACGCGGCCAGGACCAGCACAATCAGTAGAACCACACCCAACATGATCAGCATGCGGCGACGCAGCATATTCCAGTTCCTTGGAGAAAATCAGGTGAGACAGCAGGGCACATTACCGGGAGTCTAGAGGTAATCCAACTGCCGTTTTTACAGGTTGTGAGGTATTAGAGGGGGGAAAGCCTGAAAAGATTCGCCGTCTCGGGTCGCGCCTGCGGGGTGTACGTCATCCCGATGCCGGCGCGGCCCAAGGCGGCGATCTTTTCAATGATTCAGGCCATCAGATGCAGATGGTTGTCCCAGAGCCCTGCGGGTAGCTCCAGCGGTTTGGCGACCAGGTTTGTCTGACGGCAGTCGTAGTAGCGGCAGCGCCCCTGGCCCGAGGTCACGACAAAACCATCGGCCACGGCGCCGACCCCGGCGCAATCGGGCAGGGGGGCATCCAGGCGTACTTCACCGCTGTCCAGGTCCCAGATGAAGAAACGATTGCCCCGCGGCGCAGTCAACGCCACCAGGCGCAAGTCGTTGTGCACCGCGACGCTGGCGGTGTAGTGCCCCATAGCCTGCAACTGGTGCTCGGGCACCGGGAACGCCACGAAAGGCTGGCCGGGACGCTTGATCGCCAACAGCTCCGACGACTCGTGGGCCGCGCCCATGAACTGTTGGCTGGCCACGATGGTGCCGTCGCTGGCGATGGCCAGATGGCGCACGCTGTTCATCTGCTGGGCGAGGGTTTCCTTGCTCAGCAGGGTGCCGTCACGTTGCATCAGGACCAGGCTCGGTTCCATAGCGTTGAGGTTCATCTCCACCCGGCTTTCGGCCTCGGTGCGAATCCCGCCGTTGGCCACTACCAGGGTTTCGCCATCGGGCATCCACGACACCTGGTGCGGACCCAGGCCGTGGGTGGAAATCTCACCGCTGTGCACCAGCCTTTCGCCTTCGAACTTATACACACCGAGCAGGCCGCGGCCCGGATCGGTGGTGTCATTTTCGGTGGTGTACAGCCAGTCGCCGCTGTGGTGAATGACCGCGTGTCCGTAGAAGTGCCGGTTGGGCTGCGACACCACGGTTTGCAGGAGCGTGCCGTCGCGCAGGTCGATCAGGTAACTCTCGGTGCCCGGACGGCGGGCGACGAACAGCGCAATCGGTTGTGTCGGGTGGTTGATGATGTCGTGGCAACGCTGGCCGACCCGGGTGGCGAACACCTGGGTGCCATCGAGCCGATAACCGACGGCGTAATGCTGGCCATCGGTATCGTCCCGTGCCGAAAGCAACAACGGACTCTTGTCCTTTTGCTTGAACAGCGTCCAGCCGCCCAGCGTCACCGCACCCAGCAGCAAACTCCCTAATGTCAGAACCTGGCGTCGCAGCATGGAACTGGCCCTCATCAGTCACCGTCGTTGGCGTTGAAGCCCAGCTGGATGCCCAATGCCTTGGCCAGATCGGCCTCGTGCAGGCGATGGACGACGTTGAGGCTGTCATACAGCTCGTTGAGTTGCAGGCGGCCGGCCTCGTCATTGAGCATGTCGGTCAGCGAACGCTGGTTGCCGGCAAACAGTTTCAGCGAGGCGGCATAGGCGGCATCGATCTTGTCGGCCAAGGGTTTCTGCTCGCTCGGCAACAGTCCGCGCAGGCCTTTGTTATCCACCCCTTCCCAGACCGTCTTGGCGGCCGCGAGGCTGGCTTCGAGGCTGGTCAGGGACGACTGGCTGCGCCAGGCATCGGCCTGGAACGGTTGCGGCACGCCCTTGCTCTGGCGACCCATCGGCGTGCCGAGTTTTTTCTTCAGGGTGTCGATGGCCGTGACTTGCACCCGCAGCAGATCGGCGATCGCTTCGTGGGAGTCGGCGTAGCGCTGGTTCGGGAATTTGCTCATTTGCGCGAGCATGCCGTCGGTGTTGTTCCAGGTTTGCAGAATCTCTTCGGCCAATTGCTTCTGGCGTTCGCCAATCGCGATCAACAGTGGGCAGTACCTGGCCTTCTGTTCAGCGTTGGCCACGTCAGGCTTGCTGTCGAACAGAATGTATTCGTAGGCCGAGAGGCCCTGCACCACGACGCTGGACTTGGCCAGCGCTGCAACATCGATCTGCGGCTGGGCGGTGACCAGTTGCTCGACCTGACGGCCGACCAGGTTCTTCTTGTCCGGCCAGAACTGCACTTGCCACGAACGGTTGCCTTCGGCCAATGGCCCGATCAACAGCGGTTGCAGCTCGGCCCAGGCTTTTTGCGCATGCAGGAAGTCGGCACGGGCAGTTTCCAGGGTTTCCTTGCCTTCGCAGTAGGCGAGGGCGCTGACCGCCAGTTGACGGTCGGCTTCAACCCAGCGGGTGTAGGTTGGCAGGATCACCGACTTGGCGATGGCCGCCGACGTGACCGCTTGCGGATCCTGGGGCGAGCAGGCGCCCAGGGCGAGGGCGGCAAGGCTGGTGAACAACAGTTTGGGACGGAACATGTCGGGCTCCCGCGAGTGGAATGCGTGTTAAAGGGAATTCAGGAACGCCAGCAACGCGGCGCGCTGCTCGGCATTGAAAGACAAAACCTGTTGCTGCGCCGCTGTCGCCTCGCCGCCATGCCAGAGCACGGCTTCGAGCAGGTTGCGGGCGCGGCCGTCGTGCAGGAACTGGGTGTGGCCGCTGACCGCCTGTGTCAGGCCGATGCCCCACAACGGCGGGGTGCGCCATTCGCGGCCACTGGCCTGGAATTCGCTACGGTTGTCAGCCAGGCCGTCGCCCATGTCATGCAGCAGCAGATCGCTGTAGGGGCGAATCACTTGATTGGCCAGTTCAGGTTCGGCAGCGTTGGCGGCGGTGGTGTATTTCGGTGTGTGACAGGACTGGCAACCGGCCTGATAAAACAGGGTCTTGCCGGCCAGCACTTCAGGGGCGTTGACGTCACGACGGGCCGGTACGGCGAGGTTGCGGCTGTAGAACAGCACCAGGCGCAGGATGTTATCGCTGACTTCCGGCTCGCCATTGGGGCCGTTGCCACTGGGTGCCTGTTTGCAGGCCGTTTGCGCGTCCGTGCAATCGTCAAAGGGCCGCAGGCTGGTCGTGAGGCCCATATCGCCCGAAAACGCGTGAACATTTTGCTGATTGAGGTTCGGTTGTCCGGCTTTCCAGCCAAATCGTCCAAGCACCGTCTTTTGCCCGGCGTCATCCCAGACCCGGTTCGGTCGTCCGCTGATGCCGTTGTTCGCCTTGGCCTGTGCCTCGGCGTTGGCCAGGATCGCCTCGTCAGGGATCGCCTCGAGCAGGCCCAGGCCAATCATCGGCGGGGCAACCCGTGCCGAGAAACGGGTGTCGGGGTGCATCGGACCGTAGCCCAGCTGGGTGATGTTCAGGCTTGGTTTGCGCAACTCGACTTCGGTGCCGTCCTTGAAGCGAACCGGCACGGCGGTGTAATCGACCCGCACTTTGCCTTCGGGGGCCACGCCGGGTACGGCCATGTCCTGGAACTGACCGCCGTAGACGGGCTCCGGCACCACGCCGATCTGCTCGATGACCTTGGCATACGCCGGGGCGTCGGGAATCGACAGGCGTACCAGCATCGACACGGCGTTCACATCGTCCGCAGTCGGCGGATGGCCGCGGCCGTCCTTGATGTGACAGCCCTGGCAGGCATTGGTGTTGAACAGCGGGCCGAGACCATCGCGCGCGGTCGTCGTCGAAGGGGCGATCACCCAAGGGCTGCGGAAAAAGCTGTTGCCGACGCTGAAATCCACACGCCGGGACGGCGGCAGGTTCGCCGAAGGCATGGAAAACGCGTTCTGATCGGTCTTGCGCACTGTCGCACTGCCGCCGGAGCGGGCTTCACCGGGTTCTGCCTGGGTGAATTTCGGGGCGTCATCGCAGGCACTCAGGCCCAGGGCCAGAAACAGTGCGGACAAGCGAAGAGGCAGCGAGGGCATCAGAGATCCTGCAAGACGAGCAAAACAAGGGCGCAAAGTCTAACAGGGGATAGGAATTTGAATAAGAGGAATTATCGTTTGCTTGATGTGGGGCAGGTTTTTGGGTAACAGGGAACCCTGTGGGAGCGAGCCTGCTCGCGAAGAGGGCGTCACGGTCAAAATTGATGTCGGATAGGCAGCCGCCTTCGCGAGCAGGCTCGCTCCCACAAGGACCCGGATGTAGCAGATATGAAAAAGGCGACCCGAAGGTCGCCTTTTTCATTCAGCCAGCGTTGATCAGAATTCGTGATCAGCGTTGTCCGGGTTCAGGTCGTTGATGCCCAGTTTGCCAGCGGCGGCTTCGATCGAACCGGTCTGCTTGACCAGCGCAGCGATGGCGTCACGAACGATCTGATTGCCTGCGGTGTTGCCGGCAGCGATCAACTGGTCGTAGTGCTCGCCCTTGTTGGCGTGGTCGACCATGACTTGAAGCTTGGCTTCGGTAGCGGCCAGGTCGTCTTTCAGCGCGGTGTCGGCAGCCGGGTCGGCCTTGGCCACCAGGGACGACAGGCTGGCGCCGGTCATTTTGGTGCCGTCGACACGGGTGTATTCGCCAAGGTACACGTTACGAATGCCCTTGGCATCGTAGAAGTGCGAGTTGTGGGTGTTGTCGCTGAAGCAATCCTGTTCGTCTTCCGGGGAGTTGGCTTCCAGGGAAACCTTCATGCGCTCGCCCGCCAGTTCGCCCAGGGACAGGCTGCCCATGCCGAACAGCATTTTGCGTAGGCCGGTTTCAGCCGGTTCTGCTTCCAGGGTGGCGCGGTAATTGTCGGCCACGTTCGGCTTCCAGTTACCGACCATTTCTTCCAGGTCGCTGACCAGCAGCTGAGTCACGGACTTCAGGTAGGCACGACGACGATCGTTGTGACCGCCGGTAGCCCCTTTGCCTTCCAGGTAGTCCGAAGCCGGACGGTTGCCGGC
Source organism: Pseudomonas sp. GW821-FHT07G06 (assembly GCF_058986625.1). Classification (NCBI taxonomy): domain Bacteria; kingdom Pseudomonadati; phylum Pseudomonadota; class Gammaproteobacteria; order Pseudomonadales; family Pseudomonadaceae; genus Pseudomonas; species Pseudomonas sp. GW821-FHT07G06. The sequence goes on from NZ_JBYSVW010000008.1 coordinate 259,940, forward strand.
GCCAGGGCCGGTGCCGTTCAGGTCCTGGCCCCAGAGCAGGAATTCGATGGCGTGGTAACCGGTGGCGACGTTGGCCTCGGAACCGCCCAGCTCGTTCAGGCTGGCGAGTTTTTCCGGGGTGATGTCTTTGACGTCGACCTTGTCTTCGCCGATCTGCACTTCAGTGTTGGCGATGATGTTGGCGGTGGCGCCCGGGTTGCCCAGGGCGTGCTCGTAGGACTTGTCGACGTAGTCGATCAGGCCTTCGTCCAGCGGCCAGGAGTTCAGTTGACCTTCCCAGTCGTCAACGATGGTGTTGCCGAAGCGGAACACTTCGCTCTGCAGGTAAGGCACGCGAGCGGCAACCCAGGCTGCCTTGGCGGCTTTCAGGGTGTCGGCGTTCGGCTTGGCGAGGAAGGCGTCTACGGCGGTTTGCAGGGTCTTCGCGGTGGATTCGGCATCGCTGTAAACGGCGAAAACGATGTCGGCGTAGTGAGCGACAACGGCTTTGGCGGCGGCTTCGTCGACTTTACTGGCAGCGGCAGGTGCAGCAGCCGGGGCGGCCGCGGTGCTGGCGGCTGGCGCAGGTGCAGGCGCGGCAGCTTTTTCTTTGTCACCTTCGCCGCAACCGGCGAGGGAAATAGCGATGGCCAACAGACTGGCGGTAGCCAGAGGCATACGAATCATGGCGAACATCCTGCTTGGATAGGGGTGGAGTGGCGCTATGCGCACGCAAAACTGCGACATAATGCAAATCTTTCGCATTATGTGTAAAGGGTTGTAGGTGGAAATATTTCTTATTCACGAATCCCTGTAGGAGCGAGCCTGCTCGCGATGGACGTCAACGATAACGCCGGGAACCTGATACCCCGCGGTGTTCTCAAGTTCATCGCGAGCAGGCTCGCTCCTACAGGGGGGTTACAAAATAGCCGCGTTGCTACGTTGGGCCTGCTTGAGGTAAACGCCCAGTTCCCGCGCCGGCAATGGCTTGCTGTAGTGATAACCCTGACCTTCGTGGCAGCCTTCGGAAATGATGTAGGCCTCCTGTTCGGCGGTTTCCACACCCTCGGCAATCACCTGCATGCCCAGGCTCTTGCCCAGCTGGATGATGGCGCGAACGATGGTCGCATCGTCGTCGTCATCGAGCAGGTCCTGAACGAAGCTCTTGTCGATCTTGATCTTGTCCAGCGGCAGGCTCTTGAGATAGCTCAAGGATGAATAGCCGGTTCCAAAGTCATCGATGGCGATCAGTGCACCGGAGCGGCGCAGGCTGAGCAGATGCTGGGCTGCGGTGCTGATGTCCTCCATCAGGCCGGTTTCGGTGACCTCCAGTTCCAGGCTGCGTGGCGGCAGGCGGTACATTTGCAGCAGGTTGTTGACCACCCGTGGCAGTTCGGCATGGTGCAATTGAACCGTGGACAGGTTGACCGCCATGCGCAGGTCACTGAAGCCCTGGTCATGCCACTCGCGTAATTGTTTGCAGGCCTGGTCCAGCACCCATTCGCCGATGGCAATGATGGTGCCGTTCTGTTCGGCCAGCGGGATGAACAAGTCCGGTGGCACCATGCCGTGCTCAGGGTGTTGCCAGCGAATCAGCGCTTCGACGCCCACCACGCGGTTGTCGCGGTAACTGATCTGCGGCTGGTAGACGAGGTAGAACTGATTGCGGACCAGCGCATCGCGCAGGTCTTTTTCCAGCTCGCGGCGGCGGCGCATTTCGGTGTCGACGCTGGCGATATAGAACTGATAGCGGTTGCGCGAGCGGGTCTTGGCCAGCGTCATGGTCTGCTCGGCCTTTTGCAACAGCTTCTCGGTGCTGTCGCCGTCCTCGGGGAACAGGGTGATGCCGATGGTGGCGCGCAGGCGAATCTCCTGATGATCGAGGGCAAACGGCGCTTCCAGATCATCGAGAATGCTTTGTGCCAGCTCGGCGGCTTCGTAGGGTTGTTCGATATCAGCCTGGACCAGGGCGAACTGGTCGCCACCGAGGCGGGCGAGGGCGCCCAGGCGACCGCTATGGCCGCGCAGGCGATCGGCCAGGGCCAGCAGCAACTGGTCGCCGGTCTGGTAGCTGAACTGCTCGTTGATGCCCTTGAAATCGTCGAGGCCGACACACAGCACCGCGACCCGGCGCTGCAACCTGCCGGCGTCGATGAGGATCTTGTCCAGTTGCTGCTGCAATTGCTGCCGGTTCGGCAGTCCCGTCAGGAAATCGTATTGGGACATGCGCAACAGGCTGTTTTCCGCCTCGTGGCGCAGATGGGTGTTGCGTTCAATGGACTCGAGCAATTGATTGGCGGTGTTGATCCAGATGCCCAGTTCGTTTTTCTCGTGGCCCTTGAGCAGCGGAATCTTGTGTTCGCTGGGACGATCCGGATTGATTTCCGTGAGGTGCTCGATGATCCGCGACAGCGGCTTGGTCAGCAGCCAGTGATAGACCAGATACAGCACCAGCCCCATGGCGAGCGCGCGCAGTACGCCGGAGATGAAGATGATCACCGAGCTGACAATGAACCCTTGGCCGTAGGTGGCGGTATCGAGGGTGATGCTCAGGTCGCCGTAATACTCGCTGTAAGGCCCGCGACCGACCAGTTGGGTGGTGAAGGTGCGCTCCTTGCCGAGAATCAGGTCGGTCAGCCAGCGGCTGTGGGAGTGCTGCAATTCGCGGGTTTTTTGCGCGAGCATGGCTTCGTTGGGATGGCCGATGGAGGCCTTGCGTACGGCTGCGTCCTGAAACAGGCCTTCGATCACCTGCATGCCCATTTCCCGATCCAGGCTGTAGACGGCCTGGGTCGAGGGGTCGCGAAACATGTCGAGGATGCGTTCGGCATCGTTGGCGACGGCCTGGCGTGTTTTATAGGCATCGAACACGATCTGTGCGCAGCTCAAGACCACGCCGACGATCAATGCCGACAGGAGCACGACCCGGAGCAACTTCACCGACAAGCTGTTCTTGAGTTCCAGCTTCAAAGGGTTATTCCTTGTTCCGTGCGGGTAGCATCAAGTTGCCATGAGTATTGGCAATCCCGTGATGGCAGTCAAAGGGACAATCATCCTTGGGGGATTTTGCCTGCAGCTTGGCTGATTTGCAGTTGTCTTGACGAGTTAGCCTATTAGCACTGTGTCGGTTGTCGAGTCCTTCAACTTTAGGGGTGAGGGTGGGGATATTTTCCTTTTGTTTGATGTTAGCCGTCTGTGGCGGGGGGGCAAGGGGCTTGAGGCTTGTTTCATTGTTGGGTTTTTAACCGGGTACATATCCATTTCTTTGGTAACGGCGGCTTACGGTTCCGCTCTTACAGCGGGTCACTTTTGGCAAACGCCCCAAAAGTAACCAAAAGGTCTCGCCCCTTACGTACGGCCCCTCGCTTAGGCTCGGGGTTCCTTCGCTCCGGTATTCATCCGGGGGCATTGCTCTCCGGTCGGCTTCGCTTCGACCTACATGCAATGAGTTCGACTGCGTCGAACGGCGCTGCGCGCCCATCCCCGGATGAACACCTCCACTCAGCCTGCCGAGGGGGCGGGTGGATCAAGATCAAGAGCGGCAGGCGAGCTAACGCTCGGCCTGATGAGTGGTGAGAAGCGTCTGTGTACGCCGACCTGCCTTTGCTTTTCTGTGGGAGCGAGCTTGCTCGCGATGGCGGCCTGACAGCCGACCTGGTTTTTGCAGATGTCCCCGATCCCTGTGGGAGCTGGTTCCTCGTTACGTTTTTGCGGGTTAACGCGGTGTAGGAAAGCGCCAGAAGTTTCCCACGCAGTTTTCAGGTTGCCCGTCGGAAGTGGACTCAATAGCCTCTGACTGTCGCTGAAAACTCAGCGATCGGGTGTGAGAACCCGGCAAGTCATAGTCATCCAGTGCCAGTATCCGCATAATTGCCGCCAGCTTTTCCGCTGTCTGTAAATGCGTTATGGCGGCTGTGTGCGGGCAGACTTTTGTCTGGCCGGGTGCCTATGACCGGTTTTCTCACCTCGCACATAGCTGCCACCTCTTTGCCGTGTGAGAACGGCAATGGGTGGCACCCACCGCATAGGTATATTTCAGTGGATAAGTTAATCCCCGATCCCCCCAGCAGCACCACCAAACCCTACAGCCCCCACACCATGTTCATGATCGTTCCCGACATGGACACTGAAACCCTTCTTGCCCACGCCTGTGAGTCACTGGCTTCAGCCAATGTCCTGGCGAGTGATTTCGCCACCTACCTGAATGGCCCCCAGCGCAACACAGCGTTGGCCATTTCGCAGATTGTCATGTTGGCGGAGCTGGCGGTGAGTCGAGCGTTGGATAACCTCGATCCGCAGTAGTTGGCAGGCTAACCGCGTCATCGTTCTTCGCGAGCAGGCTCGCTCCCACAGTGGTCGGGTGTAGCCCGATCCAATGTGGGAGCGAGCCTGCTCGCGAAGGGTCCCTGCCGAACGCTGAAAAATCCCGGGCAATAAAAAACCCGGCTAAAAAGCCGGGTTTTTTGACTGGCGTCGAGCTTAAGCGGTGAAGGTTTTGCCTTCGAACTGCTCAGCCACGAATTTCCAGTTGACCAGGTTCCAGAACGCTTCGACGTACTTCGGACGCAGGTTGCGGTAGTCGATGTAGTAAGCGTGTTCCCAGACGTCGCAGGTCAGCAGCGGGGTGTCGCCGTTGGTCAGCGGGTTGCCGGCGCCGATGGTGCTGGCCAGGGCCAGGGAACCGTCAGCCTTCTTCACCAGCCAGCCCCAACCGGAACCGAAGGTGCCGATGGAAGTCTTGCTGAACTCTTCCTTGAACTTGTCGAACGAACCGAAAGCTGCGTTGATGGCTTCAGCCAGTGCGCCGGTTGGTTGACCGCCAGCGTTTGGCGCCAGGCAGTTCCAGTAGAAAGTGTGGTTCCAGACCTGTGCGGCGTTGTTGAAGATACCGCCCGAGGAAGTCTTGACGATTTCTTCCAGGGTCTTGCCTTCGAACTCGGTGCCTGGCACCAGGTTGTTCAGGTTCACGACGTAGGTGTTGTGGTGCTTGTCGTGGTGGAATTCCAGAGTTTCCTTGGAAATGTGCGGCTGCAGGGCATCGTGTGCGTACGGCAGTGGCGGCAATTCGAAAGCCATGATGATTCTCCTAATCAGGTCAGTTGCGGTGAGCGCAAGGCCGATCACGGGCGGCCAGACAAGCGCCGGGGAGTTTGTACTCTTTGCGGCGCAGGGAGACGGATCATAGCACCGGGGGGGCGGCATAACCACGCAACAACTGTGTGGAATAGAGGTTCCGCGAATCAGATGGCCGCGATCAACTGCAGCGCTACGGCAAACATCATCACCGCCACCAACAGATCGAGAATTCGCCAGGTACCGGGGCGGGCGAGCCAGGGTGCCAGCCATGCCGCACCCAGCGCCAGGGTGAAGAACCACAGCAGCGAGGCACTGGCCGCACCTACCACATACGCGCCGGGCTCGGTTTGTTGTGCGCCCAGGGAACCGATCAGCAGGACGGTGTCCAGGTAGACGTGCGGGTTGAGCAAGGTCACCGCCAGCGCGCTGAGCATGACCGCCCGCAGCGAGCGTACGGTCTGACCCTCGCCCTGCTCAAGGCTCTGTTTCGAAAAGGCCCGGCGCAGTGCCTGGGTGCCATACCACAACAGAAACGCTGCACCGCCCCAGCGGGCGATGGCCAGCAAGGTCGGGTTCTGTGCCAATACCGTCGCCAGGCCAAACACCCCCGCTGCCACCAACAGGGCGTCGCAGGCAACGCAGAGTGCTGCGACCGGCAGGTGATGTTCACGCCGCAGGCTTTGCGCGAGGACAAACGCATTCTGGGTGCCGATCGCCATGATCAGGCCAAAGGCCACCAACAGGCCGTTCATATAACTTTGCCACATGATTTTTTACTCCGCGTTGGCTGCCAGATCCCGCAGCACCTGCAGGGCACGGTCGGCGTCGGCCTGGCCGACAAACAAATGGTCGTGGTAGTAGCCGGCAATCACGTTGCAACTGATGCCGGCCTTGCCCAATGCCGTGGCGAAGGCGGCGGTCAGGCCAACCGCTTCGAGTGCCGAATGCACGTTCAGGGTGATCCAGGCGGCGACGTAGTCGAAGCTGAACCCGGCTTTTTCGGCGTGGGAGCGTTCGAGGATCACGGTCAGGCCTTCCTGCTCGCGGAAACTGCCGACAATCTCCAGGCCCGCAGGCAACTGGCCGTCGCGCAGGGTGCAGAACACGTATTCGCCGGCATTGAGTTGCGGGCTCATGCTGCGCAGCAGCGTTGCCAATGAAGTTTCGCCAGCCATGTGGTGTTCCTTGTTCAAGAGTTCTTGCTGGTCATTGTCCCTGTGAAGGCTGTATAAGAAAAACCAATCTTGCTGATCGCTCATTAGGAAAACTGATGTTCGACTATAAATTGCTTTCTGCCCTGGCCGCCGTGGTCGAACAGGCCGGCTTTGAACGGGCGGCTCAGGTGCTGGGCTTGTCGCAGTCGGCGATATCCCAGCGCATCAAGCTGCTGGAAGCGCGGGTTGGCCAGCCGGTGCTGGTGCGGGCCACACCGCCGACGCCGACGGAAATCGGTCGGCGGTTGCTCAACCACGTGCAGCAGGTGCGCCTGCTTGAGCGGGATTTGCAAAGCCTGGTGCCGGCACTGGATGAAGAGGGCCTGCCGGAACGCCTGCGGATCGCCCTGAACGCCGACAGCCTGGCCACCTGGTGGGCGCAGGCGGTGGGGGAGTTTTGCGCGCAACAGCATTTGTTGATGGATCTGGTGGTCGAAGACCAGACCGTCGGCCTCAAGCGCATGCGTGCCGGCGAGGTGGCAGCCTGTGTCTGCGCCAGCGAGCGTCCGGTGGCGGGCGCGCGCAGCGTGCTGCTGGGGGCCATGCGTTACCGTGCGCTGGCCAGCCCGGCCTTTATTGCCCGGCATTTTCCGCAAGGCGTACGCGCCGATCAGTTGGCCCGCACCCCGGCGCTGGTGTTTGGCCCGGACGATTTCCTGCAGCATCGGTATCTTGCGTCCCTCGGCGTCGAGGGTGGTTTCGAGCACCATTTATGCCCGTCGTCGGAAGGTTTCATTCGATTGACCGAAGCCGGTCTGGGCTGGGGCCTGGTTCCGGAACTGCAGGTACGCGAGCAGCTTGAAAGGGGCGTGTTGCGGGAGTTATTGCCAGATAAGCCGATCGATGTGCCGCTGTACTGGCATCATTGGCGTAATGGCGGTCAGTTGCTGGGGCTGCTCACCGATCAATTGGTCAGCGCATCGAAGCAATGGCTGGTGCCTTGGAAGCAGCCTTAAGCGTCAAGCTGCAAGCTGCAAGTGAAGCGCTTGCGGACCGTTTTTAACTTGCAGCTTGCCGCTTGAAGCTCGTGGCTGCATTTGTTGGAGCAATTCATGAAAATTCTGGTTACCGGCGCAAGCGGCTTCATCGGCGGACGCTTTGCGCGTTTTGCCCTGGAGCAGGGCCTGGATGTGCGGGTCAACGGTCGCCGGGCCGAAAGTGTGGAGCATCTGGTACGCCGCGGAGCGGAATTCATCCAGGGCGACTTGAGCGACCCGGAACTGGCGCGCGAACTGTGTTCGGACGTCGAGGCCGTGGTGCATTGCGCCGGTGCCGTCGGTTTGTGGGGACGTTATCAGGATTTCCATCAGGGCAACGTCCAGGTCACCGAGAACGTGGTCGAAGCCTGCCTGAAGCAACGGGTTCGACGACTGGTGCATTTGTCGTCGCCGTCGATCTATTTCGATGGTCGAGATCACCTGGGCCTGACCGAAGAGCAGGTGCCCAAGCGCTTCAAACACCCTTACGCCACCACCAAGTACCTGGCCGAGCAAAAAGTCTTCGGCGCCCAGGAGTTCGGGCTCGAAACCCTGGCCCTGCGCCCGCGTTTCGTGACCGGGGCCGGTGACATGAGCATCTTCCCGCGCCTGTTGAACATGCAGCGCAAGGGGCGCCTGGCAATCATCGGCAACGGTCTGAACAAAGTTGACTTCACCAGCGTGCAAAACCTCAACGAGGCGTTGCTCAGCAGTTTGCTGGCCAGCGGTTCCGCGCTGGGCAAGGCTTACAACATCAGCAACGGCACGCCGATTCCTTTGTGGGACGTGGTCAATTACGTCATGCGCAAAATGGACGTCCCACAGGTCACCCGCTACCGCTCCTACGGCCTGGGCTACAGCGTGGCAGCGCTCAACGAGGGCGTGTGCAAGATGTGGCCGGGGCGCCCCGAACCGACGCTGTCACGTCTGGGCATGCAAGTCATGAACAAAAATTTCACCCTCGACATCAGCCGCGCCCGGCATTATCTGGATTACGATCCCAAGGTCAGCCTCTGGACGGCGCTCGATGAATTCTGTGGCTGGTGGAAGGCGCAGGATATTCGCTGAGGCTCGAACAACGCGCCATTTCTGAACCGGATACGGGCTTCAGGGTCAATGGTTGCGGCTGTGGGGTTTATACTGCGCGGCATAAAGCCATTATGTGATTCACTAAGGTTGATTCAATGTCCATGCGAAACGATGCCAACGACGACTTCGACGATGTACCGAGCTTGCGTGCAGACGTTCTCGATGACGATTATCCGCCCACTGCTCGCACGGTTGTGCATTCGCGCACGGCGCCGGTGGTGAAGGTCAAGGCGGCGAGTACCGGTCCCCTGTGGGCGTTGGTCGGGGCGTTATTCTTTGCGTTCGCGGGCCTGGCCTGGTGGAGCTTTCAGCAGATCTCCCTGATGGAACAGCAACTGGTGGCGACCCAGGAAAGTTTCGCGCGAATCAGCGAGGAAGCGGCAGGGCGCCTGCAGGACATTTCCGGAAAGGTCGTGGCCAGCCAGACCAGTGTCACCACCGACAGCGAGGCCTTGAAGCTGCAAATCCGCCAGTTGGAAGGCAAGCTCCAGGACCAGAGCACCCAGCAGCAAGGTGTGGCCGGCCAGGCCTCGGACCTGGACAAGCGGCTGGCGCAAATGACCGCGCAAACCACCGAAGTGGACAAGCGCCTTGCACTGATGACTGCCCAGGGCACTGAACATCAGGCGGTCAATACGCAGTTGCAGGCCGAGGTCAAAGCCTTGAGTGCTGAAGTGGCTGCCCTGAAAAGTGCTCCGTCCGACTCGGAAAAATTCGATGCACAGTTGAAAAGCCTGGGTGCCGACATCGTCGCCCTGAAGAAGCAAGGCAACCCGAGCGCTGCCATCGAGCGTCTCGAGCAAGACATCGTCGTGCTCAAGAGCGTGCAGGACAACCGTCCGGCCGCCGCACCGGGCGCGACCAATACCGCCGAGTTCGATGCCTTCCGCAGCCAGGTCACCCGCAACATCAATACCCTTCAGGCGCAGATCCAGAACCTGCAACAGCAATTGCGCGCCCGGCAGTAAAACGAGCACTTGTGGCGAGGGAGCTTGCTGTGGCGAGGGGGCTTGCCCCCGCTGGGTGGCGAAGCCGCCCCAAATCCATTCACCGCGGTTTGCCAGATAAATCCCGGCATCTGATTTACGACTGCTGCGCAGCCGAACGGGGGCAAGCCCCCTCGCCACAAAAAGCCCGGCGCACCACAGCACTCAGTGTTTTCCTGAATACCCATGCCTCCCCCATTGCCGTCTACGCTCTTGAAACACCATCAGGAACGAGGGATGCGCAATGGGGTTTCTGCATAAGTCCGCCTTTCTATGCGGCATGTTTTTACTGTGCCTGGGCCAGGCACACGCCGCCGGGACGGAAAAGGACGACAGCAAGGCGGCCATCGCCCTGCTGGAAAAAGCCTTGGCCTACTACCACCAGAACGGTGACAAGGCCCTTGCGGCGTTCAGTCGCCAGGGCGAGTTTGTCGACAAGGACCGTTACGTCTTTGTGCTCGACACCAAGGGCGTGATGCTTGCCAGCGGCGGACCGTCGTCGGCGTTGATTGGCCGGGACGTGTCGCAGGTGCTTGGGCCGGACTTGCAGAAAACCTTCAAGGACGCCCTGAAAGTACCGGAGGGCAATGGCATTCAGCAGGCGGAGTATCGCTGGCAGAACTGGAACGACGGCAAGGTCGAGCGCAAGCATGTCTACTACCAGCGCATCGGCCAACGGATTCTGGCGGTCGGTTATTACCTGCCCCGGGCCTCCGCTGAACAGGCCATGGCCTTGCTGAACAAAGCGGCAACCGATCTGGCCAAGGACGAAAAGGGCACCCTGACGGCGATCAATTCCCTCAAGGGCGGCTACCTGCAGGATGACCTGTATGTGTTTGTCGTCGACCTGGACACCCGGCGTTATGTGGCCCACGGCACCAACCTGCGGCTGATCAATACCGACTTCAGCAAGATCGAAGACCCGGAAGGCAAGCCGGTGGGCGAGCCGATTCTGGCGTTGATGGCCAAACAGGATTACGGTGAATACGAATACCGCTGGAAAAACCCGGTGACCGGCAAGGTCGAGAACAAGCATGCCTACCTGAAGAAGGTCGGGCATTTTCTGGTGGCTGTGGGGTATTACAGCCCTTGAATCCTGGTGACGGTCAGACCGCTATCGCGAGCAGGCTCGCTCCCACATTGGATCTCCAGTGATTGCAGAATTCGTGTACGCCAGAGATCACTGTGGGAGCGAGCCTGCTCGCGAATACAGGCAACGCGGTCCACCTATCGAACCTTGTCCTCACGCCCGCGCAACAACATGTTCGGCATGGCAATCGCCGCCGCCAGCCCCAGCAACGACACCACCGCACTGACCGTCAGCAAGTGCCGGAACGTCAGCAGCAATTCAGCACGCAAGGCGTTCTGCGCCTCACCCGGTGCGGCGTTCAATCCGTCGAGCAACACATTCCCCGAACGGCCTTCGGCAATCAGCGACGAGCCGGCCAGGTGCGCAAAACTTGAATCCTGCAACAAGGCCAGCAGCAGCGCCGACATCAACGCCACACCCACGGCACCGCCCAGCGAACGGAACAGATTGGTGGTGCTGGTGGCGACGCCTATGTCCCGCTGGTCCACTGAGTTCTGCGTGCCGACCAATGACGTAGGGAACTGCATGCCGGAGGAAATCCCGCAGAGCAGCATGAACAAGCTGCTCACGACGAATGCCTGCGGCGGGCTGAACGCCATGCCGATAATCGCGATGGGCATCAGCGCGGCACCGGTGAGGATCATTGGTTTGTAGCGCCCGGTCACCGAGGTGCGGCGGCCCGCGAAGTACGCGCCAATCGGCAAGCCCATGGCCAGCGGCAGCAGATGCAGGGCGGCGCTGTCGGCCCCGGCGCCGGTGACGCTCTGGAAGCGCAACGGCATCAACACGATCAGCGAGATGGCCTGGAAACTGGTGAAGAAAATCGTGCACCAGCACAGGATCGCATTGCGGTTGGCGAACAGATGCATGGGCAGCAACGGCTCCCGTGCCCGCCGCTCGTGCACGACAAACAGCCCCAGCACCAGTACCGCACAAGCGAGCAGCACCAGCACTTCGGCACTGCGCCAGGAATGACCCTGACCGACCTGCGTGATGCCCAGCAACAATGCCGTCAGCCCGATGATCATCAACACGGTGCCCAGGTAATCGATGACCGGTTTGCGTTGCGGAACCGGCAGGCCCACCAGCGTGCGATGGGCCACCAGCCAGGCACCCAGGCCCAGCGGCAGGTTGATCAGGAACACCCAGCGCCAGGACAGGTATTCGGTCATGTAACCGCCGAGCACCGGGCCGGCCACACTGGCCACGGCATACATGCTGCTGAAATAACCCTGATAACGACCGCGTTCCCGTGGCGGCACGATGTCACCGATGATCGCCTGGCTCACCGAAATCATCCCGCCGGCCCCGATGCCCTGGAAGATCCGCGCCAGAACCAGTTGCTCCATGCTCTGGGCCATGCCGCAGAACACCGACGCCAGGGTGAACAGGCCCATGCCGAACAGCATCAACTTGCGCCGCCCGTACAGGTCGCCCAGTTTGCCGTAGATCGGCACCGCCACGGTCATGGCCACCATGTAGCCGGAAATCACCCAGGCCAGCAGGCTGACGTCCTTGAACTGTGCGGAGATGGCCGGCATCGACACGGCGACGATGGTCTGGTCCAGCGCCCCGAGAAAGATCGCCAGCATCAGCGCGATCAGCACGCTGCGGATGGCGGGTTTGGGCGTTTCAGGCTGATGGAGATTGGTCACGGGAAAACCTGCGGGCAGTGATTGACCCGCACGAGGCAAGGCGAGCGGGGATGCTCGCCAGTGTAAGTCGATAGCAGGCTATTCGATAGCCTCATAAGGAAGCCCGACGTAGTTTTCCGCGATGGTTTTTCGACCCGCCTCGGAGCCGATGAAATACTCCAGTTCCGACTCGGCAATGCGCTGGCTAAAGGCATCGTGGTCCTCGAAACGGTGCAGCATCGAGGTCATCCACCAGGAAAACCGCTCGGCCTTCCATACCCGGCGCAGGCAGATTTGCGAGTATTTCTCCAGCAGATCAAGGCGGTTTTCACGGTAAACCTTGAGCAGGATATTGAACAGCGTACTCACATCGCTGGCTGCCAGGTTCAGGCCCTTGGCGCCGGTGGGCGGAACGATGTGCGCGGCATCGCCGACCAGGAACATCCGGCCGTATTGCATCGGTTCGACCACGAAGCTGCGCAGCGGCGCGATGCTTTTTTCGATGGACGGGCCAGTCACCAGTTTGTCTGCCAACGCTTGTGGCAACCGCGTCTTGAGTTCATCCCAGAAGCGTTGATCCGACCAGTTATCGACATGGTCGATGGTGGGCACTTGAAGGTAGTAACGGGTGCGTGTCGGCGAGCGCATGCTGCACAGGGCAAAACCGCGCTCATGGCGGGCGTAGACCAGTTCGTCGTGGACCGGCGGGGTATCGGCCAGGATCCCGAGCCAGCCGAAGGGGTAGATCCGTTCGAAGACTTTCAGGCTGTCGGCGGGAATCGATTGCCGCGCCACGCCATGGAAGCCGTCACAACCGGCGATGTAGTCGCAATCGAGTCGCCAGGTCTCGCCATCCTTCTCAAAAGTGACAAAGGCTTCGTCGGTTTTCATTCCGTGGGGAACGACGTTGGTTGCCTGGTAAATCGTTTGCGCGCCGGCCTCCCGACGGGCGGCCATCAGGTCGCGGGTGACCTCGGTCTGGCCATAGATCATCACGGTTTTGCCACCCGTGAGGGCATGCAGATCGATGTGCACCTGGCGCCCGTCGAGGGCCAGTTCGAAGCCGCCATGCACCAGTCCCTCGGCGTCCATGCGCTGACTCACGCCGGCCTGGCGCAACAGCTCTACCATGCCTTGTTCAAGCACGCCGGCGCGGATTCTGCCGAGTACATAATCCGGCGACTGACGTTCGAGAATGAGGGTGTCGATACCGGCGTTGTGCAGCAATTGGCCGAGCAACAAGCCAGAAGGGCCGGCACCAATGATGGCGACCTGGGTTTTCAGCGTTTTCATTGTTTTTATGACTCGCAAGCTTCACGCGACCAGGGGTGGTGAATGATTTTTATGGATCGAGTGCTTGCATTTTTCCCTTGCGAGTCTGTCAATTGAAGGTGAAAACTGAGCCGAAAGCTGTACATTCTGCCAATCGGTGCGATTATCGCCCGCCATCAAACTCCGAGGCCTGGATTGAAGTGATGAACAAGCCTGACCTGCCTTCGATTCCGGTGTTCAAGCTCTACGGTGAAAGCCTGGATTGGCCGACCCCGGACTTGCTGCACTGTGAGACCATTTCCAAACGCAGCCGCGAACATCATTGGGAAATCAAACCCCACCGCCACGCTGATTTATGCCAACTGCTCTTCGTATTCAAAGGTCAGGCAGAGCTTGAAATCGAAGGCAAACGTACGCAACTGGTGGAACCGGGAATCCAGATCCTGCCACCGCTGTCGGTGCATGGCTTTCGCTTTTCCGAAGACGTGGAAGGCTTTGTCGTGACCCTGGCCGCACCGCTGATCGCCCACCTGCAGATGCAGTTGGGACAATCGGTCAATGCCCTGGCCCAGGCCGAAAGTTATCCGGCAGGCAAGGACGCCGAGTACCTCTACAGCCTGTTCAGTGCCTTGCAGAGCGAATACACCAGCCATCAACCGGCGCGGGAAATGCTCATGCATTCGCTGGTCAGCGTGATCGTGGTGTGGGTCAGCCGCCAGGTAATCCAGCGGCGCACCGCCATGGCACGACCGCAGCGGGCCCGGGAATACCTCAACGGCTTTATTCAACTGGTGGAAGAGACTTATCGCCAGCACGTCAAGGTCGAGGATCTGGCGCACCGGCTGGGGATTTCCGTGTCGCACCTCAATGGCACCTGTCGTGAGCTGGCGGGGCAACCGGCGTTGCAGATCATGCACGAACGGCAATTGCTGGAGGCCAAGCGCTTGCTGACCTACACCAGCATGACCATTTATGAAATGTCCGACGTGTTGGGGTTTTCCGATCCGACCAACTTCACGCGCCTGTTCCGGCGTCGTGTGGGGATTTCGCCCAAGGCCTTCCGTGACCGCTTGAAGGCCGATCAGGACAACGAAGCCTGACCCCCTTCGTTACCGGAGGGCGTTGAGGGTGGCGTTGTGGGGGATGCAGCGCTCGAAGTTGCAGCTCGCGGCTTCACGGGGCTGGTTGCGCAGTTGCTCGACGCGCCAGGCGGCAGCGCCATACAGCCCGAGCGTGACCGCGCAGGTGATGAAGATCGCGAGGTACCTTCTTGTTCTGATGTTCATGGCGTTGACCTCTGAACGAATACCTTTCGGTATTACATTGAGCATAGGTCAGCGCCGCTGAGTTGTGTAGGAGCTGCCGAAGGCTGCGATCTTTTGATCTTGCTTCTTAAAATCAAAGTCAAAAGATCGCAGCCTTCGGCAGCTCCTACAGGGGCGGGGTTACAGGCCGATGTCCCATTCCGGCTCCTGTGGAAATCTGAGCACCAGAAAATCCAGCAGGCTGCGCAGCGCCGCCGGCATGTGCTTGCGCGAGGCATACACCGCATACACGTTCATTTGCCGGGGTTCGGCCGCCGGCAGCAGGCGAATCAATTCGCCGCTGTGAATGTGCACGCCGGCCTGGTAGGTGGGCAGCATCGCCACCCCGGCGCCGGCGATCGTTGCGCGCAACAGTGTGCTGGCCTCGTTGGCGCTGATGTTGCCTTGCACCGGTACTGAAACCTGCTCGCCGTCCTGTTCGAAATGCCAGAGGCTTTTGCCGAAGTAGGAATGGGTCAGGCAGTTGTGCAGGCTCAGGTCCTCGACCCGTTGCGGCGCCGGATGTTCGCGCAAGTAGGCAGGGGACGCGCAGATCACCGAGCGGCAAACCGTCAGGCGGCGGGCGATCAGGTTCGGGTCCAGGTCGTTGCTGGTGCGGATCGCCAGGTCGATGCGCTCGTCCACCAGGTTCACGGTGCGGTCGAGCATCTGCATGTCGACGCTGACGCCGGGGTAGCGCTTGACGTACGCGGCCATGGCATCGGCCAGTTGCGCCTGGCCGAACGAGGTGCTGACGCTGATCCGCAGCAGACCGCGCGGTGCGTCATCCGGTTCGCTGACGGCGGCTTGCATGTCGCTGGACAAGTCGAGCATTTGCCTGCATCGCGGCAGGATCTCGTTGCCGGCGGCGGTCAGGCTCAACTTGCGTGTGGTGCGGTGCATCAGGCGCGCACCGACCCAATCCTCCAGCTCCGCCAGATACCGCGACACCACCGGCCGTGACAGCTCCAGGTGATCGGCGGCGGCCGACTGGCTGCCGAGGTCGACCACCGTGACGAACACACGCATTGCTTGAAGACGATCCATGATTTGCCCGCTTTCAGAAACAAACTATGTTCAAGCATCGCATTTTTTGTACCGAGTCAGGCAACTAAGCTCTGTTCCCCTGTAGGAGCGAGCTTGCTCGCGATGGACGTTAACGATAACGCGGGTTGCCGGTTAAACGCGGCGTCTTCAAGTCCATCGCGAGCAAGCTCGCTCCTACAAAAAAAGGGCATCCGCCAAGCACGGCATTCGGACAACGGAGCAACAAATGATCGGTTTCACCACCCTCAAGCGCGTTTTACTGGCAAGCGCCGCCTTCGGTTTTGCCGCCCATGCAGCCGCCTCGACCCTGACGCTGGATGTCTACAACCCCGGCGAAAAAGCCATTTTCCCGGTGACCTCGGTGCTGGTCAGCGGCGAAAAGGAAGCGATTCTGGTGGATGCCCAATTCGGCAAATCCCAGGCCGAACAGGTGGTGGAAAAAATCCGCGCCAGCGGCAAGCAACTGACCACCATCTACATCAGTCACGGCGACCCGGACTACTACTTCGGCCTCGACACCCTGACAGCCGCGTTCCCCAAGGCCAGGGTCCTCGCCTCGCAGCCGACCGTTGATCACATCAAGCAAACCGTCGACGGCAAACTGGCCTTCTGGGGGCCGAAAATGGGCGCCGATGTGCCGGCCAAAACCATCGTGCCGGACGTGCTCAAGGGCGATAGCCTGATCCTCGAAGGGCAGAAGTTGCAGGTGCTTGGACTTGAGGGGCCGCAGCCGGATCGCAGCTTTGTGTGGATTCCGTCGATCAAGGCGGTCGTCGGTGGTGTCGTGGTGGCGCAAAACATCCACGTGTGGATGGCCGACACGCAAACGCCGCAGTCCCATGCCGATTGGTTGTCTACGCTGCATTCCATTGAAACCCTGAAACCGCAGGTCGTGGTGCCGGGCCATTACCTCGGCGAGAGCGGTCGCTCCCTGGCAGCCGTGCAGTTCACCGCCGCTTACATCAAGGCCTTCGACGAAGAAACCGCCAAGGCCAGGGATTCTGCTGAACTGATTGCGGCAATGAAGAAACGCTTCCCGGCACTGGGCGATGAAAGCTCCCTGGAGCTGAGCGCCAAAGTCGCCAAGGGCGAGATGAAGTGGGGTGAATAAATTTAAGGGTTAATAGGAATTCCTGTGGCGAGGGAGCTTGCTCCCGCTGGAGTGCGAAGCGCTCCTCCGCATTCCTTCAGGCACCCCATGAACACAGGTTTTACGACTGCTGCGCAGCCGAGCGGGAGCAAGCTCCCTCGCCACAAAAGCGCCAATGCAACATACCGATACTTTCAAGCCAACTGGAGTACGTCATGAGCAACATCGCAATCATCGGTGCCACCGGTCGTGCCGGTAGCCAACTGCTGGAAGAAGCCCTGCGTCGCGGTCACAGCGTTACCGCGATCGCTCGCAACACGGCGAAAATCGGCCAGCGTGCCGGTGTGGTCACGCGCAACGTCGACGCTCTGGATGCCAGTGCATTGCAAGCGGCCATTCAAGGGCATGACGCAGTCATCAGCGCGGCACATTTCGCAACGCTTCCTGCCAGTGCCGTCATCGGGCCGGTGAAAAAGGCCGGGGTCAAACGCTTGCTGGTAGTCGGTGGCGCGGGGTCGCTCTTGTTGCCCGATGGCACTCGAGTGATCGACAGCGAAGGTTTCCCTGAGGCCTACAAGGCAGAGGCCAGCGCCGGTGCCGAGTTCCTCGCAAACTTGCGTGAAGAGCGGGATCTGGAGTGGACCTTCCTGTCGCCTTCGGCCGAATTTGTCGAGGGTGAGCGCACCGGGACATTCCGCCTCGGCCAGGATGATTTGCTGGTTAGCAGCGAAGGGCGTAGCTGGATAACCTTTGCCGATTATGCGATTGCGATGCTCGACGAACTCGAGGCGCCAAAGCATTCGCGGAAGCGCTTTACAGTCGGCTACTGACACCGAAATCCATGTAGGAGCTGCCGCAGGCTGCGATCTTTTGATCTTGCTTCTTAAAATCAAAGTCAAAAGATCGCAGCCTTCGGCAGCTCCTACAGGTGGCCGTTCAGCGAGACTGCGCCTGCTCCACCAGCCACCCCATCAATTCACGTAACTTCGGCGAAGGTCCGGGTTTTTCGGGGAATACCAGGTAATACGCCAGTCCGGTTGTGACCTTCAATTCGAATGGCATGACCAGCCGCCCGGCATTCAGGTCATCGCCGATCAGCGACCAGTCGCCAATCGCCACCCCCGTTCCCTGGGACGCCATCGACATCGCCAGGTCCAGTGTTTCGAAATGCTGGCCCTTGCCGACATTGGTCAAATTCACATCCGCGGCTTTCAACCAGGCTTTCCAGTCCCGTTCATCGCGGGTCGGGTGCAGCAGCAGGTGTTGTTGCAGATCGGCAGGTGTCTGCAGGGGCATGGGGCCTTCGAGCATCGGTCTGGAACACACCGGCGTGAGTTGTTCGTCGAAGAGTTTTTGCGACATCAATGAGTTGTCCGGCGGTGCGCCGTACATCACCGCCGCATCGAACTGCTCGAGATGAAAATCCACGCCGTGCTTGACCGTGGTGGTCAGCTCCACCGGCACGTCCGGGCGTTCCCTTTGCCATTGCAACAGACGCGGCAGCAACCAGCGCATGACGCAGGTCGGTGCCTTGAGTTGCAGGGTTTCGCGCTTCTCGCCGATCTGCTCCACGGCCTCGTCGATCAGGCCGAAAATCTGCTGCACCCGTGGCAGCCACTCCCGTCCTTCGGCGGTCAGGTCCAGGCCTCGAGCCTGGCGAATGAACAGCTCATAACCCAGGTGATCCTCCAGTCCGGCGATCTGCCGGCTGACCGCGCCCTGGGTGATGTGCAGTTGTTCGGCGGCCCGGGTGAAATTGCAGCACTGCGCGGTAATCAGAAAAGTGTGCAGCGCCGGCAGGGGAGGCAGTCGTTTCATTGGGATCCAAGGTATGACGTGAGGACATGGCTAGTATGACTTTTTATCCATTGTTGCGGCTACGTGTCGCCCGTTCCAATGAGGCCATTCCCGGGCCTGCCAATCCATCATAAACACAGCGCATGCCCGGCGTCTCAAACGAACAAGAAGGGCAAAGACATGGCGACGTGCGGCGAAGTATTGGTCAAGTTACTCGAAAACTACGGAGTCGAGCAGGTGTTCGGCATTCCGGGCGTTCACACCGTGGAGCTGTATCGCGGGCTGGCCCGTTCGAGCATCAACCACGTGACGCCGCGTCATGAACAGGGCGCCGGTTTCATGGCCGACGGCTACGCCCGCACCAGCGGCAAACCGGGTGTGTGCTTCATCATCACCGGCCCAGGCATGACCAACATCACCACCGCCATGGGCCAGGCCTACGCCGATTCGATCCCGATGCTGGTGATCTCCAGCGTGCAATCGCGCAGCCAGTTGGGCGGCGGTCGCGGCAAGCTGCATGAACTGCCGAACCAGGGCGCACTGTGCGCCGGTGTCGCGGCGTTCTCCCACACCCTGATGTCGGCGTCGGAATTGCCGGGTGTGCTGGCTCGCGCCTTTGCGCTGTTCCAGGCAGGCCGTCCGCGTCCGGTGCACATTGAAATTCCATTGGACGTGTTGGTCGAAGACGCTGACGAGCTGCTCAGCAGCCTGCCGGTCAACATCGACCGCGCCGGTGCTTCGCCGAGCGCCGTGTCGCGCATGACCGAATTGCTGGCCAACGCCAAGCGTCCGCTGATTCTCGCCGGTGGCGGTGCCATCGACGCGGCGCCCGAGCTGACTGAGCTGGCCGAGTTGCTGGACGCGCCGGTCGCACTGACCATCAATGCCAAGGGCATGCTCGCCTCCGGTCACCCGCTGCTGATCGGCTCGACCCAGAGCCTGGTCGCCACCCGTGCGCTGGTCGCCGAGGCCGACGTGGTCCTGGCCATCGGCACCGAACTGGCCGAGACCGACTACGACGTGACCTTCGCCGGTGGCTTCGAAATTCCTGGCAAGTTGCTGCGCGTCGATATCGACCCGGACCAGACCGTGCGCAACTACCCGCCGCACGTGGCACTGGTGGCCGACTCGCGCAACGCTGCCCAGGCCTTGCTCAGCGCCTTGTCGCACAAATCCCTGGCCGAGCGCCGCAACGATTGGGGCCAGGTACGGGCCGCCCGTCTGCGTGAAGACCTGGCCGCGACCTGGGATGCACCGACCCTGGCCCAGACCCGATTCCTCGAAACCGTCCTGCACGAGCTGCCGGACGCGGTATTCGTCGGTGATTCGACCCAACCGGTATACACCGGCAACCTGACGTTCAACCCGGAGCGGCCGCGTCGCTGGTTCAACTCGTCCACCGGTTACGGCACCCTCGGTTACGCCTTGCCGGCGGCGATTGGCGCCTGGCTCGGCGGCAGCGCTGAAAACGGTGCTCGCCCGCCAGTGGTGTGCCTGATCGGTGACGGCGGCCTGCAGTTCACCCTGCCGGAACTGGCCAGTGCCGTTGAAGCGCGCACTCCGGTCATCGTGCTGCTGTGGAATAACCAGGGCTACGAAGAGATCAAGAAATACATGGTCAACCGTGCCATCGAGCCGGTCGGCGTGGACATCTACACCCCGGACTTCATCGGTGTGGCCAAGGCCTTGGGTTGCGCGGCCGAAGCCGTCAGCAGTGTCGAGCAATTGCGCGGCGCATTGCGTGTGGCCCACGATCGCCAGGGCCCGACCCTGATTGAAATCGACCAGGCCGAGTGGATGAAGGCGGTGTCGAAATGACGTTCCCGACTACCCTGGATGGCCTGTACATCAACGGCCAATGGTCGGCCGGCAATGAACACCTGCGCGTCATCAACCCGGCGACCGAAGCCCTGTTGACCACGGTCAATGGCGGCGATGAGCGTGCGGTTGATCAAGCGGTGAGCGCGGCGACCCAGGCGTTCGCCGGCTGGTCGAAAACCTCCGGCGCCGAACGCGCTGCCATCCTGCGCAAAATCGCCGCGGGCGTGCAGGCCAACCGTGAAAAACTGATGCACTTGCAGTCGAGCAACAACGGCAAGCCGCAATTCGAAGCCGCGATCGACGTCGATGACGTGATTGCCACGTTCGAGTATTACGCCGGTCTGGCCGAAGGGATGGACGCGAAACAGGACAGCGCCATCGAACTGCCGAGCGACGACTTCAGTGCGCGCCTGCGCCGTGAGCCGTGCGGTGTGGTCGGCCTGATCGTGCCGTGGAACTTCCCGATGGTCACCACCGCCTGGAAACTCGCCCCGGCCCTGGCCGCCGGTTGCTGCGTGGTGCTCAAGCCTTCGGAAGTGACGCCGCTGCCAGAGCTGGAACTGGCAACGATCATCGCTGAAGCCGGATTGCCGGCGGGTGTGTTCAACCTGGTGTGTGGCACTGGCCTGGCTGTTGGCGCGCCATTGTCGGCAGATCCGCGTATCGCGAAAATTTCCTTCACCGGCAGCAACGCCGTTGGCGTGCAGGTCATGCAGCGGGCGGCGGAATCCGTCAAAGGCGTGAGCCTGGAGCTGGGCGGCAAATCATCGCTGCTGGTGCTGGCCGATGCCGATCTCGACCTGGCGGTGGAAGTGGCTTGCGGCGGTGGTTTCTTCAACGCCGGGCAGATGTGCTCTGCCACCAGCCGCGTGCTGGTCGCCGATGAACTGGCCGATGAATTCCTCAGCCGCGTGAAGGCCCGTGCCGAAGCGATTCGCGTGGCAGACCCGTTCGACCCCAACGTGGAAATGGGCGCGCTGGTCAATCAGGCGCAATACCAGCGTGTACTGGGTCACATCGATCGTGGTTTGAGCGCCGGCGCCAAACTGGTTTGCGGTGGCAATCGCCCGGCGGACCTGCCACGCGGATATTTTTTGCAGCCGACGGTTTTCACCGAAGTGCCCCTCGACAGTGCGCTGTGGTGTGAAGAGATTTTCGGCCCGGTGATCTGCGTGCGCAGTTTCGCCTCTGAAGCCGAGGCGATTGCCTTGGCCAACGACAGCCAGTTCGGCCTGGTCGCCAGTGTGGTCACGCGCAATGCCGAGGCTGCCGACCGCGTCGCCAATGCTTTGCAGGCAGGGCTTGTGTGGATCAACGCACCGCAGGTGATCTTCCCGCAGACCGCCTGGGGCGGCTACAAGCAGAGCAGCATAGGCCGTGAATTGGGGCCCTGGGGCTTGCAGGCTTTCCAGGAAATCAAACACGTGATCCGGGCCGTCTGACGCCGATCACTGTAGGAGCGAGCCTGCTCGCGATGGACGTCAACGATAACGCGGGGTACCTGAATGAGCGCGGTGCCCTTGCGTCCATCGCGAGCAGGCTCGCTCCTACAGAAAACCCATCCGCATGCCCCGAAAGAAGGCATGCGCTGTTGTCATGGCTTCAATGAGTTTTTATCGATAGTCAGCTGTTTTACACAACCTCAGGATGAACTTGCTGGCTCAGCCAACCCCCCGAAAATAGAGGGGCCAACGCTGGTCCGGTCGCGCGGATGCAACAGTTTCGACCTGCCTTATACCTACAAAAACAAAGGGAGTCCGTAATGGGCGAGCATGATCTGAACAGACGTCAATTTATCAAGACCGTGGGCGTAGCCTCGGTTGCAGCGGCAGCCATGAGCATGCCGTTCATCAAGGCCAATGCCAGCGACACACGCTTTGCCGGCAAGACCCTGCGTTTGCTGACCTGGTCCGATGACACCGGTCTGGCTGCACTGCGCAACATCGCCGCGACGTTCGAAGACAAGTACGGCTGCAAGGTCATCGCTGACCGCACCGGCAGTACTTCGGAAATGGTCGCTAAACTCAAGGCCGGCGGTGATCGTCCACAGTACGACATCATCACCCTGGCAGGCGTTGGCGCCGAAGGTCTGGCCGCCGCCAACCTGCTGGAAAAACCCGACCTCAACCGCATTCCCAACCTGGTCGATGTACCGGAGAAATACCGCACCGGCGCCAATGGCCACGGTATCGGTTACCTGCTGTGGTGCAACAGCCTGGTCTACAGCACCCGCACCCAGAAAGAAGCCCCGACCAGCTACGCCTCCCTGTGGGATGCCGACGCGGCGCCGAACATCTTCCTGCCGCCGCCGAACTGGACCGAGGCCATGGACCTGATCATCATCGCCGCCAAACTGGCCGGTGGTGACGAGCACAACATCGAACCTGGCTTCAAGAAACTCGCCGAGCTGAAAGATCGAGTGGTGACCCTGGGTGAAAACCCGAACCAGATCGCCGAGCTGTTCCGCACCGGTTCCCTGGACATGGGCGGCCTGTACGCACCGGCGTTCTTCCCGAAACAGATCCGCGATCCGAACTACGGTCTGGGTGCCACGTTCGGCATGAAGGAAGGTTTCTACACCGACCTGATGCTGTCGGTGATGCCGAAGAACCGTCCGGGCGATACCGACATGGCCTATGCCTTCATCAACCACTCCCTGGACCCATTGGTGCAGGGCAAGATGGCTGAAGACATCTACAACGGCCCGGTCAACGCCAAGGCGATCATCTCCGCCGAAGCGCGCAAGAGCCCGTACATCCTCACGCCGGAGCAGATTGCCGAGAAGGCGATCATGCACGACAACGCCTTCCTGGCGACTGTGCATGACCAATGGATTCGTCGTTACACGGAAATCTTTTCTTCCTGATCGAGTGACCTACACAGGATCCTCAAACACTGAAGATCCCTGTGGGAGCGAGCTTGCTCGCGATAGCGGAGTGTCAGTCGACATCATTGGCGACTGACAAGCAGTCATCGCGAGCAAGCTCGCTCCCACAAGGGGCCGATGTGTCTGGAAGTCTTGTGTTTGTCAGCTGCTTTCCATTGACGAGACCCTTTGCTATGGAACACCAACCTCTGACCCATCCGGTGAGTGCCGCCCCCGTGCGCGCCGCTCGGGGTGTTTCGCCAACGACGCGCGCCTGGTTTTTCCTCACACCGTCGATGCTGTTTCTTGGCGTACTGATTGCCGCGAGCCTCTTGGTACTGCGCATGAGCGTGGGCACCAAAGGCGCGGAATGGTCCGGGTTCAGCCTGGCCAGCTACGCCCAGTTGCTGGAACCCTATTACCTCAAATCCCTGATGCTGACCCTGCGCCTGGCGCTGATCAGCGCGGTGATCGCAGTGATTCTGGCGATCCCGGTGGCCTACACCATGTCGCGCCTGACCTCGCCGTTCGTGCGGCGGATCTTCCTGGCGGCGGTGTTGCTGCCGTTGCTGGTCAACCTGCTGCTGCAAAGCTACGGCTGGCTGGTGATCCTCGGCCCAGGCGGCATGCTCAACCAGACCCTGATGGGCCTGGGCCTGATCAAGCGCCCGATCATGCTGTTGTACAACCAGAACGGCGTGTTGATGGGCCTGGTGCAAACCGCCTTCCCGCTGGCCGTGTTGCCGATCGCCAGCGCCATGCGCGGCGTCGCACGCAGCTACGAAGAAGCCGCGGCCACCCTCGGCGCCAGTCGTTTCCAGGTGTTCCGCCAGGTGGTGTTGCCGATGAGTCTGCCAGGGATCATTACCGGTGCGACCCTGGTGTTCGCCTACAACGCCAGCAGTTTCGTGGTGCCCTTGCTGCTCGGTGGCCGGCGCGTGCCGATGCTGGCGGTGATGGTGCATGACCAGATCGCCCCGCTGATGAACTGGCCCGCCGCATCCGCTGCCGGCGTGGTGCTGATCGTCACCACACTCGCGATCATGACTTTGTCCGAATACATCACTGGCCGTCGTCGGCGCATGCTGGAGGCTTCCCAATGAGCACCCTGACCAAGAAACGTTATGGGCTGTTGCCCGGCGAGACCGGCAAGTTTGCCGGCATCCTTTCGGGCTTCATCCTGCTGCTGGCGGTGCTGCCGATCCTGACCATGATCGTCATGTCGTTCAGCGGCGCGTCGAACCTCGACTTCCCGCCGAGCAGCTACAGCCTGCAATGGTACAAGGCCGCCTGGCACACCTTCGTGTCGCCGGACGCCAGCGACGTCCTGAGCCTCGGCCAGGCCATGAGCACCAGCCTGCTGGTGTCGTGCCTGACCATGGTCTTCGCGACCATCATCGCCGTACCGGCGGCGTATGCACTGACCCGTTGCGAGTTCCGCGGCAAGGCCGTGGCGCTGCAACTGATGTCGTTGCCGTTGGTGTTCCCGATGGTGGTGTTGGGTCTGGCGTTGCTGCTGGTGTTCGACAGCCTGCCGTTCCACATGACTACCTCGCGCCTGGTGATTGCCCACGTGATCCTGGCGCTGCCATTCGTGGTGAAGAACTGCACGGCCGCGATGCTCTCCATCGGCAGCGAAGTCGAAGAGGCCGCGCAGATGCTCGGCGCCTCACCGTTGCGGGCGATTGTCGATGTGGTGGTGCCGTTGATGAAGTCGGGGATCCTGGCGGGCATGCTGCTGGCGTTCATCGTCTCGTTCAACGAATTCACCGTGACCTATTTCCTCTACACCATCGATGTGATGACCGTGCCGATCTGGATGTACAGCCGCACTGTGTCTTCGCTCGACCCCACCGTATTTTCGTTTGCCGTGCTGATCGTGCTGATCGACTTCGTCCTGATCTGGGCGCTGGAGAAGCTGGTTGGTGAAGGTGGCGTTTCGTTCTGATTTCTTGAGGTACTTCAAATGTCTGGTCTGATTCTGGAAAACGTCGAGAAACATTACGGCTCGGCCTGCGCGGTAACCGATGTGAACCTGCACTTGCCCGAGGGCAAACTGGTGTGTTTCCTCGGCCCATCGGGCTGTGGCAAAACCACGCTGTTGCGCATGATTGCCGGCCTTGAAACCCTGACCGGCGGCGAGATCCGCCTGGACGGTGAAGACATCGGCCACACCCCGGCACACCTGCGCAACTTCGGCATGGTGTTCCAGTCCCTGGCGCTGTTCCCGCACATGACCGTTGGTGAGAACATCGCCTATCCGCTGAAACTGCGCGGGGTCAGCAAGGCTGACCAGCAGAAGCGGGTGGTGGAGTTGCTGGAACTGATCCAGTTGCAAGCGATGATCGATCGTCCGGTGGCCAAACTCTCCGGCGGACAACGCCAGCGCGTGGCGATTGCCCGGGCGATTGCCAATCACCCGAAAATCCTTCTGCTCGACGAACCGTTGTCGGCGCTGGACGCCAAGCTGCGCGAATCGATGCAGGTGGAAATCCGTCAACTGCAACAGCGCTTGAACATCACCACCATCATGGTGACCCACGATCAGCGTGAAGCCATGACCATGGCCGATATCGTGGTCGTGCTGGGTGAGCATCGGGTGCAGCAGGTCGGCACGCCGATTGAAATCTACCGGCACCCGGCCAACGAGTTCGTCGCGGATTTCATCGGCTCGGGCAACATCTTCCCGGCCACGGCGCTGGGCAACGGCAAGGTCAGCCTGCCGGGTGGCGATGCGTTGCAAGTGCCGATCTGCACGAGCGTTGCGGCAGGGGAAAAGGTGAAGATGCTGATTCGTCCGGAAGACCTGCAACTGTCGGCGCCGCAGGCGACGGCGGGCAACCGCTTGCTGGGCAAGGTGACCTTCGTGCGCGATATCGGCGCGACCATCGAGACCACGGTCGAGTGTTCCGGGGTGTCGTTTACCGCGCTGAGCACGCCGTGCCAGGGCTTTGGCCTGAGCGTCGGCCACCCGGTGTCGGTGACCTTGCCGGCGGAGGCTTGCCGGGTACTTGGGGCCTGATCCAGGTTTGATGCTGTTTGTACTGGCCTCATCGCGAGCAAGCTCGCTCCCACATTGGACGGTGTACGCTGGACCCTGTGGGAGCGAGCCTGCTCGCGAAGAGGTCGGCACTACCAACACAAGTTCTGGATCAGACTGACAACCGCAACCGCGCCAGATCCCGCAACGGCGGCGCCCCGAACAACCGGCTGTACTCCCGGCTGAACTGCGACGGACTTTCATACCCTACGCGATACCCCGCCGCCGAAGCTTCCAGCCCTTCGGCCAGCATCAACCGCCGTGCTTCCTGCAGGCGCAACTGCTTCTGATACTGCAACGGACTCATCGCCGTCATCGCCTTGAAGCGGTGATGCAGGGTCGACACGCTCAGGTTCACCTCCTTCGCCAGATCATCGATGCGCAGCGGCTGTTCGAAATGGCCATTGAGCCATTTGATCGCCTGGCTGACGCGATGGCTCTGACTGTTGGCGATGGCGATTTCGTACAGCCGATGCCCCTGTTTGCTGCGCAACAGGCGATAGAGAATCTCCCGGCGAATCAGCGGCGCGAGCATGGCGATGTCTTTCGGCGTGTCCAGTAGCCGTGCCAGGCGCAGCACGGCATCCAGCATGGCCGTATCGAGCCGCTCGACATACAGCCCGCGCCCGGTCGGCCGGGTGGGCACGCCGAGGGGGCCGGCGTCGGCGATCAGCGCGGTGATTTCCGCCGGATCGATGTCCAGGCGCAGGGCCAGGATCGGTTCCTCGGCCGAGACATCCACCACCCGTCCACTGAGCGGCATCGAGACCGAGACCACCAGGTAATTCAACGGGTCGTAATTGAAGTACTCGTTGGCCAACTGAACTTCCTTGCGCCCCTGGGCCATGATGCACAGTGCCGGTTGCGCGAGCACCGGGGCAAACTCGTGGGACTGGCTATGGCGGGACATGAACAGTGAGGCGATGGCCGTGGCATAACTGCCATCTTCGGCGGTGTTGCGGCGGATGATCGCCGCCAGTTCCGCGCGCTGCTTTTCCATGTCGGTGTCCAGCGGGGCTTGAAAGTGATCGAGCGACGTCATGCGCGGCATCCTCGGCAGGCATGGAGGGAATGGAGCAGAGCATATGTTTGTGCAAGTGGCAGCGGTAGACACATTCTGCCGGATGCTTGCCTGATTCTGCCTGAGGTGACTTCAAGCCAGCGCATCACAGGCAGTCCCTGCCTCCCACCACCCCTGTAGGAGCTGCCGAAGGCTGCGATCTTTTGATTTCGTTTTCAAGATCAAAAGATCGCAGCCTTCGGCAGCTCCTACAGGAAGTTTCGCAGGATCGTGCAATGCACCGGCAGGAATCGACTAACGGCACCCGGGCAGTGGCCCTTAACCTTTGATCCTGTCGCAGCCCGTCCCACGGCTGCCACGCGACTCCCCGGGAGGGTTGAACATGTCCAAGCAGATCCCCGTCAGTCATATGGCCTTCGTCCGGGCGCGAGCCGGGCGCTCGGCGGAACTCGGTGTGCGCCTCAGCGCCCTGATCGAACCGTCCCGCACAGCGCCTGGCTGCCTGAGCTTCGCCTTGCAGCATTCGCAGTGCGATCCGGAACTGTGGCTGGTGTCCGGTTTCTGGAGCGATCAACAGGCCATGACCGCGTACTTCAGCACGCCGGCGATGGAGATTTTTGCCGAGTTGGTGCAGGAGCTGGTGGTCAACAGTCTGGATTTCCACACGTTCAAGGAGGTGTCGGCGGCGCAGGCCCTCGGTCAGTCCGGACTGACGGTACACAAACTGGCCGGTTGAGGGTTTAATGACGGCATTCTCAACCAGCCAGGATTCGCGACATGGCACGTAAAGCCTTTGATCACTTCGAAGCTGTTTCCGCTGTAGTACCGGGCGAGGGCGGCTACCACGCCGCTATCGCCGTCAAAGCGCTGGGTGGTGCCGGCGCCCCGCGGTTTCACAAAGTGCTGGAAGGCCAGACCTTCAAGACGGCCCACGAGGCCGATGATGCGGCCGCCAGGGAGCTGACCCGCCTCAAGGACGTCAAGGAAAACACCGACCTGCTCTGGTGATCACTTCACCGCCCCCGGGCGGTACATCTTGAACAACGCCTCAGGTCCCAGCTGGAAATAATCCGCCGGCCCGCCGCCGCGCAGAATCGGTTCTGCCGCGGCGGTGTCGTATACCCCGTCCTTCAACAGCCATTTGGCGATATGCACGGCGACCACTTCGCCGAGGATCAGCCAGCTCGGCACCACATTGCCGTCCGCCCGCTGCAACTGAATGATCTGCGTGACCTTGCACTCGAAGGACACCGGGCTTTCGGCCACCCGTGGTACCTGAATGACCTTCGAGGCAACAGTTGTCAGGCCGGCCAGTTCGAATTCGTTGACCTCAGGCCTGACCATGGCGCTGCTCTGGTTCATCTGCTCGGCCAGCGGACGGGTGGCCAGGTTCCAGGCGAATTCGCCGGTTTGTTCGATGTTGTTCAGGCTGTCTTTGCGTCCGACGCTGGAAAAACCAATGATCGGCGGGATGTAGTTGAAGGCGTTGAAGAAGCTGTAGGGCGCGAGGTTCAAGCGGCCCTCGGCATCCTGTGAAGAGATCCAGCCGATGGGGCGCGGGCCGACGATGGCGTTGAACGGATCGTGGGGCAGGCCGTGGCCGTTGGCGGGTTCGTAGAAGTGGATATCGTCGGGCATCAGGTGGGATTTCCAGAGCTTGCGGGGAGACGTGCATGGTGCAAGCACGCGCCGCGGATTTCCAGTCGGATTCAGTACTTGAAATGATTAGATCGCTCCCACAGGTTTTATGTGATTACCAGACTTTGTGTTCCTCCAAAAACGACTAAGCCCGGCCGAAGCCGGGCCGAAGCCGGTCTGTGAATTTCCCTCCACATTCAGCCGATAGCTTCTGCGCTGCCGGTTTTATCGAAGCCATCGGCGGCATAGGTGCCCGAATGGGCGTGTTCGATGGCCGCGCTGGTGCCGGAGCCGTAGGAGGCCGAACCGGTCTTGTCGTAGCCGTCGGCTGCAAAGGCATTGGCAGCCAGCACGGAAAGGGTCAGGGCAAGGATCAATCGGGTTTTCATGGCAGGTACTCCAGGTACGTTCGCTATGGGTACGTTCAGGCACTCCTTCGAGGCCTGTAACGGATATACGTGCGTCCTGTCGATCTGGATGCACTCAGCTGCAGGCTGCTGCCGGTGCATTAACCGATGATTATCCTGGTGGAGGGGGAGACGAATGGTGCCCTTCGCGAAACCGTCCGCGAAGGGCCTTGGCGCTCACCGTTGCAGTGAGCGCCGGTTGGCGATCAGTCGGTGACGATCCGCGAATGTTTACGGGTGTCTTTCATGGTGATGTACACCAGCAACGACACGGCAATACACGCGGTCACGTACCAGTAGTAACCCGTCTCCATGCCGATGCTCTTGAACCACAGTGCGATGTATTCAGCGGTGCCGCCGAAGATCGAAACGGTCAGTGCGTACGGCAGGCCCACGCCCAGGGCGCGGATTTCGGTCGGGAACAGTTCGGCTTTCACCACGGCGTTGATCGAGGTGTAGCCGCTGACGATGATCAGCGCCGCCATGATCAGGAAGAACGCGCCCCACCAGGTGGTGATGGTGTGCAGGGCAGTCAGGATCGGCACGGTGAACAGCGTACCCAGGATGCCGAAGGCAATCAGGATCGGCCGGCGACCGATTTTATCCGACAGCCCGCCGACGATCGGTTGCAGGCACATGAACAGAAACAGCGTAGCGGCGGAAATGGTGGTGGAGTCGGAAATGCTCATGCCGACGGTGTTCACCAGGTATTTCTGCATGTAGGTGGTGTAGGTGTAGAACGCCAGGGTACCGCCCATGGTCAGGCCGACCACGGTCAACAGTTCCTTGGGGTGACGCATCAAGGTGCGCATCGCGCTTTCCTTGGCCTTTTCCTTCTTGGTGAACGACTCGGTCTCTTCCATGCCGCGACGCAGGTACAACGCCACCACGGCACACAGCGCGCCGATGGCGAACGGGATGCGCCAGCCCCAGGCGTAGAGCTCTTCGGTAGTCAGCAATTGTTGCAGCACGATCAACACCGCCAGGGCGATGAGTTGGCCGGAGATCAGGGTCACGTACTGGAAGCTGGAGTAGAAGCCGCGACGTTCCTTGGTCGCCATTTCGCTGAGGTAAGTGGCGGAGGTGCCGTATTCGCCACCCACCGACAGGCCTTGCAGCAAGCGCGCGAACACCAGCAGGATCGGCGCACCGATGCCGATGACTTCATAACTCGGGCTCAGGGCGATCAGCAGCGAGCCGAAGCACATCAGGTACACCGAGGCCATCAGGGCCTTTTTGCGCCCGACCTTGTCGGCATACAGCCCCATCAGCCAGCCACCGATCGGACGCATCAGGAAGCCCACGGCGAAGATCGCGGCGGTGTTGAGCAGTTGGGCGGTGGTGTCGCCCTTGGGGAAGAACGTCTTGGCGAAGTACAGGGAGAAGGCGGCGTAGACGTACCAGTCGTACCACTCGACCATGTTGCCGACGGAACCGCTGAAGATCGATTTGATGCGGCTGGACGTGGTTCTTTCTTTGGCCGGCACGGCAGCCGACCCAAGCGGCAGGGAGTTGGAGTTATCCATTGAAGGATCCTTCGTTTAATTGTTTTTGTGGAGCGCGTTTAAACGCAGCCTGCGAGGGATATAGCAGGAGCTGTGCCAAGGAGGAGAGGGCCGGTTTAGAGGGGTGGTGGTGTTTTGGTGAGCGGAAATCCGCTTATCTGCGGGTGGTGGTGAGCGGAAAGTTGCTCATCTGGCGGTGTGTTTGTACTGACTTTGCTGGCCTCATCGCGAGCAAGCTCGCTCCCACAATGTTCGGCGTACACAGATCCACTGTGGGAGCGAGCTTGCTCGCGATGGGGCCAGGACAGACACTGCAAACTCAGGTCTCTTGCAGGAACATCTCCCGGCTCAACCCATGCCGCTGCATCTTTTCATTGAAGGTCCGGCGCGGCAGTTGCAGTTCTTCGAGCACTGCTTTCACATCGCCCTTGTGCCGGGTCAATGCGGCACGCAGGCATTGCGCTTCGAACGCTTCCTGCTGCGCCGCCAGTGACTGGCCGGGCTCGATACCCAAGGGCTCCGGCTCACCGAGCCCCAATACCTGACGCTCGGCAACGTTCGCCAGTTCGCGCACATTGCCCGGCCAGTCGTGGCTCAATAGATGGCTCAACTGCGGACCGCTCAGCGGCGCCAAGGTCCGGCCCAGGCGTTCGGCAGCGTTGCGGGCAAACGACTCGTAGAGCAACGGGATGTCCTCGCGCCGGTCGCGCAACGGCGGCAAACGCAACTCGGCAACGTTCAGACGATAGGCCAGGTCTTCACGAAAGCGCCCGGCCCGAGCCTCGTCGAGCAGGTCCGGCTTGGTCGCGGCAATGATGCGCAAATCCACGCGAATGCTCTGGTTCGAGCCCAGTCGCTCAAGCTTCTGCTCTTGCAGCACCCGCAGCAATTTCACCTGCTGGGCCAGCGGCATGCTTTCGATTTCATCGAGAAACAGCGTGCCACCGTCGGCGTATTCGAGTTTGCCGATGCGCTTGCCGGACGCCCCGGTGAACGCACCGCTCTCGTGACCGAACAGTTCGGCCTCGAACAGCTGCTCGGGGATGGCCGCGCAATTAAGAGCGACAAAGGGCTTGTCGGCTCGCGACCCGAAGTCATGCAGGCAGCGTGCGACCAGTTCCTTGCCACTACCGGTTTCCCCGCGAATCAGCACGTTCACCGGCAGGGCTGCCAGGTCCAGCACCTGCCGGCGCAGGGTCTGCAAGCCCCGGGATACGCCGAGCAGCGTGGCATCCAGTTTGGCGCGGTTGTCCGCCTGCTCATGCAGTGCGCGGTTTTCCAGCACCAGCCGGCGTTTGTCGAGGGCGCGGCGCAGGCTGCCGAGCAGGGTTTCCGGGCTGAAGGGTTTCTCGAGGAAATCGTAGGCGCCGTCGCGCATGGCCTCGACGGCCATCGGTACGTCGCCGTGGCCGGTCAACAGGATCACCGGCAAATCGGCATCCCGGCGTTGCACCTCGGCCAGCAGTTCCAGGCCGGTCATGCCGGGCATGCGCACATCGCTGAGAATCACCCCGGCAAAGTGTCTGGGCAATTGCGCCAGGCACTCGTCGGCGCGGCTGAACAATTGCACCTCGAAACCCGACAGGCTCAACCATTGCTCGACGGCACTGCGGATGCTGCTTTCGTCGTCGACCACCATCACTGAGTTCAGCATGGTTCATGCACCTCCAGGTCGATGGGCAGGGTCACGGTAAACACGGCACCCTTGTCATGATTGTCGGCGCTCAAGCGCCCGCCGGATTCGTGAACGATGGCGAACGATACGGCCAAACCGATGCCCAGGCCATCGCCCACCGGTTTGGTGGTGAAGAACGGATCGAACACCTTGGGCAGGTTCTCTTCGGCGATACCGCCACCGTTGTCGATCACGCTCAGGCGCCACAATTGTTCGTCGGCTTCGAGGCGGATTTCCAGGCGTTTGCAAGGTTTGTCCTGCATCGCATCGAGGGCGTTGCGCAGCAGGTTGATCAGCACCTGTTCCAGGCGAATCGCATCGCCGCGCACCCAGGCCGGGCGGGTCAGGTGCAACACGGTGCTGACCTGTTCGTCGCGCAGCCGGGTGTCGAGCAGTTGCAGCGACTGGTCCACCACCGCCGCCAGGTCCAGGCGTTCGCGCAAACCGCTGGGGCTTTTGCGGGCGAAGGTTTTCAGGTGGCCGGTGAGGGCGGCCATGCGCGTAAGCATTTCATCCACCGGTTTGAGCGCCTTGTAGGCGTCGTCGACCCGGCCGTGGTCGAGCAGCAGGCGCAAGGTCGCCAGCTGCATGCGCTGGGCGGTGAGCGGCTGGTTGATCTCATGGGCCAGGGCGGCGGACATCTGCCCCAGCGCCGCGAGTTTGGCCGACTGCACCAGGCCCTCCTGGGCGGTGCGCAGGTCGCGGGTACGCTCTTCCACCAGTCGTTCGAGTTCTTCACGGCTGCGCTGGCGCAGCTTGGCCAGGCGCCAGCGCTGATTGAGAAACAGCAGCAGGAACACCAGGGTCAGCCACAAGCCGGCCGCAGCGAGGGCGGCATTGCGGCTGTCTTCGAAGGCCACTTGCGGGCGCCGCAGCAGATGCAGGGTCCAGCCCTCGGCACTCAGCGGCAGGGATTCCCACAGGTAATCCGCCTTGCCGTCCGGGCCATCGACCCGAGCCAGGTCACTGTTGTCGTCGAAACGCCGCAACGATTGAAACTCCAGCGGCGTCAGCGGCTGCTTGTCGTACTGGCGGGTGGCCTTGAGTTCGGCGTGATCGCTGTCGCTCAGCGGCTTGAGCAGGCGATAGCGCCAGCCCGGCTGGTTGGCGATGAAGATGATCCCGCGTGCGTCGCTGACCAACAGCGTGTCGCTGCCCTGGCGCCACTCGCGTTCCAGTTCGGGAAACTCCAGTTTCACCACCATGGCGCCGAGGAACTGCCCGTCGTCATCGCTGACCGCGCTGGAGAGGAAGTAGCCGGGAATCCCGCTGGTCACGCCTACCGCGTAAAAACGCCCGGTGCCCTGGGTGCGGGTCTGGTTGAAATAGGGACGGAAACCGTAGTTGTGGCCGACATAACTGCTGGGCAAACGCCAGTTGCTCGCCGCCACGGCGAGGCCGGTGCGATCGAGCAATTCCAGGGTCGAGGACTCGGCGGCGCCGTTGATCTTTTCCAGTTTGCGGTTCAACGCATCCTGCTGCCCTTGGCTCACCGCCCCCTTGAGCGCCGAGCGCAACTCCGGGTCCAGCGCCAGCACGGCGGGCAGGGCGCGGTAACGTTCGATCAGGGTATGCAGTGACGTGGCGTACAGCGCCAATTGCTGATTGGCGCGGGCGGCGTCTTCGACCATTGACTGGCGCACGGCGTGGCGCATGGCCAAGGTCGCGGCGATGGCGGCGCCGGCGATGATGAGCAAGGTGTAGAGCGCCAGGCGCAGGGATCTGGAGGTCGGGAGCATCGAACGTAAATCGGACAAAAGATAGGAGGCGCAAGATAGCATGCGGACTATCTTGCGCCAGATTTCATCTCACTGCGCTCGGGTGGATACCTTGAGCTTTCAACGGTTTATGTTTCGTCTCATCTGTTCGAGTTCATCTGTCAGTTTCCCCAACGAAACTACCGAGCTCCCGGAGTTGCTCAGATCATCATAGTTCAGGTGTGCTTCATGCATTCTGTTGGCTAGCCCGGTCTGGTCAGACGGGCTGTTATCTGGATTTGCATTGAGATGTTCAACCATTATCGAGTTATTCAACACCATGTTTTCAAGTAGGGAAACGCCGCTTACGTTAGTGGCATCGATTTCATAAAAGTAATATGGGCGCTGCTCTTGGGCTGCATAAAACAGTGCTCCATCGAGTGTCTCTGCAACAATCAAGGCATCATCGCGGATCATTTTGCTAACCGCAGTGAATTCATCCGAAGCTTTGAATCCATGCCGTAGTACCTCTTCAGGGCCACGGCGGTCTGCACGGTAGACCTTGCCGCCAAAATCGGTTCTTTCCAGAAGGTTGCTGTTGTTCCAGTAGTGAGCAGGTTGATAGGGGTCTGCATTCAGAATCTCTAGCACCGCATTTTGGTCATCGGTTGGCGCAGGTTGGCTGGCAAGGCTATTTGCAGAGTCCGGGCTGGGCTCACTTGCTGGATGATCACTTTCGGGCGAGCCTTGATAATCCATTGATTCATCAACGTCTTGATCCGAGCGCCGCAAGTCAATCGGTGGCAGACCATAGGCAGCCCTCAAGTCAGGTTCGATCATTACAAATTCGTCCAGGAATTTATCATCGTATGGCTGCCACATACGCCCATCAGGATCGATCCGGCAGATAGGGTTATTTCCACAGAACCGATACAAGTTCAGACCGTTATTCGAGCCAATCGGATCCGGATTTATCCACCGCCCCAACCACCCCGCGTAATACCGGGCGCCATAGTAATAAAGCCCGCTGGCATCCCGCTCCTTACCCGAATACCGAATGGTCTTGTAATCGGCATCGATCTTCGAGCGTGCAGCCCACCAGGCCGTACCACCATAGGGGTAGTAGCCCTCGTGACTGATGACGTCGGCCTGTTGATCCAGCTCCAGGCAGCTGGAGCCCAGGTGATCATCGATGCTGTAGCGCAGTTGATCGTTATCGATACCGTCCGGTGGCCCCTTGACCCAATGCAGGCACCGCACGCTGCCACGGGCCAGTTGAACCTGAACAACCTGCAGCGCTTCGCGTTCATCGGCGGTGCGCACTTCCAGGCCCGGGAGATAGTGGACAACCTCTTGATGGGTCACAGTGCGGGCCTGTCGGGTGCTGAACTTGACGACCCGCTCTCCAGAAGCGCTGTAGCGATACCATTCACCGTCATTGATACCGGTTGAACGCTGGACGTTGATGACGCTGTGCAACTGGTTGCGCGCATCCCAGGTCATCGGTTGGGCGTCTGACGCCAGGTATTGCAGGTTGCCGTTTGCATCGAAGTGACGGCTGAAGTCGGGAACGTCCTCACCCTCGTTCCATGGCAAGGCCCGGTTGCTCTGGGGATCGACGTACATGTGGCGCCTGAACGGATTTTTATCACTTTGATGACGGAGCAAGGTCCGGTTGCCGCCAGGGTCGTAGTCGTAATGTTCGGTGTAGTTGAGTAAGCGGGCGGGGTCGATGGGGCTGGGGATGTTCAGTTCTGGTAATCCCGGTGTCTGTCCAGCACCCGCCGTTTCACGACCCTTGGCGCTGGTCAGTTGGTAGAGGCTGTCGTAGGTGTAGGTGTTCTCGCCAGTCACGCGCTGATTGTCGAAATAGCTGTCTGCCTGTGTGTGATCCATGAGCTGGAGGATGTTGCCGACCGGGTCGTATTCGTAACGCATCTCCTGCAGGCGCCGGTGTGTCGAGGTGGTCGTGGTCAGGCATTCCAGTCGGCCGTTTTCAGGCTGGTAGCTGGCAACGCTGGTGACCTTGTTGCCGGCAACCTGAGTGAGCAGTTGTCCTGCGGCGTTGTAGTCGGCGGCGCTGAGCAAAGGCTGTGATGCCTGGCCCTTGAGCGTCAGGTCGATGCGTTGCAGTTGCCCGGCGCGGTCGAAGTTGAATTGTTGTAAATGTCCGCCGGCATCCATCTGCTTCAACACTTCGCCTGACGGACCGTACCTGGATTCGCTGGTATAGCCTTCGCCCGGTTGCAACAACAGGTCGCGCTCCGCCTCGTTCGCAGGCCAATTGGCGGACACTTCGGCCAGATCCGGCAGGAAACGCCGGGTCTGGCAGACCAGTCCGCCATTCAGGGCGATCTGTCGAAGCCAAACGGTACCGGTCGAATCGTCGTGGCGGATCAAACTCCCGCACTGGTTGCGCTCGGCGAACTCAGCCGAATTGTCGGCATAGGTCAGGCGTTCGACGGTGCGTAGAGGTGTCCCGCAGGTTTGTTCATGGATCGCGGTGGGCCGTCGTTGATCGTCATACTCGTTTATCCAGTAACTGCCTCGACCATCCCAATATTCCTGTTGCTGACCGGCGGCGCCCGGCAACCCCAGGCGCCAACCGGCGTCGCGACTGTCGGTAAACAGCACGGCTCCCGAGAGGTTGTAGATGTTGCTCACGTTCGGCCGGGACGTGGGCGCCAGAAAGCGCGGGTCACGCTGTGCCGCCAACCGTCCGGCGTGGTCGTGATGACGGACATTCACCCGTGGCTCAGGTGGGCTGTCACCGCGCCGCCAGTAGACCACTTGACGTACGGGCAGGCCCCGGTTGTCGATAACCGCTAACCGGGGCGTATGCCGATGAATGTGCGGGTTCAATGCAGTGTCCTGTTGATCTCTGGTATTTCCTCTACGGGTTTGGGCGGATCAAACAGATCGTTTTCATCGAACGCGATGGTGTACCAGGTGCGATACCGCTGTTCACGGCGCAATGGTTTGAATACTGGTGGGGATCCTTGCTTCATTTCTTTCGCCAGCACGGTGTGTGTCGGCCGGCCGGCGGCGTCGTAGAACTGCTGGTCGTGATACCCGGCTTCACGTATCGCCTTGTCATTGATGTAGCGGTACGTGTTGGCGAAGTAAGGACGATAGATGCGCACCGTTTCGCCCTTGTTGTTGTACTCGACCCTCTCGCTGACCCGCCAGCGCCGGGCGGCCTCTGCTTCCTTGGGCCGGCCGTATTTGTCGAGTGTCAGTTGGCCATTCTCGTCCACCCACCACGCCATGCCGGGTTCGACCTCTTGCTTGGTTTGCAGGGAACGGCCGAAGCCGTCCCAGCAGGCGATGGCCGCGCGGATTTGCAGCTCTGGGTCGCCGGGATAGCGGTCGGCCTGCAAGGTGACCACATGCACGGGTTCACGATGAGCATCATTGACGTATTGCCGGAGCCGTTGCTCGTCCGCAGTAGGGTTTTGCAACCCCTCGAGATGCACGCGCGCCCGGCCGCAGAGATGGCCGTCGGGCAATACAAACCCTTCGGCGCGGGCCCATTTCAACCAAGGCGCGTAAGCGGTCGGGGGCACTTCGCCCATCCAGCTGAAGGGGGCGGAGAAGGTGGCCGTGGCGTAGTTGTCGATGGCTGTTTTCTTGTCGGCGATGGCGCCTGCCGGTGTGCGGTCCTCCGGTGGCTGGTAATCGCTCAGTGGATAAAAACCGACCTCGACGCCCAGCTCCGTACCGTAGAAGCTGGTCACCAGCACTTCGCCGAACGCGTTGTAGCGGGCCTCCTGGGTGTTTTGATTGGGGTCCTGGATGCGTGCAGGCAGGAAGGATCGGTAGTCGACACCGAGGATGCGTGTGGTGCAGCCATCCGGCAGCGTGACGGCGGTGCTCAGGCACCAGTGCTTGTCATACTCGACTGAGGTGATGCCGTGGCTCTTGGTCTGCTGGAATTTTTCGACGTTATAGAACCCCGCCAGGTCGTGATACACAGGGAAGCTTTTACGCACTGACCACAGGTAGTTTTTCGCGTCGGTCGGGTCCGTGAGTTCACTGGCGTGAACCGTCGGCAAGAACAGGTCCATGATGTGGTAACCGACTTCCTTCGACTCGAGTTTCTCCTTAAGGTTGAACGGCATGTTGCCATTTTCGTCCTTGAGCTTGTCGTAGGCGCTCAGGGCGGTGGCATCCAGCTCGGCGGTTTCCTGATAGCCGGGCAGGGCAGTGAAGATCAGTTTGTCCGGGGGCAGCAGTTCGCCTTTCTCCGGATCCAGATACCGCTGCAGCGACAAACCGGTCAACACCGCTTTGGCTGCCCAGGCGCCGTCCTCATGGGCCCACTCAAGGAAGTTAGAGTGGTGGATGTCGACAGGCTTGAGTTCGTCCTTTTTCAGCACCAGCGCATTGCTGCGCTGACGATAAGGAATGCCCAGACGCCAGCCATCAGGGGCTTCCAGATGGCAATACTCGGCCTTGGCCTCGGTCAGATACCAGCATTGTTGCGCGTCGTCATGGGCGTCCAGCCACCATCTGTTTTCGTAGTCTTCATCGCTTTCGTCGCTAGGCGCGTTGACGGCGAAGGGCGGGCTGTCCTTGTCGGTTTTGCGCCGGGCGTAGTGCACGACGAAACCGTGAGTGAGGCCGCCGAACTTGTCCCACTGCAGATTGAGTGTGTGCTGGACCAGCGGGTCGTCCGCCACCTGGGGTTCGTACTGGTAAGCGATGTTTTCCAGCGCCAGTAACTGCAACACGGCATAGGGCTGATGTTTGCCTTTGGGGCGCAACTGGCGAATGAGGAAGCGGTTCTCCTGCACGCTGTAGGGCACGGCCGTTTCGGGATCATCGTCGGCGGCAAAAACCTCTCCACGCAACACCGAGCCGCTCAGGGTTCGGGCCATCTCGCGGGCAAGGTCTTCATCGGGATCGATCACGCGTCCCGCCGCATCGCTGAGGTGATACTCGTGCAGCAGCGTCGGCTGCAACGGCACCGCCTCTGCATCACCGGTGTAAAAACCGTCGTCGTGCATGTCGATGGCGCGGCCGGTGTGAAACCAGGTTTTGCTCAGGATCGGCGCGGTGAAACCCAGGCTCGAGCGTTCAGCCGCCGAGGCTTCGGTATCGGTTTGCAGCAGCAAGCCAAAACCGCGGAACTCACGCTCGAAACTGTCGTAGAAACCCTGGCGATAGGTGAAGCCCTGGGTCAGTCGGTTGCCGGTGATTTCATCCAGTTGGGTCTGCTGGCTGACCAGGTGCATGGCGAACGGCAGGTGCGAAACCGGGGCTTTGCCGGCGGCGATTAGCTCGGCTTTTTCGTCCAGCCATTCCTGCGCCGAACTGCGGTAACTCACCCCCGTCACGGCGCCCATGTTGTTGTTGCTGGCATTGACCAGATAGGGTTTGGCGCTGACGAAATCGTAGCGCCAGTGCTGGGGTTTCATGTGGGGCACGGTGAGGATCAGGCTGGAACAACCCAGCCCGTTGAGGTCGGCGATGCTCACCTGGCAGAAGCGGTCGTAACGCACGCCTTGGGGCCATGGCATTTTTACATAGTCTGCGTCGAAGCCTTCGCCGGCGTGATTCATGTAGACCCGGAAACCGTCGGACTCCAGGTAGATCAGGTCAACCGCGCCCGAGCCGTCCAGGTCCGCCAGGCGCACCCGCGACGAATCGAACTCGGCATAGGTGAATTTCAGCTCGCAAAGGACGAAACCTTTGCCGAATTTTCCATGCCCCAGATTCGGCCAGCATTTGACTTCGTTATGGCGGATGCGAATCAAGTGTTGTGTCGCGCTGCCCAGTGGATCGCTGAAAGCCACCAGTTCGGTCTGGGCACTGCTCAACAGGGGCAGCGAGTCGTCGTCGTGAGGGACGTTGGCCCCTTGGCTGAACCCGACAGCACGACGGCTTGAATACAGGCGCACGCTGCGTGGCCCGATCAACGCCAGATCCGTCAGACCGTCACCCACCAGGTCAGCCAATTGCGCATCGGGATGAAAAAACTCCGAGGGAAACGCAGCATAAGCCACGAAGTTCGACCAGCTTCGGTCCGGGTTGAGGGTGAAGAACCCGGACATGCCCGGACGGGCAATCACCCAGTCGAGCTTGCCGTCGCCGGTCAGGTCGCTCAATGACTGGCGAATCGGTTTGCTGCTATCGGCCACGGGAATGCCGGGCAATAACGCCCAGTCGCCATAGTTCACGTCATTGCCGCCACTGCCGGCACGCAGCGGCTCGCGGTAGTACCAGGCCTTGTCACTGCGCAGCAGCACGCCCGGAATGCCTTCGCCATACAAGTCCACCAGTTGATAACGCTGGCCGTCATTGAGCCCCGGCATCTGGGGGAACTCGCTGTAACCCTCGCGCTGCGGATCGAGCTCAAACGGGTTGTAGAAAAACTCCATGGGCGGGCGACTTTCCATCTGCCCCTGATTGTCATAGGCCTGGATGTGCGCGGCGGTCAGGTGGTTGTAGCCCAGCGCGCTCGGGCGATGTTCGAGCAGCAGGCGCTGGACCAGCACTGGATCGTTACCCAGCTCTTCGGTGAACTGATGAAACATCAGGACCTGACGGCACAGGCGCCGGTTACCCAACTCGAAGCCGTAGGCATAGTTCCAGAACGGATCGCTGCGCACCTGCCATTCGCCGGTGGGCTCGTAGGTCGGAACTTGCGTCAGGTCGGCGTTGCGTTCGCCGTAGTCGAACACCAAATGGAAATGCCATTGCACATTTTTCCAGCCATCATCACGCCAGGAGTACAGGTCGGCGGATGCCTGGGCATTGCCGTACAGAACCTTGTGCAGGTAGCGTTGGGAACGGTAATCGCGAAATTGCGGAGCGACGGGGGCGTCGGTTTCAGCCTTGTATTCGTATACAACGTGCTCGCCGCGCAAGTTCAGGCTTTCGTCGATCAACCAGACCCCGACATGGCTTTTGTCATCGGGATCGGCCCGGCGCGAGGCCTCGGTTTTGCCGTAGCAGTGCAGGCTGCCGTCGGCGCCATGGATCAGCCAAAAACCGGCGGGGTTGTAATCAGGATGGTCCGGAGCGTCCTCCTCTTCGTCCGGATCGAAAAATCTGGTCCAGTGCTCAATCAGATCAAACCCGCCTTCGACCCGTGGCCAATGCCGCACGACGCGGTGCTTGTTCACTACTTTGGAAATGATCTGGCCGTCATCACTCCTCTCGGGCATCCACACGTCACCGCCGGGGCCGACCACCTGATCGTTGCCTTCATACTTTGGCACGCCCTTGGTGGTGCGCAGGGTGATGGCGTTGGTGGTCAGGTGCCAGCCGATGCCGAACGGACTGTTGCCGACATCGCTGCTGTAACCCAGGCCCAGGGCCGGGACCAGGTCGCGGTTGGGGGCCTTGCTGATCGGCAGGGGTAACTGCAGTGATGCGGCACCGGTGGTGCCCACACCGCCCCAGCCCTTGCCGATGCTCTGGATGGCACCGCCGCCTTTGGGCAAGGAGGGCGCATTGATTTCCAGGGGGGATTGCGTTTGTTCGTTCATTGCAAGCCTCCGGTGGATCTGGCGGTGTAAGAGACATGAATGATGATGTCGGTCAGAGACTCGAGCATTGCCTTCTGCGCATCCGAATTGGGGAATGTCAGGGTCCAGCGTGAAACCGCCCCGGTGTATTCGAATGGCAGATAGCGTTCGTCCTGGAAGTTGAGCTGGAACTGACCGTTGTCGTCGACGCCATGGGAGAGGGCAATCTGCTGACTGGCTCTCAGGTTCTCTTTCGCGGTGCCGACAGCGGGGAGCATTTCAACCTTGCTGTAGCTCTGGCTCAGGACTGCGCGGATGTCTTCATAGGGCCCGATGGTGACCGGCAGGGATACGCTGATGGTTTTGATGCGCCGCAGGTAGTGCTTCTGTCCGGCGTAATCGTCGTCGAACATTTTCTGTGTCAATTCGAATTCGCAGGTACCACTGTTCGTCAGAGCATCCGTGATCTCCCCCCAGGTCTTGTTGATCGTCGATGCGGGGTCCTTGGCCTTGAGGCCTGCCAGCGAAATGGTTTTACGGATCTCCAGATCGCGCCTGTTGTTTTGCACGTATTCACGGTACATCTGCTGCAGGCTCATTTTCAGCTCTTCCCCGGCACCCAGGCCGCGGTAACTGCTGTTCCAGGCTCCGGCGCGGATAAAGCTCTGGCTGAAGTTGCCCATTTCGTATTGCCAGCAGGCTTCGGCGGCCTGGCACAGGGACTGCGCGGTGTTGAAGGCGGTGTAGTAGAAACTGGCGAACTTGCTGTTGAGCCAGTCGTAGGTCTGGGACTTGCTGAAGCGGTTGTTGCTCAGCAGGAAGTCGTGAGTGACCTTGGCCTGGTTCAGTGCGGTTTGCGCTTGGCGCAGTTGCAGTTGAGTGGCGGTGTGTTGTGCCTCGAAGACTTCCAGTTGAGCCTTGATTTGCTCGGCTTCGAGTTTTGCTTGGTCACGGGCCTGGGTCCATTCCTGGGCGCGGCGGTGGTATTGACCTGACCGGGCGAAAGTTTCGGCGATACCAGAGCGATTTTTACTGTCAATGTAAGCAATGCTGGCTGCTGCGTTAGGTAAACCTTCATAGCGCGCACCACCACTAGCAGCCCCATACATATTCGGTATTAATTTTGCGAGTTCACCGAGAGTGGAACAAACGCCTGCCGCGATTTCCGAGACGCGTGCTTTCAGCAAGTTTTCGCCCATACTCACTTCTTCGCTAGTCAACCCATCTGTTAACAACTTTTCGTAATAGGCGAGCCGTCCGGCAGCTATTGCCTGACTCGCCAGCAGCGCTTCCTTGTTTTTTTCATCGATCTTTCCGGCCTGGACCTGAATGTCGACAGCCACCTTCGCCAGGTTCCAGGCTTGTTGCTGTTGCAGTTCCAGGTATTGCGCCTGCTCTTTACGCTCGATTAACGACAACAAGGTCGAGCCGAATTGCATCACGCTGTCCACCGCGTTCTGCGCAAGAGCAAACATGAAACTGAAGCGATAGTGCGGAATTTGCGGGCTCAGCAGGCGGTTGAGTGCCGCCCCTGACAACCCTTGACCC
The DNA here is from genome assembly GCF_058986625.1 of Pseudomonas sp. GW821-FHT07G06. Classification (NCBI taxonomy): domain Bacteria; kingdom Pseudomonadati; phylum Pseudomonadota; class Gammaproteobacteria; order Pseudomonadales; family Pseudomonadaceae; genus Pseudomonas; species Pseudomonas sp. GW821-FHT07G06. The sequence goes on from NZ_JBYSVW010000008.1 coordinate 303,188, forward strand.
CAGGCGGCCAGCAGCGCCCGTGGGTCCAGTGGTGGCGCAAACAGCGGCAGGTTCAAGGCGTTGCCAGCCATGTCCAGATTGTGCCGCAGGTTGTACAGACGGCTTTCGGCCCGTTCCCAGCGCTGGATCAGCTCAGGGTTGAAGGGGCGGCGCAGGAATGGATTGTCGACTCCGGGCACCGAGGGATCTGCCGAGTAAGGCCGCAGGCACAGCAGCGGTGCAACCTCTGAGGCCGGGGCTTTGCCAATCCGCAGCGGCGGGTGGTCTGCAAGCTGCTGTTGAAGGTCGATCAGCTGTTGCTCAAACTCACGCAGATCCAGGTTTTGCGCAGTGCTCAATGTCGCCAGGTCAACGGGCTCCCAGTCGTCGACTTGCTGCACGTCCGGACGCGAGCCCAGCAAATCCAGGATGTGCACATAACGCAGCTTGGCTTCTGCCAGCCCGTCCGGGGTCAGTTCCCGGTAGGCCGCGTCTGCCTGGTTGCTCTCGATATCGATATAGAGGCCGTATAGCGCTTTGCGAAAATGCACCGGGAAACTGAGCGCAATCTGATGCGGATCGTCCGGGTACAGAATGGCCTGGCTGGGGTCCGCCGGGCCTGGCCACACAGGCTCTTCAAGTGGCACCGAGTGCCAGTAACCCGGATGTCCCGAATGACCGCTTTGGCGCGAGGGATCGAACACAAACGCCAGCCAGCGCTTGGCTTCTTCGTACTGTTGTTCTTCATTGAGCCGGTAAGCCACCAGCCAGGGCAGGTACAGGAACAGTTCGAGGAAGTACAGGTAGTAAGCGCCCGAGAAGTCCATCGGCTCCGCGCCGAGCCCATTGGGAATGGGTGGCTCTTTCATGTGCTGGGTATTCCAGCTCAGCAGGGACTCCATGCCATCTTCGGCACTCTCGATCAGATGCCTGGCAAAGGTGGTGTTCATGCGAATGGGCGCCCGATACATCGTTTTAGGCTTCGTACCATCACTGTACTGGATGCTTGAACCGGTGAAATCGATGAACTGCGCCTTGCCCAGAGAGGGGCTGTCCCCCACTGACGGGTCTGTCAGGCTGTTGATGCTCGGGGTTACCAAGACATCTGATTCGAGTTGCTCACCCCAACCCACTTTTAATGCTTTAAGTGCGCCGCCCTTCAGTGTACCGAGAGGCAAGAATGGATTGTCCTTCTCATAGACCAGTACGCCGTAAATCAGCGGAATTTGTACCTCCTTAGGCTCTTCGGGCCAGTCCACTGGCCAACCCTCGGCCTGGTGAGTGTTCTGGTCGATCGAGAATGCATAACTCAGCGTGGCATCCTTGGCCAGGCTGCTGAAGATCGCGGACGTGTGCAGCGTACGCATATCTTTGAATTCTTTTGGGTATGTGGTGGATTTGACATCCAAAGGGTGTGCGACGAATAGCTGATAAAAATACTGGCCGAAGGTTTCGTGCTCCACCTCCTTATGCAGGAACAACTTTTCGGTCTTGTTGGTATAGCGTCGGCACTCTGTCAGGAAGTTTTTTGGAGAGCTGAAAATATCTTCCAGCATGTGTTTGTACAGGCGTTTTCCCGCGAGCGAAGCAGGGTCACCTTTTTTTGTGGCGGGCAATGAGAATTTATCGCCACCACCACCGCTTTCTATGATCAGGTTTTCCCATCCCTTATTGGTTGTGAAAGAGTACTGAGCATTTGACTGGTCAAGCCAATCGGTACCGGTAGGTGTGATCGTTGAGCCTGGATTCAGCGTATATCGTTCATTTTGTAAACTGGACTCACTGAATACCAACTTCAACTTGAACAGTTCGAGTGTGGGCGTTCCTCTGTCGAAGATGGACACTGTGATAATTTTTTCGTCAGTGAAACCTTCATCCAGTCTTACCGTCAGTTCGATATTGGACTGGGTACGGTTGTAAACAAGATCAACGTTTTTTTCGCTAGGCCTGATTCGTTTCTGCCAGTCTCTGAAGTCCCAGGTGTTTTTGTTATCCGTGGGAACGGCAGGCGTTACGTCGCCGAAAAGCAGAGTGCTGGATGGAAGCCAGTATTGGAAACGCTGCGCGTTCCTGTTGGCATTGGCGAAAATGTAGCCGATCAGCAGTACATGAGCCTTGGTTTTTTCGTCGTCCTGCGGCACGGAAGTGGCCGCCCCCTGCGGGATATTGGGTACGACGCCATACGACGGAAACAGCGAGGTCACATTCAAGTTTTTGTCGATACGAGCCGTTCTTAAAAAGTCGTACTTGTCACTACCACCCGTAGTGTCTGTCGGGTTTGGCTGATAGCGGGAATACAGCGCGATAAACATCGACTCAGGCGAGGTCGAGTGGTCGTACACCGCAATAGTCTGGGTTTCCCTTTCAATTTCCTCTGGCGTTTTGGCGATCAGGGCAGGGGTCAGGCAATAGTTTTCGATGTAGATCCGGGGCGTACTCCAGCTGTCATCGTACTTTTTGTAGCTCCCGTACAAACGGAACAATGGATGAGTCTTGACACTGTTTTCCGCTTTTCCCCCAAAAGAGTCCGGCGAGAGGGCATCGGGATCCTGATACTCCACTTCCGCCCAGACTACGAACAGCCGATTGTTGAACCAGCAGGGGCGGATCGTGTGTTCCAGGGCTTTTTCCGAAATCGGAACATTGGCTCTGCTCCAGTCCGTCCAGGCACTGGGCAGGGGTTTGTCGTACTTGGGCACGAATCCGCCTGGCTCTGTCGCGGGTGCTATTTGCGGGCGTTGACGCATATCCAGTGCACGCCAGTAGTAGGCGTTTTCGGCAGGTGACTTGGCGATGAAGTAATAGGTGCTGTTGGCGAAGTCTGTTCTTTCGATGTAGCCATTGCAGATTTTCAGATTGGCCACTTCCTCGAAACGTGCCAGGTAGGCCAGCACGGCGGTCTGCACGGTATCCGGCTGGATCTGCGCCTGATTGATGTCGTTTTCCAGTTGCTTGAAGCTGTCGGTCTTGGTCAGACGCAGGGTCGGGTCCAGGTAGATGTCGGGAAAATGGTGTAGCTGCTGGATTGCGGCCCATATCGGGTAGCGACTGAGCCCATTGCGCCAGGTGTTCAGTTGCTCAGGTCTCAGGCTGTTATCACCGTAACCGGGCTCCATGTTCAGCACCATGCTGTTGATCAGCTGTTGCAGGCTGGCAATGGCGCAGGCCACCGGGCTGGTGGGCACGTTCTGGCTGACAAGTACATCCAGCAGCCAATACTCATAGAGGTCGTTGGGGGTCTCGATGAGGCCCACAAGGCCTTGATCGATCAGGTACTCATCTTTGGTCATACCTTCGTGCAGATACATCGCGAGCATGGCGTCACGCACGGATTCGTTGAGTTGCGCGTCGATTTCAGTCGTCATGATTGTTCCTTAAACACTCGCAAGTGATGAGTGAGCAGTGATGTTGTGGGCGGCCATGACGGCATCACCGACGGACTTCCACGCATCCAGGTTGCTCTGGTCGTTGAGTCCGGTGGCTTGCAGCAAGGCCTTGGCGGACAGTCCGCTGGCTTGGCAAGTTGCGTGGCAGCGACGTACCCAGTCGACCTGTGCCATTGACTTGGCACGTTTTTCGGGCAGGGTGGCGGTGAGTACTTCGATTTCTTTTTCAGGCCATTCCAGCAGTCGGGCCAATGCACTATTGGCCGTTTCGGCAGCAACCTGGCGCAGGGCTTTGTTCTTCAGTTTTGCCGCGGCCGGATTGGCGAGGCTGAAGTAGCTCAGCAAGGTGTCTTCGGGTTCACGCTGGGCATGCAGCCAATGGCTGAAGCGTTCGAACAGGTAGAGGTCCGAAAGGGAGGGCTCGCTGTTGCTTCCTGAATACTGATCGTCACCCAACCATTGCGGGTTGATGACAAACAGACGAGTCGCGCTGTTGCTCAAGCGCAGTTGCAGCGCTATTTCGGCGTGTCGTGATACGCGCTGGAAATGCTCGATCAACAGACCTGCGTCCTGAGAAAGCGCGTCCGCAAGGATGCTGTAGACCGAAGAATGGGCCCAGTGAATGACGGCGTTACTTAGCTCCGGTGGCAGTTTTGCGGTTTCCTGGAACAACGCTTCCAGTAGTTGTGTTTGTCGATCATGGGCATCAAGCAGCAGCCCCAGCAGTTTTTGTTTGCAGATATCTTTGACGGCGGGGGCCAAATTCAGCGTGTTGACCAGTTTGTCGATGTCGGCCTTGAGCCAGGTGTGTGGCTCGTCGACCACCGTGAGCGGCCGGTCGAGCCCCGGCAACAGGCCATCGGCATCGAGCAACGACTGTTTGAGCAGCGTGAACCAGTTGATGGGAGCCGCCGCATCATTGTGGGTGGGCAGCCCAAGAGACGTGACATCTTGTTCGGTCACAACGCTGCGTACCGTGTCCTCGTGCAAGGTATTCAAACGCTTGAGTTGGTCATCGGACAGCGGTTGTTCCTCAGCCAGGGGATCGACCGTTTGTTCCTCGCCCTCGCTGTTTTCGGATAATGCCACCGGGATATTCGGCCCTAGTCGCTGTTTCAATTGGGCCACGGTCTGCTGGCTGTCCTTGAGCCAATCGACGGCCCAGTCCAGTTGCATCAGCACATCAAGGATATCTGCGGTGTTTGGTTCGCTTGGGAGCTTGAGGCGGCCGTTGGCCAATGCCTTTTTGTAGCGCGCGCCGCCCAGCAGGTTCGCAAGCGTCAACAGGTCGGCCACCGGCAAACCAAACAACTGGGCGATCCGGGCCTGGCGGAAAAGTGACGAGACCGTTGGCAAGTCGCGCTTGAGTTCGCTCAGCGCTGTTTTTGTTTCTGCGGCGATCAGCAGCAGCGAGTCATTGGTCGGTTGCAAGCCGAGACCGGCACACAGTTGCAGCAGTGTCTTCTGGTTTGCGGATGTTGGGCTGTCCAGGTCCAGTGCCGATTGATCGAGAACCAACGGTGTGTCGAACAGTTGCACCCGGTTGAATATTTGATCGAACAGCGGCACTTCGTCCTTGCCGCTGGCATAGGGCGTGAGGTCGTGCATCAGCGCGGCGAACTCCTGGGGGTCGATGCCATGGCGCTGGTTGAGATGGCGATAAACGCCGAGTGCGCGCAAGGTGTTCTCGTTGAGTTCCATCCCCAGGTTTTCTTCGCCCTCGGCCCGGATTGCGCTGATGATCAGGGTGTCAAGTTTCGCGAAGGGAATGCCGGTCCAGCGCTGCAGGCGAATCATCCGTTGCAGGCGATCAAAGCGATTGAGCGAAGTCTTGGTCAGGTGCCAGGTTGTTGTTTCTTTTTTTGTTTCTGGGTCGACTGTTTTGACTTGCACCAGATCCATGGCGTTGTCGAATTGGTCGCGGATGATCGAGTCAGCCGTAGTTGGGGATTCGCTGTCGTACAGGCCGGAGCCGGTTCCGTTTACGTAGCAGGCGCCGTAGTGATTGGCGTGGGGGAATGACAAATCCTGGAGGGACGGAATCCCACCATCGTGTTGCGGGTTTGTGCTTGGACAGTTGGGTGATACACGAACCGCATACGCACGTTGTGCCAGGAGCATTTCAACCTGTTCGGCGTGCAGGCCGGTGCGTTTCATGAAGTTGTCAAGGTCCGCCAGGAACGCAGGTTCGGAGTCTGTGATGGCAACGCCATAGGCCTTTGTGAAGTGGTTCGATTCCGTTTCCGTGGGCTGGTAATGCTCGTCTAATGTGAGGGTGAAGCGTTGTCTGGCGAGCACTTCCGGAGGGGAAGCAGTGCCGGTAGCAGTGAGCAGGTCGAACGTTGCGGCATAACCTGCTTCTGTGGGTTCGGGAAGCGCTGCATTCGCTTTGAGGGACGATGTGTGAGTCTGCCCCGATGCTGAATGCAAAAGATTAAGCATCCAGAGATCTGGACGGCCAGGTGCGCTGGAGTTCAGATCCAGTGTCACTGTATGAGATACAGATTGACCTGTTTTGCTAAAGGTAAACGGAGCTTTGTTCGTACCCGGTACTGTGGAGGTTGGTTTATCCGCCTCAGGGTCAACGACGCCAACGTCCGGTTGACCCAATGGCACTAAAAAGCAAGTTCCCAATGGCTTGTGGGGGCTGAGGTAAGTGTTACCGTGGCTCTTCCAGCCGTTACTCAAATCGCTGCGCGTTAGATAAAAGTTGCTGAACGGTGAGGCTTCGGTCAGCAAACTTTGTTGCTGCGGACTCAACCCGGACAACAGCCGCTGCGCCTGCAGCACCGGCTGTTGTACCTTGCCGTAATCGTTGCTGGCGTTCTGGGCAATTGGCAGAAGCAGACTGACCCGGTAATTTAGTTCCCCCAGTTTTGGTTTGTTGCCCTTAAGTCCCACTGCGCATTGCTGGTGATAAAAGTTGTACGGCAATGTAAATGGGTAGCGACGCTCGCTCAGGACCTGATAAATGGGCTTGTTTTTATCGGCGTCCACCTTGCTCAGATAATTCTCCAGGTTATGGGTGAGCACATCGTTGACGATTTCCAGCATGGGGCGAGGGGTGAAGGTGCTCTCCAGGGTAATCAGCAAGTTCTTCAAGTCCGGGCGGCGCTTGTCCAGCAAAATGCGTTTGGGGTCCGTGCTGGTTTCTTCCAGCTGCTGGACAAATCTTCGCAGCTCGCTGAGGTAGGCCACCGGTGAATCGATGGCGGCAATGGCCCCGACCTTGCAGAACTCGTCCCAGTTTTCGTTGAACTCATTGCGAAAGGTTGGCCCCAGCTTCGTCAGTGAGTGCACACCACTGCGTTGGGCCAGGTGCTGAAACTTGCCCGAGGAGGTTTTGTACTCGCGATACAGACGGGCAATCAGGGCCGCGTAACCCATGGCATTGTCATAGGCCAGTTCGGCGTTCGCATCGCTGAAAACGGCGAGTTGGCGGGCGAACCCGGATCGGGACAGGCGAACAATGTCGAAGACCGACGCGAACCCCATCTTCTGCATGGCCGTCGCGAAATCGCTCCGACCTTTTTTCGGCGAGCCGTCCGCTGCGACGAGCGCATTCATCAGGGCGTTTTTTTCGACGGTCATTTCAATGGTTCTCCTGCCAGAAAGTAACGGGCATTCGTTGAGTGCCCGGCAGGATCAAACTAGTGATAAATGTGCGATATGTAACCTGTCAAACCTGACAGGTTGAGGCGGTTTGTTTAGAACGGTTTAACCTTCTTGCCTTGTTTTTAATCGCAAAGAAAACTCAAAAAAGCCTCTGTTGGCTGTTTGGCTGAAACATTGCGAGTTCGGTATGCGGAAGGTTGCTCGGGTACTTAAAAATGTCCATTCATCGGAACTGTCATTTTTTACAGGTTTTCATGCGGCGTAGTGTTGGGTTAGAAGTGGAATTATCAAAACTGTAAAAAGCTTATCAGGGGTACAAGTTAATGAAAGATGAGACAGATAATCCCGTGTTGCCGCTGTTCTGGCCTGCTCCTGATATCGTGAGCCCTCGTGCGAACACTACGGTCAATCCAGGTTTCCTAATAGCAGCCGATGGTTATACAGTTGGCGCAACTATCCATAAGTGGAATATAGATATCCACTACGAAAACAATAGTAAATATCATAGAACCCAATTCAATATTTTCCCCGTACCTTTTCATTCACGTATTGAGATGCATGCTCCCCGGGGTCTTATCGCCCGAGGCCGGAAATTTTATATAAAGATTGAGTTTCAGGCTGGTCCTTACAGCGATTGGGCTTATAGGCGTGACGTGACGATGGGAGATGATCGCCTACCAACGCCAGTGATTACCAACCCCGGAACCGTGTGGGTGCCAAGGCCGGAAATACAAGGAACAGGCGGTGTGTCAGGTGCGACGGTCGAGCTTTATGAAGACGGTGTCGGTACCGTTCGGTTCGGAACGGCGTCGGTACAGTCGAATGGCTCCTGGAAGACCGTGCTAACGCAGCCATTGTGGATGGCCGATCCATTCAAACTGACCGCCATACAGAAATTGAACGGTAGGGAGTCGGCATGGGCGAGTGCGGCCTCTTTTGCTGTCCTGTTCAGGCCTGTGATCAGGGATGTAACTGTTTCTGCTGATGGAAAACCCACTTTCAAAGGGAACGGCGGGCTCAAAGACGCTACGCTTCAAATCTTTGGCGGCGAGGGGGGCGTTTTATCCACGACCGTTCAGTCTGACGGGAGTTGGTCGGTTTCTGCCCCGACAGCTTGGTCGGGAGGAATTTACCGCATTACTGCCTGCCAGATCGGGAAGGTTACAGGGCAAAAATCTGATTTGGCTGTCGCAGAATTCACGGTCAACCTGCCAGTACCGGGGATTTCGTCACCCGAGCCGGGGAGTTCTCATCCACCGGGCTCACTGACGGTTAGAGGCAGCTGTCTCGAGGGCGCGACGGTCGAGATACTGAACTATGACAACAGCAAGCTGGCTGATGCGGACGTAAACGGCACTGTCTGGTCGTACACTCGCAGCTGGGACACCGGTCGCAAGGTCGTCAAGGCCAGGCAAAAAGTGCGCGGTTCCACTTCCGCACCCAGCGCTGAGCGAGAGTTTCTCATCAGGTCGGGCATACCGGGGATTTCTTTACCCGAGCCGGGGAGTTCTCATCCACCGGGCTCACTGACGGTGAGAGGTAGCTGTCTCGCGGGCGCGAGGGTCGAGATACTGAACCATGACAACAGCAAGTTGGCTGATGCGACCGTAAACGGCATAGCCTGGTCGTACACGCGCATCTGGGACACCGGCCGCAAGGTCGTCAAGGCCAGGCAAACCGTAAACGGTGTAGCTTCTGAACCCAGCGCTGAGCGAGAGTTTTTCATCAAATCGAGCCAACCGGGGGTTTCTTTACCCTTGCAAGGGAGCTTGCACCCCGAGGGTTCATTGACGGTGAGCGGCAGCTGTCTCGCGGGCGCGACGGTCGAGATACTGAACCATGACAACAGCAAGTTGGACGATGCGCGCGTAACCGTCACTGACTGGTCTTACACTCGCAGTTGGGACGCCGGTCGCAAGATCGTGAAGGCCAGGCAAACCTTGAGGGCGGAAACTTCTGACCTCAGCGAAGCGCGTGAGTTTTTCATCAAGCCATCCAAGCCGGCGATTACTCAACCCACTCAGCCGATTGCACTGCGGCAGGTGTTGACCATCACCGGTGTTTATCCCAGCGATGCCATCCTGGAAATGTTCCGTGATGTGGGCACCAAAATTAATGGCACCTTCAGCACCACCGGATCAACCCGCACGTTCACACCTGCTCAGGAATGGGTGCTGGGGACTAATACGGTCAAGGTGGTGCAAACCGTGAAGGAGGTGGCATCGGATCCCAGCGATTTGCGTACCTTTACCTTGAAGCCCGCCAAGCCGGTGATCACTCAACCACCACACCCGGCTGCGCCGAGGCAGGTCTTGACGGTTACCGCTGTTCACTCCGGTTCTGTGACGTTGAAGATGCTCGATGGTGAAAACCGGCCAGTCACGGGTACTTTCACATCCTCCGGAACGACTCGCACGTTCACACCCGCTCAGAACTGGGCGCTGGGGGCTAACAGGGTCAAGGCGGTGCAAATCGTGGGTGGTGTGGAGTCCGATGCAAGTGACTTGTGTATCTTCAGTACACAGCCGCTCAAATTGACGATTCTGCCACCACCCGAAATCGGTGCGCCGAGGCAATCGCTGACGATTGTCGGCGTTCATGACAACGCTACAGGGTTCAAGATGCTTGATGGGGCGAGCAACCAGATACCCGGCGATTTCACTCGCAGTGGGGATACTTGCACCTTTACGCCAGACCGGAGCTGGACACCTGGGGATAACACCGTCAAAGCGGTTCAAATCGTCAATGACGTGGAATCTGATCCAAGTGATCCGTGCACTTTCAAGGCACGGCCGAACGCCCCTGCGATCAATCCCCCCACCGGTCCGGCCGACCCTATGCAGGAGCTGTCCATTAGCGAGGTGCATGCTGATGCAGCGCTGATGATGTTCGAACATCCATCGAACCCGGTGCATGGCAGTTACGCCGGCACTGGCGCGACCCGTGTGTTTACGCCGCGAGATCCCTGGGCAGCGGGGGATCACTTGGTCATGGTTGAGCAGACCGTTAACGGCACTGTCTCCGAGTTGAGCGAGGGGTGTGCATTTACCGTATCGAAATTGATGGCGCCGGTAATCACTTTTCCGGAGCAGGATCAGTTTGTCGATCCCCACTTTTCATTCACTGGAACCAACGGTTATGCGGGGCCAGGATCAATAGTGGCGGTGTACGGGGAAAATGATGATAAGGCATTGGTTGAATATGCGATTTCAACTGAGGATGGAACCTGGGTAACAGGGCCCGTACCTATTGCTCCAATGACGTTCGAACTCCGTGTGCGTGCCGAGGCGGGTGACGTGCACTCTGACTTTGTGCACAGAAAAGTCACCATCAGGCCGACCAGGCCAGAAGTACTTCCTCCCATCCCTCCTGTCGGGCCCAAACAGTCGTTAGAGATTGTTCAAGTTTTCCCGAGTTACACACTGCGGATGTTTGACGGTGCAGGTATTGAGATCCCTGGTCGCTTCTCGGTAGAGGCGAACACTCAAAGGATGATGTTTACGCCTGATCGGGAATGGAGTCTGGGCGAAAAGACAGTGAGGGCGACGGCAAGCTATAACGGTGTGGATTCATTGCCCAGCGATCCCTGCACCTTTATGGTGGAAGCAGTAAATCCCCCGCCCCCCATTATCACCTTCCCGCAACTTGATCAGATCATTGACTTGAATTCGTCATTTACCGGGACCGACGGATACCCGGCACCCGGTGCGGTGGTGTCGATACGCGAGCCTGATACGGGCCATGAGTGGGCCAGGGCGTTACCAGACATTGATGGCACCTGGACCACGTCGGCACTGCCTCAGGGGCCGGGTTCCCATGAGATTCACGGTTTTGTTTCATCAGGCGAGCTGAACTCGGATCCCGTACCTCTCTCATTCAAAATCAGGCCACCCAAACCGGCGATCACACCACTGCTTTCGCCGGTCGAACGGCATCAGCCGCTGACCATTACTGGCGTTTACTCAGCATCGGCGAAGTTGGTGCTTATCGATGGCACGGGTAATCCGGTTCCCGGCATTTTTGACGGCAGTGGTGCAGAACGGGTCTTCACTCCAGATCAGGCGTGGCCGGTCGGTGAGAACAAGGTCACGGTGACGCAAACCGAAGAGGAGGTCATCTCCGTTCCCAGCGATGAATGCGTTTTTATTGTTGTGGAGCAGGAAAAACCCGAAGCGCCACAATTCGAGCTGCCGCCGGAAGATACGAGAACCCCGACGCGTCCGGTGATCCAGGTCCGTGGGTTGCCTGACGCACTGATCACCGTGCGCCTGAAGGATGACGAGGTGCTGCACTCGGCGTTGGCCGATGCTGAGGGTGTACTGGTTTTCTCGCCCAACAAACCGCTGCATCCCGGTGCGATTGAACTTGAAGTAAAACAGCAAGGGGGTGGCCCGGAGTCGGCATGGAGCGACCCTCACTTGTTTATCGTCAAGTCCGTGCCGCAAAAACCCGGAATCGACGCACCGACCGAAAATAGTCATAACTCTCGCAAATTCGTTATCCGTGGCAAGGGTGAAACGCGAGGGAAGATCCATATTCATCATGCGGACGATCTCGAAAATCCGATTGTCAGTATCGATGGGCGGACCAGCTGGCGATGGCAGGTCACCTCACCCTGGGAAATGGGCTCCTATCGTATTCGAGTGCGCCAAGTGGACGAAACCGACAGCTCTGATTGGTCTGATCCAAGGGCTTTCGAGGTGGTCGACGCCAGGCTCCTGATCGGTGCCACCGGTCCTGTGCTCGCACAACCGGTGGTGGGCAATAACGAGAGCGTGTTGTTGAGGGTTCAAGTGGTGACTTCGCAAACCTGGGAGGGGGTAGAGGGGATTGCGGTTGAGTGGAGCGACTTGGAGGATGCGGGCGTTCGGGCGACAACGCTTACCGACTCCGAAGGCTGGGCTCACTATCGTTATACGCCCGACACGCCTGGTGAACATCGGGTCCAGGCGGATGTAACCGGCGAAAACGAAGGGGTAATGACCCTTCAGATGTTCGAGGTGACAGCGTTGGAGGAGAACAGCTGGGAGCGGCCGTTTGGACTTTATCTGAATGGCAGGAAGATTAATCCGGTCGGTGTAGAACTTGCTTTATTGCGTGGCACATCCCACGAGTTGGAGCTTAAGGTCAACGACGCTAGCCAGGTGGGTTCCATCGTCACCTTGGAAGACCTGGCGGACGCTGTGCAACAGGGCATGGAATTTGATCCTCCTTTGGGGGCACCACAAACGATAACGGCTGGTATAGCGCGGTGGTCCATTGCTTGCGCTTCGGGTGGAAACGGCTTGTTTGGCTTGAAATTAACGAGTTCCAGGCTTCCGGACTGGCATTTGCCAGGGCGGCTGCTTGCCAATGATCTGGCCGAAGATGTGTATATGGATTTCGATTCCTACCGGACAATATTCAGTAGGGCTGCTTATCCATGCCATGGACTGAAGCATGAGTTGACAATAAATGCCTTAAGTGGCAGTCAATTAATTGGCAAAGAGGTGACGCTGCAGTGGATGGGCGACACCGCTGCCGATCTAGGAATAATCGTGACCCCGGATCCCGCTATTCCTCAACTTATTGGTGAAACCAATTTCGTGCGCTGGGAGTTTGATTGCGTCAACAGTATCAAGGACGGGAGTTTTGCCGTGCAGTTGAACGTGGATGATTTGAACTTCAAGTCAATGCCACTGATGATGAGCCTGGCTCATAACGCTATCAAGGTATCTGAAACCTTCGGGCCGCAGGAGATGGGAGGTTATTACAGATACGGTGTACGAGCAGTGTCCATGTTCACGGGGCAGGTAGCAGGTAGAAGTCCAGTACTGGTCACGGTTACCGGGCGAGAGCCTGCAGTGAGGCTCACAGAGGAAAATGGCTGGATCCATATCGATTATGATGAGGGTGAATCTGCCACCCTTACCCTTATCAGCCCGTATGTAGATTTGGGTCAACAGCCTTGGCCAGGTCCTTGATTGGTTTACCCCAGCGTCGTTGAGTGCAGGGGTTGAATGTGAAAAAAAGCCGCGCTGTCATACAAACAGCGCGGCTCTTTTTTACTCACGGTTTAATGCTTACTGCACTTCCACCGCCAGGCTTTCACTGATCTTTTTCTGCCAGATGGCAGGACCTGTGATGTGCACGGACTCGCCCTTGCTGTCGACCGCTACGGTCACCGGCATGTCCTTGACCTCGAACTCGTAGATCGCTTCCATGCCCAGTTCGGCAAACGCCAGCACTTTGGACTTCTTGATCGCCTGGGCGACCAGGTAAGCGGCGCCGCCGACGGCCATCAGGTACACGGCCTTGCTGTCCTTGATCGCTTCGATCGCGGTCGGGCCGCGCTCGGATTTGCCGATCATGCCCAGCAAGCCGGTCTGCTCGAGGATCTGGCGGGTGAACTTGTCCATCCGCGTGGCGGTGGTAGGACCTGCCGGGCCAACCACTTCGTCACCGACCGGATCGACCGGGCCGACGTAGTAGATGAAGCGACCCTTGAGGTCCACCGGCAGGGTTTCACCCTTGTTCAGCATCTCGACCATGCGCTTGTGCGCGGCGTCGCGACCGGTGAGCATCTTGCCATTGAGCAGGACGGTTTCGCCCGGCTTCCAGCTCTGCACGTCTTCCGGGGTCAGGGTGTCGAGGTTGACGCGACGGGCCGACGGGCCGGCTTCCCAGACGATTTCCGGGTAGGCGTCCAGCGGTGGCGCTTCCAGCGAAGCCGGGCCGGAACCGTCGAGCACGAAGTGCGCGTGACGGGTGGCGGCGCAGTTCGGGATCATGCACACCGGCAGCGAGGCGGCGTGGGTCGGGTAGTCCATGATCTTCACGTCGAGCACGGTGGTCAGGCCACCGAGGCCCTGGGCGCCGATGCCCAGCTGGTTGACCTTCTCGAACAGCTCCAGGCGCATTTCTTCGATGCGGTTCTGCGGACCGCGAGCTTTCAGCTCGTGAATGTCGATGGATTCCATCAACACTTCCTTGGCCATGACGGCGGCTTTTTCGGCGGTACCGCCGATGCCGATGCCGAGCATGCCCGGTGGGCACCAGCCGGCGCCCATTTCCGGGACGGTCTTGAGCACCCAGTCGACGATCGAGTCGGACGGGTTGAGCATGGCCATCTTCGACTTGTTCTCGGAACCGCCGCCCTTGGCCGCCACGTCCACTTCCACGGTGTTACCCGGAACGATGGAGTAGTGGATAACGGCAGGCGTGTTGTCCTTGGTGTTCTTGCGAGCGCCCGCCGGGTCGGCGAGGATCGAAGCACGCAGGACGTTTTCCGGCAGGTTATAGGCGCGACGCACGCCTTCGTTGATCATGTCGTCCAGGCCCATGGTGGCGCCATCCCAGCGCACGTCCATGCCGACACGGACAAACACGGTGACGATGCCGGTGTCCTGGCAGATCGGGCGGTGGCCGGTGGCGCACATGCGCGAGTTGATCAGGATCTGCGCCATCGAGTCACGGGCCGCTGGCGATTCTTCGCGCAGGTAGGCTTCGTGCATCGCCTGGATGAAATCCACGGGGTGGTAGTAGGAAATGAACTGCAGGGCGTCGGCAACGCTCTGAATCAGGTCGTCTTGCTTGATCACGGTCATGAGTCGCGCTCCTCTAAAAGACGGGAACATTCAATAAGGTGCTTGCAGCTTGGGTGCATCGGTCGGTTGCAAGCACCTTTCAAGGCACGCCGGGCATGCTGGCGCGACGCTAAAAAGGCGCGGCAGTATACCGCGCCTCGGTTCCGTAAACACCCGCCGGTGGTCAAACCTTGGTCGCATTGTCGCACCCGGTCCCGGTGGGGGGGGGGGGGGGGGGGGGGGGGGGGGGGGGGGGGGGGGGGGGGGGGGGGGGGGGGGGGGGGGGGGGGGGG